>JARXRR010000003.1:0-101637 GCA_033792355.1 Chromatiaceae bacterium AAb-1
TTTTAATGCTATGTCTGCAATTTATCTCGTTGGTGGCCTGGTGAATTTTTCAGCATAATATCCCTGCAGAATACGTCTGCTCTTTGAATGGTGAGGTTTGTTATGGCTACCTGTAATACAGTTACTGAAAAAAACACCCTGCACAGCAAAACTGTTGCCGGTGGTCAGCCGTTACCGAAAACAGTGCAAAATCGCAAAGTGGCCGGGCTGCTGAGTAAAATGGGAAAAGCCCTGCAACTTTCAGCTGTGGTGTATACCAAATAAACGGCTGAGCAGTTCAGGATATATTACACTGGACAAGCAGGGCGGGCTGATAACATACTGACCTGAGTTAGGTTTACATTTAGCATGGGTGGGTATGACGATGAGCCAACATGAGAAAATAGATTATCTTGAGTTTCCTGCTAAAGATCTGGCTGCTACCAAGCGATTTTTTAATGTGGTATTTGGCTGGGTATTTGTTGACTACGGTCCTGATTATGTTGCTTTTGCCAATTCAGGACTGGACGGCGGGTTTTACCGGTCTTCTGCTGTAGCCTCTACGGCTTCGGGCAGTGCGCTGACCGTTATTTACAGCAGGGATTTACCGCAAACTCAGGCAAAAATTACTGCTGCCGGTGGCAAAATTATTAAACCGACTTTTTCATTCCCGAACGGTAAGCGTTTTCACTTTACTGATCCTAATGGTAATGAATTTGCGGTATGGTCTGATAACGCAGGCGTCTAGCAGTTGAGGGGAAAGGCCCGGTTTATATGTTAAATCCGGGCTTTATGTAGCAGTCTGCTGAGCGGTAGTAACCCCAGCCACAGTAGCAGAGCAGAAACCACGCCTGCTACTGGTAACAGATAAATGGCTAATAACCAGTCAGTAAATAACATCATAGCGATTTACTGCCCGGTTGCGTCAGTACGGGCCGCCATTTCGGTGTGTACTATCTGTACTGTTTCAGCTTGCTTTTTTGCTTCCTGAGCAAATAATTCTTTTACCGTATTCTCCAGCGCAGTTTTGGCCTGTTCTTTTATGGATACGGATATCTCAGCCAGTTGTTTGCTGGTCAGTTCGGTCAGAATTTCCGGCAGTGATGCAGCCTGAGCCGGGATCATTACACTTACAGCAGCCAGAGTAATTGCAGAAATAGTTGTTAATGTTTTCATGATAGTAGTTCCTTGTTGTTAGTTAATGTTGCTTGCCTCCATCCTATTTCAAGCTATGTGCCAACTTGGTTTTTTATTTTATTATTATGATTTATAAGGATTTATTTTTTAGTTTGGTTTGAGTTGCCGATATTGCCCGGAATGATGAAAATCAATATTTAGTGAAATTCACTATTAAGTTGGTTAAAAACACTAATGTCAAAACAGATACGGCCCGCCATGTTGTGACACATAGCAGGCCGTATGATAGGGGGACGTGTTCCGGGGTTAGATTTTTTTGTATTTAATACGGTGCGGTTCCAGTGCGTCTGCGCCGTAAGTTGCTTTCAGCCAGCTTTCATAGTCTGAGTAGTTACCTTCAAAGAAGTTAACGCTACCTTCGTCGCGGTAATCCAGAATATGCGTGGCGATACGGTCCAGAAACCAGCGGTCATGCGAGATAACCATAGCGCAGCCCGGGAAATCGAGTAAGGCATTTTCCAGTGCCCGCAGGGTTTCTACGTCAAGATCGTTGGTCGGTTCATCCAGTAGCAGCATGTTGCCACCGGCTTTTAGCAGGGCGGCCAGGTGCACCCGGTTACGTTCACCACCGGATAATTCACCAATAAATTTCTGCTGGTCGTTACCTTTAAAGTTAAAACGGCCGACATAAGCACGGCTGGGGATCTGGAAGTTGCCGATTTGCAGCATGTCCTGACCGTTTGAAATTTCCTGCCATACGGTGTTTTTCGGATTCATGCTGTCGCGGAACTGATCAACGCTGGCGATCTGTACGGTATCACCGACACTGATAGTACCGCTGTCTGGCTGCTCTGCGCCGGTGATCATTTTAAATAATGTTGATTTACCGGCACCGTTCGGGCCGATAATGCCGACAATGGCACCTTTCGGGATGCTGAAGCTCAGGTTATCAATCAATACCCGGTCACCAAACGATTTACGCAGGTTTGCCACTTCCAGCACTTTATCGCCAAGGCGCGGCCCTGGTGGAATAAACAGCTCGTTGGTTTCGTTGCGTTTCTGGAATTCCTGGCTCTGCAACTCTTCAAAGCGTGCCATACGTGCTTTGCTCTTGGCATGACGGCCTTTCGGATTAGTGCGTACCCACTCCAGTTCCTGTTTAATTGAGCGCTGACGGGCATTCTCGGTTTTTTCTTCCTGAGCGAGCCGGGCATCTTTTTGTTCCAGCCAGGAAGAATAGTTACCTTCCCACGGAATACCATGACCACGGTCCAGTTCCAGAATCCAGCCTGCCACGTTATCAAGGAAATAGCGGTCGTGGGTAATGGCCACGACTGTGCCTGGGTAGTCGTGCAGGAAACGCTCCAGCCAGGCTACTGATTCGGCATCAAGGTGGTTGGTTGGTTCGTCCAGCAACAGCATGTCTGGCCGCTCCAGTAACAGACGGCAAATAGCAACCCGGCGGCGCTCACCACCAGAAAGATGCTCAATTTTTGCATCCCATGCCGGCAGACGCAGGGCATCTGCGGCGCGCTCCAGTGTGTTATCAAGGTTATGGCCGTCTTTGGCCTGAATCAGTGCTTCCAGTTCGCCCTGTTCGCGGGCTAACGCATCAAAGTCGGCATTTTCGTCAGCGTAGGCGGCATAAACCTGATCCAGCCTCGCCAGTGCGTCTTTTACATCTGATACGGCTTCTTCAACAATTTCCCGCACCGTTCTGGCCGGGTTAAGTTCCGGCTCTTGCGGCAGATAGCCTATTTTGGTGCCTGCCAATGGACGGGCTTCGCCTTCAAAATCTTTATCCACGCCAGCCATAATGCGCAGCAGAGTTGATTTACCTGCGCCGTTAAGACCCAACACACCAATTTTTGCACCGGGGAAGAAAGACAGGGAAATGTCTTTCAGAATAGTACGTTTGGGGGGCACTACTTTGGAAACCCGGTACATCGAGTAAATATATTGCGCCATTTTGTCTTTTATTTCCTTTGTCCTGATGTATGGCAAATTGTACGTTATTTTGAGCGCACAATAAAAGGCGGCGCAAAAGTAATGCCGGTAAGTTAAGCCGGAATCGGTTTGGCGTGTAATAACACTCGCTTTTGCAGGGTGCTTTCTGTTCTAATAGCAGCTGTATTGTCACAATGTAAGGCAGGTAGGTTATGGCCGAATTCGAGCATGATCCGGGTTATCAGCGGTTTATTGAAGAAGCTAAAACAAATGGTGTGGTATGGACTCTGGCAGATGGTGAAGATTTGCTGGTAGTCGAGTCTGTAGAGTTTGAGGAAACAGACGTTATGCCGTTCTGGTCGAACAAAGCAGATGCTCAGGCACACTGTTCTGATGAATGGCAGAATTATAAGCCGGAAGCTATTCCTTTAGATGTATTCTGCGAAGGCTGGCTGAAAGAAATGTATGATGATGGTGTACTGATTGGTACCAACTGGGATGAGTCTCTGAACGGACCGGAAGTAGAACCCCGTGAACTGCTGGAATCGCTGGCCAGAGTTCAGTAACACCGTAAATCAGCTGGCAGGGAACATTTCATTTTGCGTCACAGTGCCTGTTTTAGTGCCATAAAATGGTAAAAATAAGGCTTTCACCGTAAACTGGTGTGGTAATGTGTCCTTAGCAGCTGAATGTAAGTTGAGCCGGAAGAAATTATGTTATCAGAAGAAGCGATCAGTGTTCGCAGTGCGTTGGAAGCCAGAGGTCTTGAAACGCCAATGCGGGATAATGGATTGTCTCGTGATCAGAAATACGGGAAGATCAGTCAGTTAATGTCAGATATCGTCAATACTCTGGGGCTGGATTTAACAGATGACAGCCTGAGCGAAACGCCGCATCGTATTGCTAAAATGTATGTTGATGAGATTTTCAGCGGGCTGGATTATGCCAGTTTTCCTAAAATAACCCTGATTGATAACAAAATGCAGGTAGAGGAAATGGTTAAGGTGAAAGATATCAGCTTCACCAGCACCTGCGAGCATCATTTTGTCACTATTGATGGCAGTGCTACCGTTGCCTATATACCGGCAGGGCGGATTATCGGTTTATCAAAAATTAACCGGATCGTCCGCTTTTTTGCCCAGCGCCCGCAAGTACAGGAACGTCTGACCCAGCAGATTCTGGTGGCCTTACAAACGTTGCTGCAAACAGAAAATGTTGCTGTCACGATGGAAGCAGTACATTACTGTGTTAAATCCCGCGGTGTTATGGACGTAAATTCCAAAACCCAGACCACTGCACTGGGCGGCATTTTTAAAGACGATGGCCGTACCAGGGCAGAATTTCTTACCCGGTAATATTTTCTCAAACCCTAAGCTCCTGTAAAGAAAAGGCACTTGTGCCTTTTCTGTCGTTTGGCTTCCGATCCCTGCTGTACTGTTTTCCGGCATTTTGCTGATTGTAAATTACGTTGCAAATAAGAATTGTTATCAGTAATATGGCGGCGATTTTAATGTAATGAACATAATTTAATAATGAATTTCTGGCAAAGCCCTGCTTTTGGCAAGTTTATGCGCTTGCTTCACACATACAGCTCTATGCTGGTACTGGTATTGCTGCTGTTTTTTGCCATTACCGGTATTACGCTGAATCATCCGGATTTGTTGCAAAGCAAAGCCGGTCAGCAAAGCCGTCAGCAAACGCTGGAGTTACCGGAGTCTTTGCGTTACAGCGTACTGCCAGAAGATAAAAAGCAGCAGGATAATGTTGCCCGGCAGTTTTATCAGTGGCTGAGTAAAGAACACGATGTTAAAGCGTCGGTGTTCAGTTATCAGTTTGAAACGGAAGAGGGCTTGCTGGAACTGGATTTAAAACGTCCGGCAGGCTATGCCAGCGCGGTAATCGACTTTAATGAAGGCATTGCTGAGCTGGAGGTTGAGTTTAACGGTTATCTGGCTTTACTGAACGATTTGCATAAAGGCCGTAATGCCGGTTTAAGCTGGATAGTGCTGATCGACGTTACTGCCATTGCCTGTATTATTTTTGCCATCAGCGGTTTTTATCTGATTTTACGCCAGACCTCACGCCGGAGCGCCGGTAACACTTTTGCTTTGCTGGGCATTTTTCTGACGGTGTTTGCGTATATTTTTTCTTTACATTAGGGCGGGGGTTAGCACCCGTATAACCGGTTTTATCACTGCACATTTACGAGTACGAGGGAAACATGAAAAAAGTATTAATTGGTGCATTGTGTTTAAGTGGCAGTTTGCTTTGGCACAGTAGCAGTGTTGCGGCCGGAACAGAGATACAGCTGGAAATTCCGGCGATTGAAACGGCACAGTACCACCGGCCTTATGTTGCGATATGGGTCGAGAATGAGCAGCAGCAGCCGGTAAAACTCATCACCATATGGCAGGAAAAACCTGACTGGCTGAAAGATTTACGCCGTTTCTGGCGCAAGATTGGCCGTAGTAATCCGCAACTGGTGGATGCTATGACCGGTGCAACCCGCAGACCAGGCAGTTATACCCTGATCTGGGACGGTAAAGATGACAAAGGCGCAGATTTACCTGCCGGAACTTACACTTTGCTGGTGGAGGCAGCCCGTGAACAGGGTGGCCGTAGTCTGCAAAAGCTGGATTTTGCATTACCAGGTAATGGGCAGGTGCTGGAAGTGGCTGCAGAGTCTGAGCTGGGCGCATTGAAGCTGACAGTTCGTTAATACACATGTTGAGGAAAACAATACGATGAAAAAAGTAACAGCGTTATTAACTGCGTTGCTGGTAAGCGGTGCTGCCAGTGCTCATACCTTATGGGTAGTGCCAAGTCACTATGTATTATCAAAAGAGAACAGCTGGATTGCTGTTGATGCCTCTGCTGCAAATATGACTTTTGTGCCGGATAAAGGCATTGGCCTGAGCAATTTGTCTGTGCATTTACCTGATGGTAAGCAACAGGCAGTAAAAGATGTTTATCAGGGCAAGCGTAAGTCAATGGCTGACGTACAGTTAGGTGGTGAAGGTACTTACCGTATTGAACTGTCAAACCCACTGCGTTATTTCACCAGCTATGAAGTTGATGGTGAACGTAAGCGTCTGATGGCGAACAAAGAAGAGCGTAAGAGCCAACTGCCGGCCGGGGCATCCAAAGTTGAAACCACACAGATGCGCAGCCGTTCGTTTGCTTATGTTACCGTGAATAAACCAACTGATACGGTAGTAAAACTGACGGGTCAGGGGCTGGAAATTAACAGTAATGTACACCCGGCTGATTTTGTTGCAGAAGAAACCATTACCCTGGTGTTTAACTTAGATGGTAAGCCACAGGCTGGCGTAAAAGGAACACTGTCTGTTGATGGTGAGTTATACCGTAACGAAGCCGGGCGGGTGGATTTTACCACCGATAAATCAGGCGCGTTCACCTTTACGCCGGAAGTTGCAGGCCGTTACCTGATTGAAGCCGCATACTCTGCTGATACTTCTTCCAAGCTGGCTGATAAAGTACGTGAATCAGTAACCTTTACTTTTGAAGTTGCATTACCCTGATTATCGGTTAATTGCTGTTTTAATGAAGAAGACTAAGTTGGCTTAGTCTTCTTCGCTTTCATCCAGATCCCAGTCGTCGTCCAGCAATTTGCGGAGACGTTTTTCCTCCAGCAGTTCATCTATACGTTTTCTGGCTTCATATTTTTGTTTGTTGCGGCTGTCCTTGGTCCCGGTTTCCTGTGGTAATTCCGTATCGCTGGTTAAATCGTCCAGCTCAAATTCATTGTTTTCTACTTGTGACATAAGCAACTACCTCAGTTTTTTTGCCTATTTACCGAGAATTTAAGCGTAAAAACAGCGAATTTTTTTTCGTATTACGATAAAAGATTTTTCTAATATCAGGTTTGGTTTTCCACGTCGGCCAATAATTGGCGAAAATGCTGTTTTCTGGTGCTTAATGCCGGGATTTCTGCTGCTGCCTGTTCAATAAAATCCAGTACTTTTTCCTGCAGGCGAACCTTATTCAGACGATTTATTCTGGCGATACCGCCGGGGCTCATCACGTTAACCTCGATCAGTTTGCCGTTAATGACATCGATACCGGCAAAAAACAGGCCGTCACGTACCAGCAGGGGGCCAATATGAGCGCAGAGTTTTTTGTCTGCCGGTGTCAGCTGATATTTCACGACGGAACCACCTGCATGGACATTGGAGCGTAAATCGTTCTCTGGCGGAATTCTGCGCATGGCGCCAACAGGCTTGCCGTTTAGCATCAGTATTCTGATATCGCCGTGCTCTGCACCTGCCACATATTCCTGCAGTATGACGTAATTGGCGTGCTCACCTTCGCCGATGTAAAAGTCGAGCAGCGACCGGGCACTTTGCAGCGCTGATTTTTCCAGCAGAATAATACCTTTACCGCCATAGCCGTTAAGCGGCTTCAGAATCATTCTGCTGTCGGCAGATTCTGCCAGTACTTTTGCCAGATATTCTTTGTTTTTTGAAACATGGGTGACAGGAATAAACTGGTTATCCGGATCATGCAGTGACGCGGTGTACATTTTATTATTGGCAATGCGGATACCGTCCAGATCATTCATAATAAAAGTGTCTTCGCGTACTGAATCAAGAAAGTTAAGCACTACCGGGTCCAGCGGCGGATTAAGCCTGATGACAATGGCATCGAAGGCTGCCAGCGGTAGCTTCTGTTGGGTAAATTCTGCCTGACGGTAAAAGGTCGCGATATTACTGCTGATTTTCTGATGTCTGGTAAATACCCGGCAAAATGCCTGAGCGATGCTGTCCCGTACTGTCAGGCTGGTGGCATGGGTTACTGCCACAGTATGCCCTCTGGAAACTGCTTCGTGAATCATTCTGATGGTACTGTCGCCTTCAGGGTAAATTCTTTCCCACGGATACATTAAGAAACAAATACGCATGGCATTCCTGCTGAATAATTACAACCGTAAACAAATGCGGATAATAGCCTAACGGCAACAAATAACACATGAGTTTATGTGTTATACCGGACTGCTGATATACTGAATTTCATACGCTGATCTGGCGTGAATAACCACTATCAGGACACTGCTATGACTATCAGAAAATATGCACTGCTAATTTTACTGACGGCAATTACTGCACCCGCCGCTGCCAGCCAGTGTGGCGAGATTCTCGGACACTCGATGCAACATCTTCGCACTAAGGAGAGTGTTGATCTGTGTGACAGCTTTAAAGGGAAAACCCTGCTAATTGTGAATACTGCCAGCAAGTGTGGTTTTACACCGCAATTTGAAGGGCTGGAAGTGTTGTACCAGAAATACCGTGAGCAGGGCCTGGTGGTGCTGGGGTTTCCGTCTGATGATTTTTTTCAGGAACATAATGATGCAGAGAAAACAGCAGAAGTCTGCTATCTGAATTACGGCGTGGATTTCCCGATGTTTGCCGCGTCAAATGTCAGAGGCAAAAAGGCCAATCCGGTATTTAAGGCATTAATTGAGAAATCAGGCGAGTCGCCAGCCTGGAACTTTAATAAGTATCTGGTAAGTGCTGACGAGCAGACCGTTATTCATTTTGGCAGCAGAACCCGGCCGGATGACGAAAAGCTGTTATCAGCACTGGAAACGCTGTTAAAAGAAACACCTAAGCCTTAATGTTAATCAGTAAAGCAGGAATCAGCTTACTCTAAGCTAACCGTTGTAGCCCTGGATGGGCGGAACCGAGCCTACAGGGATGTATTTACGGCGTGTTAGTGTGAGTAAGGTGATGGATGCTTAAACTTTAAACTGACCGGCACTATATCTAAACCTTAGTTTTTTTAGCACTATCTTCAAATGCCTGATCGACAGCGGTTGCCTTATGGGTAGCTGCCTGGCGGGCTAATTCGTCGCAACGCTCGTTTTCAGGATGACCGGCATGGCCTTTTACCCAGTGCCAGCGGACTTGGTGCTTCTGGCTGGCCAGATCCAGCCGTTGCCATAAATCCTGATTTTTTACCGGTTCTTTCTGGCTGGTTTTCCAGTTATTGCGTTTCCAGCCTGCCAGCCATTGGGTAATTCCCAGCCGGACGTACTGGCTGTCGGTTGTCAGGTCGGCGACACAGGGTTTTTTCAGGCTTTCCAGCGCGACAATAGCAGCCAGTAATTCCATCCGGTTATTGGTGGTCATGCGGTAACCGGCGCTCAGCTCTTTACGGTGCTGGCCATATGTCAGAATTGCACCATAACCACCGGGTCCCGGATTACCCAGACAGGAACCATCGGTATAGATTGCAACAGTTTTATTCATAAAGCCTTTCCTCAGAGCAAAACGGCGTATAATCTAACCTAATTGCAGTAAAAAGCGAAATACGACATGGCAAAACGACAAATTATTCTGGATACCGAAACCACAGGGATTAATCCGAAAGAAGGGCACCGCATTATTGAAATTGGCTGTGTAGAGCTGATTAACCGCCGTTTTACCGGGAATAATTTTCATGTGTATATCAACCCGGAACGGGCTATTGATGCCGAAGCCATCGCGGTGCACGGTATCACTAATGAACGGCTGGCGCATGAACCTAAGTTCCGCGATATTGCCCAGGGGTTCTTTGATTATATTCGTGGGGCAGAGCTGGTTATTCATAATGCGGCATTCGATATTGGTTTTATTGATCATGAATTCTCCCTGCTCAGACCCAATCTGCCCCCGGTAAAGGAATACTGCACCTGGCTGGATACCCTGATGATGGCCAGAGAGCTGCATCCGGGCCAGAAGAATAACCTGGATGCCTTATGTAGACGGTATGACATTAACAACAGCCACCGTACGTTACACGGCGCTTTACTGGATGCCGAAATTCTGGCTGATGTTTATCTGCGCATGACCGGAGGCCAGGTCAGCCTGAATCTTGCTGCTGAGTCAGATGGAAATAACGGTGGCCAAAATGGCCAGTTTAATATTAAGCGCAATGGCCGTCTGAAAGTGGTTACTGCTTCTGCACAGGAATTGTCCGCGCACGAAGAGCGGTTGGATCTGGTGATGAAAAAAGGAGGAAGCTGCCTGTGGCGAAACTAGCCGTATGGGGATGCCTGCTGCTGGCGCTGGGCTTAGCTGAGGTTCAGGCCCAGACTTCAGTGGCAGAAGAAAACGAGACCTCACCGTTTGCTGACAGTGGCTTTACTTTATTACCTGATTTACCTGTTAAAAATCAGATTCCGCTACTTGATAACCGTTTCCGGATTGACGATAAAGTATCAGAAATTACCCTGTTGCTGTTCCGGCGCCGGGGTTCACCGTCGGTGATACTGGTGCGTCCGGATGGGACTAAACTACGTTTTGCCAATGCTGAAGAGCACAACATGCGCTGGCATGATGCACACAGTTATGATCTGATTCAGATCCGCGATCCGATGCCCGGCCCCTGGCAGGCAATTGGTAGGTTACAACCGGAAAGCCGGATACTGGTATTGACCGATATTAAACTGGATGCCGATATTCTGCCCGAAAACCTGATGGCAGGCGAAACGGTAAAAGTAACCGCCCGTTTAACCAGTAGCGGGCAGCCGATTAATGCCCGTGACTTCCGGGATGTGCTGATGCTGGAAGTGCTGTTTATCAGTACCAATAAAGCTGAATATGACAATTTTGGCCGGGGAGTGGTGCAGGTCGCACAATTCCGGGATGATGGCCGGGGCTATGATGAAAAAGCCCGTGACGGAGTATTTACCGGAGAATTTCAGCTGAATTTTGCTGCCGGAGAATGGATCCCCAAATATGTTGTCCGTACACCATTATATACCCGTGAAGTGGAACAGCTTCCGGTACTGATTCACCATGCTCCGGTTACCGTTAATGTTACCCCGGCACCTGCGGCTGAAGGTATGCATCAGGTGAGTTTTCAGGTAACTGATTCACGGCTGGTTGCTGCTTCTGTTCTGCTACAGGGACGGATTCGCTACCCCAACGGAGAGGTGGAAAGCTTTTCACTGAATGAGGTGACTGACGGGCCCCGCCAGTTGCAGGTACAGAATAAAGGGCATGGTAGTTATCTGCTGGATATTTCTGTGTTCGGGGAAACGGTTGACGGGCGTGAATTTGTACTCAACTTGCCGGAAGAAAGCTTTCTGGTCAATCCGGTTACCCGGAAGGCGCCCGCGCTGACTGAATTACCGCAGCAAATAAGGGATGAAATCAGTGTAGAGCAGAGTGTTATCATATCAGAACCAGAGCCTGAATTTCCGTGGATGATGGTTATTGCCGCTAATTTACTGATTCTGGGTGGTGGTAGCTTTGCCATTTGGTTTGTTATGACAGAAAAAACGCTGGCAGATTTAACGTTCTGGCAGAGGAAACCGGCGGTCCAAAAAGACAATAATGCCGTAAATAACCAGACAGAAAGCGTTGAAAATAAAGACAGTACCGTGGCTGGTACTAGGGCTAAAGTGCAAAAAAACAACGATATGGATGATATTCTTGATCTTTCATTACCGGATGATTAAGGAATAGGCAAATGCGGCAAAAAAGGTATTGACGGGCAACAGGCTAATCCGTATCATTCCCGCCGCAATGCAGGATACCCACATGAAATTCTGCATTCACTGCGCGGAGCGGTAGTTCAGTCGGTTAGAATACCGGCCTGTCACGCCGGGGGTCGCGGGTTCGAGTCCCGTCCGCTCCGCCATTAATAAATGCTTCTTCGGAGCGGTAGTTCAGTCGGTTAGAATACCGGCCTGTCACGCCGGGGGTCGCGGGTTCGAGTCCCGTCCGCTCCGCCAGTTTGTATTTATCGTTTATCTGATTCCGGAGCGGTAGTTCAGTCGGTTAGAATACCGGCCTGTCACGCCGGGGGTCGCGGGTTCGAGTCCCGTCCGCTCCGCCATATCAGCTAAGCAATCAAACTGCATGTTATGCACTTCCAAGCGCGGAGCGGTAGTTCAGTCGGTTAGAATACCGGCCTGTCACGCCGGGGGTCGCGGGTTCGAGTCCCGTCCGCTCCGCCACTTTATTTCCTAAAGCTTCATTCGGTAGTTCAGTCGGTTGCTTTCTGTTAAGAACATAGCCGGCCTGTCACGCCGGGGGTCGCGGGTTCGAGTCCCGTCCGCTCCGCCACTTTATCTCCTAAAGCTTCATTCGGTAGTTCAGTCGGTTGCTTTCTGTTAAGAACATGGCCGGCCTGTCACGCCGGGGGGCGCGGGTTCGAGTCCCGTCCGCTCTGCCAATTTACTTGCTGTTACACTTCTTTAGTTTTTACTGCTATACAATCAATTTAACTCATCAACAAACGTCAGCAGATCCTGGTCTCTTTCCGGTATATAGCTTATCTGTTCATTATGGTTTGTACTGTATGGCTGCAGGCATTTAGTGCAAGATAAACGATTCCGGATTTCAGCACTGCTCCCTCCTGACAGTTCATGTTTCACCCGCAAGTCGCAATAAGCAGATAGAGATTATAATTAATGTGTTATTTTTAATGCTTTATATTTTATTGTGCTATATTTAACTCATTAATTTGAGTGTTTTAAGATGAAAAAAACAACCGGTGAATTGCAAAAGGCGATTGGTGAGCTGATTAAACATACCAGAGCCCGAACTATGGATCAGGCTGAACTTGCGGTGCGAACCGGATTGAGCCGTTCAACCATTTCTGCTATGGAACGTGGCAAAGGGGTAAATTCAAAAGCTTTGTTTGATGTATTGTCATTTTTAGAACTTGCTGATTTATTCCAGTCTGTTGTTGAGCGTCAGCTTGAGCTGATGGATGAACATCGTTTGCGTAAAGTGAGAAAAGAACGGGAAGAGTTATCCAATGACTTCTAAAGCTTATGTCTATGTAGATGGTCCCGTCCAGTCAGTTATACCGATATGATGAAAACACTATACCATTTATAAACTGCTCACCGTGACCGGCACTGAATAACAATCATTATTACTGTTTATTTCAGCCGGGCAGTGATAGCATACCTGTATTATAAGTCTGGCAGATGCCGGTTAATATCTCTCTATGGTTAAACACTTCTCTGGTGCAATGCTGTTGTTAATTATTATGCTGAATCACGCGCTGGCCGCCTGTGATGGCATGGTGATGCATTTGCCGGCAGAAGAACATCCTTTTGGTTTTACCGAACTGGTTCATCAACATAACGTATATCTGAATGACGATGAACATAGCGATAACCATGAACTTCATGTACACGTAGCCTGTTACGTCAGTTACCAGCATAACTGGCGTGTACCACGGGTCTATTCTGACGACAATAATGCTGAGTCTGCAGTTTTTGCAAGCCAGCAATACAGCCCTCCTGTTCCGCCTCCTGACGCCTGAGTCTGTTCCGTTTTTTATCTGATTAATTAATTTATCCGGAGCATACCAATGCGTATGAAATTCTATTTGCTATGGCTGCCGGCCATAGTGCTTACGGCTGCCTTACCCGCTAAGGCGACCGGGCAAACCTTATCACTGTCGCAGGCGTTACAGCGTGCGATGCTGGAACATCCAGAATTACAGTTATATCCGTATCAGTTGCGGATGGCTGAAGCTGATTATATTCAGGCCAGCCTGGCACCAAACCCGCAACTGGACATCAGCCTGGAAAATGTACTTGGCAGCGGTGAAAGTAAAGGCTTTGACAGTGCCGAGCTGACGTTATCTTTAAATCAGGTGCTGGAGCTGGGAGAAAAACGCCATTATCGCCAGAATGCCGCTCAGATACAGCAGCAACTGGCCGGTGATGAATATGAACTTACCCGGCTGGAAGTGATAACCCGGACCACCCGCCGTTATCTGGATGTATTACGGCTACAGGCTCTGAATCACTGGCTGGATGAACGTATCCGCCGGGAGCAGGACGCGCTGGCGATTGCGCAGAAACGTGCTGCTGCCGGAGCGGTGAACGCAGCGGATGTGTCCCGGCTGGCATTGCAGTTATTCCGCTCTCAGCTGTTACAGCAAAGCCGCAGGGCAGAGTTGCAGACTGCGTTGTGGCAACTGGCGGCTAACTGGAATAAACAACCTGACTTTCAGACGGTACAAGGCGATCTGGCTGACATTGCTGTTTTACCCCCTCTGGCTGATGTGCTGGTGGCATTACAGCAGGCACCGGCATTTACCCGTTTACTGACCATCGAAAGATTAAAAGACAGTGAGCAGCAGCTGGCTGTTGCCGGTGGCCGCAGCGATATTACTGTCGGTGCCGGTATCCGCCGCAATGAAATTTCCGGCGATACCGGGCTGGTTTTCAGTTTTTCAGTGCCGTTGGCATTACGCAACCCGAATAGCGGAATAATACAAAGTAGTGCCGCCGCCAGAGATATGACCCGCCTGCAACAGCAACAAACTGAAACGGCATTGCGGCTGGCAGTACTGGCGCTGTATCAGCAAACCGATAGCCAGCAGCAGAATCTGGTGCTGTTAAATCAGCAGTTAAAACCCCAGGCTGAAAAGTTATTACAGCAGACACTGAAAGGTTATCAGAGCGGACATTTCGATATTCAGGCCCTGCTTGCCGCACAACAGGAATTACTACAGGCCGAACTGGATATTATCGAGACACAGGTGGCCATTCATCTGCAACTGCTGGAAATGACACGCCTGACCGGCCAGCCAGTTACTGCCACCGCTGATATACAAGGTGTTCGCACGGAGAATTACCCATGAACTATCTGACCATACTTTATATTGCAGTTTTAAGCCTGATACTGGCATTACCGGTACCGGGTTACAGCCATACTCCCCACAACGATAAGAAAACAGCAGCATCTTCGCATCAGCATGAACATGATGAGCATGAAGACGAACACGATGAGGTTAGCATTTCTGAGCAAATGCAGCAGAAAAATGGTATCGAAACTGCGGTAGCAGCTTCCGGGGTGCTGCAAAAGATAACGCCGTTATTTGGCATTATCAGCATTATTCCGCAGCAGCAATTCCGGATACAGGCGCCTTATCCCGGTATTGTGCAGCAGATGCAGGTATCTGTTGGTGATACTGTCAGCCGGGGGCAGGAAGTTGCTACCGTGCGGAATAACTCGACATTGCAGATTTACAGTATTACTGCTCCTGCGGCGGGTATTGTGACCGGACAGCCGTTAAATGCCGGGGATCTGGCTGCTGATACGCCATTACTTGAAATCAGCAATCTGTCGCAGGTCTGGGCTGAAATGTCTGCCTTTCCGGATGATCTGTTCCGGCTTAAAACAGGAAACTCACTGACAGTACGTGATTTACACCGGAATATTCATGCCCAAAGTTCTCTCAGCTATATTTCGCCGCTGATGACCGGCGGGCATATTGCCAGAGTACGGGCGGTACTTAGTAATGATAATGGGCACTGGCGGCCGGGAATGCACATCGCTGCTGACATCATCACGGCAGAAGAGCCGGTAGCCGTAAGAATTCCCAAGACTGCGTTGCAGCAGATAGATGAACAGCAGGTGGTGTTTATCCGCTCCGGTAATACATTTATGCCACAGCAGGTACAACTGGGGCGGCAGGATAATCACTATGTTGAAGTACTCAGCGGGCTGCATGCCGGTGATGAATATGTTGCTGTAAACAGCTTTATTATCAAGGCGGATTTACTGAAGTCCGGCGCAGGCCATGAGCACTAGGAGCCGGATATGATTGATTTTATTGTACGACTGGCGTTGTCAAAACGCTGGCTGATGCTGTTTTTTACCGCTCTTATTGCCGCCGCCGGCATAGTTAACATGCTGCGTTTACCTATGGATGCGGTGCCGGACATTACTAATGTACAGGTACAGATCAATACGGTGGCTCAGGGGTATTCTCCGCTGGAAACTGAGCAGCGTATTACCTACACCATTGAAAATGCGATGGCAGGATTACCCGCACTGAGCTATACGCGTTCGTTGTCACGCTATGGGTTGTCGCAGGTTACCGTAGTATTTAAAGACGGTACGGATATCTACTGGGCCAGGCAGCAGGTCGCAGAGCGTTTACAGGCAGTCAGGGACGAACTGCCACCGGATGTAGCGGCCAGGATGGGGCCGGTAGTTTCAGGTCTGGGCGAAATATTTACCTATGTGCTTAGCGCAACACCACAGGCCCGTACACCGGAAGGAGAGGTTTATACTCCGGAAACATTACGGACATTGCAGGACTGGGTGGTCAAACCGCAATTAATGAAAGTGCCCGGCGTTACCGAAATTAATACTATCGGTGGCTTTGTGCGGGAATATCAGGTGGCACCTGATCCGGCAAAATTGCTGGCGCTGAAACTGACGCTGGACGATATTGCAACGGCATTACAGCGTAATAACAGTAATGTCGGCGCCGGTTATATCGAACGAAACGGTGAACAATGGCTGATCCGTTCATCCGGGCAGCTGCAAAGCCTGCATGATATTGAACAGCTGGTTATTGCCAAACGTGACGATACCCCGGTACGGGTCAGGGATGTGGCTGAAGTGATGATTGGTCACGCCCTGCGAACCGGAGCCGCTACCCAGAATGGTGACGAAGTGGTGATGGGAACGGTAATGATGCTGCTGGGAGAAAACAGCCGCACTGTATCTTCACAGGTATTGTCCCGGCTGGAGGAAATAAACCTGCGCCTGCCTGATGGTGTCAGGGCTGAAGTCAGTTACGACAGAACGGTGCTGATTAATAAAACCATTGCTACAGTAAAAACCAACCTGTTTGAAGGGGCGGTGCTGGTTATTGTTATTCTGTTCCTGTTTTTGCGTAATGTGCGGGCCGCTTTGATTACCGCCATGGTGATACCACTGAGTATGTTATTTGCTATCAGCGGTATGGCCGTTAATAAAGTCAGCGGTAATCTGATGAGTCTGGGGGCGATTGACTTCGGCCTTATTGTTGACGGCGCAGTTATTATTGTGGAAAACAGCTTGCGGCGGCTGGCGCTGGCACAACAACAGCACGGGCGCCTGCTGACCCTGTCAGAGCGGCTGGAACAGGTGCAACAGGCCACCCGCGAGGTATTTACCCCGGCAGTATTCGGGGTATTTATTATTATGCTGGTCTATCTGCCGGTGTTTGCGCTGTCAGGTGTCGAAGGCAAGATGTTTCACCCAATGGCATTTACGGTTATTGCCGCACTGGCCGGAGCGTTAATATTTGCCGTTACGTTTGTACCGGCTGCGATTGCCCTGTTTGTTACAGGAAAAATTCAGCACCAGGAAAATGGCCTGATAAACTGGTGCCGCCGGGGTTATCAGCCGTTGCTGGGCAGTGCCTTGCGTTTTCCGCTGCTGGTACTGCTGGGGGCTGTGGTGCTGGTTAGCGCCAGTGTATGGCAGGCATTCCGTTTAGGCAGCGAATTTCTGCCGCAACTGGATGAAGGCGATATCGCCATGCACGCAATGCGTATTCCTGGAACCAGCCTGAGCCAGTCGGTTACCATGCAACGCCTGCTGGAGCAGGAAATCAGCCAGTTGCCGGAAGTGGAGCGGGTTTTCTCAAAAATTGGTACACCGGAAGTGGCAACCGATCCGATGCCACCGAATGTTGCCGACACCTTTGTTATGCTGAAACCCAGAGCACAATGGCCGGATCCTGCCAAAAGTAAGGCTGCCTTACTGGAGGAATTACGTTATATCACCGGCCAGGTGCCGGGAAATAATTACGAGTTTACCCAGCCGATAGCCATGCGTTTTAATGAATTAATTGCCGGGGTCCGGGCGGATGTGGCGATACGGGTTTATGGCGATGATTTGCAGCAGTTAAGTCAGATTGGCGGGCAGGTGGCAGCACTGGTATCTCAGATTCGTGGGGCTGAAGATGTACGGATGGAGCAGGCCAGTGGCTTACCTGTGCTTTCGGTGGAGCCCCAGCGCGATCATCTGGCGCTGCTGAATATTGATGTCGCCACGTTACAGCAAACCCTGCAGGCTGCTGTTGGTGGCCATCAGCTGGGGCTGATCTATGAAGGTGATAAGCGATTTGAACTGGTGATGAGGCTGCCGGAAGCGTTGCGTCAGGACCCTCAGGCATTAGCCCGTATTCCGGTGAACCTGCCTTCCGTAACCGGCAGTGAGCTTAATTATGTGCCGCTGGGCGAGATTGCCACCATTCGGGAAGTCACCGGCCCGAATCAAATTAACCGTGAAAGTGGTAAACGTAATGTGGTGGTTACCGCCAATGTAGCTGAGCGTGATCTGGGCTCTTTTGTTGACGAAATACAGTCAGTATTAAGGCAACAACTGACTCTGCCCCAGGGATACTGGCTGGATTATGGCGGCAGCTTTGAACAGCTGCAAAGTGCTGCCCAGCGTTTAAGTATCGTGATTCCGGTAACATTGTTGCTGATTCTGGTCATGCTGTATGCCGCGTTAAATTCGTTGCGTGATGCCCTGATTATTTTCAGCGGTATTCCACTGGCGCTGACTGGCGGCATACTGGCGCTGTCACTACGTGGTATGCCGTTATCTGTATCAGCTGCAATAGGTTTTATTGCGTTATCAGGTATTGCAGTGCTGAACGGCGTAGTACTGATTAGCTTTATCCGGCAGTTACAGGCACAAGGTATAGTATTGCTGGATGCGATACGGCAGGGCGCTTTATCGCGGTTACGCCCGGTACTGATGACCGCCTTGGTAGCGGGTTTAGGCTTTGTTCCAATGGCGTTTAATACCGGTAGCGGTGCTGAGGTGCAGCGGCCGCTGGCAACTGTCGTTATCGGCGGCATTATATCTTCTACGTTGTTAACGTTGCTGGTATTACCAGCGCTGTATCGTTTAAGTAACAGAGCCCGTGGTTAATTTACCGCAGCTGTGGAATAACCATCCGGGTTATTCCACAGCGATTATCCGCACAAAATATATCAGCACGCCCTGAACAAAACTTTGCTAAGCTGATAATGCATTTAGTAAAACTCAACTGTCCATTGTTTATTTTCAGAGAGAGAACCATGAGAAAACTGTTACTGATTATCTTCTTTTTCAGTCTGGTCGCATGTTCCAGACAACAGCCAGCACCCTCTGATACCGTTGATGTTGTACTGATTGGTGGCGGTATTATGAGTGCCACCTTAGGCACTTATATCCATGAACTTGAGCCTGAATGGACAATTTCAATTTTTGAGCGACTGGATGCAGTAGCAGCGGAAAGCTCCAATGCCTGGAATAACGCCGGTACCGGCCACAGTGCTTTTTGTGAGCTGAATTACACCCCGGAAAAAGCTGATGGCTCAATTGAAATTGTCAAAGCGGTTGAGATTAATGAGTGGTTTGAAATTTCCAAGCAGTTTTGGGCGCATCAGGTAAAACAGAATGTGCTGCAAAACCCCGGTTCGTTTATTAACAATGTTCCTCATATGAGTTTTGTGTGGGGCGATGACAATATTAATTACCTGAAAAAGCGTCATGCGGCGTTACAACACAGCTCGTTGTTCCGGGGGATGGAGTATTCAGAAGATCCTGCCCAGATTCAGGAGTGGATCCCACTGGTAATGGCAGGGCGTGATCCGACCCAGCGTATTGCTGCGACCAGAATGGCGATTGGTACCGATGTTAACTTTGGTGAAATTACCCGCCAGCTAACGACATATCTGAGCAGTCAGCCCCAGGTTTCACTCAATTTGCAGCATGAAGTGCAGGATATTAAACGCAACGATGATAATACCTGGACGGTAACCGTAGCTAATCTGGCAAATAACAGCCAGATCAGTGCTGTAACGGCACGTTATGTCTTTATCGGTGCTGGCGGCGGGGCACTTAAACTGCTGCAAAAATCAGGTATTCCTGAAGCCGAGGGTTATGCGGGGTTCCCGGTGGGTGGCCAGTTTCTGGTAACTGAAAATCCGGCAATTGTCGCAGCGCATCAGGCAAAAGTTTATGGTAAAGCGTCTGTCGGTTCGCCTCCGATGTCTGTGCCTCACCTTGATACCCGGGTTATTGATGGCAAAAAAGTATTGCTGTTCGGGCCTTTTGCCACTTTTTCCACTAAGTTCCTGAAAGAAGGTTCGGTAACCGATCTGGCACGCTCCTTAACTACAGACAATATTCTGCCAATGATGCATGCCGGCTGGGACAATATACCATTGACCTCTTATCTGATTGGGCAGTTAATGCTGAGCGACAGTGACCGGATGGACTCATTAAGAGAATATTTTCCGCAGGCCGCTGCTCAAGACTGGCGGTTACATACTGCCGGACAACGGGTACAGATTATTAAAAACGATCCCGAACATGGCGGTGTTCTGCAGTTTGGTACTGAAATTGTCAGTTCAGAGGATGGTTCAATCGCGGCGTTATTAGGGGCGTCTCCCGGTGCATCGACCGCAGCACCGATTATGCTGAATGTGTTAAATCAGATGTTTAAAGCACAGATTAAAACACCGCAGTGGCAGCAGCGTTTAACTGAAATTATCCCGTCTTACGGTCAGAAACTGAATAACAATCTGGAGCTGACTAACAGTATCAGGGCATATAGCAGTGAATGGTTGCAACTGAAGCATGTGGAAGTGCAGGAAATACAGGAAATACAAAGAGTGCAGCCCGAACTGTAATGTTGATAAAGGCATTATCATTATCAAACGGCTCCTAAGTCAATTATTGGAGCCTTCCTTTCCCCATAAACCGAGGGGGCTTTAACTGATCGGCACTACATCATGCAGCTTTATACAATAAAAAGTACATACATATAATTTTCTATTCCTTTTTGGAATACTGATTCCGTTCTATAATCCGCAGCAATATCAATTTTTTATATCTCTGAGAATACCCCGTGTTATCGGTCTGGTTCAGAAGGTTTTACAGGCTCAGGAGCACATAATGGACTGGCAGTTTATGCTGGAGCAAATCCCGGATTATCTGAGTGCTATCGGGGTGATGCTGGCAGTTGGAGGTGCGGCTGTCTTTCTGGCTCTGCTGATTGGGGGGGTATTTGCCAGCCTGTTGCAGGATACATCACCACTTATCAGGGCTGTTATTTGTAGTTATATCGAGGTAGCTCGTAATACTCCTTTGATTATTCAGCTGTTTTTGCTGTACTTTGGGTTGCCGGCTGTAGGGGTTTTGCTACCGCCGGAGTTATGTGCGGTTATGGCACTGACATTTATGGGCGGAGCCTACTTTACCGAAGTATTCAGGGCCGGATTTAGCGCGTTGTCTGAACAGCAGAGTCAGGCATCTTATGCACTGGGGCTTAGCCGTTTTCAAACTTTTCGTTATATTTTGTGGCCACAGGTATGGCAGAAACAGTTGCCTGCCACCGCTGCCACTGCCTGCTTTTTATTGCGTGAAACCACAGTGGTATCTGCAATTACGGTAGCAGAAGTGATGTACACCACCACCAATGGCATTGCCATTTATTACATGACCTATGAGTTTCTGACATTAATGACAATAAGCTGCGTGTTAGTTTTTGTGCCGTTATCCATTGCATTAAACCAGCTTGAACACAGGTGGCGTCATGACTGAATTATTTCCTTCTTCTGTGGAGTGGTTTTCAGTCATCACCCTGTTATGGCCGGGCTTGCTGAATACTTTATGGATTGCTGCAATGTCCCTGATCCTGAGTTTGGCTGGCGGAGTGCTGTATGCTGTTGCCAGTCGGAGCCGCTTTGCATTGTTACGTCTGGCAATGCGCCTGTGGCTGGAGGCAATGCGGGCTATACCGTTACTGGTATGGCTGTTTTTGGTGTTTTTTGGTTTACCACTATGGGCGGGGATTGATTTCAGCGGTAGCACTGCTGCGATTCTGGTGTTTGGGTTATGGGGAAGTACCGAAGCCGGGGAAGTATTCAGAGGAGCATTACGTGCGTTTCCTGAAGCACAATGGGAAGCTGCAGCCTGTTTAGGTTTATCAGAGCGTCAGATTTACCGGCATGTGGTGATTCCTTTATTAATTCGCCAGACCGTGCCGCCGTTGATGAATGTGGCAACCCGGCTCATCAAGACTACCTCTTTAACTATTCTGATTAGTGTGGTTGAACTGACTAAAGCCGGTCAGCAGATTATCGAACGGGATGATAACGCTCTGTTTATCTACGGACTTCTGTTTATATTGTATTTTTTAATCTGTTATCCGCTTAGTTACTGTTCAGGCATATTAGAGCGGCGCTGGCAGCAGGGATAAAAATGACGGCATTAGTATTACATCATCTCAGCCATCAGAAAGGTCGTAGCACTATTCTGGATGATATAAACCTGACGGTTAAGCCGGGACAGGTGGTGGTGATTCTTGGCCCCAGCGGCTGTGGTAAAAGTACTTTATTGCGTTGTATCAACGGGCTGGAACCATTATCAGCCGGCAGTATTGAGTTTGGTGGTGTTACGTTGCACGGTGGCAGCAACTGGCAACAGTTGCGGCAGCGTGTTGGTATGGTATTCCAGCATTATCAGCTGTTTCCGCACTTGACTGTTGGGCAGAATCTGCTGCTGGGTCCGGTTGCCGGGCAGAAAAGGTCAGCACAACAAACTGAAATACTGGCCAGGGCACTGCTGGAAAAAGTCGGGCTTTCTGATAAGTACTATGCGTATCCGTCGCAGTTGTCAGGCGGGCAGCAACAGCGGGTGGCAATTGCCAGAGCGCTGTGTATGCAGCCGGAAATGATGCTGTTTGATGAAATCACGGCCGCGCTCGATCCTGAAATGGTCAGAGAAGTATTAGAGGTATTACGGAATCTGGCCGCAGAAGGCATGACTATGCTGATAGTTACTCATGAGTTGGGATTTGCCAGAGCCGTTGCTGATAGTATTGTCTTTATGAATGCCGGACGCATTGAGGAAATCAGTTCGCCAGAACAGTTTTTCCGGCAGCCGGAAAGTGAACGAGCCAGACAATTCCTGAACAAATTTACCGATATTCAGAAATTAACAAGGAAACCACAATGAAACTATTGTCAGTGTTGAGTGTTATCGCTGTTATTCTGTTTTCTTCTTTGCCTGTAAAGGCAACTTCAGTGGAAGAAATCAAAGCCCGGGGAGTGTTAAAAGTCGGCGTATTTACCGATAAACCACCGTTTGGATTTGTGGATGCCCAGGGTAATAAAGTCGGATTTGATACCGATCTGGCAAAGCGTTTTGCTAAAGACCTGCTTGGCAATGAAAACAGTGTTGAGTTTGTGGTAGTGGAAGCCGCCAGCCGTATTCCTTTTCTGCAAAGTGGCAAAGTGGATCTGATTCTGGCAAATATGACAGTAACGCCAGAGCGGGCAAGAGTAGTTGATTTTACCAACCCTAATTTACGGGTATCAACTCAGGTGCTGGTATCGGATAGCAGCGATATTCATACGCTGGATGATCTGCAGGGTAAAACGGTTATTGTAACCAAAGGTACTACTGCAGATATTTATCTGACGAGGCATCATAAACGGGTAAAACTACTGAAATTTGATAAAAATACCGAAGCATTACAGGCACTGAAAAATGGCAGGGCTGCCGCTTATGCCCAGGATAACCTGATCCTGCTGGGCTGGATGAAGGACAATACCGGTTACCGCTTGCTTGACAGCAAACTGGAAGCCGACGCACCTATTGCTCCTGCTGTGAAAAAAGGTAACGATTCATTACGGCTGTGGGTTAACCGGGAGCTGGAAAAACTGGGTGAAGAACAGTATTTACAGCAATTATTCCAGGTTTACCTGGCACCCGCTCTGGCTGAAGGCACACAACCGGAAACGGTGATTGTTGAAGGCGGTAAGTGGTAGTTGCAGAAGCTTAATTAAGAATACGGCTGGTGTTTATCGCAAACACCAGCCGTTCTGAGGTTATCTGGCGAAGCGCCCAAGTTGTTGTTGGGTTTTTGCGGTGCCTTCCAGCAGGGCTTTAGCCGCTTCGTCGATCGATGCCATTTGTTTATAGGCATTGACCGTTACCTGCTCAATGGCAGCCAGATGCTGGTGAGTTTGCTGGTAGCGCTGTTCCAGATTAACAACAGTATCGTTAATATTACGGATACCATTTTTAGCTGATTGCAGTTCTGTTTGCAGGCCAACGAACTCTTCATTGGTATTGCCAATTTGCTGCTGCGCCTGTTGTGCCTGCTTATTCAGGCTTTCTGATTCCATCCGGGTTTCTTTTACCAGGCGTTCCATATCATTCAGGAAGCCGGATATTTGCCGGGTTGCATCGTTTACCTTGGCCGCCAGGGTTCTTACTTCATCTGCTACTACCGCAAAACCCCGGCCAGCTTCACCCGCTCTGGCTGCTTCAATTGCAGCGTTTAGCGCCAGCAGGTTGGTCTGATCTGAGAAGTTTTCTACCATTACCAGAATTTGTCTGACGTTTTCAGAATTCTGATGCAGGCCATTAATCGTGTTACCAAAGGAGTTAAGCAGGCTGACAATGCCGGAAAGTTGCTCTGACAATTGTTGCATCTGACCACTGGCCACTTTGGCTTTATCTACCGTGACGACAGTAATTTGTCCCATCTGGTCACTGTTTTGTACGATATCGGCTAAATGCTCCAGTACCAGATCGCTTTCCTGCCGGATTTTCTGACTGCGTTGTTCAGTATCCTGTAAATGGCTGCGGGTGTTTTTAACCGCTGACGATACCTGTTCATTTACCTGATGCGTCTGAGTGGCCTGCTTATGAATATCGCTGAGAAAAACCCCCAGCTGTGAAACAAAGCGGTTGTACTCTTCTGACAGGGTTCTGAATTCGTCAAAGGTGAAAGCCGGTAAGCGGTGGTGCAGGTCTGTACCTTTACGATTGGTATCATGTAATGCCTGTACCAGTGCCCGGACAGGCTTTACAAATAGCAGGTGCATATAGAATACCGTGAAAATAAAAGCAGAACTGCCCAGGATGGTAATCAGCCACCAGCTGGTGGTTGGCCCTTCAGCCGGGTAGGCCAGAATCAGTGCCAGTATAAAAAAGACAGCAAGGAAACTCAGGTTACCTACTATTTTTCTGGTTAAGGTGCCAAAAAAAGTTTTTTCTATAAAAAGGTACATTTCAGTAAAACTACCCATAGAGTTACTCTGTAATTACCTACGTCAGAATTGCAGCATAACATAGTGATTTTCAACTGGCGATAGCCGATAACAGCTGCGTTTGATTTGATGCAAATCCGGTGACAGGAGAGTAGCGGCTGACAGTTGAAAACTGCCCGCCGCAGAATGTTCAGAAGTTATAGATAGCGCCGATAGATATAGCCTGTAAATCGGCTCCGGCTTCAATCTGGTTCAGGCTAATCGCTTTACCATGGCCGCCACCGCCAGATACATTGAAGTACCGGGTATTATCATCATTGCGTGTTAAGGCATAAGCTGCATAAACACTCAGGTTTTTGCCAAATTTACGATCAATTCCCAGCGCCAGCATATCAGCACCAGAGTTTTCAAGGTGATCAGCATCACCGGCACTGTAATACTGAGCGGATAAATCGTATTTATCCAGTTTATAGCGTACACCCACACCCCAGGCTGTACGGTCTCCATATGGGGTTTCCAGTCTGAAAATATTATCTCCACTACCTGCTATTAAAGGTGTAGTAAAATCACTGGTACGTTGTACCAGTGCTGTTACTTGCCACCGAGGTGAAATAATATAACTGGCTCCCAAGCGGATACCGCTGGTGTCATTAGCTACGGGCTGGCCCTGACGCTCATAGGCCAGTGAGATATACAGGCTTTTATCATCATAGGTTATTGCGGTATTGATAACGTCATTTTCGTTATCTGCAGTGGTGCCTTTATTGTCGTTGGAAGAGTAGTGAACATCAAAGGTAAAATTGTTATAAGCCGGGCTTTTATAGTGCACGCTGTTACGCAGACGTTTATCTATATCGACGCCACCGCCACGCACGATATTACGGGCATCACCCACTTTATTGCCAAACAGGTCTGTTTTGGTACGGATTTGCTTACTCAGGCTGTCCATGTAACCAACCCGGATCAGACCAAAGTTACCTTGCAGACCAACAAAGCTGTCACGCGAGCCTAAGTCGGTATCACCTTCATCTAAACGTACCAGGCTTTCAATTTGTGCCAGTACTTTTAAACCTGGTTCAATCTCATGTGATGCTCTGATACCAAAACGGCTGGTGTTGCTGGAGATATTCAGGGCGGTGTCGTCATCGTTATCCAGATAATCGGCAGATATGTGAGCCTGCCCATAGAAACTGATATCAGTTGCTTGTGCAGAGAAAGATACTGCGCTGGCTACAGCAACCGCAGTGGTAAGCAATGAAAGGGTACGTAAAGACATTATTGTTATCCTGAATTGTCATACAAGCGTCATATATTAAGTGAATTTCTGAACGGTTGAAAATGTTTTTGTAAATAGCATGAGTTAGATCATGTTTATCCGGCGTGAAATAAACCAGCCGGTAATCATTGCCGCACAGAAACCGAGAGTTGCGATACTACCAGATGACAGTGCAATAATGGCCGGGCCGGGGCAGTATCCGCTAAGGCCCCAGCCGGTACCAAAAAGTGCCGCACCCAGTACCAGCGACAGATCAACTTTACCCTTTGCTGGCAGGTTGAAACTGGCGGCATAGCAGGGGTTTTGCCGTCTGAGCGTCAGTTGGTAGCCAATGGTGTAAACGCATAATGCGGCTGCCATTACCAG
Organism: Chromatiaceae bacterium AAb-1; assembly: GCA_033792355.1. GTDB lineage: Bacteria > Pseudomonadota > Gammaproteobacteria > Enterobacterales > Alteromonadaceae > Alishewanella. The sequence continues at coordinate 26,532 of JARXRR010000003.1, forward strand.
TAACAAACTTGGATCCCAGTTGTCTGTTACATTCAGAAAAGCCAGGACTTTTTCCGGATTAACCATTTGTGACACGATAATACCGGCAGACATCAGCAGGCCGGACAGAAATGCAATTAGCAGTGGCATGGTAAGCTCCTTAGTGCATGATGCTGGCAGTCAGCAGACCTGTCAGCATGAAAACCAGAGTGGCAATGACAGAACGGACAGAGCAGCGGCTGACACCGCAGATACCATGCCCGGATGTGCAGCCATTACCCCAGCCGGTTCCCAACCCGACTAACAACCCGGCAAGCAGCAGTTGCCAGCTGAGCTCAGGAACCGGGAAGCTGAAATCAGCTATAAATAACCGGAATAGGAAAGGCGCAACCAGTAATCCGGCAACAAATGCCAGACGCCAGCTTTTATCGTTTTTACTGAACAGCGCACCGGCGGTGATACCTGAAATACCGGCGATACGGCCGGAGCCTGCCAGCAGCAATAAGGCACCAAGGCCAATCAGGCCACCACCAATAATGGCAGAGATGGGAGTAAAGTTTTCCATGTTACAACCTCTTTAGTGTATTACGGGAAAGTACAGGCTCCTGCCGGGTTAGATAACCGACTGGCTGATAACAATAAGCGCCATAATGACCAGAAAAATGGCAAAACTACGTTGTAGTTTCTGGCGTGGTAATTTTTGCCCTAAACGGCAGCCAACATAACTACCTGCCACACCCGCCAGCACCATAGTGGCAATAACCGGCCAGTTAAAAGATGAAAGGTTTGCAGACATCGCATTGTAATAGCCTGCAAAGCCGCTAAGGGATTTCAGGGTAATAATGATCAGGCTGGTGGCAATACCGGCTTGCAGAGATAGCCCGCCAAGCAGTACCAGCGCAGGTACAATCAGAAAACCACCACCAACGCCGACAAACCCGGTTAACAGACCAACAACCAGCCCGTCAGCAGTAATACGCAGCTTGCTGGCTGCCGGTATGGCAGGGTTGGCTGTGGTTTTTGCCTGCCACATCATTATTGCTGCTGTCAGCATCAGCAGGGAGAATGACAGTAACTGCCAGCGGCTGTCTGCCAGGGTTCCTACCCAGGCCCCGCCGTAAGTACCCAGCATACCGGGGATACCGAACCAGATCACATGGCGCCAGCTGATTAGCTGCTGTCGCAGATTAGGTATCGAAATACACAGGCTGATCAGGGCCACAATTAATAATGAGGAAGCGATGGCTTGCTGTGGCGGGAAATTCAGCAGATAAAGCAGTACCGGTACAGTAAGAATTGAACCGCCGGATCCGAATAAACCGAGGCAAATCCCGATAACAATGGCGCTGAACAGCACAACCAGCATAATAACATTCCTTATATAATACTTAGGAATAAGCATATAGCTAAATTGAATGTTAGTATGCTTTTGGTTATGCTGCAACAATATTCAGCTTTCAGCCCGGCAGAGGTGAATTGAGATGACAGAACCGCTTTCCCGTTTACATATCGAAATGTTTTTTGATACTGACAGCTCAACCTGTAGTTATGTGGTTGTTGATCAGGCTTCTGGTTGTGCGGCGATTATTGATCCGGTGCTGGATTATGATGCGGCCTCCGGCACAGTCACTACCGTAAGTGCTGATAAAATGCTGCAATACATTGCCGGGCAGAAATTGTCGGTGCAGTGGATTCTGGAAACCCATGCCCATGCCGATCATTTATCAGCTGCGCATTATCTGAAACTGCAATGTGGTGCAACCATTGCTATCGGTGAAGGTATTAAGAAAGTACAGCAGACATTTAAAGTGGTATTTAATCTGGCGGATACTGAGCTACAGGCCAGAGGTGATTATTTTGACAAACTGTTTGCTGATAATGAATGCTTCCGGATAGGGCAGTTTGAAGGCAAGGTACTGTCTACCCCCGGCCATACCAATGATAGTGTCAGTTATCTGATTGGCGGGCATTTATTTGTCGGCGATTCATTATTTATGCCTGATTCCGGTACTGCCCGTTGTGATTTCCCCGGTGGGGATGCGCATGTGCTGTTTCGTTCAGTACAGCGAATTTACCAGTTACCGGATGAAACCTGTATTTATATTTGTCACGATTACCAGCCGGAAGGGCGGGAACTTAAATATAAAACGACGGTGGCAGAGCAAAAACAGCTGAATATTCATATCCGGCAGGATACTACGGAGCAGGAGTTTGTACAGAAACGGGAAGCGCGTGACCAAACGCTGGCTGTACCAAAGCTGATTTATCCGGCGGTGCAGGTGAATATCCGTGGCGGGCAGTTACCGGCAAAAGAAAGTAACGATGAACGCTATATCCGTATTCCGCTGCAAGTTCAACCGCCGCTGCTGTAATCCTGTATAATGGCGGCAAAGCAGTTACCGGAGAGTGAACAACATTGAAATATAAATGGATTCTGTTTGACGCTGACGACACCCTGTTCAGTTTTGATGCGTATCAGGGGCTACAGCAGATGTTTTCCCGCTTTGAGTATGAGTTCAGTACCGCAGATTTTGCTTATTATCAGTCAATTAATCTGCCGTTGTGGCAGCAATATCAGCAAGGCAGTATTAATGCCCAGCAATTGCAGCATAATCGTTTTGTGCCGTGGGCAGATAAGCTTGGCATGTCGCCACAGCAGCTGAACGCTGCTTTTCTGGATGCGATGGCACAGATTTGTACGCCGCTGCCCGGAGCCAGAGAGTTACTTGGTTCACTAAGCGGTAAAGTACAAATGGGCATCATTACCAATGGTTTTACTGCGTTGCAGCAAATCAGGCTGGAACGTACCGGTTTACACGGCCTGTTTAACCCGCTGGTAATTTCGGAACAGGTAGGGGCAGCTAAACCCGACAGAATAATTTTTGAACATGCCTTTTCACTGATGGGACATCCGCCCAAAGCAGAAATACTGATGGTAGGCGATAATCTGCATTCAGATATTCAGGGGGGCATCAACGCCGGTATTGCTACCTGTTGGTTAAACCGTCATGGTCATGAAAAAACTGACGATATCGAACCTGACTATCAGGTGTCATCACTGACAGAACTGCAACAGTTGCTGCTGGCTTCGTAACAGACTACAGCTAAAGTTAATTACGGTGCGTTATTGAGCCGCACATTTTATACAAAGCGTGGTGTAAGGAATGGCATCGAGCCTGCTCTGGCTGATTTCTTTGCCACAGCGCTGGCAATGACGGGGATTTCCCACTTCCAGTTGTTTTAATGCGGTGGCAATTTGTGCCAGTTCGGCAGCAATGGTATGTTCCAGTTCATTCAGCACCAAATCATTACCGCGTTCGGTTGCCTGTTCACTGAAACGGGCACTTCTTCCCCGCTGAAAATCATGATGAATAGCAGCAAGTTGTCGTTCTAAACGGCATCTTTGCTGTAACAGTTTAAGTTTTCTTTGTTGTACCGGCATGATTATCAGCTCCTTTAATGGTCGGGTATCCTGTATTTAAGTATAGGACAGCGAAATCAGGATAGTTTGATCTGGCGCAACAGAATTACAGGTAAAAGCAGCTCTTTGCTCCGGGCAAAGAGCTGCGGATCATATTAATGACGGCGGGTACGCAACAGCGCCAGACCAGCCAGCAGTAACATAGCGGTTGCCGGTACAGGAATTTGCGCCGGGGCCAGTACACTGATATTCAGTGGTGCATTGGTATAGCTGACAAAATCATTGTCAAAGCTGAGCAAACCACTGTTATTACTGTTCAGATCCAGCCAGAAGTTACCGGCAGTCAGGGCTTCAAAATCAAAACTGGCCAGGACAAAAGAATCACCTTGCTGTGATAGCTGGGCCTCGTCTGTGGCAAAAGTGTAATCAGATAGTGCCAGGGTTCCCTGTGCGGTGTAGCCCCAGTCCTGCATTGAGCCTAAACCATCATCAAAGCCGGTACCGAACTGCCAGTTTTGCAGAGCCAGTTGCAGCGGGTTATGCAACAGCTCGGCAAAAAATCCGCCCAGCACGCTGCTGAACTGGCTGACAATCAGGTTTACTTTTATCGTATCTCCGGTGTAATACTGGCTTTTATCCGCTTCAAAGCGGATTAATGCGGCCTGACTGCATGAGCTGAATAACAGGATTAGTGTTGCGATAAATGCTTTCATATTTTATTTCTCCCTGAATTTATTGAATAATTTCGCAACGTGGCAGGTCACATAATGCCATCAGTGCTCTGACATCCCGCTGGTCGGTGGTTCCGTCCTGGTTAAAGTCGTAACGGCTATCCAGCGGCTGCTGTTGCAGAAGCAATTGATTGAACAGGCTGACATCTCTGGTGTCGATAACGCCATCCTGATTCAAATCACCCGGACGATATGCAGCTGTTAACGAGAGTTCCAGAATGATCGGATCATGATCGGACGAGCGATAGGGCGCTTCACTGTAGAAGGTCGTTATCTGCTCAGTTGATTTATAATCTGTACCATATTCGAAAATAAAGGGCTCCGGTGAGTTAATTTGCCATACCGTGGCATCGGTAACGACAGCGGCGGCACCGGCTGACAGCAGGGCGTGATCGAGTGAACCGGCCTCTCCCTGATACACATACGAGGTATTCTGTGCTTCAGCACTGTTCAGGGCATTACTGAAGCCAGCCTGATACAGCAATTGCATCGGGTCTTCCTGGCTGTAGGCGTTAAAATCACCCAGCAGGATTTGTTTTGCTTCCGTGATCCCGGTAGGCGATGTTTGCAGCCAGTCCAGTAGTTGCTCTGCTGCCTGCATCCGCTGGGCATTCCAGCAGGATTGTCCATCGCCCTGATCGGCATTGGCGCCGGTAGCACTGCTGCCGCAACTTTTGGACCGGAAATGGTTTACCGCCACGGTCAGGCGTTGCTCCGAATCCAGAGCGGTAAAGGTTTGGATCAGTGTTGGCCGGGAGCCATAGCTGAAAGCTCCGCTGTCAATCATGGCGGCAGTGCCTGCTTCAGATATTGTCTGGCTGTTATAGATCAGGCCATTGGTAATAGCATCTGTACCGATACCGGCTAATGGCAGGGCTACATACTGATACTTATCGGTGCCCAGCGTGTTATTTAAACGGGATGTCAGTTCTGCTATGGCGCTGTGTTCGCCAAAGCCGTCATTTTCTATTTCAATCAGGCCGATAATATCGGCATTCATTGCGGCCAGTGCGTTGACTATTTTGGCGCTCTGACGTTCAAACTCAAATGCAGTTTTGGCACCTCTGGCAGTCGGGAAGCCGCCGCCATTACCGTCACCGTTAAAATAATTCAGCACATTAAAACTGGCGACTCTGATATTGCCCTGGTGTGCCAGCTGAGGTTCTGGTATGCGCGGATTAATGGTGGTAAATTCAGGCTCGGTAACCGGCAGTATACGATACAGGTTAAAGCTGTAGTCGATGATCCCCGTCAACTGGCTAACCTGATCTCCGGTGCGCAGGGTATTGCTGAAACTCAGCCCCGGATTAGGAAAGCGTACATGAGCCGGGTTCTGGCCGGATATCACATCGTCCAGCACAATACGGTTACGCCGGTTTTCGTCTGCCAGGGCAATGGCTGCTGCAGAGCCTGCGGGATAAACATCAGTCGGTACTCTTAATGGTTGTCCTGCCAGTGTTACTTCGCCATAGCGGCCCAGATTGTAGTTATCGGTAACGCTCAGGCTCTGGCTGAACTGTACCAGCATGCCTTCCAGTTGTTCCCAGCGCCCGGTGCTGCTAACCGGCAGGGTAACGGCAACCGGGGTAATGAGTTCTGCCGGGCCGCAGTCAACGGCGGGCTCGGTTTTTCTAAGCTGGGTGCGGGTATAGTATTCGTCAACCGTTCCGGCAATCCGTACTCTGTTACCTGTGTTTACTGAGCCGGTAATATTGTTACGGTAGACGAAAATGCCCTCAGAGGTTGCAGGATCATTATCATGATCAACCGCTGATTCCTGCACAAAGTAACCATCCAGATCCGCAAATACCGCAGTTACCACGCCTTCAATAATCACCGTCTGGCCAAGTAACGGGCTGCTGTCGCTATCGCCCTGCACAGTATGGATATAGGTTTTTTCTTCACCGCACTGACCAACCGTAACCGGTGGTTGTTCCGGTTCTCCGGGATCAACCGGTGAGCCGGTGAATTGATGGTTGCCAAGGTAAGCGAATGTATCCTGTGGGTAACCCAGCCATTGTTCTGACGGGATAAAATTGTCGTCAGGATTGGTATCACCCTGATTGACACCGGGTTTACGTACCAGGGTCCGGTTCTGGGTCTGGATATCACCGCTGCCCCAAACCTGTTGTTCGCCAATCCTGCCGATGACGTCAATAAACTGCTCACCTCTGGTCAGCGCTACTGCATCATCCCCGTTATAGTTGTTGGTGCCCATACTGTACTGGCGTACTGCCAGCACGGCTGCATGGGCCTGATCATCTGCAAGTACAAAAGTGTCGAATGGCTGAACTACGCCGCTCAGTGCCAGAGTACGACTGACGGTAGCAGAGCCATTACTCCAGGTTTTGAGCTGATATCCTTGCAGCGAAATCGGCTGGCTGGTCGGGTTATAAAGTTCAATTGCTTTGTTATGGCCGGAGCCTTCAATATATTCAGAGATAAAGAGTTCGGCCTGTACCTGAAACAGCGGTAGCAGTACCAGCGGGAGCAATTTATATTTCACTGTAAGTTCCTTTTCATGATGTTGCCTGCCTGGCTAGGGATAGTGATCTTTAAAGATTATGTTCTGTGCAGATGACCTCATAAACACACTGTCTGAAGAATAATCCAGGAAGATCAATGGCCCTGGCATGTACCCGGAAAGCGGGCCAGTAAATAATAGAGAGCTAATATTTCAAAATAAAGATGCTTTACGCCATTTACATAAAATGATCACCGGCACAAAAAAGAAAACCCGCCGGTTAAAGGCGGGTTTTCAACTATCCGGTACTGGTAAGTATCAGGCTACCAGTTCTCCGGTTTTTTTCTCCGATGCAGCGGTCTGCTGAAACAGGCTTTTATCAGCAGGTAAATCCAGCGGATCAAAGTCATCTACATTTATGGTATGTAGACGGCCTTTCTCTGCTTTACGTAAGGTTTCTGCTTCTGTTTCGGTAATGGCTTTTAATTCCAGCCCCAGCTCTGCAACTTCGTTCAGACGATAGAAAGGCAGGCGTTTACCGGCAGCCTTGGCAACTTTATCAAACAGCGGCTCTGCTGCCAGAATATCCAGCAGGGCCTGTTCGATTAACCCCAACTGGTTGTTTGGCTCATTGGTCAGGTACATGTGGTGACCCAGCCTTGACCGCGCTTCACAAGGTGTTTGCATAATGCGGGCAACTTTGTGATCGGTGATGTCTGAAGGCTTACTCAGTGTACGACCCCACGGGAATACAATGCGTTTCAGCAGTACTGCAACCACCCGTGACGGGAAGTTTGCAAATAACTCATCCAGTGCCTGCTGGGCGCGGAATAAATTATCTTCGCAGGCCCATTGTACTAATGGCAGATCCTGTACCGGACGGCCTTCGTCGTTATAGCGTTTCAGTACGGCAGAGGTGAGATACAACATACTCAGAATATCGCCCAGCCGTGCTGAAATACGCTCACGGCGTTTTAAATCACCACCCAGGGTACCCATTGCTACGTCTGACATCAGCGCTAAAGCGGCACTGAAACGGTTCATCTGCTTATAGTAACGGGCAGTTTTATCAGAGAACGGAGCCGCACTGAATGCCGCACCGGTCAGTGACAGCCAGAAGGTACGGAAGAAGTTACTGATAGCAAAACCGATATGTCCGAATAACGCTTTGTCAAAAGCGGTTACCGCCGATTTTATATCCTGTTGCTGCGCTGCCAGTAGTTCTGTCAGGACATAAGGATGACAACGGATGGCTCCCTGGCCGTAGATCATCATGTTACGGGTCAGGATATTGGCACCTTCAACGGTAATTGCTACCGGTGCACCCTGATAACCACGGGCCAGATAGTTAGTCGGCCCCATACAGATGCCTTTACCACCGTGGATGTCCATAGCGTCGATAATGGCCTGACGCATACGTTCGGTCATGTGATATTTGGTAATAGCTGAGATAACAGAAGGTTTTTCGCCTAAATCAATGGCACCAACCGACATCGTGGTGGAAGCATCTGCCATATAGGCATAACCACCGATACGGGCCATTGCTTCTTCAACCCCTTCCATTTTCCCGATAGGCAGTCTGAACTGACGGCGGATACGGGAATAAGCACCTGTTGCCAGTGCCACGGCTTTAATACCGCCGGTACTGTTTGATGGCAGGGTAATGGAGCGGCCAACTGACAGACATTCAACCAGCATACGCCAGCCCTGACCGGCCATTTTGGCCCCGCCGATAATGTAATCCAGTGGGACGAAGATATTATCACCCTGAGTCGGTCCGTTCTGGAATGGCACGTTCAGCGGGAAGTGACGGCGACCAATTTTTACGCCCGGGGTTGTTACCGGGATCAGGGCACAGGTGATGCCGAGATCTTCTTTTTCGCCCAGCAGTTTTTCCGGATCGTATAGCTTAAACGCCAGCCCCAGTACGGTAGCAATTGGTGCCAGTGTAATATAACGTTTATTCCAGGTAAGGCGCATGCCCACTACTTCTTTGCCTTCCCATTCGCCTTTACAGATAATACCGGTATCAGGAATAGCACCTGCATCAGAACCGGCTTCCGGGCTGGTTAAAGCAAAACAGGGGACTTCCAGCCCTTTTGCCAGACGGGGCAGATAGTAATTTTTCTGTTCGGTAGTGCCATAATGCTGCAACAGCTCGCCCGGGCCCAGAGAGTTTGGCACGCCAACGGTACTGGACAGAATCATACTTTTACTGGTGAGTTTCTGTAGTACGCAGGACTGAGCATAAGCCGAGAATTCCAGACCACCATATTCTTTTTTGATGATCATGGCGAAGAAGCCTTTGTCTTTCAGGTACTGATAGATTTCCGGTGGCAGATCAGCCCGCTCATGGGTAATGTGCCAGTCATCCACCATCGCCAGCAGTTCTTCTACCGGGCCGTCCAGAAATGCCTGTTCTTCCGCACTTAAACGGGGTTTCGGGAAGCTGTGCATTTTCTGCCAGTCCGGAGCGCCGCAGAATAAATCGCCTTCCCACCAGGTAGTACCGGCATCAATAGCATCTTTTTCGGTACTGGACATTTCCGGCATGATTTTACGATATAACCCCAGCAGAGGTTTGGTCAGAAAGCGCTGGCGGAATACCGCAACATTTAACGGTAAAGCCAGCACCAGAAAAACTGCCCAGCCTGTGATGCCGACGGTTCCGGTAAAACTGGCGGCAGCCAGAATAAGCGCAATAGCCGCAGTAAACATAATTAAACTGGCCCGGTGATAGGCCATAATGCCGATTGCGGCAATTAACACTAAACTGAGTATAAGAACATCCATCGTTAGCTCCTGATGAGAGGTCAGACCACTAAACCGCTAGAGTAAAATGGTTCTGATAAAGTTGCAAGTGTTCTATGCAGAGTTAAATAAACTTATTGTAAAGTCAGGTTGCAGCTTTTAGGCTTATAGCATTAAGCATAGCCTTTCAGTTTGTGATGTCATGTGTGAATTATTGGGAATGTCGGCAAATGTGCCGACAGATATTTGTTTCAGCTTTAAAGGCCTGAAAGAGCGGGGCGGGCGTACCGGTCCGCATAAAGACGGCTGGGGTGTGGCCTTTTACGAAAATAAAGGCGTTTGTACGTTTAAAGATGCTTTACCCAGTCATCAGTCAGAGGTTGCCCGGCTGGTTTCTGATTATCCGATTAAAAGTACCGCCGTTATTGCACATATCCGGCAGGCAAACCGTGGCCGGGTCGGGCTTGAGAATACCCATCCTTTTACCCGTGAATTGTGGGGACGTTACTGGACTTATGCCCATAACGGGCAATTACATGGCTACCGGCAATTGCCGGTATCGCGTTTTACGCCGGTGGGTACTACTGACAGCGAGCGTGCTTTCTGTTACCTGCTGAGCGAGCTGGATAAACGCTATCCGCAAAAGCCCCGGAGCCGTAAAGCCGCATTTCGTTTTATCCAGCGTAAAGCATCGGAGTTACAAAAACTCGGGGTATTTAATATGATGCTGACTGACGGCGAATACCTGCTGAGTTACTGTACAACCAAATTGCACTGGATTACCCGCAGGGCGCCTTTTGGTATGGCCCGTTTGTCTGATGTCGATGTCGATATTGATTTCAGTAAAGAAACCACGCCTGATGACGTGGTGACTATTATTGCGACAGAGCCGCTGACCAATAATGAACAGTGGCATAAGATGCAACCGGGTGAAAGCCAGTTATTCCGTTATGGCGAACCGGTCGGCTGAGTTTCCTGCCATTGCAGCTTATGCAGCTGTACGTCAAATTGTTCTACGTTCTTTTCGCCTTGCCATAGCCTGACCAGCATATAGTCAAGCTCTGGCGCCACCCAGGCATAGATCTGCCGGTCAGAGTTTTCTTCTATACGGGCAATGCGCAATGCCCGGATATTACCGTAGGGCAGTGCCAGTGGTTCTTCGGTGACAACTTTATAATGATAAACCTTACTGTCGCCATGACGGTTTAATACATTATAAAAAAACTCGGTTTTACCTGCTTTGAGATCCATCGCCAGCTGCTGGTGATAACTGAGAGGATCAAGCCAGTCGTCCTGCCATTCAGTAGTTTTCAGCGTTTTATTTTTGCCGACCAGCAGGGTTTTTGCCGCCGGATCAAGGTTCAGTTCATAGTGGCGGTTAGGGCCTGAACCGGTGCGCTTCATCAGGTAACGCAATGGTTTCAGCGTATTGCCTGTTACGGTAAAGTCTGACAGCTCTGAGCGTTTGTCGGAAAATACCAGCCAGCTGATATCGCTGCTATAACCCAGTTGATAGCCTGTTTCGCTATGTCGCAGAAAACGTGTAGCTTCGCCGTGTTTTTTACCGGCCCGGTAAACAATATAGTCGGCGGTAAAAGGGGTAAGCTGAGTATCAGCAGCAAGGGCTGGTAATGCAGAGAAACTCAACAGGGTTGCGGATAAACATGACGTCAGCCAGCGCCATTTACTTTTCATCTTCATCATCGTCATTGGCATATCCATGGATTGATAGTAACTGACCATCTAACCATGCCTGATCCTGCTGCTGTTGTAAACGGTCCTGGCAAAACCATCTGACCACCAGCGGATAAATACGATGTTCCTGCTCATGCACCCGCAGGGCAACCGTTTCAGCATTATCTTCAGGAAATACCGGCACTTTCGCCTGTAAGATTACCGGGCCGCCGTCCAGTTGCTCGGTAACAAAATGTATGCTGCAACCGTGTTCTGTATCACCGGCATCAATTGCCCGCTGGTGGGTATGCAACCCCTGATATTTGGGCAGCAGGGACGGATGAACATTCAGTAACCGCCCCTGATAGTGCTGTACAAATTCAGGTGTCAGGATCCGCATAAAACCGGCCAGTATCACTAAATCAGGCTGATAACGGTCTATCGTACCGATGAGTGCCTGATCATAATGCTGCCGGTCAGCATAATCTTTATGGTTTAGCACTTCAGTTGCAATACCGGCGGCAGCGGCTCTGGTCAGGCCGTAGGCAGTAGCTTTATTAGAAATAACCGCTGTGATGCTGCCGGCAATAAAACCATCGCTGCAGGCGTCGATAATTGCCTGCAGATTGGAACCACTGCCGGAAATCAGTACTACTATAGATTTCATGTGCAGGCTTATTCGTTGATAATTACAGTTTCATCACCGGCAGCAGCGGCCTGAATTTCACCAAGGTGCCAGGCGGTTTCGCCGGCTTGATGCAGAAAATCCAGTACGGCATTCAGGTTTGCTGCCGGTACTACCACTATCATGCCGACACCGCAGTTAAAAGTACGGTACATTTCATGACGGCTGATATTACCCTGTTGCTGTAACCAGTTGAAAACAGCCGGCCATTGCCAGCTTTTGCCGTTGATAACAGCTTTGGTCTCTGCCGGTAATACGCGTGGAATATTTTCCCAGAAACCGCCACCGGTAATATGGCACAGGGCGTGAACCGGCTGTTGCTTAATCAGTTGCAGCAGGTTTTTGACGTAAATGCGGGTTGGTTCCAGTAGGTGATCGGCCAGGCTTTTGCCTTCAAGCAGGGTATCTGCTGACTGGCCGCTGACTTCCAGCACTTTGCGGATTAATGAAAATCCATTGGAATGCGGGCCTGAAGATGCCAGTGCAACTAACTGATCGCCAGACTTAACTTTGCTGCCGTCAATAATGTCTGCTTTTTCCACGACACCAACACAGAAACCGGCAATATCGTAATCGTCGCCGTGGTACATCCCCGGCATTTCTGCCGTTTCGCCGCCTACCAGGGCACAGCCAGACTGCTCACAACCGGTAGCAATGCCGTTTACAACTGCAGAAGCGGTATCAACGTCCAGTTTGCCGGTAGCATAGTAATCAAGAAAGAATAAGGGCTCTGCACCCTGAACTACCAGATCATTAACGCACATGGCTACCAGATCGATACCTACACCATCATGCCGTTTCAGATCCATCGCCAGTCGTAACTTTGTGCCAACACCATCAGTACCTGAAACAAGAACCGGTTCTTTGTAACCCGCCGGGATCTGGCATAAAGCACCAAAACCACCTAAGCCGCCGATAACTTCAGGCCGGGTGGTACGCTTTACCGCACCTTTGATACGTTCTACCAGTGCATTGCCTGCGTCTATGTCAACTCCGGCATCTTTGTAGCTTAATGATGTTTTTTGCTCGCTCACGGCTGTCCTCAGAAAATCGCTAAGTGGGTTGGCTGAATCGGACGGCATTTTACCTGCTTAATGACCCAGACAAAAGGGTTACTGCATAGCATTTGTCATTGCCTGTGTTACATAGTCTGTCAGGCTGATGGTGTTGTCAGTAACAATTTTATGATAACAGATTGAAGCAAAAGGAAATTCTTTGTCTGCGTACTGCACATAAACAGAAGGAACACTTTGTTCTGCATTATGGCGCCATTCACCACCCAGGCTGTTAATAAACAGAGTCCCGACATAAGCTCCGAAAATATTACACAGCGTGAAGATTAGCTCGTCAGAGTGTTTCTGCTGTTTTTCACGCTGATGTAACTCGGATAATATAGTGTCCAGCCGGGACAGACTGCTCAGGGAATTATCCAGCGTGATGCGATGTTCTTCTGCTGCATAAGTTATCGCGTCGTTGGTGGCAGCCTGCATTAGTTGATTAAGTTCAGTATTAAGCATGATATTCCTTATATTTTCTGATGTTCAGCCAGAATCAGCTGCCGTAACTGCTTGCTGCCGGGGCCGAGCGTTTCTTCTTTTGGCGCCAGCAATGATAATGATGCCTGTCGTTCGCTGCCATTAATTACATTTAACTGTACCAGCCGGCCATTTTTAAGCCAGGGAACCGCGATAAATTCGGGTAACCAGCAAAAACCCAGTCCGAGCAGCAATACGTCAACTGCTTCGTGAAAATTATCCACCGTCCAGCGTTGTTCCGCTTTAAGCCAGCCGCTGCTTTCCTGTGGTTTCTGGGCGGTATCCCGGATGACCAGTTGTAATTGCTGGCTCAGTTCGGTCTGGTCAACAGAAATCAGCCCGGCCAGTGAGTTGTTACTGCCGGTAACCGGTATCATACGCACGACAGTTAATGGTTCTCCCAGGTAACCCCTGGGGACGATGGCAGTAATGACCAGATCGGCTTTTTTTTCCTGAATCAGCTCGGTTGTGCCGGTAATAACTGAATCAATGATCTGGATACGGCTACCACGGCTCAGCGGATGAAACTTTTGCAAAGCCTGATATAAAAACTGTTTGGGGTAGATCATTTCAACTGCAATGCGTATTTCGGGTTCCCAGCCCCGCTCTATATTGTCGGCCAGCAGTTCCAGATCTTCAATTTGCTGGGTAAGTATCCGGGAGCGGCGTAACATCACTTCTCCGGCAGCAGTCAGGTAAGCTTTACGGCCTTTAATTTCCAGCAGTTCAACCCCAAGCTGGTTTTGTAATTTCGCAACCGCATGGTTAAGAGATGACTGGCTTTTATTCAGTAAGTCTGCTGCCTGGGCATAGCCTCCGGCATCAACCACCGCCTGCAGAATACGCCATTGTTCTAAAGTGGATTTGGGGCGATAGGGCATACCGGTTTGCTCACTCCTGTATGAGATAAGAACTGCGGCAATGGCAATTAAGTACGGGCAACTATCACTGCCCGTAATGGTGCCGGATAGCCTTCAATGGTTTTACTATGATCAGTTGTATCCAGAAAATCAATTAAACTTTCATTTTCCATCCAGTCGGTTTTGCGTTGTTCATCCAGACTGGTCTGGTTCAGATCAACTACCCGGATATCTTTAAAACCAATACGACTTAGCCAGTGGGTTAATGCATCAGTGCTTGGAATAAACCAGACGTTACGCATTTTGGCGTAGCGTTCTCCCGGCACCAGTACGGTGTGAACATCACCTTCCACTACCAGCGTTTCCAGAATCAGTTCGCCGCCCGGTCTGAGCTGGTTTTTAAGCTGTTGCAGAAAATCCAGTGGCGAGCGCCGGTGGTATAGCACCCCCATAGAAAATACCGTATCAAACTGTTTCAACGCCGGCATATCGTCAATACCAACAGGTAACAGGTGTACTGCCGGGTCCGGATTAAAGTGTTTAATGGCTTCGAATTGAGCGTAAAACAGCTGGGAAGGATCAATACCAACCACAAAGCCGGCACCTTCACCACGCATACGCCACAAGTGATAGCCGCTGCCGCAGCCAACATCCAGTACGTAGCGCTGTTGCAGCGGTTCAATATGTGGCAGTACCCGGTCCCATTTCCAGTCAGAACGCCATTCTGTGTCGATGTCGATACCGTGAATATTAAACGGGCCTTTACGCCAGGGTTTCAGCTGTTGTAACAGATAACGGATGCGTTCTGCTTCGCCGGCGGTAATATCTGCTGCCTGACCAAACCGTACTGCCGGCTGTAATTCAGTAACCGAGCGGGTGGTCTGTGGTAAATGGCTGATAACTTTCTGCCATTGCCGGAAGTCGCCATGCAAGGCTTCTGTTGACCACAGCGCCAGTTGGGCGGGCAGGGTTTCCAGCCACTTATGCAGCCGGTTTGTCGCAATCTGGGCATAGAATGAAGTAAAGTCGAGCATGCAAAAGCCTGTTATTTTATTGCAATCATTGAGCAGAAATTAAAACACTGAAACCACAGGGTATGAGTGGTAAATCCGGTTTGCTGCAGCCGCCGGCGATGCACAGCCAGAGTATCCGGCCGCATGATGTTTTCAATGGCAGTGCGTTTCTGGCTGATTTCCAGTTCACTGTAGCCGTTGGCGCGCTTAAAGTCGTGATGCAGGTCGATCAGCAACTCATTGGCATGATTGCCGTCGCCGATAAATTTCTCTGACAGGATCAGAATACCGCCAGGTTTCAGGCCGGAAAAGATATTGCGGATAACTGCATCCCGGTCTTCCGGTGGCAGGAATTGCAGTGTGAAATTGACCACCACCACCGCAGCATTGGAGATGTGGATATCACGGATATCTGCCAGCTTAACTTCTACCGGTAATTCTGAACGAAATACCTGTAAATGCCGTTCACAACGTTCAACCATAGCCGGACTGATATCTACCGCGACCAGTCTGGCGCCTGCGGTATTGATATTACGCCGCATTGCCAGTGTTGCCGCACCCAATGAACAGCCGAGATCATAATAGTGACTGTCAGGCTGCTGATAGCGGGCTGTCAGTTTACCGATAGTCTGGATAATGGTCTGATAACCGGGAACAGAGCGCTGGATCATATCCGGAAAAACTTCTGCCACCTGTTCATCGAAGCGGAAGTCCTGAATATGTGCCAGCGGTTCGGTATAAATATGATCTTTTGCCATGACAAGATTACTGTGAAACAAAGCCGGAAATGCGGCTAGTTTACCTTAAATCGGTGAGGAGCTGAAAATTAAAGTCATAAAAGGGATGCTGTAATCCTATCTTTACGCCACAGCGGCGGTTTATTCACTGACGCACGATTAACTCTTGCTATCTGATCATCTAGTATCGGCCTTTAATTAAGGTTATGCATGCATAACGTATTATAAAAAATATTATCAACAGGTTATTTATGAGTAAGGCAAGTCAGTATGTGTCCAGAACACCGGACAATAATGGTGTTATTGCCTGGTCTGATGAAGAGAATCAGATCTGGTGTGATCTTATCAGCCGCCAGCTATCGTGTATCAAAGGCAAAGCCTGTGATGAATATATGGCCGGACTGGATCGTTTGCAGTTACCGCTAAACCGTATTCCACAGTTATCCGAGGTCAGTGCAGTACTACGGCAAACCACCGGCTGGGAATGTGCAGTCGTACCCGCATTAATCAGCTTTGATCGTTTTTTTGCCTTACTGGCAGATAAAAAATTCCCGGTGGCGACTTTTATCCGTAGCCGGGAAGAGTTTGACTATTTGCAGGAACCAGATATTTTTCATGAAATTTTCGGCCATTGTGCCATGCTTACCAACCCGGCTTTTGCGGAGTTTACGCATCGCTACGGTCGGCTGGGGCTGGCTGCCAGCAAGGAAGACCGGGTTTATCTGGCCCGTTTGTACTGGTTTACCATTGAATTCGGGTTATTAAATACGGCAGAAGGGTTGCGGATTTATGGTGGTGGCATTTTATCCTCTCCTGGTGAAACCGAATATGCACTGAACTCGGATAAAGCAGAGCGTAAACCTTTAGAGGTACTGGATGTTATGCGAACGCCTTATCGTATCGATATTATGCAGCCGGTGTATTTTATGATTAACCATATAGACGATTTGTTTGATATTGCCCGTTCAGACATTATGTCTCTGGTGCAGCAGGCCAGGGCGCTGGGGCTGCATCAGGCAAAATTTCCACCAAAACAACCAAAAACAGTACAGGATAAAGTATGTCTGAATTAGCCGGAATGAAATGCGAAGCCTGCCGGGCTGATGCCCCCAAAGTCAGTGAGCAGGAATTGCCACAATTAATGCGTCAGCTACCGGACTGGGCTCCTGTCGTCAGAGACGGTATTTTGCAGCTGGAGCGTGTTTTTAAGTTTAAAAACTTTAAACAGGCCTGGGCGTTTCATCAGCAAGTTGCCGAACTGGCTGAAACCGAAGGACACCATCCGGCATTATTGTTGGAATGGGGAAAACTAACTGTGACCTGGTGGTCGCATTCCATCCGTGGCTTGCACAGGAATGATTTTATCTGTGCGGCTAAAACGGATGCTTTGCTGACGCAGTAATGACAAAATCCAGTATTCCCTGAATATCTCTAAATGTTCATATTTCTTTACAAAGGACTGGTTTATTAGTACAGCTATGCCTTATTATGAAGTGATATATCGCGTTTGAGGTCTGTACGGAATATGCGTTTAGAGATCCAATGTCAAAATCGCCTGGGCCTGGCCCAGGAAGTACTGAATATACTGGTCAGTTATCAGCTGGATTTACGGGGAATCGAGGTTGATGCCGAACTGAGCCGGTTGTATGTGTCTTTTCCCGGCGTTAATTTTGAAAAATTTCAGGAGCTGATGGCAAGAATGCGGCGTATTCCAGGGGTGGAAGATGTGAAAACCACCGCTTTTATGCCGTCAGAGCGTGAACACAATGAACTGACCACATTACTGCGCACTTTGCCTGATGGCCTTATTGCCATTGATCTGAAAGCCAATGTCACCGTGATTAATGAAGCTGCGCTGGATGCCTTGTCTGTATCCAGGGCGGATATCATGCATCAGTCATTACTGGGTATGGTAAAGGGATTTAACTTTCAGCGCTGGCTGGAAAGCGATGAAGTGCTGGCACAAACCCGTCGTCTGGAAATTCAGGGTAAACGCTTTATTGCCGATATTCTGCCGGTAATGGTGCCGGGCGATGCCGGCTCCGATATTCTGGCCGGTGCGGTGATTAACTTTAAGTCTGAAAGCCGGTTAGGTCAGCATATTGTGGCTTTTAAGACCGGGGACCAGGAAAGCTTTAACACCTTGCAGGCGAACAGTAATGTGATGCGGCGGGTAGTACGTGAAGCCAAAAAGATGGCTCAGCTGGATGCTCCTATTCTGATTATGGGGGAAACCGGCACCGGTAAAGAATTACTGGCCAGAGCCTGTCATACTGCCAGCAGCCGTACCGGCAAGCCTTTTCTGGCGGTAAATTGTGCTTCCATGCCGGATAATGTGGCTGAATCTGAATTATTTGGTTATGGCTCTAATGCTTACCCCGGTACAACCGAAGGTAAAAAAGGCATTTTTGAGCAAGCCAATGGCGGTACGGTATTTCTGGACGAAGTGGGCGAAATGTCCCACCAGTTACAGACCAAGCTGTTACGTTTTTTACAGGATGGCAGCTTCCGGCGGGTGGCTGATGAAAATGAAGTCAGGGTTGATGTCAGAGTGATCTGCACCACCCAGAAAGATCTGCCGGGTATGGTGCAGGAAGGCCGTTTCCGTGAGGATCTGTTCTATCGCCTGAATGTACTGACGCTGGAGTTGCCGCCATTACGCGAGCGTAAGCAGGATATTATTCCGCTGGCAGAGTTTTTTATTGCCCGCTACGCTGCAAGGCTGGGGCGTAAGGCGCCGGATCTGACCGAAAGCTGCAGCCAGTTTTTGCAGCAATATCCGTGGCCGGGAAATGTCCGGCAACTGGAGCATGCTTTGTACCGTGCTGTTACTTTGCTGGAAGGTTATGAGCTGGATAAAGAGCATTTACAACTGCCCAGTTATACCAGTGATCATGGCTATCTGGAGCAGGAGTTTGACGGCACGCTGGATGAAGCCGTAAAACAATTTGAAGCCAGCCTGTTGCGTAAGTTGTTTCCGGCGTATCCCAGTTCACGCCAGCTGGCTAAAAAACTGGGGTTAAGCCATACCGCAGTAGCAAATAAACTGCGTGACTATGGTATTAACCGTAAGACTGTAAAAACTTAAATACGCCTTGTGCTGAAAGTTTTACTGAATAACAGGCCGCCGGATGATACCGGCGGCCTTTTTTGCGGCCAGATTTCCGCTGTATGCCTTTTTGTACAAAAAGCCCTGTAGCAACCGACCGGCTGACCTGACAGCTCCCTCTTCCTTTTTTTCTGTTGTCGCGCATGATTAGGGAGATTTTAAGTACAACTATAATAAACAACAGGAGTTATAACATGTCAGATTTGATTAATCCGCTGGGGACGGATGGCTTTGAGTTTGTGGAGTACACCGCTGCCGATGCTGACGGTCTTCAGAAACTGAAAGATTTATTCTATGCACTGGGCTTCAGCGAAGTGGCAAAACATCGCTCCAAACAGGCATGGTTGTATAAACAGGGTGATATTAATTTTATTGTGAATGGCGAGCCGAATTCGCAGGCCGAAGAATTTGCCCGTATTCATGGTCCCAGTGTCTGTGCTATGGCATTCAGGGTGAAAGATGCGGCAGCAGCGCTGCAGTATGCGGTATCCCAGGGAGCAAAAGAATACAAAAATCAGGTCGGGCCAATGGAGCTGAATATCCCGGCGGTATATGGTATCGGCAGCAGCCTGCTGTATTTTGTCGACCGTTATGGTGCCAGCTCGGTGTACGATGTCGATTTTAAATATTATGACAACTGGCAAACCAGTATGGCCGCTCATGGTGTGGGGCTGGAAGTGCTGGATCACCTTACCCATAATGTGATGCGTGGCAATATGCATGTCTGGGCCGGGTTTTATGAACGAATTGGTAATTTCCGGGAAATCCGCTATTTCGATATTGAAGGCAAGCTGACCGGGCTGGTGTCAAAAGCCATGACGGCACCTTGTGGCAAAATCCGGATCCCGATTAATGAGTCTTCTGATGATAAATCACAGATTGAAGAATTTCTGCGTGAATATAAAGGTGAAGGCATTCAGCATATTGCCCTTACCACTGAAAATATTTATGACACTGTCAGCACCCTGCGTCGTCGCGGTATGGAGTTTATGCCGACGCCAGAGACCTATTACGACAAAGTGAACAGCCGGGTGGCAGGCCACACCGAAGATCTGGATAAGCTGCGTGAACTGCGCATTCTGATTGATGGCGCACCGGAAAAAGACGGCATTCTGTTACAGATTTTCACCAAAACCGTTATCGGCCCGGTATTTTTCGAGATTATTCAGCGTAAGGGTAATGAGGGCTTTGGCGAAGGTAACTTCAAAGCATTATTTGAGTCGATTGAAGAAGATCAAATTCAGCGCGGAGTGCTGAGCAATGCGTAAATGGGCTTCGTTTCCATTAAAGGAAGGTGAGATATCCCGTCAGGCGCATGCTGATTTTCCTGAACGGGCGATTTATGAACGGGAAACCGGGCGCAGCGGTTTTTTCGGACCGGCCACGCACTTTCACCATCAGCATGCGCCTACCGGCTGGACTGACTGGCAGGGGCCGTTACGTCCGCACCTGTTCAATTTTAACGAGATAACAGACAGCCAGACAACATCACCGTGGGCTGTGCCACTGCTGCTTTCCAATGCGCATTGTAAAATGCGTACCTGGCGGCTGCATGAAAACATGCCTTTTCTGGTACGTAATGCTGATGGTGACGAGTTGCTGTTTATTCATGAAGGCAGTGCAGAACTGTATTGCGATTATGGGCATATGACGGTACGTGACGGGGATTATATTATTATTCCGCGTTCAACCATGTGGCGGCTGGAGCCCAGAGAGCCATTGTTTGTGTTGCTGATAGAAGCCACTAATGATGCCTATCAGCTGCCGGAAAAAGGGCTGGTGGGTAACCATGCCATTTTTGATGCCGCTATGCTGGATACGCCAAAAATTAATGATGCTTTCAAAGCACAATATTCTGAAACATCGTGGCAGGTGCAGATAAAGCGTCATCAGCAGGTATCGGTGGTCACTTATCCGTTCAATCCGCTGGATGCCGTCGGCTGGCATGGTGATTTAGCTGTGATGCGCATTAACTGGCGTGATATCAGGCCGCTGATGAGCCACCGTTATCATTTACCGCCATCGGCTCATACCACTTTTGTGGCGCAGCGTTTTGTGATCTGTACCTTTGTACCCAGACCTATCGAGAGTGATCCGGGTGCTCTGAAAGTACCGTTTTATCATAATAACGATGATTACGACGAAGTGCTTTTTTATCATGCCGGTGATTTCTTCAGCCGCGATAATATCGAGAAAGGTATGGTAACACTGCATCCGGCCGGGTTTACCCACGGGCCGCACCCTAAGGCATTTCAGGCCGGGCGGGCGCATAAGAAAACCTTTACTGATGAAGTTGCCGTGATGGTGGACAGCCGTGATGCACTGGAAATCTCAGCGGCTGCGCAGGCCGTTGAAAACCCGGAATATGTCAATAGCTGGCAGACTAAACTGAACCAGTGACAAGCCTCTGAGATGCTCCGATGCTGAGTGGTTAAGCCGGAATCAGCTTACTCTAAGCTAACCGTTGGAGCCCTGGATGGGCGGAACCGAGCCTACAGGGATGTATTCACGGCGTGTTAGCGTGAGTAAGGTGATTCCTGCTTTAATCTAAACTGAATTACCTGAGATGCTCCCTTTTATTAAGGAAACTGCATGAAATTAGCAAGTTTAAAGAATGGTCACCGTGACGGGCAACTGGTGGTGGTCAGCCGCGATTTACAGCGTTGTGTTGCCATACCTGACATAGCTGCTACTTTGCAGCAACTGCTGGATAACTGGACTGCGTTATCCGGCAGGGCGAAAGAGGTTTATCAGAGCCTGAATCAGGGCCGGGTGGCCGGAGAAAAAGCCTTTGATGCCACAGCCTGCGCATCGCCGTTACCAAGAGCCTACCAATGGGCGGATGGCAGTGCTTATGTCAATCATGTTGAACTGGTGCGCAAAGCCAGAAATGCTGAAATGCCGGCCACCTTCTGGACCGATCCTTTAATGTATCAGGGCGGATCTGACAGCTTTATCGGCCCCAGAGATCCGGTGGAAGTGGTCAGTGAAGATTATGGTATCGACTTTGAAGGTGAAGTTGCGGTTATTACCGATGATGTCCCAATGGCGGTTTCGCCGGAGCAGGCATTACAGCATATCAGGCTGATAATGCTGGTGAACGATGTGTCATTGCGGGGCCTGATACCGGAGGAGCTGGCAAAAGGCTTTGGGTTTTTTCAGTCAAAACCGGCTTCTGCGTTTAGTCCGGTAGCCGTAACCCCGGATGAATTGGGTGACTATTGGCAACAGGGTAAATTACAGCGGCCTCTGTTGTCTTTTTATAACGGCAGGTTGTTTGGCAAACCCAATGCCGGCACAGATATGACATTCCATTTCGGGCAATTGCTGGCTCATGCTGCGAAAACCCGTTATCTGGGGGCCGGTACTATTATTGGTTCCGGTACGGTATCCAATAAACAGGGAACGGATTACGGTACTTCGGTTGACGAAGGCGGTGTGGGATACAGCTGTATTGCCGAAATCCGGATGATCGAGACCATACGTGACGGTAAGCCGCAAACCGGTTTTATGAAATTTGGCGATACTATCCGGCTGGATATGCAGGATGAACAGGGTAACAGTATCTTTGGTGCGATTGAGCAACAGGTGGTACGGTATAAGTAGTGCTTAACGATTAAAGGAACTGATATGAAACTGTATGGCTACTGGCGTTCTTCTGCCGCATACCGGGTCAGGATTGCCCTGAACCTGAAGCAACTGAGCTATGAAAACCTGCCGGTGCATCTGCTTAATCAGGGGGGAGAACAGCATAGTAGCCATTACAAGGCGCTGAACCCGGCCGAACTGGTGCCGCTGCTGATCGATGGTGACCTGACGCTTAATCAGTCGCTGGCGATTATTGAATATCTGGATGAAATATACCCGGAACCGGCGTTACTGCCTGCAGACACGGCTTTAAAAGCTCAGGTCAGGGCGGTGGCGCTGGATATTGCCTGCGATATTCATCCGCTGAATAATTTACGGGTACAGCAGTATCTGAGTGGCCCGCTGGCACTGGATGCACAGCAAAAACAGGCCTGGATGAAACACTGGCTGCACACCGGTTTGGCAGCACTGGAACAGCGGCTGGAACGGACATCCGGCCCATATTGTTTTGGTGACCAACTGACACTGGCCGATATTTGTCTGGTGCCTCAGGTTTATAATGCCCAGCGTTTTGGGCTGGACATGGCGGCCTATCCTGCAATAAGCTTAGTGCATCATCACTGTCAGCAACTGGCAGCCTTTGCGCTGGCGGCTCCTGAGCAGCAGCCTGATGCACAGTAATTTAGTTTATATCAGCAGGATATTCCGATGCCGAAGCGTTTTCTTAATAAGTTGTTGTTCCTGACCGGTGGCGTCGGGTTACTGTTTCAGACGCTGGCGTGTATTTATGCTCTGCTGCATGGTATTTCACTGGACTGGCACTGGTGGTTCAGTTGGCTGGCGCCATTGATTTGCCTGCTATGGGGTATAGTACCCAGGCTGCAGTTACAGAAAGAACCTGATAAAACTCCGCCACAGTATTAAAACAAACCGGTTGTTGTTTCAATGACCGGCATGACGTTATTTTTCTGTGGGCTATGAACGGGCAGGCTTCAGCATGCCCCTGACGGTAATTTCGCTGATCCCCTGTTCGTCAAAAAAGAACTGGATCTGCCCTTGTCCGCGATGAAATAAGTAACGTTCCCCGTTTACCAGCAGCACAAAAGCACCGTAGTTTTTACTGTCACGAACAGTATCCCGGAATAAACGGATATGATGTTCGGCCAGCTGCCATTCAAACCCTTTCAACGGCGTATGAAATAAATCCGGTACCCATACCTGTTGCGGTTCCGGCACCAGCACCAGAGAGAATTTCTGTGGGACCTGACTGACCGTAAGATGCTGGGAACCCGCAGTGAAGCGGTAAGAACCTTCCTGGCGAATGTAGCTGAAACCGAACGGGAACTCGGCCGTGACACCTTCGGCTGATTCCAGTTTCACCTGTCCGGGCAGATGAAACTGGGCCTGAATTAACGGCGGGAACAGCAGTAGCAATAACAAGCAGCAGGTTTTCATAATGAGTACCTTTCATTAAACCTGCTGTCGGGGGTTATACCTGGGTAACATCAACAATCAGTTTTAATTGCTGTCCCGGCTGCAGGTATTTTTCTGTATTGATATTATTCCATTTAATAATATCTGCCACGGTAATGCTGAAACGCTGGGCAATTCTGGCCAGAGAGTCCCCTTTACGGACTTTATAACTTACGGTACGGGTTACTGCATTGGCGGCGGTGGTGGTTGCAGATGCTTCCTGCCAGATAACCAGCTTTTGCCCCGGACGTAACGGGTCACGCGGAGCCATATTGTTCCATTTAGTCAGATTGGCGACAGTAACTTTATGGCTGCGACTGATATCCCACAGGGTATCACCGGATTTTACCGTATATTCCAGTTTTGTATCGCCGGCGGCCTGATTCTGAGCGGTGGCAACGCGGTTAGCCTGGCTGAGAGTATAGCTTTCGCTGTCCTGGGCTGATGTCGGTATCAACAGATGCTGGCCAATACGGATGGTATTGCCGCTGATTTTGTTCAGTCGCTGAATAGCATCAACAGAAGTGCCATGCTGCCGGGCTATTTTGCCCAGCGTGTCACCATTAACCACGGTATAACGTTTCCATTGCAGCCAGTTTTCGGTGGGGGTTTGCGCCAGTAACTGCCGGAAGTTTTCTGTTTTATCGCGTGGCAGCACCAGTGTGTGAGGGCCATCCGGATCGGTTGCCCACTGATTAAACCCCGGATTCAGTGCCTGTAGTTCAGACACTGTAATACCTGCCATATTGGCTGCTACGGCCAGATCAATCTGGGCACCGGTATCTACCACGTCAATTTTGGGTTCGTTAGCTATGAATTTCCAGATAATGTCAAAGTCATCCGGGCGCTTCAGAATATCAACCAGTGCCAGCAGTTTTGGCACATAGGCGGTGGTTTCTGATGGTAAATCCAGTGACCAGAAGTCCGTAGGCAAGCGGCGGCTTTTATTACGGCGGATAGCATTCAGAATACGGCCTTCACCGGAATTATAAGCAGCGATGGCATTTAACCAGTCGCCTTCCAGGGTGTCATGCAAATATTGCAGATAACTCAGGGCAGCGCGGGTAGAGGCAATAACATCACGGCGACCATCATACCAGAAATTCTGTTTCAGGCCAAAACGCTGGCCGGTTGCCGGCATAAACTGCCACATACCTGATGCTCTGGCGTGTGAGTAAGCAAAGGGATCAAACGCACTTTCTACAATAGGCAGCAGTGCCAGTTCCAGTGGCATGTTACGTTTTTCCAGCTCCTGCACAATAAAATACAGGAAAGGCTGTGCCCGGTTGGCAACCCGATCCAGATATGCCTGATGGCTGCTGTAGAAATTACGCTGTTCGATTATAGGCCGTGTCTGCGGAACATCGAATGTCAGTTGGAGCTGAATACGCTGCCATAAGTCTTCAAGTTCACTGGCATCCAGTGGCGGCAGGGACCCGGAGTCCAGGTTGTCACCAAACAGGGTCGTTGCAATTTGCTCGGCTGTTGCCGGTTTTCTGACCGTGGTGTGATGTGACGATGCTGATTCTGAAATGGCGGATTGGGGAGCCTCAGTATTTTGCTTTGCTGTATGCGTTGAAACACAGGCTGATAACAGCACGGGGAAAATGATAACCGAAATTCTGTGTGGCATTACTTCTTCATTCCAGAATATAAAAATATGAATGTTACCTGTTCAATGACTGATTGCAAGTCAGGATTTAAACTGGTCCTTAGTCGCCCTCAGCCAGCTAAAAAGCTCCTGGGCGGTGTTTTTCTGCCATTTATGCTGTAATTCTTTGTTATTACAGCGTAAAAAAGGATTAATCTGCTTTTCTTTTTCCAGCAAAACCGGCAATGTCGGCAGATTAGATTGCCTTAAACGCTGGCAGAAAAGCTGGTATTCGACCAGATGCGTATTATCAGGTTCAATAAAACGGGCAAATTTGATATTCGACAAAGTATATTCATGGGCACAATATACCTGTGTCTGATCAGGTAAAGCGGCCAGCCTGCTGAGAGAATTGAACATTTGTGCTGCTGTTCCTTCAAATAATCTGCCACAGCCTGCGCTGAACAACGTATCGCCGCAGAACAGATGCCCTCCCACGGTATCAGGGGTGTAGTAGGCGATATGACCTGCCGTATGGCCGGGTACTGCCAGTATGCTGAATGTCAGGTTAAGCTGGGGCAGGCTGATTTGATCGTTGTCGGTAACAGTTTCGGTCAGTTGTGGAATGTTCTGTTGTTCTGCTGCCGGGCCGATAACTCTGGCATCAGGCCATTGTTGTAATAATTCTGCAATGCCGCCGGTATGATCGTGATGATGATGGGTGATCAGAATTGCAACCAGTGTTTTATGGTGCTGTTGCAGATAAGAGCGCACCACTTTGGCATCACCGGGGTCAATTACAACACAGAAATTATGCCCGGGCTGACATAAATACCAAATGTAATTATCCTCAAAGGCAGGAATTGGAGTAATCTGTAGCATAATCGTCTGGCAGTAACGGAACACAGTTCATAATTTAACATGAAACCGGCATTAAGCGAAAAACATACCGCAGTTCCTTCCGACTGGGCCCAGTTTGCCCAGGGGCCAGAGCTGGCGACAGATATCTCAAAGCTCCTGGAGCCGTGGTGGCAGAAGATATTTGGTTATTATCTGCTGAAAGTGGGGGATCTCAGCTGCCAGCTTGATACTGCCCAGTGTAAAACCACGCATCAGATTAATCTGGGGCTGGACACTGAAACCGTAAACCTGCGGGCTGAGCCTGATGCTCTGCCGGTGCGTGAACATAGTGTGGATGCCGTACTGCTGGCTCAGTGTCTGGAATATTCGAGTGATCCGCACCACGTAGTACGGGAAGCTCACCGGGTACTGATGCCGGATGGTTATCTGTTACTGACCGGGTTTAATCCGTTCAGTCTGATGGGAGTGCTGGGTTCTTTGCCCTGGCTGAAGCAGCGTTATCCGTGGTCCGGGCGCTTTTTTTCTGCCTCGCGGGTAAAGGACTGGTTACATCTGGTCGGGTTTGAGGTTGTAAGTGAACAACGGTTTTTCTGCTCGAATATGCTGGCAAGAGAGACCCGGCGCGGTGCATTATCGCTGTGGAGCGAGCGTTACCTGAATTATTTTGGTGCTTGTTATCTGCTGGTGGCACGTAAAAGAGAATTGCCGCTAACGCCAATTCGTCCGCGCTGGCGGCTCAATACCGAGTTTAACCCTGCGGTGAAAGGGGTGAGTGCCCGTCAGAGCATTCGTCAAATAAGCGAATATAGCTGTCGAGATAAGTCTGACAAATCTTAATTGCCTGCTCTGCCGGCAGAACCATAAAGTATAAACGGTCATTATCCATCTCTGGCTGTGCCGCAAACTGAAAACCCAGGCTTTGATAACAATGTAAAGCAACGCTGTTATGGCGATGCACATATAACGAAAAGTCGAGCGGCTGGTGTGCCAGCGCGTTCAGCATCAGTTCGCAGATGAGCACTCGGGCCAGACCTTGCCCGCGATGCGCCGGATGTATTGCCAGCCGGGCCAGATGATGTTTACCGAAACGATCACAGATCTGACCGAATCCCAGCATGCTTTGTTGGGCGTCTGTTGACAGCAGTGAATAGCAATCTGCTCCCGGACGGCACAGATGTTGTAAGAATACCGGCAGGGTGCAGGGATATTCAAAGTCATCTCCTCCCCAGCTGTGTTGCTGTTCGGCTGAACTAAACCAGCTTTTCAGTTCTATCAGTTCTTCAGCCCCGGACAGCGTCAGTAAAATACCGGATGCAGGAATACTACTCATATCAGACCTGTATGTTATTCAGTGTGTGTCAGACACTGGGGTCAGTGTGTAGCCGCGCTTTTCCAACTGATGGAGCAAACCGTCTGCTCCTGCCAGATGTAAAGCTCCGACCATAACCAGAGATACTTTTTCCTGCTGTAACAATGCTTCCAGTTGTGGTAACCAGGCATGGTTACGTTTTAGCAGTAAAATATCGTAAAACTCAGGAAAGGCTTTTAAATCAGTGATAAACAGTTGTTCCAGCTGTTTGGGATCGCCATTACGCCAGGCTGTTTTCATGTCACCTAACTGGGTTTCCAGTTTCGACATATCCTGCAGGGTACTCAGCATAATATTGTCTGCATCCAACTGGTTAAGGGCATCAATAATCCCCAGATGCTGGTTCAGGCTTTCCAGTCCGGACATTGTTTTATTGTCCTGCTGGGCTTTTTTCAGATAAAAGGCATCTACTCCTTCTTCTGCCGCCCCCAGTTTCTGTAATTCCAGAGTCACCAGCATCATGGAAGCAAAAGCCGGTTTAAAGCGGGTAACCGCAGCCAGAGGTAATTGCCGGGTTTGGCTATAACTGACAAGTTGCTGATATACATTGGCAGAAAGATCCTGCTGTAAATCACCACCCGGGGGATAAGTATTCTGTTGCAGCAACTGCTCTATCCCGGCAGGGCTGGTCAGTAACGCCATGTCGGTCTCAAACACCAGATGTTCGCTGTTGCGGTAGGCTATGTCGTAAGCCGCAGGCAGCGGGTAATCAGTTTTACTGAGTAAATGTACGGTCCCTGCAAGATAAAAATGCCTGCCATCTTTACTGACCTGCCAGACTGACGCCGCACCTGCCAGCGTACTGTATGCTGCAAAGACAATGGCAAATAACAGCAGAGATACCGGTTTTGTAATAGCTGAAAACATAAAAGCTCCTGTTACCACATCAGATCATCCGGGATCTGATAATCAGCGTAAGGATCATCTTCTTCCGGTTTTTGCTGGCGGGTATTAAGCAGAATGACACTGTCAGGCTGACGTTGCTGTATTTTCTCGGCAACCGGGACCGGCACCAGAAAATACTGCTCATGCTGGCGCACAATTGCCAGTAAGCCGCGGGTCAGTTCGTCCTGTAGTTTCTGATTCACATACAGGCGTTTCACCAGTTTGCCATCTGCAAAATTAAAGGCGATATCGCCCTGTGCTTTAATTTTATTGTTGTCTATCAGCTGTTTTACCTGGGCAGCAACAGCTTTTTGTGCCAGCTCGGCCTGTTTCTGGCGGTTCAGCTCCTGATCCCGGATAATTTGCTGTTGTCTGGCTTGCTCTGCCAGTACCGAAGCTTCGTTAACTACCGGTTTATTTTTACCAGCCTGTTTTTTTTGCTGATGCTGTTCTTTTTTTACGGCTTTCAGTTTTTTGGCATTGGCCAGACCGGCTTTAAGCAGTTGTTCTTTTAACGCATTACTCATGGCTTGTCCTGTTTGGTAAAACGATAATTCAGGTATAACAGAAAGTGTCACATAGTAACTTAACAATTGGCGCTAACTCAAATCTGGCAGTTCGGTTATCATATAGCAGTCGACATCAGATGTGAGGTTAATTTTGCCGTTTAAGGACTTATCGCTGGATCCGCGTTTATTGCGCTCCGTACAACATTTGGGCTTTGCAAAACCAACGCCTATACAGGAAGAGGCTATTCCGGCAGTTATGGCCGGGCGCGATCTTATTGTATCTTCCCAGACCGGCTCCGGTAAAACTCTGGCATATTTACTGCCAATGATGCAACGTTTGCTGAAAAGCCGTCCGTTGTCAAAACGCGATGCGCGGGCCCTGATTCTGGCACCTACCCGTGAGCTGGCAAAACAGGTTTATGCCCAGCTGCGCTTGCTGGTTTCCAATACGCCTGTAACCTCGGTACTGATTGTCGGTGGTGAAAACTTTAATGATCAGGAAAAACTGCTGAAGCGCGAACCCAACATTATCGTCGCTACTCCTGGTCGCTTTGTTGATCATCTTGATCATAAGTCAGCGTTTATTAACGGGCTGGAAGTGCTGATTCTGGACGAAGCCGACCGGATGCTGGACCTGGGGTTTATGCCACAGCTAACCCGCATTAATAAAGAGGCTGATCACCGCTTACGTCAGACATTGCTGTTTTCTGCCACGCTGGACCATGCTGAAGTGGATGAACTGGCAATGGCATTGCTTAAAAATCCGTATCGTGTAGCAGTGGGAACCGGTTATCAGCAGCATCAGGATATTCGCCAGCGTTTTTATCTGGCTGATCATCTGACACATAAAGAAGCGTTGCTGCAATATTTTCTGGCAAATGAAGCAATAAAACAGCTGATTATTTTTACGGCGACCCGTGCCGATGCCGAGCGGCTGGCATTACTGTGTGATGCGGCCGGTATGCCGGCAGTAGGATTAAGCGGCAGCCTGAATCAGGCAAAGCGTAATACGGTGATGCAGCAGTTTTCTGCTGCGAAATACCGGGTACTGGTAACGACTGATCTGGCATCACGCGGACTGGACTTGCTGCAGGTATCTCATGTGATTAATTTTGATTTACCAAAACACCCGGAAGAATATGTGCACCGCATTGGCCGTACCGGGCGCGCCGGAGCAAAAGGTGAAGCTATTTCTCTGGTCGGCCCGAAAGACTGGCCGTCATTACAGAAGATAGAAGCCTTCCTGCGCCAGAGTGTTGAATTCAGTGCAGTGGAAAGTTTACCGGCTAAGTTCAAAGGGCTTCAGGCTGAACCCACAGGCAAAAAGACCGGGCAGGGAGCAGCCAAGGCTGCTGCAACAGCGGTAACCGCCGGTAAAGTCAGGAAAAAACCGGTTGCCAAGCCCAAAACCTTCTTTGAAGGTGGTGATGATGGCGCAGCCCCGGTCAGGCGCAAGAAAAATATTTTATAAATTGTGCATTTTTTCAGCAGATTTGCTGCTACACTGAAAAAGCTGTCAGCTTTTCGGCAGTTAGCAGGGTAATCACCTGATACTCAGGCGTTACCTGGTACGGCCAGCAGCAAATATTTTTGCTTGCATATCTGGTATTTATGTTGACCCTTTGATCGGCTTCACTGATAATGGGTTTCAAATATATGCTGGGTCGGAATTGGCCGGTAATATTTAAAGTCGCCAGTTATCTGGCAAATTTAGTTAAAGTAAGAGAGTGTTATGTCACAGTTAATTTCCGGTACAGTTAAGTGGTTCAACGAAGATAAAGGTTTTGGGTTCATTGAGCGTGAAGGCGGTAAAGACGTATTCGTTCATTTCCGTGCTATCAATGGCACTGGTCGCAAAACTCTGGTTGAAGGCCAGAAAGTTACTTTTGAAGTAACTGAAGGACAAAAAGGTCCACAGGCTGAAAACGTAACTGTTACGGGTTAATCCTGATTATTTTTGAAAAGGAGCCGGCTTATGCCGGCTTTTTTATATCCGCTGTAAATCCTGACGGGTTAGTCCGTGGTAAGGTTTGTTATTGATTTATACTTCTTTACACTCTTTTGCACTCTATGAATTACCGGAAAGTAACTTGTGCCATTCAATGACAGGAGAAACCGATGAACCGCCTTACTGCCAAAGATTTTGCTCCGGAACTGCTTGAACTTTATGATTTTTACGTCCACGGCAAGATTAGCCGGCGCGATTTTCTGGAACGTGCCGCTAAATTCGCTGTTGGCGGTCTTACTGCGGTTACCATTCTGGCTTCGCTCAGCCCCGATTATGCTCTGGCTCAGCAGATCGCCTTCACTGATCCGGATATCAAAGCTGAATACATCACTTATCCGTCGCCCGAAGGGCATGGTCAGGTGCGGGGCTACCTAGTGCGTCCGGTTAACGCTAATGGGCCGGTGCCCGGTGTGCTGGTGGTACATGAAAACCGTGGTTTGAATCCTTATATTGAAGATGTTGCGCGGCGCGTGGCAAAAGCCGGTTTTATTGCGTTGGCACCGGACGGCCTGAGTTCGGTCGGCGGTTATCCCGGGAATGATGACAAAGGGCGGGAGTTACAACAGCAGGTAGACCCTGAAAAGTTGATGAACGACTTCTTTGCCGCTATTGATTATCTGCTTAAGAGTGAGCTGACTACCCAGAAAGTGGGGATCACCGGTTTTTGTTATGGCGGAGGTGTCTGTCACGCAGCGGCGGTTGCTTACCCGGAATTGGCTGCGGCGGTGCCTTTTTATGGTCGTCAGGCCAAACCTGAAGATGTGCCGCGTATTCAGGCACCATTACTGATCCAGTTTGCTGAAAATGATCCCCGGGTCAATGCTACCTGGCCTGCCTATGAGGCTGCGCTGCAAGCCGCGGGCAAGACTTATGAAGCTTACTTTTATCCGGGGACTCACCATGGTTTTCATAATGATTCGACACCACGCTATGATGAAGCGGCTGCCAAACTGGCATGGGAAAGAACCATTGCCTGGTTCCGGCGCTATCTGGCGTAGTATAGCGGGATAAAATTTCAGCGGGCGGGTATGGTGTTCCGGATCTGCTTTTTCTGTATTTTGCCGCAGTTCCTCAGGTTGGGGAGGCAAAGTTAAAGGCTAATTGCTCGGGGTTAGATTGCTTAAAGCCAACCTGAATACCGACCAGACGCACCCCTTGTTGTTGCCGCCGTTGCCAGGCTTCTGACAGTAAAGGCAGCAGGTTGTCCAGTTGCAGCGTGGTATGTTGTTTTTCTACCGTGGTTTGCCTGAAATCGCTGAATTTCAGTTTGATGCCGATTTTCTGGATCTGATGTTGCTGCTGGCTGAGGTTAAGGCGTTTCTGCAGTTTAGGCAGTAATAATTCGAGTTGATCAATACATTCCGGGTAATGTTGTAAATCCTGTGGCAGGGTATGCTCTACACCGACAGATTTACGCTGATAGCTCAGCTGCACCTGCCTTTCGTCAATACCCTGGCTACGTTTCAGCAGCATATCCGCCAGTGAGCCAAAGTGTTTTACCAGTTCAGGTAAGGCCATGTGTTTGATATCCCGGCAGGTATGTAGCCCATGCAATGCCAGGCGTTCTGCTGTTTTACGGCCAATACCGGGAATTTTCTGTAACGGCAGGGCATCAACAAAGGTTTGTACCTGAGCCGGCGGAATAACAAACAGGCCGTCAGGCTTATTCTGTTCGCTGGCAATTTTGGCCAGAAATTTATTGGGAGCGACTCCGGCAGACGCGGTAAGCCCGGTTTCCCGGCGAATTACCCGCCTTATATCTTCTGCTATCCGGGTAGCACTGCCGTTAAACAGGATACTGTCGGTTACATCAAGATAGGCTTCGTCCATCGACATCGGTTCTACCTGCTCGGTATAACGATGGAAAATCTGCCGTATCTGCTGGCTGGCTGTTTTGTATTTTTCCATATTGCCGGACAACAACGTGAGCTGCGGGCAGAGTTTCAGTGCCTGTGCTGTCGGCATGGCAGAGCGGATACCAAAAGCCCGCGCCGGATAGTTACAGGTGGAAATAACACCGCGTTCTGCCCTGGAACCTCCGATAGCAACAGGGATATGCCGTAAAGCCGGGTTATCCCGCATTTCTACTGCGGCAAAAAAGCAGTCCATATCAATATGAATTATTTTGCGCGGCATTGGGTTTGCACTTTAACTGTATATATAAACAGTATTATGTGATGCTGTGGTTCAATTGTAAAGGTCACTGTACAATAAAACTGCAGTAACGCTTTGTCTGAATGAGGATGTTTCAGACGTGTAGATGTCTACTTTTCATGTGCATCAACTGTAATTTCAGGATAGAATAGCGCCAGTTTTTATTGACGACTAAGCGTGACAGCCGCGCCAGGAGAAAGCATGTTAAAGCGTGATATGAATATTGCCGATTTTGATCCGGAATTATGGCAAGCCATCGTAGACGAAACCGCACGTCAGGAAGCTCATATCGAGCTGATTGCCTCAGAAAACTATGCCAGCCCGCGGGTGCTTGAAGCGCAAGGTTCTCAGTTAACGAACAAATATGCTGAAGGTTATCCTCATAAACGCTATTACGGTGGTTGCGAGTTTGTTGATGTTGCAGAAGATTTAGCTATCAGCCGGGCGAAGGAATTATTCGGTGCCGATTACGCTAACGTACAACCGCATTCCGGTTCCCAGGCAAACTCAGCCGTTTATCTGGCACTGTTAAATGCCGGAGATACTATTCTGGGGATGAGCCTGGCACATGGCGGCCACTTAACTCATGGTGCGCATGTCAGCTCTTCAGGCAAGTTATACAATGCAATACAGTATGGTTTGCACCCGCAAACCGGTGTCATTGATTACGATCAGGTTGAAGCGCTGGCACTGGAACATAAACCCAAAATGATTGTTGCTGGTTTCTCTGCTTATTCAGGTATCGTTGACTGGCAGCGTTTCCGTGATATTGCCGATAAAGTAGGGGCTTACCTGTTTGTCGATATGGCACATATTGCTGGTCTGGTTGCTGCCGGACTGTATCCTAACCCGGTGCCGGTGGCGGATATCGTTACCACTACAACCCATAAAACGCTGGCAGGCCCGCGCGGTGGTTTGATTCTGGCGCGTAAAAACGAAGAAATTGAGAAAAAACTGAATTCAGCCGTTTTCCCAGGCGGACAGGGCGGCCCGTTAATGCACGTTATTGCCGCCAAAGCCGTCGCGTTTAAAGAAGCATTACAGCCGGAATTCAAAGTTTATCAGCAGCAGGTGCTTGATAACGCCAAAGCCATGTGTGATGAAATGATTAAGCGTGGCTATAAAGTGGTATCAGGTGGTACGCATAATCACCTGTTCCTGCTGGATCTGATTGATAAAAACATTACCGGTAAAGATGCTGATGCGGCTTTAGGTAAAGCCCATATCACGGTAAATAAAAACTCCGTACCGAATGATCCGCGTTCACCTTTTGTAACCAGCGGATTACGGATTGGCACACCCGCAATTACCCGTCGTGGTTTTAAAGAAGCCGAATCACGCAAAGTTGCCAGCCTGATCTGTGATGTACTGGATAATATCGGTGATGACAGCGTCATTGAAACAGTAAAAGCAGAAGTTGCCGCATTATGCAGCCGGTTCCCGGTTTATGCGTAATAGATAATTAAATGCTATGATGGCCGCAATTGCGGCCATTTTTTTATCGGTGCAGCTCATCTTTTGCATGCGGTCAGGATAAAATGGTCTGATACTTTTTCTTCAGGGCTGTTTTGTTCTGAAGCGTATTTTCTGAGGCTGAATAATGTTTTGTCCTTTCTGTAATGCAGATGATACAAAAGTAATTGATTCGCGGCTGGTCGCTGACGGGCATCAGGTTCGTCGTCGCCGGGAATGTGTGGCCTGTCATGAGCGCTTTACAACGTTTGAAGCCGCCGAGCTGGTTATGCCGCGTATTATTAAGCGCGATGGCTCACGGGAGCCTTTTAATGAAGATAAATTACGTAGCGGGCTGCTGCGATCGCTGGAAAAACGCCCGGTGTCCGCAGAGCAGATTGAACAGCTGATTAATAAAATTCAGTCGCAGATGCGGGCTACCGGTGAACGTGAAGTTTCCAGCCAGTTGCTGGGCAATCTGATTATGGATGAACTGGTGAAAGTGGATAAAGTCGCTTATGTGCGTTTTGCCTCGGTCTACCGTTCATTTAAAGATATCCGCGAATTTGGTGAAGAAATCGCCCGGTTGGGGGAAGATAAATGAGTTTCTCGGTGCAGGACAGCCAGTTTATGGCCGAAGCCCTGCAACTGGCTGCCCAGGGCATTTATACTACGACACCAAATCCGAATGTCGGGGCGCTGATTGTAAAAAACGGACAGATTATTGGCCGGGGTTATCACCGTCAGGCCGGCGGGCCACATGCTGAGGTTTTTGCACTGCGTGAAGCAGGGAAACAGGCGGCCGGTGCCACCTGCTATGTTACGCTGGAGCCCTGCAGCCATTATGGAAGAACTCCGCCCTGTGCAGAGGCTCTGATTCGTGCCGGGGTAAAACGGGTGGTGATTGCATCGCTTGATCCTAATCCGCTGGTCAGCGGTAACGGGGTGGCAATGTTGCAGGCGGCAGGTATTCAGGTCGACAGTGGGTTACTGGCAACCCAGGCCAGAGCGCTGAACAAAGGTTTTCTGAGCCGGATGGAACGAAAACGGCCTTATGTCCGGCTTAAAATGGCGGCCAGCCTTGATGGGCGTACCGCTCTGGCCAATGGTAAAAGCCAGTGGCTGACAGGGGCAGCAGCCAGGGCTGATGTACAGCATTACCGGGCACAGAGCTGTGCGGTACTGTCCACCGCCGCAACGGTGCTGGCTGATAATGCCCGGCTGACCGTACGGCCAGAACAGTTGTTACAGCAAGTCACACCAGTTGACAACGGGCAGATACGCCAGCCCAAGCGCATTATTCTGGATCGCCGCCGGTTACTGACCGGCAGCGAAGCTTTATTTGACAGTACAAGTGACATTATCTTGTGTTATGCCGGATCAGAGCATCGTAAGCTTGAAAACAACGCCGTTTTCCCCAACATAACCAGACAGATTAGCTGTGCGTTATCTGGTCAGCAGTTTGATTTGGCAGCGTTAATGCAGCAGCTGGCGCAACAGGAACAGCTGAACCAGTTATGGGTTGAAGCTGGCGCAGTGCTGGCCGGAGCGTTGCTGCAGGCCAGGCTGGTGGATGAGCTGATTGTTTATATTGCCCCGAAACTGCTGGGGCAGCATGGATTACCACTGGCGGTGTTACCGCAGTTTACCGAACTGACGGAAACATTGTCTTTACAGTGGCAGGATATCCGGCAGGTTGGCGATGATTTGCGTCTTACCGCAATATTGTAATTAAGAGAACCCTCTATGTTTACCGGGATTATTGAAGCAACAGGCCAGATTACGAAACTGCTGAGGCAGGGAACTGATCTGACGGTCACTATCAGCAGTAATACGCTGGATTTCTCTGATGTCAAACCGGGCGACAGTATAGCCAGTAATGGGGTCTGTCTTACGGTAACCGCACTGGCGGCAAACAGTTTTGAGGCGGATCTGTCTTCTGAAACCCTGTCCCGTACCTTATTTGGGCAATATCAAACCGGCCAGCAGATTAATCTGGAAAAAGCCTTACTGCCAACAACCCGTTTAGGCGGGCATCTGGTCAGCGGGCATGTAGACGGTATTACGCAGGTAACACAGATTGAAAAGTCAGGCCGGGCCTGGCAGGTATGGCTGGCAATGCCACCGCCGTTACAGCGTTACATCGCCGAGAAAGGCTCTGTTACGGTGGATGGTGTCAGTTTAACGGTAAATGAATTATCAAAAGATGCTTTGCGGCTGACTATTGTGCCGCATACTGCCGCCCAGACAACATTATTGCAATTACAGGCCGGCAGTAAAGTACATCTGGAAATTGATGTACTGGCCCGTTATCTGGAGCGTTTATTAACAGCCAGCAACACCAGCCCGGCGGCTGGTGTCAGTTTAAACTTATTACAACAGCGCGGTTTTTTATAAAAGGTACCCTATGAAACTGAATACCACAGCCGAACTTATTGAAGACTTCCGTCAGGGCAAAATAGTGATTCTGATGGACGATGAAGATCGGGAGAATGAAGGCGACCTGTTGATTGCCGCTGAATATATTACGCCGGATGCGATTAATTTTATGGCCACGCATGGCCGGGGCCTGATTTGCCTGCCGTTAACCAGAAAACGCTGTCAGCAACTGGGGTTACCGTTAATGGTGGATGTAAACCGTTCGCCTTTTGCCACGCCTTTTACGCTGTCTATTGAAGCGGCAGAAGGTGTAACGACCGGTATTTCTGCTGCTGATCGGGCCCGTACCGTAAAAGCTGCGGTGGCACGGGATGCTAAACCCAGCGACATTGTCGCGCCTGGTCATATCTTTCCGCTGATGGCCCAGGATGGCGGGGTACTGGTAAGGGCCGGTCATACTGAAGCCGGCTGTGATCTGGCCCGGCTGGCCGGGCTGGAACCTGCGGCAGTGCTGGTTGAGATCCTGAATGAAGATGGCACTATGGCCCGGCGCCCGGATCTGGAAGTGTTTGCCAAAAAGCATAATCTGAAAATCGGTACTATTGCTGATTTAATTGAGTATCGTAATCTGCATGAAACAACGATCGAAAAAGTAGCAACCTGTAATTTGCCAACAGAAGTCGGTGAGTTTGAGCTGGTGACCTTCCGCGATACTATTGATAATCAGATCCATTTTGCACTGGTAAAAGGGCCGATAGATCCTGAAAAACCATTGCTGGTCAGGGTGCATCTGCATAATACCTTCAGTGATTTATTGCTGGCGGATCGCGCCGCCAACCGCAGTTTTCCGTTACATACCGCAATGCAGCGTATTGCTGATGAAGGCGGAGTACTGGTACTGCTGGGGAAAAATGAATCTACAGAAGAGCTGGTTCAGACAGTAAAAGCCTTTGAGGCAGAAGATCAGGGCGAACCTGCCCGTACCCAGTGGCAAGGCACTTCGCGTACTGTCGGGGTTGGCTCGCAGATTCTGGCCAGTCTGGGGGTTAAGAAAATGCGTCTGCTGAGTCAGCCGAAAAAATATCATGCGTTGTCTGGCTTCGGGCTGGAAGTCGTGGATTACGTATCTGAATAAGCGGCGGCTATGCCGGTTTAATGCGAATTGTGTTATTATGCGCGGCTGATTTTCAGCAGCAACAGAATATGAGGACTTGCAATGCAGGTTATTGAAGCAGGATTGTCTGCCAAAGGTAAGAAATTTGCTATCGTAGTGGCCCGCTTTAACAGCTTTATTGTAGAAAGCTTACTGAGCGGTGCTGTGGATACCCTGCAACGGGTGGGTAATGTGGCAGACAGCGACATTACTGTTGTACGGGTGCCAGGTGCATTTGAACTGCCACTGGCGGTACAGCGGGTGGCAGCCAGTAAAAAATACGATGCGATTATTGCCGTAGGTGCTGTGATCCGTGGCGGCACTCCGCATTTTGAATATGTATCTGGTGAATGTACTAAAGGTATTGCCCAGGTAGCGATGCAGTATGATCTGCCAGTGGCTTTTGGTGTGCTGACTGTTGACAGTATTGAGCAGGCTATTGAGCGTGCCGGAACCAAAGCCGGTAATAAAGGTGCTGAGGCCGCAATGTCAGCACTGGAAATGGTTAATGTACTGGAACAGCTCTGACAGGAATAACAGATGAAACCAAATGCACGCCGTCAGTCGCGATCTCTTGCGGTGCAAGGTGTATATAGCTGGCAGGTAAGTCATAATCCGGTCAGCGATATTGAGCAGCAGTTACTGCTCGAAAATAATGTTAAGCATATTGATGTTGCCTATTTCCAGGATATTATCCGGGGAGTGGCGGTACATCATGCCGGACTGGATGAGATTCTGAAACCTTATCTGGATCGCCCGTTTGAAGATATCGATCTGGTTGAAAAGGCCATTTTAAGGGTGTCGGCTTACGAACTTAAATACCGGCTGGATGTACCTTATAAAGTGATTATTAATGAAGCCATTGAACTGGCAAAAGCTTTCGCGGCAGATGACAGCCATAAATTTGTAAATGGCATTCTGGATAAAGCCGTGCGAGTGTTGAGGCCAAACTGATGGAGAGCCGGCGAAAGTCGGCTTTTTAATTTATGGGTGAATTTGAACTGATTAGCCGTTTTTTCAGCCAGTCAGGTGCCCGGCGGCAGGATACTCTGCTGGGGGTGGGTGATGATGGGGCAGTACTGCAATTACGCGAAGGTTATGATCTGGTTGTAACCACCGATACTATGGTTGCCGGTACACATTTTTTTGCTGATGCCGATCCCCGCTCGATAGGGCATAAACTGGTTACGGTGAATGTCAGCGATTTAGCCGCTATGGGCGCAGAGCCCGCCTGGCTGTCGCTGGCGATAACGCTGCCGGAAGTAAACGAAACCTGGCTCAGTGCTTTTGCTGCCGGATTAAGCGAAACTGCGGAATACTATAACTGCCAGCTGATCGGGGGAGATACGACCCGCGGGCCGCTTAGCCTGACTGTCGTGGCCAAAGGGCTGGTCCCTCATAACAGGGCGCTCCGGCGTTCCGGGGCTGAAGTTGGTGATTATATCTATGTTACCGGTACGTTGGGTGATGCCGCGCTTGGGCTGAAACTTTGTCAGCAGCAGGCTGACGTCAGCAACAAGCATCAGGCCTATATTCTGCAACGTTTTCATTATCCTTCGGCCCGGGTGGCGATTGGTCAGGCTTTACGTAATACCGCAAACAGCGCAATTGATTTATCAGATGGCCTGTTCAGTGATATTCAGCATATTTTACAGCGCTCGTCAGTTGGTGCTTGTATTGATGTGCAGAAATTACCGCTGTCGCAGGCACTGAAAGACAGCTGTGAACCGGCCGCCGCCATTGCGCTGGCATTATCCGGTGGCGAAGATTACGAGCTGTTATTCACAGTACCTGAGCATAAAAAAGGTGCGCTTGATGCCCTACTGGCGCCTTATGGTGTGCCGTTTACCTGTATCGGGCGGATTACCGGTGTGGCTGGTAAGCTGGAGCTGAAAAGCGCTGATCAGCCTTTTCATTATCAACACCAGGGGTTTACGCATTTCTGATGAGCGGTGAAAAATTTAATTTAGCAAAATGGCAGCATTTTCTGGCGCTGGGGTTTGGTTCCGGGTTGTCACCTAAAGCACCGGGTACTGCCGGTACGGTAGCTGCTATCCCCCTGGTATGGTTGCTGTCTTTTGGTAACTGGCAGAGTTATCTGCTGTTTCTGGTGGCGGGTACATTACTGGGCATTTATGTTTGTGGCAAAGCGGCTGAAGATGCCGGGGTGCATGATCATGGCGCTATCGTCTGGGATGAGGTGATAGGCTTTGCCATTACGATGTTTCTGGTGCCGCTGAGCTGGCTGACAGTGTTAACCGGTTTTGTATTATTCCGGCTGTTTGATATTCTGAAACCCTGGCCTATCAGTGTGCTGGACCGCAGGTTACATGGTGGGCTTGGTATCATGCTGGATGATGTGCTGGCCGGAATCATCGCCTGTATTGTATTACAGCTGTTAGTCCATTATGTTTACTGATATATAACAACTTCTCAGGGTTCCGGTGAATGATAATACGTTTACTGTTGTTAACAGTGCTATGCAGTATGCCGGTTTACGGGCAGTACCGGCAATCGGTATATGATTTTGATATCAAGCACTGGACAACTGCAGACGGTTTATCTGCAAACTCGGTACGGGCCATTAGTCAGGACAGTGCCGGCTACATCTGGTTTGGCACCCTGTACGGCCTGAATCGTTTTGATGGCTATCAGTTTGATGTTTTCACTACTGATAACAGCCGTCACCTGGTCAGTAATGCGGTAACCCGCCTGCTTGCCGACAGCCAGGGATATATGTGGGTTGGCACCAAAGCCGGGTTATCGGGTTTTAACCCGCAAACCCTGAAATTCGATCGCTACCCGGTTGTGGGGGAAGTGACATCAATCATTGAAATTCAGCCGGGCGAAATCTGGGTTGCAGCTGATAATCTGTTTCGTATACAGCAGGGTAAGGTCAGCCGGGTAGAGGATATTAAGGCACAGGTTAACCAGCTTAAAATGGCTGATGGTTATATCTGGGCCAGTAGTACAGAATACCTGTACCGTATGGATTTACAGGGAAATATTACTGAATTCCTGTTGCCGCCGGAACTTGCCCAGACTCCGGTGTATGAATTGTTCTGGCTGGAAAATACCCTGTATATCGGTAGCGAGGCCGGGTATTTCAAGCTTGCAGATAACGGTAAAATCAGCAAGTGCCAGCTACCGGACAGCAGCAATACCGCAGTATATAAATTATTCCGCGACAGCCATAATAATCAGTGGATTTCAGCACACCGTATTCTGTTTTACCAGGGCGATAATCAACCGTGGCAACAGATCACGGTCGATGAACTGGGCAGTTACCCCTGGTTCAGCGATATTTTTGAAGACAGCGATCACAATATCTGGCTGGCCAGTTTCAGTGATGGCGTATTCCGTGCTGCTAAAGGGAATATCCGCCGGGTGCTTCCTGACAGTAACGAACCGGTTATTCGCAGCCTCGGGGTAACGCCAGAGCAGCAGTTGCTGGTTGCCGGGCAGTCCGGTGTGGGGATTATGGCTGCAAACGGGGATTACCATACACTGATTACCGGGCAGCAACTGGGTATGAATACGATACATGATCTCTACTGGCCTGATCACGATACGCTCTGGCTGGCGACTGAGCTGGGGGTGTTATCTTTTTCTGCTGCCCGGCAAACGCTGGATGCTATCTTTCCTGAATTGCAGGGACGCAGCGTGCGGGTATTACAACCGGCTGAAGAAGGTGGACTGTGGGTTGGCGGGGTAAACGGATTATTTCATTATCAACAGAAGTTACAGCCTTTTCATCTGAATGATGAGCTGGAATCCCACCATATTACGGTGCTGCAACAACAAGCCGGTATGCTTATATTTGGCACTACCCGTGGTGTATATCAGTATGGCAATGGTCGTCTTAACCGGCTGGGCAGTGGCAGTGCGCTTTACAATAGTTATATTACGGCACTGTTGCTGTTACCGGATCAGACTTTAGTCGTCAGTACACTGGATGATGGCATGTTTATCCGGCGGCCAAATCAGAGCTGGTATCAGTTTTATAGCGGTAATGGTTTGCCCCAGAGCCCGGTGGTCAGCCTGAGTTATGATGATGCAACTGATACTATCTGGGTCAGCTCGCATCAGGGAATTTTCCGGTTTGCTGCTGACAAACTGAGTTTACTGCCACAACAACGGCTGGCAGTGGATGAGATTCTGACCCCTTATGACCGGCAATTAGGCACCGTGCCGGGACGTTGTTGCAATGGTTCCGGCCATGCTAAAGCTGTACTGTGGCAGCAACAGTACTGGTTTCCTACCCTGAAAGGCCTGATTGCAGTACCGGCTGAGCTGAATACCCGGACAGACAAACGCCGCCAGCCGCTGATTAAACAGGTCAAAGGCCGGTATGAATATACTGTCAGCACACAACAATCACCAATCGTACTGGAA
The DNA here is from genome assembly GCA_033792355.1 of Chromatiaceae bacterium AAb-1. GTDB lineage: Bacteria > Pseudomonadota > Gammaproteobacteria > Enterobacterales > Alteromonadaceae > Alishewanella. Next base: position 69,308 of record JARXRR010000003.1, read on the forward strand.
CTGAATGATCGCGATTTAACCATTCGCTTTTCAGCACTGGAATTTATGACCCCCGCTGCATTACAGTTCCGCTATCAGCTGGCAGGATATGAAGACGGCTGGCATTATGCTTCAGACCGGCGCGAAGCCATTTATACTCACCTGCCTCCGGGGACCTTTCGTTTTCGTCTGGAAGTGAAGTCAGAGCATGAAGAATGGCAACCACAGCAGCGGGCAGAGCTGGAACTGGTTATTCCGAAACGCTTTGATGAAAGTGTGCTGTATCGTGGTTTGTGGTTGCTATTACTGTTGTTCAGCCTGTATGCGTTATTCTGGCTGTTCAGACGCAATACCCTGCATAAGCAACATGAACTGGAGCGTTTGGTTCGTCAGCGTACGCAGGAGCTGGAAAACAGCAATTTACGGCTGAATGAACTGAACGAACAGCTGATTCACCTGACACATAAAGATAGCCTGACCGGGTTACGCAATCGGCGTTTTATGTTTGAGCAATTACCGAAAGACGTCGAGAATTTCCAGCGCAACCGTGAGCTGATGCAAATGCAGAAAAAATGTATTGCACTGGTGCACCTGGATCTGGATAACTTTAAACAGCTTAATGATCAGTACGGCAATAGTGCCGGAGACAGTGTTATTCAGCAAATCAGCGGAGTGCTGATCCGCGAAACCCGCGGTTCGGATTATGTGGTCCGTTTTGCTGGTGAGGAGTTTATTCTGGTGCTGCGCGATGTACCGCTGGAATCGGTTAAGCCTTTCTGTTACCGGCTGAATGAGCAGGTAAGTGGTATGACGTTCAGTCTGCCCGATGGCCAGCGTACCATGCTGACCTGCTCTATCGGGTATGCTGTTTATCCGCTGGAACTGCTGGGTGGCCAGCTGATTAACTGGGAAATTTCACTGCAACTGGCAGAGCTGGCACTTTATCAGGTGAAAAAGAATGGCAAAGACAGTGTCGCCAGTATCGTGTTTGATCAACAGGTTGATGCCTTTGAGTTTGAAGACTCCCTGAATATCGAAGAACAGGTAGATAAGCTGCTGGCCGCCGGGCTGGCATGGTTTGAATATAAAGAGTAGCCGGGGGAAACGGCGATGGTGTTATTCACCACCGCCGGCAATATTTACTGAATAAACCGGGTGATCCGTTTCTGAATACCGGCACTATCCAGCTCCAGTTCGGCATAAATTTCCTGCTGGGTCCCATGCTTAATAAACACATCCGGCAGCCCCAGATTCAGAATGCTGACAGGTAATTTCTGATTAAACGCATATTCGTTAACCGCAGAGCCTGCACCACCTGCCAGAGCATTGTCTTCCACGGTAATAAAGTAATCATGCTCAGCTGACAGCTCGGTCAGTAACCGGGTATCCAGTGGTTTTACAAAGCGCATATCCACTACTGTCGCATTTAATGCTGCTGCGGCGGCGGTACAGGCATTTAACAACGGGCCAAATGCCAGTATTGCCACTTTTTCGCCCTGACGTATAACGTTGGCTTTACCTGTTGGCAGTGCTGCCATGTGCTGCTCCGGGGTGATTCCGGTGCCAGAGCCCCGCGGATAACGCACTGCTGCCGGGCCGGGATGCTGATAACCGGTATACAGCATCTGACGGCATTCGTTTTCATCAGAAGGCACCATAATCAGCATATTCGGAATGCAGCGCATAAAGCTGATATCGAACGCTCCCTGGTGGGTCGGGCCATCGGCACCAACAACACCTGCCCGGTCTATTGCGAACAATACATCCAGATTTTGCAGGGCAACATCATGAATTAACTGATCATACGCCCGTTGCAGAAAACTGGAGTAAATAGCCACTACCGGTTTCAGGCCTTCAATTGCCATACCGGCAGCCAGTGTCACTGCATGTTGCTCTGCAATGGCGACATCGAAATAGCGTTTGGGGTAGATTTTGGAAAACCGGACCAGATCTGAACCTTCGCGCATTGCCGGGGTAATGGCCTGCAGGCGTTCATCCTGCGCGGCCATATCGCAAATCCAGTTACCGAAAATATTGGAAAACGAAGGTAAGCCGGGTTTTTTCTGCGGTTGTTTACTGGCCTGGGGATCAAATTTTGCCACTGCATGATAGCCGATAGGATCAGCTTCTGCCGGCGCATAGCCTTTACCCTTTTTAGTTACTACGTGCAGCAGCTGCGGGCCTTTAAGGTTGCGCATATTGCGGATAGTGTCTACCAGGGTCAGTACATCGTGGCCATCAATCGGGCCGATATAATTAAAACCAAGTTCTTCAAAAAAGGTGCCGGGAGTAACCATGCCTTTAAAGTGTTCTTCAGCTTTACTGGCAAAATCATGCAAAGGTGGTACACCTTGCAGAATTTTTTTACCGCCCTCGCGCAGGCTGGTATAAAAGCTTCCGGACAGAATACGGGCAAAGTACTGGTTGAGTGCGCCAACATTTTCTGAAATCGACATTTCGTTGTCGTTCAGAATAACCAGCATGTCGGGCCTGACTTCACCTGCATGGTTTAATGCTTCAAATGCCATACCGGCGGTAATGGCACCATCGCCGATCACCGCTACCACTTTCCGGTTTTTCTGCTCGGTTCTGGCGGCAATCGCCATCCCCAGAGCGGCACTGATAGAAGTGCTGGAATGACCTACAGACAGGGTGTCGTATTCACTTTCTTCACGAAATGGAAAAGGGTGCAGGCCGTCTTTCTGACGGATAGTGTGCATCCGGTCCCGCCGTCCGGTGAGAATTTTATGCGGATAAGCCTGATGTCCGACATCCCAGATTAAGCGGTCAAAAGGGGTGCTGTACACATAATGCAGCGCTACTGTCAGTTCAACAGTACCCAGACCTGAGGCAAAATGTCCGCTGCTCTGGCTGACCGTTTGCAGTAAAAAATCGCGCAGTTCCTGACTAAGCCGGGGTAACTGATCCTGTGGCAGCTGTCTTAGCTGTTCCGGCAGACTGGCCCTGGCTAATAAGGGATAATCAGAGATATTTAATGCCATATTCCATGCCTTTGTTTTAAAACCTGCGCTCGATGATGTATCTGGCAAACAGTTGTAGCTCATCGGTATTATAAGGTAGTTGTTCTAATGCTGCTAAGGCATCCTGGTATAACTGTCCGGCTTTTTGCTTGGCACCGTTAAGGCCAAGCAGGGCCGGGTAGGTTGCTTTATTGGATTTACTGTCTGAGCCCTGGGGTTTACCCAGAGTTGTGGTATCGCTTTCGATATCCAGAATGTCATCCTGCACCTGAAAGGCCAGCCCGAGTGCGCTGGCATATTGCAACAGCGCATCACGTTTCGCCGGGTCCTGTTCCGGGCTGCATAGCCAGGCCATATGCACGGCGCATTCAATCAGGGCGCCGGTTTTCAGGCGGTGCATCTGTTCCAGTTGTTCCAGCGTGGTAAGCTGGTCAGTATGAGCCAGATCAATCGCCTGGCCACCACACATGCCGTTATAACCGGCCGCAACCGCCAGCTGCTTTATCATGCCGGCAATCGCTTGCGGCCCAACCTGCTGGTAAGGATGACTGCTGATTATTTCAAATGCCATGCTATGTATAGCATCACCCGCCAGAATTGCGGTAGCTTCATCAAAGGCTTTATGACAGGTCGGTTTACCACGGCGCAAGTCGTCATTATCCATAGCAGGTAAATCATCATGGATCAGCGAATAGCTATGAATAGCCTCAATTGCTGCTGCCGGTCCGTCCAGGTCATCCGGCGATGCGCCCAGTAAAGTACCGCAGCTGTATACCAGAAAAGGGCGCACCCGTTTGCCGCCCAGTAATAAACTGTAAGACATGGCTTTTAACAGGCGTGGTTCATCAGGCCAGCGGGTATTCAGGAATTGTTGCAGATACTGCTCAACTCTTTGCTGATACACAGACAGATTGGAAAGTGACAACTTATTCTCCGGGCAGGTTATCGAAAGGCAGTAATTCTTCCTGCTGCTGTTGCTGCATTAGTATCTGTACTTTTTGCTCGGCAGCCTGTAGTTGCTGCTGGCTTTGGCGGGCAAGTACTATGCCCCGTTCAAACTGACGCAGCGATTCGTCCAGCGACAGTTCTCCCTGTTCCAGTTGCTGAACAATGTGTTCCAGTTCGGTTATCGTTTGTTCGAACTGACTGAGATCGGCTTTCTTTTTGCTCATGTTATTCCCCGCAAAACTGTGCGCAAAGGTACCCTAAGCAGGCTATTATGGTCAATCAGAAAGCGGATGTGAAAGCTTAAATTAGCTGACAACAAGAATTTTTGCTTAATCATTCTCAGGTTTCGGTCGATAACCTGCTATCAGCTAAGGTAAAATAGTCAGCAGGAATGATGCTGCAGTCATTTTTATAATAAAGGAGATACACGGTGGATTTGGCAACCCTGCTCGGTTTATTAGGTGCTATCGGCTTCATGATTATGGCAATGGTACTTGCCAGTAATGGTGCACCCGGCATGTATGCCGATACGGTTTCAGTTTTTATTGTATTTGGTGGCTCAATATTTGTGGTGATGACCCGTTTTACGCTGACGCAGTTTTTTTCGTCCGGTAAAGCAATTGCAAAAGCCTTTTCTTTCAGAAGAGAGTCTCCTGAAATATTGATTGAGAAAGCAGTACAACTGGCTGATGCTGCCCGTAAAGGTGGTTTTCTGGCACTTGAAGAAGCAGAAATTCCCAATAACTTTATGCAGAAAGGCATCAATATGCTGGTTGACGGGCACGATGCTGATGTGGTCAGGACCACCTTAATGAAAGACATTAACCTGACCGAGAAACGCCATGAAATTGCTATTTCCATGTTGCGTAGTATGGCTGATGCCGCTCCGGCAATGGGGATTATCGGTACGGTGGTGGGTCTGGTTGCGATGTTGTCTAACATGGATGACCCTAAATCGATCGGCCCGGCAATGGCGGTAGCGTTACTGACAACACTTTACGGGGCTTTTCTGGCCAATATTATTGCGATTCCGCTGGCCGATAAACTGTCACTGCGTAATCAGGAAGAAAAACTTAATAATCAGCTGATTCTGGATGCGATTCTGGGGATCCAGGACGGCCAGAACCCGAAAGTCATAGAAGGTATTCTGCGTAATTACCTTGAAGAGCGTAAACGCGAAGTGGCAAACGGAGAATAACTTATGAATGAACAGGCGCATGAATGCAAATGCCCACCCAAAGGGGCTCCGGTGTACATGACCAGCTTTGCTGACCTGATGGCTGTTCTGATGTGCTTTTTCGTGTTGCTGTTATCTTTTTCTGAAATGGATGTACTGAAATTCAAGCAAATTGCCGGTTCTATGAAATTTGCTTTTGGGGTGCAGAATAAAATTGAAGTGGAAGATATTCCCAAAGGAACCAGTGTGATAGCACTGGAATTCCGCCCTGGCAGACCGGATCCCACTCCTATAGAAACCATACAACAACAGACCATTGATATCACAAGACAGATGATTGAGTTCCAGGCCGGCGAAGAAGATACGTCAGGCAGCCAGCAGGAACAGCGTGATACGCTTAGCGGTGGTCAGTCACTTAGCCATGATGATGAAATTACTGATGCTGAAGACAGTGCTGTTTCAACTGAAGAAGCAGAGGCCATGCAGCAGCAAACCAATGAAATGGTAAAGAAACTGGCCGAGCAACTGGAACAGCAGATTGTTGATGGTGCCATTGAGCTGGAATCCCTGGGGCAGCAGATTCTGATCCGCATCCGGGAAAATGGCTCTTTTCCGTCAGGTTCGTCTTTTCTGCAGCCGCGTTTTAAACCGATTATTCAGCAGATAGGGGTGTTACTAAGTGATATTCCCGGAGAAATTACCGTAACCGGGCATACCGATGATATCCAGATATCTGATGAACTGCATTACAACAACTGGGATCTGTCTGCCAAACGTGCGGTTTCTGTGGCGACAGAAATGCTGAAAGCTCCGGGGTTTGATCGTAAACGTTTAGTGGTAGTGGGGTATGCAGATACGCGGCCTTTAGTGGCTAATGACACTGAGCAAAACCGCCGCCGTAACCGCCGGGTGGAAATTGCGATTATGCAGGGCAAAGCAAAAGAGTCTGAACCAATCAGTCTACAGCTGAATCCGTAAATGACACGAGGCGCCGTATAGGTATTTAACGGGAAATCCGCTATAATCGGCGCCAATTTTTTGTTGCCGTTGCTGTGTCATGATTGAATTTATTATCAAGCTGCATCCCGAAATTTCTATTAAAAGTAAGTCGGTTCGTAAACGCCAGACATTACTGCTGGAACGGAATATTAAAACCATTTTGCAGCAGGTGGATGCCGGAGTGCGCGTTAATAACCTGTTCGATCACCTGACGATCAGTTGTGAGAATGATCAGCCCCAGATACGCCAGACCTTAATTGACCGCTTATCCTGTATTCCCGGCATTGTGCATTTTTCTGAAATGCAGTCTGGCACTTTTACCGATTTACATAATATTTTTGAACAGGTGCTGGCGGTATATCAGGATTTACTGGTTGATAAAAGTTTCTGTGTGCGGGTGCGGCGGCAGGGCAACCATGATTTTACCTCTATTGAAGCTGAACGTTATATCGGCGGCGGACTGAATCAGCATATTCCATCAGCCAGGGTCCAGCTGAAAAATCCCGATATCACCGTTAAAATTGAAATCAGAAAAGATAAGCTTATTCTCGTTCGTCATACTTTTGATGGCATAGGGGGCTTTCCGTTACCATCACAGTCTGATGTGCTGTCATTAATCTCTGGTGGCTATGATTCCGGGGTGGCCAGCTATCTGATGATCCGTAAAGGTTTACGCACCCATTATCTGTTTTTTAATCTGGGTGGTGCGGTACATGAAGCGGGTGTCCGGCAGGTGTCAGTTTACCTGTGGCAGAAATACAGCCTGTCGCACCGGGTAAAGTTTATCAGTGTGGATTTTGCTCCGGTTGTGACCGAGATCCTGGAGAAAATTGATAATGGCCTGATGGGCGTGGTGTTAAAGCGTATGATGATGCGGGCTGCAACCAAAGTTGCTGAGAACCTGGGTATTAAAGCCATTGTTACCGGCGAAAGTATCGGGCAGGTTTCCAGTCAGACCATTGCCAACCTGAATGCGATTGACCGGGTAACCGATATGCTGATACTGCGCCCGCTGTTAAGCCACGATAAGCAGGAAATTATTGATATGGCCCGGCGTATCGGTACAGAGGATCTGGCCAAAAGTATGCCCGAGTACTGTGGTGTTATTTCCAGAAAGCCAACCGTAAATGCGGTAGTGCGCGAAGTGGAAGAAAACGAGCAACGCTTTGATTTCAGCATTCTGGATAAAGTGGTTTACGATGCTGATGTCCTGGATATCCGTACTGTTGATTATCAGGCCCAGCAACAGACACATGAAGTAAACAGCCTGGCGGTATTGCCTGAAAATGCCATTGTGCTGGATATCCGCAGCCCGGAAGAAACAGAACTGCAACCGTTGCAGGTGGAAGGACATCAGGTTATTGAATTGCCATTTTACCGGCTGGCGTCGCAGTTTGCCGGGCTTGATCAAAGCCGCCAGTATTATTGCTATTGCAGTAAAGGGGTGATGAGCCGCCTGCAGGCTATCCTGTTACAGGAGCAGGGTTTTACCAATGTGGCGGTTTACCGGCCGTAAGCCGCTTCTGTCCGGGTAATCAATTGCAGCAGTCTGTTGTTTTGCGGGACATCAATCCCATAATGCCCGGCCTGCTGCACCAGATAACCATTAATGGCATTAATTTCTGTTTTGCGTTTTGCGGCAACATCCTGCTGCATTGATGAGTAATTGGCGGCGGTTTTCTCTGCTACATGCAGTACGGTTTCAAGCGTGTCTTCAGGGAGCAATTGCTGGCCTGCGGCTGCGGCAACAGCACAGGTTTCGCTGACAATAGCAGTAATCTGTTCCCGGTATTGCGGTTGCAGCAAGTCTCCGTTAGGGCACTGATAAATCGCTGTCAGAGGGTTAATTACGGCATTAACCGCCAGTTTCTGCCACAGAAAAGGCGTAATATCCGCTACTACCTGTAAAGGGGGAAAAGCACTCTGCATTGCAGATATCACCGGCTGGCTGTTGCATTGTGCTGCCTGATTCATCGGTGCCAGATAACTTTGCCCGCTGCCCCGGTGTATGACTGTATTGTCAGCTGTTTTCATCGCGCCCTGACTGGTGCTGAGAAACCATAATCCCTGTTGTGGTGCCAGTAATGGCAGCAACTGTTCTGCTATTCCCATCCCATTATGACTGAGTACCAACTGGGCATTATGGGCAAGCCCTGATTGCAAGCGGGTAAAACAGGTTAAGACATCGTAAGTTTTTACCGGCATAAATACAAAAGACAGCTGCTCAGTATGACGGGCCAGCGCAAAATGCAGGTTATGTACGGTATCAGCCTGATGGAACATAACATCAAGCCGGGCATTACTGCCCTGACGCAGCCATAAGGTTACAGGGATACTGGCTTGTTGCAGGCGGCAGGCGGCCAGCAGGCCGATGGCACCTTTGCCGGTAACTGTCCAGCTCAGCGGTTGTTGCGCGGACGCCATTTGTGCCATAACGTCCGCAGTGCATAGAACGTAAGAATACCGGCAGTATCAGCCAGCCAGTCCAGCCAGTCGCCACTGCGGCGGGTAAAGTAGTGCTGTACCACTTCTACCAGGGCGCCATAACCGCTCAGCAGTATCAGCACTACCCAGAAGTGGGGTTTAAAGCCTTTCCAGGTTAGCCAGGCCAGCACCATGAAAATGCTGAAATGTGCTACTTTATCAAGATGCAGAATACCGGCACCGATGCCATGTCCGCTGATTTCCGCCAGAAAACCAAAGGTGGCGAGCGCTAAAAAAGTCAGAAAAAGCCGACGATAAAAAACAACTGACACAATAGACTCCTGAAAAGTGAAGCTCGGATTGTAGCAGTTTTCTGGTTATAATCGCCAGTAACCGAAATTGCTTATATTCAGGAGAAGTAAATGCCTTCGTTTGATATTGTTTCTGAAGTTGATCAGCAGGAAGTGCTGAACGCCGTGGAAAACGCTAACCGGGAACTGGCCAGCCGTTTTGACTTCAGGGGAGTGCAGGCAGAATTTACCTTAAATGATAAATTAATCACTATGCAAGCCGAAGCGGAATTCCAGTTACAGCAAATGCTGGAAATTTTTCTGGCCAAAGCGGTAAAACGTGGTCTTGATGTCCGCTCCTTTAAAGAAGGCGACGTGGTGCATTCCGGTAAAACCTACAGCCAGAGCCTGACATTACAGCAGGGTATAGAAACAGCAATGGCCAAGAAACTGGTCAAACTGATTAAAGACAACAAACTGAAGGTGCAGGCGGCCATTCAGGGCGAGCAGGTACGGGTTACCGGTAAAAAACGCGATGATTTACAGGAAGCGATTGCGCTGGTGCGCGGTACAGAACTGGAACAGGCGTTTCAGTTTACCAACTTCCGTGATTAATCTGCCTGCTTGATCGTTACTCCACAGTGACGCTTATCTGGTGTCACTGTGCTTCAATCAATCCCAGATGGCTGATAAAAGGCCGGAAATCTTTATCTGAAAACAGCAACGGTATACGATGTTCGATACAAAAAGAGGCAATAATCACATCTGCGGTTTTACGGATCGTGATACCTTTCTTACGTAGTTTCCTGAAGTTTTCCGCGCTTTTAAACGCCATATCCTTACCCAGTAACTCAAAAACCGCCAGCTGGTTCATCAGTCGGCAGGCTGTCTGGTAATCTTTATCGGCACGAAAACCTTGCAGCACTTCTGTCAGGATCAGATCGCCAATAGCAACAGGTTGTATGCCAAGTGTTTTATCCAGTATCAGTGTTTCGTGGGTTTCGTTGCCATTGAAGTAGTCAATCCAGACGCTGGAATCAACCAGAATCATGAAGCACCCCGCATATCATCAAGATTACCAGACCACTTTAACCGGCCTTTAAACTGTTTGATTTCTGCTTGCTGGTATAAGGTGACTAACGTTTTCAGGCCAAGCTCAACTGCATCTTTCTTGGTTTTCAGGCCGGTTGCATGCAGCGCCTCACGCATTAACTGATCATCTATTTCAATATTGGTACGCATAGTGGGTCACTCCGCTGTTTATAATATAATTGTGTATGATAATAAGTAATTATACACATACAAAGTAAATTCAGTCTGCTGTTATATTGTGAGTTTTTTAGCCATCTGGATTTCTATTGTATTTTCGCTTTATGGCCGCTACACTTGCGCCATATTTTCTGGTGCTGTGCCTGCCACAGTTAAACGGGAAACTGGTGTAAAACCAGTGCTGCCCCCGCAACGGTAAACAACGAAATAAGATATTTCAGATGCCACTGTCAAGTGATGGGAAGGTGAAATATCAGGTTGTGAGCCCGGATACCGGCCAGAAGGTCTTTTAACCAACCCGATGTGCGGTGGGCACATATATGGAGCTTACATGTTTAAACCTTCTGTGGCAGCTGTGCTGGTGGCTGCCTGCTGTTTCTCCGCCGTAGCGGAAGAAAATATCGAACATATCAGTATTTATGCCAACCGGACTGCAACGCCTGAACGGGACGTACTGGCCAGTATCACAGTGCTTGAACGTCAGGATATTGTTGCGCGTCAGGCAACTGATTTGCCATCTCTGCTGGCGCAGCTGCCAGGAATTAATCTGGCCCGTAATGGTGGACGCGGGCAATTAAGCAGTGTTTTTGTTCGCGGTGGTAACTCAGGCCATACGCTGGTGTTGATCGATGGTGTCCGTGCCGGCTCTGCCACTTCCGGTGCAGCGTCTTTAGCTATGATCCCTCTGGAACTGATTGAGCGTATCGAGGTTGTCCGTGGCCCCCGCGCGGCATTATATGGTTCCGATGCGGTAGCAGGCGTGATTGCGATTACTACCCGCCGGAGTGACCGCGTTGAGGTGAATATCAATAGCGGCAGCTATGGCCAGGTAGGTGCTGATGTCAGTGCCGCTTACAGTTCAGAACAGCTGAAACTACGTGCAACCGCAGGCATTAACAGAGCGGATGGCATTAATGTGATGGAAAATGCTGATCCGGATCGCGATGGTTACCGGCAGCGTTTTGCAAAATTGGCGGCAGATTACCTGACAGCTGTGGGGACATTATCGGCAGAAGTTAATGTTACATCAGGGTTCTATCAATATGATAACCAGTGGGGCACTGAGGATGAAGCAGATACGCTGAACCGCAGTTATCTGTTGAGATGGGAACATCAGCTTGGCAGTTGGCAGCATCAGGCTCAGCTTAGCAGAATACTGGATCGTGACGTCAGTTATGGCCCGGATTCCCGCAGCCCTTTCCAGACTGAGCGCGATGAGTTCAGTTATCAGACTAATACCGCGTTAACTGAAAATCTCGGTGTACTTGCCGGTGTTAACTGGTATCAGGAACAGATTGATGCGGTAACGGTTTATGCCGAGGACAGCCGTAATAATAAAGCTGTTTTTGCCGGTCTGAATTATGAGCAGGATAAGCTAAAGTTTGATGCTGCAGTAAGACGGGATGATGACAGCCAGTTCGGTGGTGCTAATACCTGGCAACTGGCAGCGGGCTATCAGTTTACAGATAATCTGTTACTGCGTTTAGGCAGAGGCTCTTCTTTTAAAGCTCCATCGTTTAATGACTTATATTATCCGTTTTCTGAAAACCCGGATCTGAGACCGGAAAGAGCGGTTGAAGATGAAATTGCGCTGCAGTTTATACATAGCAATCTGCAATTGGGGCTGACCTGGTTTAAACGTGATGTGATCGATCTGCTCCAGTGGGGCGATGGTAAAATGGAAAACATTGCAGCAGCCGATATTGAAGGTCTGGAAGCGACAGCAGAGCTTACTGTGCAGAAGTTCAGACATAGCTTTTCTTACAACTGGCTGGATGCCAGAGACAAAGCAACCGATACCCGTTTAGTCCGCCGGTCGGAGAATACTCTTCACTGGCGCAGCACCTATGAGGCTGAAAGCTGGTCAGCATTTGTTACCGCTGATTACCAGAGTAAAACCCAGCAGGGAGCCTTTGCGGTAACACCGGTGCTTGGTGGTTTTACGTTATGGGGTGCCGGGGTGCAGCATCAGGTATCGGAGCGGTTATCTGTAAGGGTTAAGGTGGATAACCTTACTGATAAGGAGTACCAGACGATAGCCGGCTATTATAGCTATGGCACCACCTTTGGTCTGAGTCTGGCGTATACTCTGTAGTAAGCCAGTAGAAATAAACACAGCCGCTTTAGCGGCTGTGTTTATTTCAGCAGCGCAAGAAACTGCTGCCGGAACTTTGCCATCTTAGGTGCGACAATAAGCTGGCAGTAGCCCTGTTCCGGATTTGCCAGATAATACCCCTGATGATAATCCTCAGCCGGGTAGAATGCCGCAGCTTTGCTGATTTCCGTTACGATATCGTCGTCAAATACCTGCTGGGTTGTCAGCTCTTCCACTACCGCTTCTGCTTCTTCTGCCTGCTCTGGCGAATGCCAGAAAATGACTGAACGGTATTGTGTTCCGATGTCGTTTCCCTGACGGTTAAGCTGAGTCGGATCATGCAGTGAAAAGAAGATGATGCATAACTGGCGATAGCTGATCAGGCTGTCATCAAAAGTAATCTGTACTACTTCTGCATGGCCGGTCCGGCCGCCACATACCAGGCGATAGCTGGGGTTAGTTATATGCCCTCCCATATAACCACTGATTGCATGGGTTACGCCGTGTAACTGGTTCATGGCAGATTCCAGACACCAGAAACAGCCGGCACCGAAGGTTGCAACAGAGTTTGCCATGATAATATTCCTTAATCTGCTTTCTGAGACATGATAATAGCCTCTGAAAGCCGAAAATAAAAAGGGCGCTTAGTGACAGCGCCCTGATAATGTTACCCGTCTGGATTAAGAACCAGAGCTGTGGTTCTGGGGACTATCCTGTTCCAACTGATGCAGCTGTTTACCCAGCGCCTGAGGTGAACCCGTATTACGGGCCAGTACCAGATAGGCCACCGGAACAACATAAACTGTCAGCAGGGTGGCAAAAGCAACACCGGCAAAAATAACTATACCGATTACCATCCGGCTTTCGTAGCCCGGACCGGTTGCCACCAGTAATGGAATACTGCTCATCAGCGTAGTAAAGGCTGTCATCACAATAGGCCGCAGGCGCAATGTTGCAGCACGTTTTATTGCTTCTTCAAAGGCAACCCCGGCATCACGTAGCTGGTTGGCAAACTCTACAATCAGAATACCGTTTTTGGCGACCAGGCCAATCAGCATTACCAGTCCAATCTGGCTGTAGATATTGAGTGTCAGGCCAGTGAAGTATAATCCGGCAAGGGCACCAACCAGCCCGAGAGGAACGGTAAGCATGATAACCAGTGGATGAATGAAACTCTCAAACTGGGCGCACAGTACCAGATAGGTAATGATCAGAGCCAGCATAAAAACCAGTGCTATAGAGCTGCCACTTTCCTGAAATAGCAAAGACTCGCCTTTATAATCTATCCCTACAGTATCCTGGATCTCTGTTCTGACGATACCTTCCAGGTATTCCAGAGCTTCGCCCAGACTGTAGCCGGGGGCCATACTGCCGCTGATGGTGATAGCACGCATCCGGTTATAACGGTTGAGGCTGGAAGCCGTAGCTTCTTCGCGTAATGTCACCAGATTATCCAGTGGTATCAGCTGGTTTGAATGATCCGAACGCAGATAAACACTGGTAATACTGCCGGGTGCCCGGAAATCATCGTCGGAGCCTTCCAGAATAACGTCGTATTCACGACCCCGATCCAGGAAAGTGGTTACCCGCCGCCCGCCAAGCATAGCTTCCAGTGCCCGGCCGATAGCACCGACAGAAATCCCCAGGTCACCGGCCCGTTCAGTATCAATTTCTACCAGCACCTGAGGTACGGTTTCTTTATAGTCATGATCCAGCTGCAACAGGTTTGGATTTTCAGATGCTTTTGCCAGAACAATATCACGCCAGCGGGCCAGTTCTTCATAGGTATTACCCTGCAGAACAAACTGAATTGGCCGGCTGCTGCCACCACTGTTACCCAGACCGCCACGCATAAAGGCAAAAGCGCGGATATCAGGTAATTCGTTCAGTTTCTGGCTGACCTCGGTCATCAGTTCCTGGGTGCGGCGTTGATCGTTATTCCAGTTTTCTGAACCGACAATTGCCAGACCGCCACTATTACCCCAGCCGGGAACACGTACCAGCAGGCGGTTAAATTCTCCTTTCTGGTAGTAAGGCATCAGAATATCTTCTACCAGGCGCATATTGCGGCTGTTACTCTGATAACTGGCACCTTCGGCCTGATTCATCATCACGAAGAAAGTACCGCGGTCTTCCGGTGGTGCCAGTTCTGCCGGCAGAATTCTGACCAGCAGAAAGCTGGCGATAAAACACAGTACTACAACCCCCATTACCGGCCACGGGCTACTGCATACTTTATCCAGTTGCCGGCGGTAGGCATTTTCCAGTTTATGAAAAGCACTGTGCAGCCACAGGCCCAGTTTGCTTTCCCGTTTCTGATGCGTCAGTAATTTACTGCAGAGCATTGGTGACAGAGTGAGTGCCGTTACACTGGAAAAGGCAACGGCAGCGGCAATGGCCAGTGCAAACTCTGTGAAAAGCTTGCCCAACTGCCCCTGCATAAAAACCAGCGGTACAAATACAGCGATAAGCACCAGTGTGGTAGCCACAACTGCAAAGCCGACTTCGCGGGCCCCACGGTAAGAGGCCAGCAGCGGGGGCTCACCCATTTCTATTCTGCGGTAGATATTTTCCAGCACTACGATTGAGTCATCCACTACCAGACCGATAGCCAGTACCATTGCCAGCAGGGTCAGCAGGTTAATGGAAAAATCAAGCGCAAACAGCACGGTAACGGCTGCAACCAGCGCTACCGGTACGGTAATGGCCGGAATAAACGTGGCCCTGATATTTCCCAAAAACAGGAAAATAACAATGACGACTAACACCATGGCAATACCAAGCGTGGTATAAACTTCCTTAATTGACTCAGCGATAAACAGTGAGGAGTCGTAACCCGGCTCAATAGTGGTGCCCGGTGGCAACTGGTTCTGGATCCGCTTCATTTCCTCGCGGGCATTCTGCACCACTTCCAGCGTATTGGCTTTTGATTGCTTAACAATCCCTATACCCAGCAGGTTTTTACCGTCACTGCGAAATTCACTTTCTATATCTTCTGCTGTCAGAATAACGTTAGCAACTTCGCCAAGGCGGACCAGATAGTTATTCTCGCCACGTTTGATCACCAGCCGGCGGAAGTCTTCCTGGCTTTTGTAGGTACGAATGACCCTTACGGTGAAGTCACGGTCAAATGATTTGATATTCCCGGCCGGTAATTCTACGTTTTCATTACGCAGTACCGTTTCAATATCCTGTACGGTAACTCCTCGGGATGCCATAGCATCACGATCCAGCCAGATCCGCATAGCATATTCGCGGGCACCACCAAGCTGGATACGGGCTACACCATCCACAACAGAAAAGCGCTCAACAATGTAACGGTTGGCGTAGTCGGTCAGCTCCAGGGTGGTCATGTTTTCACTGTTTAACATAAACCAGGCAATAGTGCTTTCATCATCGCTGGCTTTATACACTTCTGGCGGGTCAGCCTGATCCGGCAGGTTATTCAGGGCGCGTGAAACCCGGTCACGGATGTCGTTTGCCGCCGCATCGATATCCCGTGACACATTAAATTCAATGGTGATATTAGAGCGGCCGTTACGGCTGGTGGAGTTAATGCTTTTAATGCCTTCAACACCGCTGATACGATCTTCCAGTAACTGGGTTATTCTGGATTCGATAATTTCTGCCGAAGCGCCGGGATAGTTAGTAGTAATACTTACCACCGGTGTATCGATATCCGGAAATTCACGCAGTGGCAGCATGGTAAAGCAGACGATACCGAAGATTACCAGTAACAGATTAACAACAGTGGCAAAAACCGGTCGTTTAACAGAGGTATCAGACAGCCACATCGTTAATTCCCTACTTTGTTGATGGTAATGCCGGTACGGATTTTCTGAATGCCTTCTGAAACGATTTCATCTCCGTCATTTAAACCAGATAACACTTCAACCCAGCCTGGAACCCGCTGCCCAATGGTGACTTCAACCTGTGTTACTTTGTTTTGCTCATCAACGATAAATACGTACTGCCGGTTCTGTAACGGCAATAAGGCTTTTTCCGGAATTTGCAGCACGGTAAGATTACTGAGTTCCAGTTTTACGTTCAGCAGCATACCCGGGCGTAGTTTCAGATCCTGGTTCGGTAGTACTCCGTGCACCATTATCGTACGGGTTACCGGGTCAAGACGGGTATCGATAGCAGCAACTTTGCCAGTAAAGGGAATACTGCCATAGGCTGAGTTTGTGACGGTAATTGGCATCCCCTGGCGAATTTCAGACAGATAATGCTCTGCTATACTAAAGGCTACTTTGATGTTCTGTAGCTCATCCAGCGTAGTTATCGGTGTACCGCTTGTAATATAGGCGCCTTCACTGACCTGGCGCAGCCCGAGATAACCATCGAAAGGGGCGACGATGGTCATTTCTGCCAGCTGGGCTTTGGCGATATCCAGTTGTGCCAGGGTGGTATTAACTCTGGTTTGTTGTTCATCCAGTAACGACTGCGCGGTGGCCTGAGTGGTTGCCAGATTTTTCAGGCGATTCAGCTGGCGTTGCTGATCAGCCAGTACTGTTTCCAGTTCGGCAACCCGGGCGCGCTCCTGTACATCGTGCAGGCGGGCGATTACTTCGCCTTTTTTAACCGCTTTACCTTCACGAACATTAAGTTCGGTAATAAAGTCACTGGTAGGAGAAACTATCTGTACCGAGTTATTGGCAATGCCGGTTCCCAAAGCTACAACATTGCGGATCATCGGTTTTATAGCGGCTTTGGTTGTAGAAACGGCTACCGGCAAACTGGCACTGCTCTGATTGTGTGAATCCTGTTGAGACACCCAGTACAGATAAAGGGTAAAACCAATCAGAGCAAGCAAGATAACCCAAATAAGGCGCGAATGTAATTTTGCCACAACAACCCCGTTCTGAACTTATAATAAAGACTGCTCTATTCTATGGAATAATAAGCGATTTGGATGCACCGTTGTCGCACTCGCAACGGCGTTTGTCGTATAAAATACGATTATATTCAATAGTACAATAAAAGACTGTTAAATTCTGGTAAGTGCTTTAGGGTCAGCTCCTAAATTCTGTCATTTAGCTACGCAGGAGTTTTAACCATAATGGAAACAATACAGATTCGTTCACCGGCAACCAAAGGAGGCGCTGTACTGTTAATTGGCAGTACATTTTTTCTGCTGGTGTTGATACTGATCTGCGGATTGTTTGTTGAACAGGTAACCACAGGGCTGGGGCTCTTGTTTATTGTCAGTCTTCTTGGTATGTTCGCTGGCTGGGCTAAATTAGCAGAACCGTTGTACTGTCTGATTTGCGATGAAGCCGGAATACATTACTGCCACCGTTATGGCCGCTGGTTATTACCCTGGCAGGGGTTTTTATATAGCGCTGTGCCGCAATTTGACGGCAGGAATCTGGGATATATCGGGTTTAAGGTAACCGACTACGATGCGTTTCTCGCTACTTTACCGTTAAGGCTGGCAGTAAGAATTATGACAGAGCAGCGGTTTTTGTTTATCGAAGCGGTTCGCCAAAGCTGCGCCAGTGGCCAGTGTGCCAGCGAACTACTGGCCGAGGGCGATAAGTTTCAGACCAAAACACAGCGTTATACCGGTATTAAAGCTATATTTGCGCAACGAATGCAGCGTTTAGCTGCAGCAACCGGATATGATATATTTGTGCCCGTTGCATTTGACGAAGAGCAGGGGAAGAGGTTGTGTCAGTTAATCAACCAGACCCGGCTGCAATTAATACAAAATACAGCCACCTAGACACCCCAGGTGTGCTGTATCATAATATGGGCATTAGTGTGAGTTGGCAGGATAGTGAATGAGTAATTATGAAAGACCATTTTTGGTGAGTGGCCGGAATACGATAATTCATAAGAATAAAAAGCTGGATCTGATAATAATTAACGATGATAACGACCCGACACTGATTGTGACCCGACATGGCGTAAAATTATTTCAGGAAGAAATACCAGCAAACCGGGCAGAAGCAAAAGAACGCTACATGGAATTGGTGGATGTATCCAGCGGAGATGTGTTTGGCGAAGTAAAAACGTTGCTGTTTGTCCAGGCTATTAATAACAAAGAATATAAAATTGATTATAGTAAAGCCGGAACTGATTTATTTATTCGTATCCATCAGGAAAACTATATTTAATCTGCACAGTGTATTTCAGCCCTGAAGTCTGCTTTAGGGCTTGCCTTTCCTTTCGTTATTTGTTTCATTAGGAACTGTTAAGTTTGCTGTAAAATTAATCAGCAAATACCAGCAGCTTTTAAAGCGTTCTAACTGAGAAGTGTGAAGCAAAATGCAATTTACCGTCCACGATAATATTATAAAAATAACGGTATCTGTTACGCTTAGTCCTATAAGTGCGCAGCATATTCAGCAACAGTTGCAACAGGCAGGCTATGGCCGCTGCTTTATATTAGAAGAACAATTAGCTGAGCTGCTGGCTGAGTATCAGCAGCTGCAGCAGAAAATAACAGAACAGCAACAGAGCGGGGAAATGTTGCTGACTTACGCCATTGCAGAGAAACGGCCGGCACAACTACACTTCGATATCAGCAGTGACCACATGTCGGTCAGTGCCATTATTACCTCTGCCTGGGGAGGTGCCCCCATTTCTGCAAACGACCTGGTAAAAGCTGCACAGGATGTAGGTATTGTTTATGGTTTCCTGAAAGAACAGATTATTAAACTTGTCGCTTATGCCAGTAAGGCGGAGCCCGGCACCAAAGCCAAACTGGTGATTGCCCGGGGCCGGCCGGTGGTAAATGGCTTTAACTCCCGGTTTGAAGCTTTGATCCCCGAAATGGAAAGCCGTCGGAATAAACCCCAGATCCATGCTGATGAAAAAGCCGATTTACGGGATTTTGGGGCGATTCCGTCTGTAAAAGCGGGTGATGTTATTATGCGCCGCAAACCCCCGACAACCGGAACCGATGGCTTAACTGTTGATGGACAGGTTATTCCTGCTATGGCAGGTATAGAGACTGACTGGCAGGTAGGGGAAGGAACTGAAATTTCAGCTGATGATCCCGAGCTGTTACTGGCAACCCGTGATGGTTTGCCCAGAATTATTGAAGCCGGGGCAACAGTAGATGATGTTTTCTTAATTAAAAATGTAGATTTAGCCAGCGGCCATATTATTTTCCGGGGATCTGTGGTGGTAAACGGGGATGTTACTGAAGGCATGAAAGTTATCGCCGGCGGCAATATCTTCGTAAAAGGTTTTGTTGAAGGCATTCTGCTTGAAGCCGGCGGCGATATTAAAATCGGGGGCTCTGTCATCGGACACCAGTTGGTGACTGTTGATAACAACAGCGAATACAGTACAGAGATCCGTGCCAAGGGTGATATTCAGTGTAATCTGGCACAATATGCCCGCTTCAGTTGCGAAGGCAATTTATATGTAAATAAACAACTGATGCACTCTTATGTATCTGCGGCCAAAGTTTATGCCGGAACTGAAAACAGCCCGAACGGAAAAATTATTGGCGGATATTTTTATCTTGATCAGGGTATTGAGTGCGGCAATCTGGGGTCGCCCGCCAGTAGTCCGGTGTTAATCAGGCTAAGCCGGCAAATTGATCCTATTATCGAAAAACAGCAGGTACTGCGTAATAGTGTGAGTGCGGTTAAGGTCGAAATGGAAGAAGTCAGAGAATTGCTGGAAAATCTGAAAAAAATAGAAAGCAGCCCCCAGACTGAAGTACGACGGCAGGAGCTGATCACCGAATTCGAAGAGCATAAAACACTGGCTAAGGCCCTGATAGCCGATATCAAGGCACTGGAGCAGCAAAAAAGAGAGAAAATCGACACGCTGTTGATTATTGTCCGCCAGCAACTGTTTTCAGCCGTAGAAGTGCATCTGGGAACTGATATTATCCGTAGCCGCCGCGAATATGGCCCTTCAAAAGTGCTGATGGTCGATGGTAATCCGTCAATTGAACCTTTTTACTGAGATAACTGGTTAGCGGGTTGCGGCGCAGCGTAATGCGTTTTTAGTTGTCCTGTCGTAATCTTATGTCCGGTGATATAACAGAGTAGTGTGCTGGTGATTCGTTTCTGGTTAATTATGGTTTGTCTTATTGCTCCGCCAGCCTCTGCTGCCGGGTGCAATATGGCGTTTCGTTATGGTCTGCTGATTGCACCAGACTATATCCGTTTTATGCACAATGCCCGCAGCTATGTACAAATTAACCATGATCAGCAGCTTTTTGTCCGCGGAGAATGGATTGAGCTGGATGAAGAGGGTACTGCATTATTACGGCAGTACAGCCAGGGATTACGCCGGTTTGTGCCCGAAGTGGTGAGCATTGCGGTAGACAGTGTAGAACTTGGTTTGTCGAGTATTGAAGCTATGCTGTCCGGCGTTGGCAGTAAGTCACAGCAGGCTGAATGGCGTGATCTGATCCGCGAAACCACCTATCAGTTTATGTCGCGTTTTATTCGTACCAACGAGCATTTTTATCTGGCACCGCAAAGCCTGAATGAGCTTGAATACTTTCTGCATGGCGAATTAAAACCGCAACTGGATAACCTGGCCCGCCATACCGTGGGAGCGGTATGGAAGGCACTACGCGATGCCCTGCGTCAGTCAGACAGTAACTTTGAGCAGGCAGACAATCAGGACTGGCAATCCGTGGGCGAACTGGTGGATAAAATTAATCTTGGTCTGGATGCCAAAGTCATTGAGCTGGAAGCAAAGTCAGTGCTGTTCTGTGAGCGCCTGCAGGAGCTTGATAATATTGAGCAGCGCCTGCAACATCATGTACCTGAATTACTTAATTATGATGTAGTGGTAGAGCGGAAGTAAGGCACTGATCGGTTTGTTAAACCACGCCGTATTCTGTGCCCAATACCGGTGGCATGGCGTTATCTACTTCGTCGCTGATAGCATCCAGGGTTTTTTCGGCTTCATCCAGCGAACTGACTTCGGCAATATGAAACAGAGCTTCACCTTCATTAACCAGTGGCAGGTTGTTACGACCTATTACTATGCCCTCTGTGGTTGCGGTGACGGCGACTTCAAAATCTGAGTAAGGTGAATAAATATGGGCCAGCAAATCGCCGCTTTTTACCGTTTGCCCTAAACCGACATAGTAGCGGGCAATACCATCGTGTTCTGCCCTGAGCCAGCTGCTCTTTTTTGAGAACAGAGAACGGGTTGCCGGGTTTTTCCGCGACATGCCCAGCATACCAAGCTCTGCCATCACATTGATAATACCGCGCACCCCGATTTTGATAGATTGTTCGTCAAACCGTAAGGCTTCGCCTGCTTCGTACAGCAATAACGGGATACCCAGATTATTGGCAGTGCCACGCATGGTGCCGTCACGGCTGGCGGCTTTGATAATAATCGGCGCATTAAATACTTCCGCCATTTTCAGGGCGACTTTATCTTTGGCGCTGGCCCTGACCTGTGGCAGGTTAGCCCGGTGAATGGCTCCGGTATGCAAATCAATGGCATGGGTACATTTTTGCAGAATTTTATCGGTAAACTGCCAGGCCATTCTGCTGCCCAGAGAGCCTTTTTCACTGCCGGGAAAACTGCGGTTAAGGTCACGCCGGTCAGGCAGATAACGTGACTGTTGTACAAAGCCGTATGTATTAACGATAGGTACTACAATGAGCGTGCCTTTGAGCCTGTTCAGGCGCGGGAGTTTCAGCAGACGCCGGCAAATTTCCACCCCATTGATTTCATCACCATGCAAAGCCGCTGTAATCAGCAAAACCGGCCCCGGCTGGCGGCCGTGTACTACATGAGCACCGATATTCAGTTCGGTATGGGTATACAGTTTGCCAAAAGGAATATCAACAATGGTGCGGCATCCCGGCAGTACGGTGCTGTTACCTAACTGAAATGGCTGACGTTTTTCAGGTAGCTCCATTAACCGGTTCCTTTTGTATTACGGCGGATTTTGTGGGCTGCGGCTTTTTGTTCAACAAAACTGATAATCATATCTGCAATATCTTTCTCTGTTGTATTTTCAATGCCTTCCAGCCCCGGCGAGCTGTTAACTTCCATGACTACCGGGCCGTGTTCTGCCCGCAATAAATCTACACCGGCAACGCTCAGCCCCATGGTTCTGGCTGCTTTAATTGCGGTTTTACGTTCTTCCATCGACAGGCGGATCACTGAAGCCGTGCCTCCCCGGTGCAGGTTGGAGCGGAATTCTCCTGCCTTGGCCTGACGCTTCATTGCTGCCACTACTTTATCGCCAACTACAAAACAGCGAATATCGGCACCATTGGCTTCTTTTATGTATTCCTGTACCAGAATATTAGCGTTCAGCCCCATAAAAGCTTCAATAACGCTTTCGGCTGCGGTGCGGGTTTCAGCCAGTACCACACCGATACCCTGGGTTCCTTCCAGCAGTTTAATCACCAGTGGTGCTCCGCCAACCATCTCGATTAAATCCGGGATATCACCCGGTTTATCGGCAAAACCGGTGACGGGTAAACCAATTCCCTGACGGGCCAACAACTGAAGTGAACGCAGTTTATCCCTGGCCCGGCTGATGGCTACCGATTCATTCAGGACGTACACTCCCATCATTTCAAACTGGCGGACTACAGCCGTGCCATAAAAGGTAATAGAAGCACCGATGCGCGGGATGATGGCGTCAAAACCTTCCAGTACCTGGCCTTTATAGTGGATGGATGAATTTACCCGGTTAATATTCATATAACACATTAACGGATCAATGATTTGAACTTCATGATTCCGGGCCGTTGCTGCTTCTGCCAGTCTTCGGGTTGAATAAAGTTCTGCATTACGCGATAAAATCGCAATTTTCATACTGGCCTCTGATAATTTACCACCAGCCTCGTATTTTAAACCAGATCAGGGCTCCAAATCCGAGTATGGCCATAATTATTAGCACAATAAAATAACCGGTGCTGCTTTGCAGTTCAGGCATATTCACAAAGTTCATACCGTAAATGCCGGCGATAAAGGTCAGCGGAATAAAAATTGAGCTGACAATGGTCAGCACCTTCATCCGTTCGTTAATCTGATGGGACGAAGTAGACATATAACCATGCACCAGATCGCCCAACTGCTCATAACAAAGTTCACTCATACTGTGCAGGCGTTCAAACTTTTCGTAGAAATCGCGGATTTCCGGTAACTCAAACTGTTGGCGGAACAGGTTGCCTTCTTCATATAAGGCATCGTCGAACAGGTCTTTCTGATAGGCCAGATTACGGGTGACCTTACGCAACACAGAGCGGTAACGCATGATCAGGGCGATATAATCATCATTACCATGTTGCAGCATAATATCTTCCAGATCGGTAATTTCTTCACTGAATGAAATCATTTTATCAAAGTAACTTGAGAATACGGTTATTATCGCTTTCTTAACCCAGCTGCTGATAGTCTGTTTATGGTTTTTTGATAGCGGTGGCCTGATATTCTGGTACAGGGTGTCGGCCTGAACGCTACGGCTGATAAGCACCTGGTTTGAATACAACAGGTTAAACTGGGCATTACTGCTGAAGGTGGAAAAGTCCGGATCAGCAAAAGCACGCAAAATCAGCAGACTGAAGTTATGGTGTACTTCCAGTTTCGGGGGATGGCGATCACGCATAAAGTCTTCTGCCAGCATAGGGTGAATATTAAAATGCTGCAGCACTTTCTGCTGCTCATGGCTGTCGGCTTGCTGCAGATCTATCCATATTTTTATATCGTCAGGCAGGTTACGGGGAAGGTGAGATAATTCCTCCTGCTTCCATTCACCCGGTTCGGGTTCATACCTATACAGTTGTATCATCTTCCTGATTCCTGAAAAGATTATCACTGTCAAACAGTATTCAGAATATGGCATAATTAACAGAATTGATACAACCACAGGTAGTTTAATGAAGCGTTTATTGTCGAGTTCCCTGGTTTTTCTGCTTATCTCCTGTTCTTCTGAACATTCTGAAACGGTCAGCTTTAAACCGGAAAAAGGTGATGAACATCACTACAGAGTTTACAGCCATACTACGGTACAGACAGATTACCGTAACATGGGGCTTTCTACCGATATGATGGTGGGGTACAAAGTTCGCAAAGTGGGTGAGCTGGCTGAGTTTGATATCAGTGTTGATGCATTCCGGCTGAATGCAGATGGCAGAAGCATCAGTAATTTCAATGCCGCTGAAGATGAGCCCGAATTGCATGCGCTGATGTCACAGGGCTTTGAAGCGGATATCCGCCTTAAAGACAATAGCATAGCCCGTTTTACTGCCAAAAATCAGCAACTGTGGCAGGCAATGATGCAGGATAAAGGTGCCCAATTACAGGAAGAGCTGAATAAAATGCTGCAGGCACCTGCTGTTCCCGGTACTTTTCCTGCCATAAAAGGGCATAGCTTTACCCTTGCCGGGTATCTTGGTGCTCCGGAAGTGACACTGACGGTGTCAGATGTGACGGATAAAAGTGTTCTGCTGACGCTGTCTGCTGATGAAAACGGCACCCGTATTTACGGTAAGTTATTCTTAAATCGTAAAAATGGCTGGCTGGAGCGACTGGCCGTGGTAAGTGAAGTGCCCTTTGATAACGGCTATGTTGAAGGAACTGCCCGCTCAGTGATACTGA
Organism: Chromatiaceae bacterium AAb-1; assembly: GCA_033792355.1. GTDB lineage: Bacteria > Pseudomonadota > Gammaproteobacteria > Enterobacterales > Alteromonadaceae > Alishewanella. The sequence goes on from JARXRR010000003.1 coordinate 94,028, forward strand.
TGCTGCCGCAAAGCCAGTATGTGGGTAATTTGTCTAATCCGGTGGTGAGTGATGACACTCCTTATGAATATCAGTGGCCTGATGAACTGACGGATGACTGGCTGCAACGGGCAAACCGTCAGCTGACAGAAAAGGAAATTTTTCCGCAGCCGGCAGGCATGTTTCAGAATGAATCATATGATGGTGAAACGCTGCGTCTTAATTATCCGCACCGGATGTCTCCGGTACTGGCTGAAGGCGAGCTTGAACTGCGTAATCCGGTATTTCTGGCTGATGATAACCAGCCTTTACCGGTAACCCTGGCACCTTATAAAAGCTATCTGGTCAGCTGGTTTGACGATGAATACCAGAGCCTGACGTCATTATTCCTGACTGGCTGGGATGTGTCTGACGAACAACTGTATGAGTTACAGGCTATTGAAGCTGATGCCGTTTATCACCATGCGCGGCTGGTGCCCGTTACACTGGCTGTGTCGGCATCTGAACCGGTGCAACTGGATCATGAAGATGTAACGGCCATTCTTACCCCGGTTACCGGTGAAAAAAATACCTTTCTGTTAAGCCTTACCGCTTCAGAAACCCGCTGGTTCAGTTTTTATATGCAGCTGGGCGGCAAGGTAATGATGCAACAGGTTGCCGGTAAATCTGATGCCAGCTGGCTGAATTCTGCGGAATCAGCGTTACTGTCTCTTGCCACAGCTTCCGGCTATGCACGCACATGGAAAGTAGTATTTGATGAAGTGCCACAGGAGATTATGCTTTATGTTAATGAACGCACCGGTGAAACCACTCAACGCCGGCTGAGTTTTATTAATCCTATGGCTTATGAGGCTGATCCCCAGGCTATACCGCTAAAAGGAGACCGTTTCCTGTATCAGGATGATGAGTTCAGTTTCTACACTACAGATGCAGCGCCTGTTCCTGCTGTGGTAACGCTGGCTGAGCTGGAGCCAGAACAGGCAGAACACAGTCTGGCAATCACATTGTCATCAGAGCAGGCGGCAGTATGTGAACTTACAATATTACAGGCGCCCCAGGTTAATGGCCATAAACTGAAATGGCTGCCGGTTGCCGACAAAACCTATCGTTATATTTCGTTTGATGAGGGCTTAATATTATCCCGCCAGCAGCGCTGGCAGCTGGCTTCTGAAGATGGTATCCGCCAGTATTTTTACGATATTGAAGTAAAGAGCCGGTTAGCCTGTAAAGGTGAGCCTGTCTGGCAAACGCTGGTTTATGATGATGAAGACAGTTTCTGGCTGGTCAATCTGACAGAGCTGGATCCGGAGCTGGATTTATCGCTTCCGGTGGCTGAATTTATACGGCAGTACCGTTTTCTTAACCGCAATGGCAAAGCGCTGGCTTTAAGTATTCCTCCCGCCTTATTTGATTCCGGTACCAAGGTGCAACAACTGCCGTTACAGGCCCTGTTAACCGATGGCAAGTGGCTGAAAATTGCCGGGCGGGCTGTTGCTGCCGAAAAGGTGGTGTTAAAAGATAAACCGCTGATCCGTGAGTGGACCACGCATTTTGCACCATTGCCTTAAGGAATGACCAGATGAGAATTATTGCAGCTATTATCGGGTGTTTATTTAGTCTGTCGCTGTTGGCCACTCCACATTTTCTGGATGAACAGTTTAATGAAACGCAGAATGAGGCTGAAGCGGCCTATTACTACCAGCCGCTGGAAAAAGTGGATGAGCAGCGTTGGTCACTGACACTGTATTATGCGGGGACAGATACCCCCTATATGAAAGGGTTCTACAACGGGCCTTCCATTTTTGAAAATCAACGGGTCGGGGAATATCAATACTTTTATCAGACCGGAGAGTTATGGATTGAAGGTACGCTGGATGCAGAAGAAAGAATGCATGGCCTGATCCGGCACCACTTTGATAAGGAAAACGGTGGTGGTGTTAAAGGAGAATACCTGTATCAGCATGGTGTATTAGATGGTGAACAGAAAGTTTACCATACCAATGGCCAGCTCTCCCGACTGGAACACCGGGTAAAGGGTGACCAGCGCGGCGTAATGGAAACCTACTCAGAAGACGGTAAGCTTTACTCATACCGTTATATCGGCGAAAAAGGCACTGAAGGTGAATACCGGCTTTATCATCGTAATGGTGAACTGTCTATGGTAAGTGAGTATCAGGCTGGTGAAAAACATGGTGCCGAGCGTTTCTACTATGAAAATGGCAATTTGCTCAGTGAGACATATTACCGGCACGGAAAACGCCACGGTATTGCCAAATCCTATAATGCCCGCAATTTACTGACGCAATACACCGAGTTCTGCGACGAGAAACGCTGTGGGCTGGCTCAGTTTTATAGTGATGACGGCATACTGCTGACTGAAAATAATCACAACAAACAGGGGCAATTGCTGAGTGTAAAATCCTTTAACTCGCAGGGGGAGCTGACACAACAGCAAACCAACACTTACACCAATGGTAAGAAATACAGTGTGGAAGAACGCTATACCAATGGCCAGCTGGTAAGCAAGCGCTTACAAGATGAAGGCAAAGACTGGTTGCTGGAAGAAGGTTATAAAGAAGGGCAACTGATATCCCGTTATGAAACGCTGGATAATAAACGTCATGGCCGGTATATCACGACTAACTGGAACGGTGACGCTGAGGACATGCATTACCGGCATGGTGAGCTGCATGGTCAGTATCGCCTGGTAAATAACCGGACGGGGCTTAAAATCAGTGGTGATTATCAGCACAATAACAAAGCCGGTAAATGGCTGAGTGTCAGTGCAGAACATACCGAAACCGAGTTTTATGACTGTAATGGAGAATTGCACGGTCATAAAACCCGGATTGCAGCTAATGGTACGGTTTTATTATCTGAGCATTATCAGCATGGGGTGCTGCACGGCAAAAGTGAGAGACGCAACGCCGATGGTGTAGTGCTGTTATCCGGCCTTTATGTCGAAGGAAAACCACATGGTCATTGGATAGGGCCGGAGCCTTACCACTATGACAGCAATATGCTGATATGGCACGGTACTTATGAACAGGGCATTGCAACAGGTGACTGGCAGGGTTTCTCATTACGTGGCCATTTGCTGAACATGATTACTTATGATCAGCAGGCAAGACGGCAGGGTAAATCTTATACCTTTGCTGAAAATGGTCAGTTACAGAACGTAGAGAACTTCTATAACGATCTGCTGCATGGCGACAGTGTAATGTATATTGAAGGCAAGCCGTTCAGCATTAACCGCTATGAGCTGGGTAAGCTTATTGAAGAAGTTTCTCCCTAGAGGTGAGGTTAATATGCCTGTCAGTGACGGTTTACGCATCCATCACCTTACTCACGCTAACACGCTGTGGATACATCCTTGTAGGCTCGGTTCAGGCATCCATGCCTTCAACGGTTAGCTTAGAGTAAGCTGATTCCTGCTTAATTGGTCGGCATTACTCCCTAAAGCTATTTATAGCTTTAGGTATGTTAGCGCCGGATGGCGAGAAATAGCAGACAGGCTGACACCGGAGGCGGGATGGAAAGTCATATAATAAAGCTTCTCATTTCTGATTACCTTCAGGTTAGCTATGTACAGATTTGCCCTGCTTTTAATATGTTTGCTGCTATCTTTGCCGTTACAGGCGTCAGACCGGCTGATTCAGCTGATTGAATATATTGGTGCCGATTATTCCGAAGCTGTGCAGCAAGGCGAAATTGTCAGTGAAGCAGAATATGCTGAAATGACCGAGTTCGCCGGGCTGGTTGTCCATGAACTGGAACAGGCACAGGCATCAGCCGGTTTGCAACAACAGGCCCGGCAGTTACAGCAACTGGTTGCAGATAAAGCTGATGCAGAGCAGATTAAACAGCTGACTGCTATTATGCGTAAGCAGGTGGTGCAGTCAATGCCTGTTATTCCTGTGCCTGAGCGGCTTCCTGATCTGCAGCATGGTAAAGCGCTCTATGCCACAAACTGTGCTACCTGTCACGGGGCAGAAGGGAAGGGCGATGGCCCGGCTGCTGCAGGGCTTGATCCGGCACCTACCGATTTTCATGATACCGAACGCTATAGTGCCCGCAGCCTGTTTGGGTTGTTTAATACCATCAGCCTGGGAGTGGAAGATACCGCTATGGTGGCTTTCAGCCATCTGGATCAGCAGAGTCGCTGGGATCTGGCCTTTTATGCCGGCTCATTAGCCAGTCTGCCGCAGGATACAACAGAGGCGCCTGCTGCTCTGATTAATAAAGCGATGATTACCGAACTGCTGACATCTACTCCGCGGGATCTCGAAGAACAGTATGACGATGCTGGTCTGGCGCTGATGGCTCTGTTCCGCCGGCAGCCGGAGAATTTCTTTAATGCTGCGGCTGTTTCTCCGTTACAGATTGCACAGGAAAAGCTGCAACTGGCACTGGATGTTCTGCCGGATAACCCGCAATCGGCCTACGAACTGGCTGTTTCTGCCTATCTTGATGGCTTTGAACTGGTCGAAAATAATCTGGCGGCAGTAGATCCCCAACTGAAAGATCAGATAGAAAACAGCATGCTGCGGTTACGTCAGCAGATTAAGCAACAGCCACAGCAGGCAGCTGAAGCTATCAGGCTGGTATTAACACAATTAGAGCAAGCTGCGGAGCTATTGGATAACAGTGTTTTAAGCGCCTTCAATGTATTTATACTGGCATTACTGATTCTGCTGCGGGAAGGGCTGGAAGCCCTGCTGGTGGTCGCGGCCATTTATTCTGTGGCGGTAAAAACGGAGCAGCCGACATTGAAGCGCAGCGTACATTATGGCTGGATAGCGGCTCTGGCATTGGGAGCCGTCACCTGGTTTGCTGCCAGCTACCTGATTACCATTTCCGGTGCATCACGCGAGCTGACCGAAGGCTATACTGCACTGATTGCCGCTGCCGTACTATTTTATATGGGCTTCTGGATGCACAGTAAAACCTCAGCAGTGCAGTGGCAGAAATTTATTTCTTCCAAAGTGGAACAGGCATTGTCGTCAGGGGCTTATTTCGGTTTAGGCGTGGTGGTTTTTCTGGCGGTTTACCGCGAAGTGTTTGAAACTATACTGTTTTATCAGTCGTTATGGATGCAGGGCGGGGCAGCACACCAGAGTAGCTTTATTGCCGGTATTGCAGCAGCATTGGTACTGATGCTGATCATCGGGCTGATGATGTTCCGGTTTGCGCTGAAGCTGCCACTAAAAGCTTTTTTTGGGACAACGGCGCTTTTTATGATGCTGCTGGCAATCATTATGACCGGTAAAGGTATTGCTGCCTTACAGGAAGCCGGAACTCTGGCGATGACGTCACTGGATATGCCATCTGTCGGCCTGCTTGGTATTTACCCTACGGCTGAAGGGCTGGCAGCCCAGGCTATTATGCTGTTTATGGCGGTACTGTTTCTGATTCGCCAGGCTAAAAAACAGTAAGGTACTAATAATGTAAGTACTGATAATTTAATGGCTGAACGATATATTGATATCGTCAGCCTTTGTTCCTGTCATTATTGACCCTGATCAAAGTAAGGTTTTGTTATCCTGTTCATACTGATGCAAAGAGAAGTTTAATCAATTACATCAGGAACAACGATTATGACAAAACTGCAACTGATCGTATCCGCTATGCTGCTGGCTGCCGCCAGTCAGACAGAAGCTGCAACTGTACGTAATGAGCCTATCCAGCCAATTGAACCGGTTACAGTGGAACATCCGGAAAAGGTAGAGCTGGGTAAGCAGCTGTACTTTGAAACACGGCTGTCAATGTCGGGTATTATTAACTGTAACTCCTGCCACCATCTGGCACTGGGCGGTGCGGATAACCTGAAAACGGCGATTGGTCACCGCTGGCAGGCCGGGCCGGTAAATTCCCCCACGGTTTATAACTCCAGCTTAGCCATTGCCCAGTTCTGGGATGGCCGGGCCGCAGATTTAAAAGAACAGGCCGCCGGGCCAATAGAAGCCGGCGTGGAAATGGCGATGCCACATACCCTGGCAGTAGATGTTATTCAGTCAATTCCCGGCTATGTTGAAAAATTCAAGCTGATCTACGGCACAGATAAGATTGGCATGGAGCATATTACAGACGCCATTGCCGAGTTTGAAAAAACGCTGGCCACACCCAATTCACGTTTCGATTTATGGCTGAAAGGCGATGATAACGCTATTACCAAAACCGAACTGGAAGGTTATGAGCTGTTTAAAAACAGTGGTTGTGTGGCCTGCCATAATGGCCCGGCGGCTGGCGGAACGTCATTCCAGAAAATGGGTTTGATAGAACCTTACCAGTCCACTTCACCAGCTCAGGGCCGTGCCGGAGTAACAGGTAAAGATGCCGAGCGCTTTATGTTTAAAGTGCCGACCCTGCGCAACGTAGAACTGACCTACCCGTACTTCCATGACGGCGAAGCATCAACCCTGGCCGAAGCGGTTGATATTATGGGTCGCTTACAGTTAGGGCGGCAGTATTCAGAAGATGAAATTACCAAAATCGTCGCCTTCCTGAAAACCCTGACCGGCGAACGGCCACAAATCATCATGCCAATCCTGCCACCGTCAGGTGATAACACCCCAAGGCCGGATCCATTTAAATAAGCCTGCCTGTAACAGCTTACATACTCCGTTCCTACGGCAGTATGTAAGCTGTTTATTTATATAGCGAAAATACCTGAGTTAAATACCCGCAACTGGCGGGCGTAATGCCTGCTTTTAGTTATATTATTTAACAGTAGTAAGTAGAAAGTTATTGATAACAGGTGTTTTTCCGGTTAGTTTTCAGGATATAAAAAATGTTAAGAAGGTGGCTTGCAGGCGCGACTTGCGGGTATAGAGCCTTCTATTAGATTATTAGCTGAATTTAATAGGAGTGAAAATGAAAGCAATGTATATTTTGTTATTATCTTTATTCTTTAGTAATTATGTTTGGGGAGATAGTTCAACAGGGAAAATTAAGAACCTGACAATATACTTGAATAATCATACAACACAGAGCGCCAGAGGTTTTATAGACTTTGAGGTTTTAGCTGCGCTATCTCCGCCTTGCTCAAAGCTGTATTTCAATAGCCAGGAAGTGGCAACAACTTCTTTAATCATCGCAGCAAAAGCAAAAGATATTGAGCTTAGGTTCTATTATTCACCAGATAAAACGGCTCCATGGAATTCATCAATTTGTGAAATATATGCTGTAAGGGAACCGTAATAGCTAACACATATGAGCCCTCTCAGAGTCGATAGTTCTGGTCGCGTTAGCGGCCAGTGCGTTGTTCTTCAACAAGATAGATTACTTCATCCGTCATCATGGTTGCTAGGTGATAGTCTGCAACAAATATATTAATATCCTTGGGTATTCTAATTTTGAATGTGCTGTTTTATTGTTAACCATACGAGCTGTGGGTTCTCAGAATCCATAAAACCCGTAGACCGCACCAATAAAGGCTTTCAAAGATATCTGAAAAAGCCAACATCAGCTGCAATTATCTTTATTCGCAAGAGTTTCTCTAGAATTTCTCATGATCCTCAGAAAATTCAGCTAATAAAAATTCACCACTATTAACTGTGATGCTTCGAGATGAGAGTTATTAACTGGGCATTTGTTGCGAATGAAATCTTAACAAGGAGTAACTCATAAAT
>JARXRR010000124.1:0-2698 GCA_033792355.1 Chromatiaceae bacterium AAb-1
TAATTAAGCTTGGCATGTTGTCTGCATAGGATCTGCTGTTTGTAATACAACAGGACCATAGTATGACAGCGGCCAACGCCTATGATTTTCCTTTAACACCTGCCCAGATGCGTCCGGTATTTTTTGCCGGTAACCGGCAGCTACCGGAAAGTGATACTGCGCATTATCGTTTGCAGCATATTCTTAATGTACTACCCTCCGGTATTATTCTGCTGGATCAGAAAGGTATTGTCAGTGAAGCGAATCCTGTTGCTATTCAGATGCTGGGACAGCCGCTTGTTGGCCAGCGCTGGCTGGAAGTCATTACCCGCTGTTTTCGCCCCCGCAGTGATGACGGACTTGAAGTATCACTGAAAGACGGTCGCCGGGTGCAGCTTGCCATCAGTGCATTAACACCGGAGCCAGGGCAATTGATTGTCCTGACGGACCTGACAGAAACCCGTCGTCTGCAAAGCCGTATTGCGCATATGCAGCGTTTATCTGTGCTGGGCAAAATGATGGCATCACTGGCACACCAGATCCGTACTCCACTGTCATCGGCCATGTTATATGCCGAAAATCTGGCTAATCCGCGGTTAGCCGTTATGGCACAGCAGCAGTTTCAGCAAAAACTGGTTGCCAGATTGCAGGATCTGGAACATCAGGTAAACGATATGCTGTTATTTGCCCGTTCCGGTACAGCGCAGGCTGTATCACCAGTAACTACCCAGCAACTGGCAGAGCAAATCAGGGCGGGTAGCGAAGCTTTATTACTACAGCATCAGGCAGAACTTCTGCTGGACATTCCGGAGCGTCCCCTCTGGTTACTGGCAAACCTGAACAGTCTTGCCGGGGCAATACAAAACCTGATTAACAACAGTCTGCAAATTATTCCTGCCGGCGCCAGATTACAGCTGAGTATGCAATTAACAGCAGATTCTGACAGCTACCTCAGGATACGTTTTCAGGATAATGGCCCTGGTATTGCACCAGAGGTATTACCGCATATCTTTGAGCCATTTTTTACTACCCGTTCGCAGGGTACCGGGCTGGGGCTGGCTGTTGTGCAGGCGGTTGTCGCTTCGCACCAGGGTTCGGTTCAGTATATCAGCCAGCCTGAAGGTGCCTGTTTTGAGCTGTTATTACCACTTCATGTATCAGAGCCATCAGCAGAGGAGTCTAATCATGCAGATAACTAATATTCTGGTTGTGGAAGATGATGCGGGATTACGTGAAGCGCTGACCGATACCCTGACGCTGGCCAGTTATCATGTGATTGCAGCTGACAGTGCTGAGTCTGCGCTGCTGTTACTGAAACAGCACCCGGTTAAACTGGTGATCAGTGACGTACAGATGGCCGGAGTGTCCGGCCTGCAATTGCTTAAAACATTACGTGAACACTATCCGGAGTTGCCGGTACTGATGATGACGGCTTATGCCACAGTAAAAGATGCCGTTGAAGCTATCCGTCTGGGCGCGGTCGATTATCTGGCCAAGCCTTTTTCGCCGGAGGTACTGGTTAATACGGTCAGCCGTTATGTTACCGCTGAACAGCCTGATGCTTTTGAACCGGTGGTTGGTGCAGTATCCAGCCAGAATTTATTGCGTCTGGCAGCCAAAGTTGCCCGTTCTGATGCCAGTGTCATGATTATGGGACCCAGCGGTTCCGGAAAAGAAGTGCTGGCACGTTATATTCATCAGCAGTCTGAGCGGGCTGAACAGCCTTTTATAGCCATTAACTGCGCTGCGATCCCGGAAAATATGCTGGAATCGACGCTGTTCGGTTATGAAAAAGGTGCTTTTACCGGCGCTATCAATGCTTGTCCTGGTAAATTTGAACAGGCGCAGCATGGCACTATTTTGCTGGATGAAATCACCGAAATGGATCTGAACCTGCAGGCAAAATTATTACGGGTATTGCAGGAAAGAGAGGTTGAACGTTTAGGCGGTCGCAAAACTATTAAACTGAACGTACGGGTACTGGCTACCAGTAACCGTAATCTGAAAGACGCTGTACAGCAGGGACTGTTCCGGGAGGATTTATTCTACCGGCTGAATGTTTTCCCGCTAACCTGGCCGGCGCTGTGTGAAAGGCCGGATGATATTCTGCCATTAGCCCGGCACCTGACTGAACGATACAGCAGACAGAACGGGCAGGCGGTGCCGGTTATTACTGAAACCGCAGCACAGTTACTGCATTACTATAACTGGCCGGGTAATGTGCGGGAGCTGGATAACGTGATTCAGCGTGCTTTGATTTTACATAGCAACGCAGAAATTACCCCGGATGATCTGATGCTGGAATTCTCTTCAGCACCGGTGTTGTCTGACAGCAATATATCCCGGCCAATTGCTGAAACCGCTATTTTTTCCGAAAACGAACCGGATGATGTTCCTGCCAGCTTTAAAGCTGAAATCTATGAACAGGAACACCGTATCATTCTGGCAACGATGAAAGCCTGTGCCAACCGGCGTAAAGAAGTGGCAGAGCGTCTGGGCATCAGTGACCGGACATTACGTTATAAACTGGCCAGAATGCGTGAAAATGGTATTGAAGTTCCTGCCTGAGCATTAATTTTCCTGCGTTAATATTCCATCATTGAACATGAGATTTATATAAATCTCATGTTTTGTTTTATATATCAATAATTTAAAGTTGGCACAACTTCTGCTTTAACACTGTTAAGTGTGAAACAGCAAATTTTTGACAGGTGCCGGT
>JARXRR010000073.1:0-15595 GCA_033792355.1 Chromatiaceae bacterium AAb-1
TATCCGAGAGGGTGGCCGTACAGTGGGTGCGGGCGTGGTATCGAAGATACTGGCGTAATCGCTGGTGTGATGAAGAGGCCCCTCATGGGGCCTTTTTTGTCTGAGTAACGAAGTGTAGTACGGCATTGCTATACGGTTTTGTATCCTGATTAAGCATTAATAGAATATACATGCTTGTTTTAGGTTATTAAGGCAGTATAATGAGCGGCTATTTTAAGACTTGGGCGGATTTACCGGCCAGGTTTCGTAGGGGCATAGTTCCAATTGGTAGAACAGCGGTCTCCAAAACCGATGGTTGGGGGTTCGAATCCCTCTGCCCCTGCCAGATTTCTGGTTGTAGAGACATTTCTACGCTTATTTAATTGCTTATATAAAAGCAAATCAGGATTAAGTGAGTTAAAGCATGAGCGCAGCGAGTGAAACGCCGAAAAGCGGGTTTGATATTGTAAAATGGGTGCTGGTGTTCGTTATCCTGTCACTGATCGTGGTAGGTAACTATATTTATGAATTGGCAGCGTTAGAACGTGCTATTGCTATTATTGTACTGGTATTAGTTGCCGGTGCCGTTGCTTCACAGACCCAGAAAGGTAAAGAGTTTATCAGCTTTGCAAAAGAGTCCCGTACAGAAGTGCGCAAGGTTGTCTGGCCAACCCGTCAGGAAACAATGCAGACAACCCTGGTTGTAATTGTCGCAACTGTGATTATGGGGTTAATTCTGTGGGGGCTGGATGCCATTCTGCTACGGCTTGTATCATTTTTAACCGGATTGGGGATTTAACAGCATGGCGGGAAAGATGCGCTGGTATGTCGTTCAGGCTTTTTCAGGATTTGAACAGCGGGTTGCAACCTCATTACGTGAGCACATCAAAATTCATCAGATGGAAGATAAGTTTGGTGAAGTGCTGGTACCAACTGAAGAAGTAGTGGAAATGCGTGCGGGGCAAAAGCGTAAATCTGAACGCAAATTTTTCCCCGGTTATGTACTGGTTCAGATGGAAATGTGCGAAGAAGCATGGCACTTAGTGAAAAGTGTGCCGCGCGTATTAGGTTTTATTGGCGGTACTTCAGATCGTCCGGCACCTATTTCTGAAAAAGAAGCGATGACCATCCTGAATCGTCTGCAGGATAATGCAGATAAACCGAAGCCTAAAACATTGTTTGAAGCGGGTGAAGTGGTTCGTGTTACCGAAGGTCCGTTTGCAGATTTCAACGGTGTGGTGGAAGAAGTTGATTACGAGAAAAGCCGCGTAAAAGTTTCGGTACTGATCTTCGGACGTTCAACTCCGGTAGACCTGGAATTTAGTCAGGTCGAGAAAGCATAATTTAATAGTTGTAAGCGGGTGCTGATTAAAATATAATCTGCGCCCTTTTTATCGTTAAGGGAAGCCGTTTGAGTATATGTCCTCGCATATACAAGGCTGAGACCCTAAAACAGAGGTGAAACATGGCAAAGAAAGTCACTGCACTTATCAAATTGCAGGTTAAAGCCGGTATGGCTAACCCGTCGCCACCAGTAGGTCCGGCGTTAGGTCAACACGGTGTGAATATTATGGAATTCTGTAAAGGCTTTAACGCCCGTACAGAAAGCCTGGAAAAAGGTATGCCTATTCCAGTAGTTATTACTGTATATAGCGACCGCTCATTTACTTTTGAAACCCGCACCCCACCAGCATCATTCCTGTTACTGAAAGCTGCTGGCTTAAAAGGTGGTTCTGGCCGTCCTAACACGCAGAAAGTTGGTAAAGTCACAGCTGCTCAGATTGATGAGATTGTAAAAATCAAACAACCTGATTTAACAGCTGCAGATCATACTGCTGCGGTACGTACCATTTCTGGTACTGCCCGTTCTATGGGTTTAGAGGTGGAGGGTTAATCAATGGCTAAATTAACAAAACGTGCTAAGTTAATCCGTTCTAAAGTTGACTCAACCCGTGAATACGATATCACTGAAGCTGTTGCTCTGTTAAAAGAGTTAACTGCCGGCAAATTCGTAGAAAGCGTTGATGTTGCTGTGAATCTGGGAATTGATGCCCGTAAATCTGATCAGAACGTTCGTGGCGCGACAGTATTACCACATGGTACTGGCCGTACAGTTCGTGTTGCCGTATTTACTCAGGGTGCTAACGCTGAAGCCGCTAAAGCTGCCGGTGCTGACATTGTTGGTATGGAAGATTTAGCTGAGCAGGTTAAGAAAGGCGAAATGAACTTTGATGTTGTTATCGCTTCTCCTGATGCAATGCGTGTGGTTGGTATGTTAGGTCAAATCTTAGGCCCACGTGGTTTAATGCCTAACCCGAAAACCGGTACTGTTACCCCTAACGTAGCAGAAGCAGTTAAGAATGCAAAAGCCGGTCAGGTTCGTTACCGCAATGATAAGAATGGTATCATCCATTCCACTATCGGTAAGCTGGACTTCAATACTGACCATCTGAAAGAAAACTTAGAAGCACTGTTAATTGCATTAAAGCGTGCTAAGCCTTCAGTTGCTAAAGGTGTTTACATTAAGAAAGTAACCATCTCTTCAACTCATGGCGCAGGTTTAGCCCTGAGCCAGGCGTCTTTGAACGCTGTAGTTTAATACAGAGCTTTACTTGAGCGTGGGGTTCCTATAGAATTCCGCGTTCAGTTTTTAGGGTAGAAGCGTTTTTCAGTAAACGCTTCCGTCCAAGACCGTAGGTGCCGTTAGCTTTGTAAAAGGTTTAACAGCTTAAAAAATCAACCTACGCAGACGGTGCAGGCCCCAGAAAGAATTCGATTCCTTCTGGTCTCTCACCGTAAATCGCGCGCTTTATGGCAACATAAAGCGATGTGTAGGCAACCGGACATTCTGTCCGGATGAACCAGGAGTTAAGAGCCAATGGCTATCAAGCTTGAAGACAAAAAAGCAATTGTTGCTGAAGTCCAGGAAGCTGCCAAAGGTGCTTTATCTGCGGTAGTCGCAGATGCTCGTGGTGTCACTGTAGGCAATATCACTGCGTTGCGTAAGCAAGCGCGTGATGCAGGTGTATGGGTTAAAGTTGTCCGTAACACTCTGGCTCGCCGTGCAGTAGATGGCACTGAATTCGAGTGTCTGAAAGATGCATTCGTAGGCCCGACATTAATTGCGTTTTCTAAAGAGCACCCAGGTGCAGCTGCGCGTATCTTCAAAGATTTCGCCAAAGAAAACAAAGATTTCGAGCTTAAAGGTGCAGCTTTTAATGGCTCCACAGTAAACGTTGATGTATTAGCTGCGTTACCAACTTACGACGAAGCTATCGCACGTTTAATGAGCACTATGAAAGAAGCAGCAGCTGGCAAACTTGTACGTACAATTGCCGCGGTTCGCGACCAAAAACAAGAGCAAGCCGCGTAATTTTACGTGCGGTTTGATATAGATTAACGGGTATTCCCCTTTAAATTTAGGAATCTGAACAATGTCAGTGACTAAAGATCAAATCTTAGATGCTATCGCAGCAATGTCTGTAATGGATGTAGTTGAGTTAGTAGCTGCAATGGAAGAGAAGTTTGGTGTTTCTGCTGCTGCAGCTGTTGCTGTTGCTGCGGGTCCAGCGGCTGCCGCTGCTGAAGAGCAAACTGAATTCAACGTAATTCTGGCTGCTGCCGGTGCTAACAAAGTTGCTGTTATCAAAGCAGTACGTGGCGCTACCGGTTTAGGGCTGAAAGAAGCGAAAGACCTGGTTGAATCAGCTCCTGCTGCAATCAAAGAAGGCGTTTCTAAAGATGAAGCTGAAGCGCTTAAGAAAGAACTTGAAGCAGCTGGTGCATCTGTTGAAGTTAAATAATCCGGTGCAAACCGGATTAACTGCCTGAATTTCAGGCTGGGCTGGTGATGAATTAATCACCGGCCTTTTTGCGCTGTGGGACAATGATTTCCCCACCCCTGTAGGTACTGGTTGTACCATGAAATGCCCCGTAACGGGATGCTGGGAAAAAAATCAGCAAGCTGAGGAACCCCATGACTTACTCTTATTCTGAGAAGAAACGTATCCGTAAGGACTTCGGCAAACGTCCTGAAGTACTGGATGTGCCATACCTGTTGTCGATTCAGATTGAATCATTCAGCAAATTTATCGAGCCAGATCCGGAAGGTGAGTACGGCTTAGAAGCCGCATTCCGTTCTGTATTTCCAATTAAAAGCTATTCAGGCAGTGCGGAATTACAGTATGTAAGCTACCGTATTGGGGAACCGGTTTTTGATGTGAAGGAATGCCAGATCCGTGGTGTTACTTACTCAGCGCCGTTACGTGTAAAATTACGTATGGTGTTATTTGATAAAGAAGCACCAGGCACGATCAAAGATATTCGTGAGCAAGAAGTCTATATGGGCGAAATTCCGCTCATGACTGAAAATGGTACTTTTGTAATTAATGGTACCGAGCGGGTAATTGTTTCTCAGCTGCATCGTAGTCCGGGCGTGTTCTTCGATCACGATCGTGGAAAAACACACTCTTCAGGCAAAGTATTATATAACGCCCGTGTTATTCCTTACCGTGGTTCATGGTTGGATTTCGAGTTCGATGCCAAAGATAACCTGTTCGTACGTATCGACCGCCGTCGTAAATTACCGGCGACGATTCTGCTACGCGCACTGGATTTCAGCACCGAAGATATCCTGACCACTTTCTTTGAAAGTACTAAATTTGAAATCAAAGACGGCAAACTGCTGATGGAGGTGGTTGCAAACCGCCTGCGTGGTGAAACGGCTGCCTTTGATATTAAAGACAACGATGGCGAAGTGATCGTAGAGCAAGGCCGTCGTATTACTGCCCGTCATGTGCGTCAGCTGGAAAAAACCGGTATGACCATGATGGAAGTGCCACATGAATATGTGGTAGGTCGTGTTCTGGCGAAAAATTATGCTGATACTTCAACCGGAGAGGTTGTGGCAGAAGCTAATGCTGAATTAACGCTGGAACTGCTGGCTAAATTAAGCAAAGCTGGATATGAAAGCTTTGAAACACTGTATATCAACGATCTGGATCATGGTCCTTATATCTCTGAGACTATCCGGATCGACCCCAGCAGCAACCGTCTGGAAGCGCTGGTTGAAATTTACCGTATGATGCGTCCTGGTGAACCACCAACACGCGAAGCGGCAGAAACGTTATTTGCAAACCTGTTCTTCTCTGAAGAGCGTTACGATCTGTCAACTGTTGGCCGGATGAAGTTCAACCGCCGTGTTAATTTTGATGAAAACACCGGTTCTGGTGTGCTGTCAAAAGAAGACATTCTGGCGGTAATGAAAGTGCTGATTGAAATCCGTAACGGTAAAGGCGAAGTGGACGATATTGACCACTTAGGTAACCGTCGTATCCGTTCTGTCGGTGAAATGGCTGAAAACCAGTTCCGTGTTGGTCTGGTACGGGTTGAGCGTGCGGTTAAAGAGCGTCTGTCACTGGGTGACTTAGATGCTGTTATGCCACAGGATCTGATTAACGCCAAACCGATTTCTGCGGCAGTAAAAGAGTTCTTCGGTTCCAGCCAGCTGTCACAGTTTATGGATCAGAATAACCCGCTGTCAGAAGTAACGCACAAGCGTCGTATTTCAGCATTAGGCCCGGGCGGTTTAACCCGTGAACGTGCCGGTTTCGAAGTCCGTGACGTACACCCGACTCACTATGGCCGTGTTTGTCCGATTGAAACGCCTGAAGGTCCGAACATCGGTCTGATCAACTCGCTGTCTATTTTTGCCCAGACCAACGAATATGGCTTCCTGGAAACGCCGTACCGCCGGATTGAAGACGGTATCGTGACCGACGAAGTTGATTTCCTGTCGGCGATTGAAGAAGGTAACTTTGTTATCGCCCAGGCGAATGCCGAGCTGGATGAAAGTAACCGTCTGGTTGACGAACTGGTACCATGTCGTTTCAAAAACGAATTTACCTTAATGTCTGCTGATCAGGTTCAGTATATGGACGTTGCACCACAACAGATCGTATCTGTTGCTGCGGCACTGATTCCATTCCTTGAACACGATGATGCTAACCGCGCACTGATGGGCTCAAACATGCAACGTCAGGCCGTTCCAACCCTGCGTGCAGATAAGCCGCTGGTAGGTACCGGGATTGAGCGTGTAGTAGCCAAAGACTCCGGTGTAACCGTGGTTGCCAAACGTGGTGGTGTTGTTGATTACGTTGATGCCAGCCGGATCGTGATCAAGGTTAATGAAGATGAAATGGTTTCTGGTGAAGCCGGTATCGATATCTATAACCTGACTAAATACACCCGTTCTAACCAGAACACCTGTATCAATCAGCGTCCGTGTGTCAATCACGGTGAGCCGATTGAACGTGGTGATGTACTGGCTGACGGTCCGTCAACTGACCTGGGTGAGCTGGCGCTGGGACAAAACCTGCGCGTAGCCTTCATGCCGTGGAACGGTTATAACTTCGAAGACTCGATTTTATTATCTGAACGTCTGGTACAGGAAGATCGTTTAACCACTATCCATATTCAGGAATTAAGCTGTATCGCGCGCGACACCAAGCTTGGGCCTGAAGAGATCACCGGTGATATTCCAAACGTAGGTGAGTCAGCGCTGTCTAAACTGGATGAAGCTGGTATCGTTTACATCGGCGCTGAAGTAAAAGGCGGCGATATTCTGGTTGGTAAGGTAACGCCAAAAGGTGAAAGCCAGTTAACACCGGAAGAAAAACTGTTACGTGCTATTTTCGGTGAAAAAGCGTCAGACGTTAAAGATACCTCACTGCGGGTGCCAAACTCTGTAACCGGTACGGTTATTGATGTTCAGGTATTTACCCGTGATGGTGTGGAAAAAGACAAACGCGCCCGCGAAATCGAAGAAATGGAAGTTAAGCAGGCGAAGAAAGACCTGAACGAAGAATTCCGTATTCTGGAAGAAGGTATTTTCAGCCGTGCCCGCAACCTGCTTGAACAAAGCGGCGTAGCTAAAGATAAAGCGGCGACATTACGTGGTGATGCGCTGTTTAACCAAAGCTTAGCTGACGAAGACAAACAAAATGAGCTGGAGCAACTGGCTGCTCAGTACGAAGAAATTCGTATCGAATACGATAAGAAATTTGAAGCCAAGCGCCGTAAGATCATTCAGGGCGATGATTTAGCGCCGGGCGTGCTGAAAATCGTTAAAGTGTATCTGGCGGTTAAACGCCGTATTCAGCCAGGTGACAAAATGGCTGGACGTCACGGTAACAAAGGGGTTATCTCCACTATTGTGCCAGTTGAAGATATGCCTTACGACGAACAGGGTAAGCCGGTTGATATCGTACTGAACCCGCTGGGTGTACCGTCACGGATGAACATCGGTCAGATCCTGGAAACGCATTTAGGTCTGGCAGCCCGTGGTATCGGTGACAAGATTGATGCAATGATCAAAGATCAGAAAGAAGTTTCAGAAATCCGGGACTTCCTGAAAAAGGTTTATGCATTAGGAGAATCGCGTCAGCAGGTAGATATCGAGAGCTTCACCGATGATGAAGTACGTCGTTTAGCGGAAAACCTGCGTAAAGGTTTACCGGTTGCAACACCTGTATTCGATGGTGCAAAAGAGGAAGAAATCAAAGAGCTGCTGGCGTTAGGTGATTTACCAAGCAGTGGCCAGATCACATTATTTGATGGCCGTACCGGTAATACTTTCGAACGTAAAGTTACCGTTGGCTACATGTACATGCTGAAACTGAACCACCTGGTTGATGACAAAATGCATGCCCGTTCTACCGGTTCTTACAGTCTGGTTACTCAACAGCCGCTGGGTGGTAAAGCTCAGTTCGGTGGTCAGCGCTTCGGTGAGATGGAAGTGTGGGCACTGGAGGCTTATGGTGCGGCTTATACATTACAGGAAATGCTGACAGTTAAGTCTGATGACGTTAACGGCCGGACTAAAATGTATAAGAACATCGTTGATGGTGACCACAGAATGGAACCTGGAATGCCGGAATCTTTCAACGTTCTGATGAAAGAAATCCGTTCGCTCGGTATTAATATCGAATTGGAAGAGGAATAAACCGTTAGCGGTTGGCGGGGCAGTAAGCTGCCCCATTCCGGTTTACCTCTTACAGGAGAGCAAAGGTGAAAGACTTACTAAAGTTTCTGAAGCAACAAACGAAAACTGAAGAGTTTGATGTTATTCGTATCGGATTATCCTCACCGGATATGATCCGTTCATGGTCATTTGGTGAAGTGAAAAAGCCAGAAACCATTAACTATCGTACCTTCAAACCCGAGCGCGACGGTTTATTCTGTGCCCGTATTTTCGGGCCGGTAAAAGATTATGAATGTTTATGCGGTAAGTATAAGCGCCTGAAGCACCGTGGTGTGATCTGTGAAAAATGTGGCGTTGAAGTTACGCTGACAAAAGTGCGCCGTGAGCGCATGGGCCATATCGAACTGGCCAGCCCGGTGGCGCATATCTGGTTCCTGAAATCACTGCCGAGCCGTATCGGTTTGCTGTTGGATATGACATTACGTGATATCGAACGCGTGCTGTATTTTGAATCTTATGTAGTGACAGAACCCGGTATGACTTCTTTAGAGCGTCGCCAGATGCTGACTGAAGAAGAATATCTGGACGTGCTGGAAGAGCACGGTGATGAATTTGAAGCCAAAATGGGTGCAGAAGCAATTCTGGATCTGTTGAAAGGTATTGAACTGGCAACTGAAATCAAGCAAATGCGCGAAGAGCTGCCAACGATCAATTCAGAAACCAAACGTAAGAAAATTTCCAAGCGTTTAAAACTGATGGAAGCGTTCCACACTTCAGGCAACAAGCCTGAGTGGATGATTATGACAGTACTGCCGGTATTACCACCGGATCTGCGTCCGTTAGTACCACTGGATGGTGGTCGTTTTGCAACTTCTGACCTGAACGATTTATATCGCCGGGTAATCAACCGTAACAACCGTCTGAAGCGGTTATTGGATCTGTCTGCGCCGGATATCATCGTGCGTAACGAAAAACGGATGCTGCAGGAAGCGGTTGATGCACTGCTGGATAACGGTCGTCGTGGCCGTGCGATTACCGGTTCTAACAAGCGTCCGCTGAAATCTCTGGCTGACATGATCAAAGGTAAACAAGGTCGTTTCCGTCAGAACCTGTTAGGTAAACGTGTTGACTATTCAGGCCGTTCGGTTATTACCGTTGGTCCTACCCTGCGTCTGCATCAGTGTGGTCTGCCGAAGAAAATGGCATTGGAACTGTTCAAGCCGTTTATCTATGGCAAGCTGGAAGCCCGTGGTTTAGCGACTACCATCAAAGCTGCGAAGAAGATGGTAGAGCGCGAAGAAGGCGCAGTATGGGACGTACTGGACGAAGTAATCCGTGAACATCCGGTATTACTGAACCGTGCACCAACTCTGCACCGTCTGGGTATTCAGGCATTTGAACCGGTACTGATCGAAGGTAAGGCAATTCAGTTACACCCGCTGGTGTGTGCTGCTTATAATGCCGACTTCGACGGTGACCAGATGGCTGTTCACGTACCGCTGACACTGGAAGCCCAGTTAGAAGCCCGTGCGCTGATGATGTCTACTAACAACGTACTGTCTCCTGCTAACGGTGAACCTATCATCGTTCCGTCACAGGACGTGGTACTGGGTCTGTACTATATGACCCGTGAAGCCGTTAACGCCAAAGGCGAAGGCATGTTGTTCAAAAGCCCTAAAGAGGCTGAGAAAGCATTCCGGGCCGATGTGGCCAGCTTACACGCTAAAGCCAAAGTACGTATCACTGAAGTGACACTGCATGAAGATGGCACCAGAACCACTGAAACAGCAGTACGTGATACTACAGTAGGCCGTGCCATTCTGTTCTCTATTCTGCCGGAAGGGCTGGCTTTTGAGTCAGTGAATCAGGCCATGGGTAAAAAGCAGATTTCACGTTTACTGAATGGTGCTTACCGTCGTATCGGTCTGAAGCAAACGGTTATTCTGGCTGACCAGATCATGTATACCGGTTTCCATTATGCAATGCTGTCTGGCGTATCAGTTGGTATTGACGATATGGTCATTCCGGCGGCGAAAACTGAGATCATCGATGCTGCAGAAGCTGAAGTGGCAGAGATCCAGGATCAGTTCCAGCAAGGTCTGGTAACTGCCGGTGAGAAGTACAACAAAGTTATCGATATCTGGTCAACGGCTAACGAAGCACTGTCGAAAGCGATGATGGATAACCTGTCAAAAGAAGACGTGGTTGACCGTGACGGTAATACCGTACAGCAGCAGTCATTTAACTCTGTGTATATGATGGCTGACTCCGGCGCCCGGGGTTCACCGGCGCAGATCCGTCAGTTAGCTGCGATGCGGGGTCTGATGGCTAAACCTGATGGCTCAATCATCGAAACACCAATTACCGCGAACTTCCGTGAAGGTCTGAACGTATTACAGTACTTCATTTCTACCCACGGTGCGCGTAAAGGTCTGGCCGATACCGCACTGAAAACGGCGAACTCCGGTTACCTGACCCGTCGTCTGGTAGACGTAGCACAGGATCTGGTCGTTACAGAACATGACTGTGGTTCTGAGCAGGGTATTATCATGAAGCCGCTGATTGAAGGTGGTGATGTGGTAGAAGGTCTTCGTGAGCGGGTGCTTGGCCGGGTCGTTATCGGTGATGTTGTTGCACCAACCACCGGTGAAGTTCTGGTTGCTGATGGCACCATGCTGGACGAGCAACTGTGTGATCTGTTAGAGAAAAACTCTATCGACGAAGTACACGTACGTTCAGTTATCACCTGTCAGACTGACTTTGGTGTTTGCGCCAAATGTTATGGCCGTGACTTAGCGCGTGGTCACCTGATCAACGCCGGTGAGGCAGTCGGTGTTATCGCCGCCCAGTCAATCGGTGAACCGGGTACCCAGTTAACGATGCGTACTTTCCACATCGGTGGTGCGGCATCAAGAGCCTCTGCTGAGAACAGTGTCCAGGTTAAAAATGCCGGCACCCTGAAGCTGCAGAATGCCAAGTTTGTCCGTAATGCGGATAACAAAATTGTTATTACTTCACGTTCAGCGGAAGTGACGGTATTTGACGAGCTGGGGCGTGAGAAAGAACGCTATAAGCTGCCATACGGTTCTGTGCTGACTACCGATGACAACGCTAAAGTAGAAGCCGGCCAGATCGTCGCAAACTGGGATCCGCATTCTCACCCGATTATCGTTGAGCGTGGTGCTAAAGTTACTTTCAGTGATGTTGATGATACTAATACTGAAGTACAGCAGGATGACCTGACCGGTTTAACCCGTACCGTGGTTAAAGATCTGTCAAAAGCCAATGCTAAAGAGCCTAAGCTGATCCTGGCTATGGATGATGGCGCTTTACAGGAAATCCGTTTACCAAGCTTCACGACCATCGAAATTACCGATGGTGCGCATGCCAATGCCGGTGAAGTACTGGCACGTATTCCACAGGAAAGCTCAAAAACACGCGACATCACCGGTGGTCTGCCGCGCGTTGCTGACCTGTTCGAAGCGCGTAAGCCGAAAGATCCGGCTATTCTGGCCGAGATTTCAGGTGTTATCAGCTTTGGTAAAGAAACAAAAGGCAAACGCCGTCTGGTGATTACACCAGAGCAGGGGGATGCACATGAAGAGATGATTCCTAAGTGGCGTCAGGTCAATGTGTTCGAAGGTGAACGTATTGAGAAAGGCGAAGTTATCTCTGAAGGACCTGAATCAGCTCATGATATTCTGCGTCTGCGTGGTATTCACCATGTTGCCAGCTATATCGTTAACGAAGTTCAGGACGTTTATCGCTTACAGGGTGTTAAGATCAACGATAAGCACATTGAGACGATTATCCGTCAGATGCTGCGTAAGTGTATCATTATGAACCCTGGTGACAGCGAGTTCCTGGAAGGTGAACAGGCTGAAGTCGCGCGGGTGAATATTGCTAACCGCGAACTGGAAGCCGCAGGAAAAATGCCGGCACAGTATGAGCGTTCATTACTGGGTATTACTAAAGCGTCTCTGTCTACAGATTCGTTTATCTCTGCTGCATCGTTCCAGGAAACCACCCGCGTGCTGACAGAAGCGGCAGTAGGTGGAAAAATAGATGAACTGCGTGGTCTGAAAGAGAACGTTATTGTAGGACGTCTGATCCCGGCAGGTACCGGTTTTGCGTATCACCAGAACCGTGCCCGCCAGCGTCAGCGTATTGCTAATGGTGAGCCTTCAGAACCAGCAATGAGTGCAGAAGTAGCCGAACAGGCCCTGTCTGATGCACTTAATATGGATTTGTCGGGTAACGACGAATAACAGGAAGCAGGTATACTGTTCTGACGGACAGTATACTTTGTAACTTGACAGGTCAAAGCTTGACCATTAGAATTCCGCGACCCCGATTTCGGGGGCGGAATTTTCACGTTTATTGGGTAGATATTAACCAGGAGTATTTAATGGCAACAATCAACCAGCTAGTGCGTAAGCCGCGCAGCCAGAAGGTAGCCAAGAGCACCGTTCCGGCGCTTGAAGCTTGCCCACAGAAGCGTGGTGTTTGTACCCGTGTATACACCACTACACCTAAGAAGCCTAACTCTGCATTACGTAAAGTATGCCGTGTTCGTTTAACTAACGGATTCGAAGTGTCTTCTTATATCGGTGGTGAAGGCCATAACCTGCAGGAACACAGCGTTGTGCTGATCCGCGGTGGCCGGGTAAAAGACCTTCCAGGTGTGCGCTATCACACCGTACGCGGCACATTAGACTGTGCAGGCGTTAAAGATCGCAAACAAGCCCGTTCTAAATACGGTGCAAAGCGGCCTAAGAAATAACGGTACTCCGTTAGTAAGGCCAAACTCGTAACTTTTTTTATTAAAAGTTTTGGAATCACCTGAAGCAATCGGAGTTTCGAATGCCAAGAAGACGCGTCATAGGTCAACGTAAAATCCTTCCAGATCCTAAATTCGGAAGTGAGTTACTTGCCAAATTTGTAAATGTCGTTATGGTCGACGGTAAAAAATCCACAGCCGAATCAATTGTATACGGCGCCCTTGAAATTGCAGCAACCAAGTCGAAGAAAGAGCATATCGATCTGTTCGAAGTTGCGCTGGACAATATTCGTCCGTCTGTCGAAGTTAAATCACGCCGTGTAGGTGGTTCTACCTATCAGGTACCATGTGAAGTTCGTCAGGTACGTCGTAATGCTCTGGCTATGCGCTGGTTAGTAGAAGCTGCCCGTAAACGTGGTGAAAAATCAATGGCTCAGCGTTTAGCTGGTGAAATGCTGGATGCGATTGAGAACAAAGGCGCTGCGGTTAAGAAACGTGAAGACGTGCACCGTATGGCCGAAGCGAACAAAGCCTTCGCTCACTTCCGCTGGTAAGCAGATCTTAATAAGAGGATATTATTGTGGCACGTACAACCCCAATAGAACGCTACCGCAACATTGGTATTTGTGCGCACGTAGATGCGGGTAAAACCACAACGAGTGAGCGTATACTTTTTTATACTGGCCGGTCACACAAGATTGGTGAAGTACATGATGGCGCCGCGACGATGGACTGGATGGAACAGGAGCAGGAGCGTGGTATCACTATCACTTCAGCTGCCACCACCACGTTCTGGTCTGGTATGCAGCAGCAGTTCGATCAGCACCGTATCAATCTGATCGATACACCGGGACACGTTGACTTCACTATCGAAGTAGAACGTTCGCTGCGGGTACTGGATGGTGCGGTAGTAGTACTGTGTGGTTCTTCAGGTGTTCAGCCTCAGACTGAAACCGTATGGCGTCAGGCTAACAAATACGAAGTTCCCCGTATGATCTTCGTCAATAAGATGGACCGTACCGGTGCTAACTTCCTGCGCGTTGTTAACCAGGCGAAAACCCGTCTGAACAGTACTATTGTTCCTATTCAGTTACCTATCGGTGCTGAAGATGAATTCAAAGGTGTTATCGACCTGATTAAGATGAAAGCCATTAACTGGAACGAATCAGACCAGGGTATTACTTTCACTTATGATCCGATCCCTGAAGACATGATTGACGAATGTAATGAATGGCGTCAAAACATGATCGAGGCTGCTGCTGAAGCCAGTGAAGAGCTGATGGAACGCTATCTGGAAGGTGATGAATTCACCGAAGAAGAAATCCGTCAGGCTTTACGTGATTTAACATTACGTAATGAAGTGGTACTGGTTCAGTGTGGATCTGCTTTCAAAAACAAAGGTGTTCAGGCAATGCTGGACAACGTTATTTACTATCTGCCGTCTCCGACAGAAGTAAAAGCGATTGCCGGTGTTAAAGAAGATGAAAGTGAAGACGTTCGTCATTCAAATGATGATGAGCCATTCTCTGCCCTGGCGTTCAAAATCGCCACTGACCCGTTTGTTGGTACATTGACGTTCTTCCGTGTTTATTCAGGTGTGGTGGAAGCAGGTTCTTCCATTTATAACTCTGTTAAACAGAAGAAAGAGCGTATTGGCCGTATGGTGCAAATGCACGCTAACAGCCGTGAAGAAATCAAGGAAGTTCGCGCCGGCGATATCGCTGCCGCTATCGGTCTTAAAGATACCACTACCGGTGACACCCTGTGTGATCCGGACAATGTGATTATCCTGGAGCGTATGGAATTCCCTGAGCCGGTAATTTCTGTTGCCGTTGAGCCAAAAACCAAAGCTGATCAGGAAAAAATGGGTATCGCGCTGGGTAAACTGGCTGCTGAAGATCCTTCTTTCCGTGTTCACACTGACGAAGAAACCGGCCAGACTATTATCTCTGGTATGGGTGAGCTGCACCTGGACATCATCGTTGACCGTATGCGCCGTGAATTCAAAGTAGAAGCGAATGTGGGTAAACCACAGGTTTCTTACCGCGAAACCCTGCGTGGGGCAACTGAAGTTGAAGGTAAGTTTGTCCGTCAGTCTGGTGGTCGTGGTCAGTTCGGTCATTGCTGGCTGAAAATTGAGCCGCAGGAAGAAGGCGCAGGTTATGAGTTCGTCAATGCTGTAGTCGGTGGCGTTATTCCAAAAGAATACATTCCAGCTATCGACAAAGGTATTCAGGAGCAAATGAAGAACGGCGTTCTTGCTGGCTACCCGGTAATTGACGTTAAAGTTACTGTGTTTGACGGTTCGTACCATGATGTTGACTCTAACGAAATGGCGTTTAAAATCGCAGCTTCTATGGGCTTCAAAAAAGGTGCACTGCAGGCCAAACCTGTTATCCTTGAACCAATCATGAAGGTTGAGGTTGTTACGCCTGAAGATTTCATGGGTGACATCGTTGGTGACTTAAACCGTCGCCGCGGCATGATCAACGGTATGGAAGATGCACCTGGTGGCATTAAAATTGTCGATGCACACGTACCGTTATCTGAAATGTTTGGTTATGCAACCAACATGCGTTCATTGAGTCAGGGCCGTGCTTCTTACTCAATGGAACCATTAAAGTATGCAGAAGCACCAAACAATGTGACTGAAGCGATTATCGCAGCGCGTAAAGCAAACTAATAACTTAGTCCGGCCCGGTTTTGCTGGGCCCTAATTTAATAAAGAAGGGTATTAAAGTGGCTAAAGCTAAATTTGAACGTAATAAACCGCACGTAAACGTAGGCACGATTGGTCACGTAGACCATGGAAAGACTACATTAACAGCAGCTATCACCAACGTATTGGCCAAGCA
>JARXRR010000129.1:0-1849 GCA_033792355.1 Chromatiaceae bacterium AAb-1
ATTTTGTTAAGCTTGTGTTCATACATTTCATAATGTTTCAACCTTAGCTAAGACAATTAAAAGGCAAACTGTACCGAAAGGACAGGACGCAAAGCTGCTGATCTAACAACTTATCCGGATAAGTTTACGATAGCCGCAGCCGCATTAGCTTAGTGATATCCCAGATGTCAATCTTGCTTTTGTCGTGTGTAAACGGATGTTACGACAGATTGCCCCGATAACAGCAGGTTCTTTTCTGCTGATAACCATAAATTTTCCGCACTCTGATTAACACAATCTGATCAGAGACTATGTTTGATCTGAAGAGTAGTAATTATGCTTACAAAAAACTTAGCGCTAAGTTCAATATTTTGCTTCACTCTGGCAGCACTGACCGCTTGCGGCGGTGGTTCTGATGATTCAACCCCAACCACACCGGGTACCGGTGGAACTACAAATCCAGGCACGGGTGGTGGAACGACTAACCCCGGAACTGGTGGTGGAACAACGCCAACACCGGTAAATCTGGAGTTTGCTTCAGGAATTTATATCTGGCAAGGAAGTTCATCTATTTATGAGATTGTAGTATCAGATAATAGCCTGTATGTTCTGGCACCTAGCTTGAAGCCGGTGCTGGCGCGTGTTGATAATGTAAATACTTTTGTAAAAGACAAGACGATTACTGAGGCGACAGCTGTTGTTAAAGTCGAAGATGATGAAGTTTTAAAAGCCGGAACAATTAGCATTACTTTTGATGATGCGGATGATATCAAAGAGTTATCTGCTATGGGAATTACTACTCCAAGTTTGATTCTCACTTCCCACATGACTTTCTCCGGTGTAGCAAATATCACAGATCTGGCTGCATTAAATGGCGAGCTGGCGGGTACGAATTTCAGTGCTTTTGCTATTGATAC
Source organism: Chromatiaceae bacterium AAb-1 (assembly GCA_033792355.1). Classification (GTDB taxonomy): domain Bacteria; phylum Pseudomonadota; class Gammaproteobacteria; order Enterobacterales; family Alteromonadaceae; genus Alishewanella. The sequence continues at coordinate 897 of JARXRR010000129.1, forward strand.
TGGTCTTAACCTGACTGCAACCGATAAATATGGTTGTGATATAGAAGGTAAACTGACCGGACAGTCTAATGATATTTTCCATGCTGAGTTAAATTATACTGGTGCTTCATGTGCTGATGCTGCTACTTATGAAGGTACATTATGGGCATATGAGCATAATAGCGTTACCTACCTTGGCTGGCTGGCATTTAACAGCGATGATACCAAGCTGGTTACTGGTCGGTTGGATACCAAACCTGTTAGTCTTGAAGCTGGTGCATATTTTGGTACTGGAAACCACCTTTTGATTTCAAAAGGAAATAAAATTTACCATCGTGACTTTTCTCCTACTTCTGCTTATATCTTTGGATATACTCCAACATCAGGTTCAACAGTTTTAAATGCTGATGGGCGTGTGCATATTAGTGCTACGGACTATGATGCAAATGCCAGCCTTGAGTTATTTTTTCCAGGAAATGACAAAGAAATTAATGCAACTATCAAGTATGAAGATTCAGTAGGTTCAGAGGTTTCTGTACCTTTAGAGAATTTAGCACCAGTATCACATCATGATTCTATAGATGGTGATTGGGGAACGCTTTCTATAACTAGTGGGCTTATCTCTGGTAGCGCATTTGGTTGTGATATCTTACTTGGAACAGCTCAGAATTATGAAGGGACAGTTGCTGAAATCACATTGCCATGTAGCAATGTTCCTTTTACTCTTACTGGAGTCGCAGTTGCTTTAACTATCAATAGTACAAAGACCTTATTAATAATTACAGAAACGGATGATAATCAGATAATTTATGGTGGCCTTGAGGCTGTTGAATAAAAGAGGTATTTGTAATAACAAAGCGGCCTGATTACTCAGGCCGCTTTTGTTTTCACCTCAATTAAATTATTACACATTAACAATTTCTGACCTTTGCCAGCGCTTAACAGGCTTTTTATAAGTGTGTTCTTATGTAAAG
>JARXRR010000102.1:0-6760 GCA_033792355.1 Chromatiaceae bacterium AAb-1
GGTTATTTGTTTTAATCATTTATTCAGAAATTAAAGCTGTACTATCCTTGGTCGCGCAGGAAGGAATAATTATAAACAACGACCAGAAGGTAATAGCTATGTTTAAACGATCAATAATAGTAATGGCTATCAGTTTGTCACTGGGTGTACAGGCGGCAGGTACGCTGACAAAAGATAATGGCGCTCCGGCAGGTGATAATCAGAACTCAACTACCGCAGGACCTAACGGTAGTGTGTTGTTGCAGGATGTGCATCTTATTCAGAAACTGCAACGTTTTGCCCGCGAACGTATCCCTGAGCGGGTAGTACACGCCCGTGGTGCCGGTGCTTATGGTGAATTTGTTGCCAGTGCCGATTTATCTGAACTGACCATTGCCACCCCTTTTAAAGAAGGTAAAGTCACGCCGGTATTTGTACGGTTTTCCAGTGTGGTACATGGCGGCCACAGCCCGGAAACATTACGCGATCCGCGGGGTTTTGCGACTAAGTTTTATACCGATGAAGGTAACTGGGACTTAGTCGGGAATAACCTGCCGGTATTCTTTATCCGTGATGCGATTAAATTCCCGGATATGGTGCACTCCTTTAAACCGAATCCTGTAACCAACATTCAGGAATCAGGCCGCTTTCTGGATTTCCTTTCACATGAACCAGGCTCAACCCACATGCTGACCTGGCTGTTCTCTGACTATGGCACACCGGCAACCTACCGCGAAATGGATGGCTTTGGTGTACATGCTTTTAAATTCGTGAATCAGCAGGGCGAAGTACATTATGTGAAGTTTAACTGGCGTTCACAGCAGGGTGTAAAAAATCTGGATGTGGAACAGGCAGCAAAAATCCAGGCCACCGATTTCAACCATCTGACCGGTGATCTGTATGCCACTATCAGTGCCGGTAGCTACCCGAAGTGGGATCTGTATATTCAGACTATCAAGCCTGAACAGTTGAATGACTTCCGCTATAACCCGCTGGATGCAACCAAAATATGGCCGGATGTACCGGAAGTGAAAGTCGGTACTATGACCTTAAACCAGGTGCCGGATAACTTCTTCCAGGAAAGTGAACAGGCTGCGTTAGCACCGGCAAATCTGATCCCGGGGATAGAACCGTCAGAAGACCGTTTACTGCAAGGCCGGATTTTCTCCTACAGCGATACGCAATTATATCGCTTAGGTGTGAACCACCAGCAATTGCCTGTTAACCGCCCTCGTGTTGCGGTAAGTAATTACAACCAGGATGGTGCTGCCAATGCCGGTAATACCAAATCCAGCGTGAATTATGAACCAAGCCGTCACGAGCTTAAAACGGTATCTCCAGCGTCACGCGCTGTTACGACTGCGTTAAGTGGCACAGTGCAACAGCTTGCGATAGAAAAGCAGGATAATTTCTATCAGGCCGGTGAACTATACCGCAGCTTCAGCAGACAGCAAAAAGCCAATCTGATCAGTAACTTATCAGGTGAGCTGGCTGCACTGAAAAACGAGGATGTGAAATACACCCTGTTATCGTTTTTCTACAAAGCCGATGCTGATTATGGCAGCCGTTTAACCAAGGCGGTAAAAGGCGACTTAAATAAAGTAAAAGGACTGGCCGGGCAGCTGTAATTGTCACTGATGCGGTTTGGTGCAGTAAAACCGCTGAGTATTGATGACAAAAGATAAAGTCCTGCAAAGCTCGGTAATTCCTTCCTGCACATTGGGATGAGCTTTGCAGGCATTGTCGCCAACCTATTAGAGAGGCACCTATGAAAACACTGATATTTGTTTTGAGCCTGTGCTGCCTGGCATTACCGTTTAACCTGCAGGCAGGGCAGATTACTGCCGGCACAGAACCGGCCTCAGTTACTGAACAACGCCAGCTGATCGATTATTTCTTTGCGGCTGCCCGTACTGGCAATACCGAGGTACTGGATGAATTTTTAAGTGCCGGTTTTCCGGTAAACCTGCAAAATGCTGACAGTTACACTGCCCTGATGACCGCCACTTATTATGGTCATGCCCAGGCGGTGGATTTACTGCTGACACATGGCGCCGATGCCTGTATCCGCGATAAACGCGACCATACGGCGATGATGGGAGCAATAGTAAAAGCGGAATGGTCTATTGCCCGTACACTGTACCGTATTGACTGTGATACCCAGGCCGGACAGCAAGGCGTTAAAACGCTGGAAGAATTTGCCGCGGTGTTTGGCCAGAGTGAAAAGCTGGCGGCATTAAAGCAGGAAGCGGACAGCCTTAAAACCGGATTATATTCTTCTTCAGCAAAATGATACTTACAATGGGGCATGAGTAATCATCTGCCCCGGTTCCGGCATATATTACTGTGCGGCCACAATTTTAATTTCAACTTTCCATGCCGGATTAGCCAGTCTGGCCTCTACCGTTGCCCGGGCCGGAGCATTGCCGGGCGCAACCCAGTTATCCCATGCTTCATTCATTGCGGCATAATCGGCAATATCGGCCAGATAAATAGTGGTATCAATAATTTTGCTTTTATCGCTGCCACATGCGGCCAGTAGCTGATCTATCTGGACCAGCACATCTGCTGTCTGGATGCGGGCATCCTGCTGGGTTGTTACCGGCACCATGCCAGCACAAAAAATCAGGCCATTGACAATAACGGCTTCTGAATAACGGGCTGCGGGCTGGATACGTTGAATAGACATTAAAAATTCTCCTGTTCTGAAAATCACAGCCTATCTGAGACTGACATTGTTGACCAGCGTATTTCAGATAAAGTGTATTGTACTGGGCGCAAATATATCTCGTTGTCTTTATCATGTTTAGGTATATTAAAGTTTTATTATTGTTTGTCTGAAAACAATAATTTGTTTCTATAGCAGGAAATTATTATGTCTTTCATTGGCGGCGAAACCGGGTTTATTTTAAAGGCATTGGATCATTCAATGGCTATTGCAGAGTTTTCGCCCGCTGGCATTTTAATAAATGCCAATGCTAATTACCTGGCGATATTTGATGTTGAGCTGAAGGACATTACAGGGTGGCATCATGATATGTTTTGCCGCGAACATGATATTAGTACGCCTGAATATAATGCTTTCTGGCAACGTCTGGTTCAGGGGGAAACCATTTCCGGCCAGTTTTGCCGGAAACACCACAATGGTCAGCTGATATGGCTGGAAGCATCCTATACTCCGGTCGTGAATGATCATGGCGCTTTACTGAAAATTATTAAATTTGCGACTGATATTACCGCAAGGGTATTACAGGCAAATGAGCAGAATATGAAGTTGCAGGCGCTGGATCGCTCTATGCAGATTGCTGAGTTTACGCTGGATGGAGATTTAATTACTGCGAATAATAATTTCCTGCACAGTTTTGGCTATACCCTGCCGGAAGTCGCCGGGGTAAATCATACTTTCTTTTGTTTTGAAAAAGATCTTGCCAGCCCGTCATATCAGGCGCTATGGCAAACCTTGCGCAAAGGGCAGTTTTACACGGGTTTATGTGAGCGTAAAAATAAAGATGGCCACAGTATCTGGCTTGAGGCGACGTATAATCCGGTTTTTGAGCCTGACGGGACGCTCCGTAAAATTATTAAATTCTCGTCTGATGTTTCTGACAGGGTAAGAACAGAGAAACTGCAGAGTGAACGGGTCAGATTATTATCGCTGGTGGCAGATGAAACAGATAATGCAGTACTGCTGACCGATGCTGACTGGCATATCATTTATGTTAATGAATCATTTATCAGGAGTTTTGGTTACCCGTTGCAGGAAGTACTGGGTAAAGTACCTTCTGAATTACTGGTGCCGGAAGCGACAGAAGCTGAGGTGGCTGCTATGCGCAGTGCTTTACTGGCTGGCCAGTCCCAGCGTTTTGAGAAACTCACTTACAGTAAGCATAGTCAGCGTTTCTGGAGTTCAATAACGGTTAGCCCTATTTTGGATACACAGGGCAAAATGACCCATACCTGCTGCGTATTAACCGATATTACTGAAGCGAAAATGCATGAAGTACTGCAGCATAAGGTACTGGAGGCTATGGTGTATGAAGTACCCCTGGCCGACGTGATGGGTAAAATCTGCCATGAAGTGGAGCGGATATCGCCGGAAGTAATCGCTACTATTCTGGCGGTTGATGAGCATGACTGTCTGCATCCGCTGGCAGCGCCGAGTTTGCCGGACTCCTATTCCAAAGCGCTGGAAGGGGTGCCGATTGGGCCTGACGTCGGCTCTTGCGGTACTGCGGCGTTTACCGGTAAGGCGGTGCTGGCTGAAGATATTGAAACGGATCCGTTGTGGCAGCCTTATAAACATCTGGTGCTGCCGCTGGGGATAAAATCCTGCTGGTCCACCCCTGTAAAATCCAGTTCAGGCAAGGTCATGGGGACTTTTGCTTTTTACTATAAAGAGCAGCGGCAGCCGGATCAGTTTCACCAGCGGCTGGTGGATGTCAGCGTTAATTTATGTGCGCTGGCACTGGAGCGGGAAGTGGCCCGTGCCCAAATTCGTAAACTGGCGTTTTACGATAGCCTGACCGGGCTGGCCAATCGCAGCCTGTTACATGCCAGGGCTGATCAGGCGATAGCCAGCGCACTGCGTAACAAGGAAAATCTGGCAGTATTATTTATTGACCTTGATCGCTTTAAACAGATTAACGATTCTCTGGGTCACACTGCCGGGGATGAATTACTTAAAACGGTTGCCAACCGGTTGCAGGAAGAGCGGCGTAGCTCTGATATTGTCGGGCGTTTATCCGGTGATGAATTTGTACTGGTGTTGCCACAATGTGATGTCAGCCAGGTTACCGACATTATTGAAGAGTTGCAGCATAAGCTGTTTGCCGTCTGTAATATTGAAGGTACACAGTTAACCCCTTCTGCCAGTATCGGTATCAGCCTGTTTCCTGATAATGGACATGATATGGAAACGCTGCTGCATCGTGCCGATATTGCGATGTATCAGGCCAAAACCAGTGGCCGTGGCCGCTTCAGTTTCTTTAGCAATGAAATGAATATAGTGGCGCAGGAACGGCTGGCACTGGAAGCTGCATTACGTGACGCTTTAAAACATAACCAGCTGGCATTACATTACCAGCCACAGATTAATATGAAAACTGGCCGGATTTATGGTGTGGAAGCACTGGCCCGCTGGTATCACCCGACGCTTGGCGATATTTCACCGGCACGTTTTATTCCGCTGGCAGAAGAATGTGGCCTGATTGGCGAACTGGGGCACTGGGCAGTACGCGAAGCCTGTAAGCAACTGGGAGAATGGCGTAAGCGGGAGATAAGCGTGCCGATGGTATCGGTTAATCTGTCACCGACCAACTTTCATAATCTGAATTTGCCGCAGATGATTATGAATGCGTTGCAGGAGAATGAATTGTCTCCAACAGATCTGACGCTGGAAATCACCGAAAATGTGTTGTTAGATACCAATCCTTCCACCCTGAAAACGCTGCTGGAAATTCATGAAAATGGTTCACGGCTGGCAATGGATGACTTTGGCTCCGGCTATTCCAGTCTGAACTATCTGCGCAAACTGCCGGTAAGCGAACTGAAGCTGGATAAAAGCTTTGTTGACGATATTGAACACGATGAAGCCTGCCGTGCCCTGAGCTATGCAGCCTTATGTATCGGAGAAAGCCTGCAACTGACCGTGATAGCAGAAGGGGTGGAAAAAGCCGGCCAGCATTATATTCTTAAAGATCAGGGATACCATGCGGCACAGGGGTATCTGTTTTCAAAACCACTACCGCCGTTGTTGCTTGAAGAGTGGCTGGCAGAGCATAAAAGCCAGTTGTTTATATAAAAAAGACGCGCTGATAAAGGCTACAGCGCGCCAAGGTTGTGCCAGGGAATCTTACCTGAGCAGCCAGCCGGAGGTTGCTGTCCGCCCTGTCTTAATTAGTCGGGGCATCGCCGGAATTTGTTGGATAATGCTGGCCTCCAGCTGATCCAGTTGTTGTAGCTGACCGCATAATTGCTCTGCACGCAGTTCAAGATCATGGCTCTGGGCGCTGATGCGCTGTTCCAGATCTTCCCCAAAGCGCTCCATGCGTTTGCTAAAGGCATCGATACGCTGCTCAAGGCTGCCGTCACCGTTTAACAGGGCTTTACCGGCCAGAATCATCACATTGCCGATAGAATTCGTGACAGCCTGCTCTATTGCCTGTTCAAACTGCTTATCAAATGCCTGATCCAGTTGATTAAATCTGCTGCCGTTAATCAGCAGTGTATCGCCATCTTCAATAACCAGTTGTCCGGTTGATTCACGCATTCTCAGCAGTGCTTGTTGCATGGACGGGTGTTTTTCCAGTGATAATCCGGTCAGTTCAGTCAGTACCTGATCAACAGCACTGGTTGCCAGTTCCAGGGCATCCGCCACGATGGTGACAGTTTCCCGGGCTTGTTCACGAATACCCTGCTGATAGGTTTGCAGCAGCTGATGGGTTGCTGGGCTGGTAGTCACAGCGCTGCCGTGCAGCCAGAGCTCTCCGGTTGGTGTGATACGCCACAGCTCCTGTGCTTTATTTTTCAGGGTGATATGTTGAGGGGTAATCTGTAAATCATGTTGCAGGTTAAACTGACAATTATGGTCAGCTATGGCAGACAGCGTGACAAAACAGAAAAAAGCCGCCAGCAGGTTTTTCATAAACAGTATCCTTATTGTTGATATTCAGCAGTAATATCAAAGACAGAGCAATCAGGATGCCATTTATTATCTTATTGTTTATAAAGATAAAAACATGTTGTGGTGTTGCCTGGGGTAACAGTGGGTTAGTTAAAACAA
>JARXRR010000005.1:0-89115 GCA_033792355.1 Chromatiaceae bacterium AAb-1
TAATTGATTATATTAAAATGAAATTTAATTAATCCTGTCTGGTCAGATCCGCTCTGAGCCTTATTGCAGAAGTCCCGGCAAGTGCCGGGACTTTTTGTTACAATAATGGCATATTGCTTAAAAGAGATACTAGCGATGGTGAAAGAAGTAAAAAATACCCGTTTTGACGAATACCTGGAATTTCCCTGCCTGTTCAACTTTAAAGTGCTGGGCGTTGCCCATGACAGTCTGGTTGATCAGGTAATGGCAGTTATCCGCCAGCATGCCGGAGCAGGAGATTACAGCCCTGCCGTAAAACCAAGTACAAAAGGTAATTACCATTCTGTTTCTGTAAAAGTCACGGTTATCGACAAAGCCCACATTGAGCTGCTGTATACCGAACTGGGTAAACTGGAATTAGTACGTTATGTACTCTGAACAGAGCAGTTCGCAACCCTGACAGAAACCGTTATAATGCAACCACTTTTGTACCGGAGCTATTTGTGGCAGTAACAGACCATCTGGTGATCAGAGATCTCGGCATACAGGATTACAGTCTGGTATGGCAGGCTATGCAGCAATTTACCGATCAGCGGAACGAAGATACGGCTGATCAGCTGTGGTTACTGGAACATTATCCGGTTTTTTCCCAGGGGCAGGCGGGTAAAGAAGAACATCTGCTATTACCGGGTGATATTCCGGTAGTAAAAGCTGACCGTGGCGGCCAGGTAACTTATCACGGACCGGGACAGCTGGTTGTTTATGTGCTGCTGGATCTGAGGCGGCGTAAACTGGGTGTACGCCAGCTGGTTACCCTGCTGGAACAGGTACTGATCGATACCCTGGCGGTATATCAGGTTACCGCCTATGCCAAAGCTGACGCACCGGGCGTTTATGTTGACGGGAAGAAAATTGCATCACTGGGGCTTCGGGTGCGTAAAGGCTGCTCATTTCACGGCCTGGCGTTAAATGTCGATATGGATTTAAGCCCATTCCAGCGGATTAACCCTTGCGGTTACGCCGGTTTGCAAATGATTCAGAGTAAAGATTTAGGTGGCCCTCTCAGCATAACAGAGGCCAAACAACAGATAATACAATGCTTCAGCCGCCATCTGGCAGCAACAGAGTTGTATCACAAAACAGGGTTAGACTGGCAAAATGACTAAAACTGCACGTATGGAACCTGGCGTCAAACTGCGCGATGCCGACAAAATGGCGCTGATTCCAATCAAAGTACTGCCAACCGAACGCGAGCAAATGCTGCGTAAACCTGAGTGGCTGAAGATAAAGCTGCCCAAAAGCTCAGAACGTATCGATCAGATCAAAGGTGCCCTGCGTAAGCACGGGCTGCATTCAGTTTGCGAAGAAGCTTCCTGCCCTAATCTGTCAGAATGTTTTAACCACGGTACCGCCACCTTCATGATTCTGGGTGCCATCTGTACCCGCCGCTGCCCGTTCTGTGATGTCGCCCACGGCCGCCCGTTACCGCCGTCAGCTGAAGAACCGGAAAAACTGGCGCTGACCATCAAAGATATGAAACTGAAGTATGTGGTAATTACGTCAGTAGACCGTGACGATCTGCGTGATGGCGGCGCCCAGCATTTTGCCGATTGTATTACCTCTATCCGCCGCGAAAGCCCGGCGATCAAGATCGAAGTACTGGTACCGGACTTCCGTGGCCGGATGGATACCGCGCTGGATATCCTGACCCAGACACCACCGGATGTATTCAACCACAACCTGGAAACCGCTCCTCGGCTGTATAAACTGGCGCGGCCGGGTGCAGATTACAAATGGTCGCTGGAATTACTGCGCCGCTATAAAGCAGCACATCCGGAAGTTTCTACCAAATCAGGCCTGATGGTCGGATTGGGTGAAACCACCGGGGAAATTATTGAAGTAATGCGTGACCTGCGCGAGCATAACGTAGATATGCTGACTGTCGGCCAGTACCTGCAACCCAGCAAACACCACTTGCCGGTAAAACGCTATATGTCCCCTGCCGAGTTTGACGAAATCAAACGTATCGGTTACGAATTAGGCTTTAAACACGTAGCATCAGGCCCGTTTGTACGTTCTTCATATCATGCAGACCGCCAGGCAGCCGGGGAAGAAATTGTGAATTACATCGCTCCTTAGTACTCCACAATGCTAAATTGTACTCAACATCGCTCTTTTGTACTGAAGGCGGCTAAAAAATGACGAAGAGGATTCCGAAAATTAAGGAATTCCCTTCAGATAATCGGTTCTGACGAGTCGACTGGTTCGGAGCTGTACAGAAAGTTTATTATTTAGCGCCATGCATATGCTTGACATATTAAGGTTGAAATTTATACTAACATATACAGGCAATATGCTTTGGAGGTTAAAATGAAAACTGCAGCATTATTTACCAATGGTCGCAGTCAGGCAGTGCGAATTCCCAAGGAGTTGGAGTTTGAAGGTGTGGCAGAGGTTGAAATCAGCCGCGAGGGGGATGCTCTGATATTGCGCCCGGCCCGGAAAACGTGGACAAGTTTTGCCGATGTACCTTTAGCTGATACCGATTTCATGCTTGACCGTATTGACGTTATTGAAGATGGGCGGGTAGTGCTTTGAAAAAGACCTACATGCTTGACACTAATATTTGTTCTTTCATTATGCGAGAGCGGCCAGAAACACTGCTAAAAGTGTTGCAAGGGCATGTTGAAAATAAGGCCCGGCTGGTAATTTCAGCAATCACTTACGCAGAGCTTCGCTTTGGTGCCATTGGCAAAAAAGCATCGCCAAAACATAACCTGATAGTTGATCAGTTTATGGAGCGTGTTGATGCAGTGCTACCGTGGGACAGAGCAGCTGTAGAAGCCACTACCATGATAAAACACTATCTGGCTGAACATGGTACGCCTATCGGTGCAAATGATGCTGCGATAGCAGGCAATGCCATAGCGGCAGGTTGTGTGTTGGTGACTAACAATACACGCGAATTTGAACGAGTACCGAACCTGCTTATACAAGACTGGTCGGTGTAGGAGAAAGCAATGTCTCGGAATTTGTGCGGTACTAACTCCGTTATTATTCAGGGCTAGTTATTAAAATCCGAATCAGTACAAAATAGCGATGTTAAAACTGTCATTAATTGCTAAGAACTAGCAACAGTATTAAATAGCGCTGTGAAAAATAGCACTTAATTGATGTCTCAGTACAAAAGAACGATGTAACTCACAGAAATATAGCTTTATCACTGTTTGCTGCTGTCCTTTCAGCCAAAAAGCGCTATGCTTTTTTAAATCATTCCGGAGGATACAATGGAGCACAGACGATTCAGCCGGGTTCAGTTTAATGGCCCGGCGTTTCTGGAATATCAGCAACAGCAGTATGCTACTACGGTGCTGGATTTATCGCTGAAAGGTGCTTTGGTAGAAAAACCGTTACACTGGCCTTTATACGATGTGCAACAACCGTTATTACTGACAATCCTGCTGGATGAACTGGCGGTTGAATTACATATGCAGGTGGAAGTTGCCCATCAACACGGTAATGTGCTTGGTTTGCATTGCCTGAAAATGGATATTGATACCGTCAGTCATTTACGCCGTTTACTGGAGTTGAATCTGGGAAGTGATGAGTCGCTTAACCGGGAAATTGATGAATTATCTGCAACAGATTAAGATGGCTTTCTACAGCGTTCTATAACGCTCCTTACTCCCTGGCAAGTGCCCGTTCTGCGTCTGCATATCCCTGCTCTGCCGCATGCTGCATAAATTGCTGCCAGGCATTCCAGTCCTGTCGTTGCCGGGCCAGATAGGCAAAGTAATATTGCACCGGCATAATCTGCTGCGGTTTTAGCAGTACTTTTTGCATCAGCTCAAAATATAACGATGGCAAAGGTGTTTCATAAAAACGCATCAGATTAGTTTCTGCGACGACCCGGTATGCCTGGATATTCTGGGTATCGCAGGTATCCACTGCGGTCAGCATTATCTGATTTTCCTGTAATTGCCAGTATGAAAGATAACGCTCTAATACTTCCGGTGCAGTACCCATAATCAGATTTGGCCTGATTATACTTTCTGAACAAACGTCAGCAGCAACATAAGCCGGCAGCGGATATTCATCAATAAAACCCAGTACATGCATAAACTCATGCCGCAACAGCGACAATCCGGCCTGCTCCGGTAACTGGATAATACCATTGTTATAGCTGGCGATACCGTTACCGGCAATCACGACCAGTTGGCTGAAATTTCCCCTGGCAACCAGTTCGTTCAATACCTGATACTGGCAACGGATACGCTGTCCTGATACTTCTGTGCAGACCAGTTCCGTACTTTCTACGGTTTGCAACGGCAGATAGCAGACCGGTAACCGGCTAAGCTGGGGATCTGCCTGCCATTGCTGCAATAACACTTCCCAGTTTGCAACGCCCTGCGCATAAACCGCCACCGGCTGTAATGTTACGGCACACCCCTCTGTACTGTGATAAGCACTGGAAGTAGCGCTTTCGCCAGCTAATTGCCACAGCCCCAATGATGCCAGCCGGGATGCCGATAAGCCGGCAACCGGCAATGTGGTATCAGTCTGCTGTTGCAGCCACATCGCGGTAGCCAGCTTACCTTCCAGCCGCTGTTGCAGTTGTAAGGCATGCTCTAACGCTCCGGTATTTCCCAGTACTGCAGCTTGCCGGAACCAGTGTAAAGCGCTTTGATATTCTGCGGCAGCCAGCCGTCGGCCAGCCAGAGAAAATGCAGCTGAAGCATCGGTCTGAGCCTGTTGCATCAGTATTTTGTCAGAGTCGGCAGGTTGTGGCTGGCAGGCACATAAAACGATAAAAGCAAAAAAGCCAGTAAGCTGGCTTTTTCTTAACAGCAGAAAGAAACGTTTAAAATTCTTCATCTTCATTCTGGGGAGGATGCTGAGCTCCCCGCAGCCGGTTAATCTCTAACCTGGCATAGCGGTGTTCTACAAACTCATACACGTTAGTTGACAGTACTTTTTTATAGTACTCCAGCGCCTGCTGTGGCTGTTCTCTGGATTCATGCCATTTTGCCAGGTAGAAGTACATTTCGCACAGTCTTTCTGCCAGTAACTGCGGACCACTGAGTTCATCCAGTACAGATAACATCAGTTCAGTTTCTGAAATCCGCCCTGACAGGAAGCTGACAATATTGGTTGCCCAGTCGTTAGGATCAAGGCGGGTCATATTGTAATTCAGCCTGGCTAACGCTTCTGATGCAGACAGCTCTGATTCGGCAAGATATAACCAGATGACCCGGAACGGATCTGTTGGTTTCAGCTCCAGAAACTGCTCAAAATCACCGATAGCCAGTTCAGGTCTTCCGGCATAATACAGGGCAATACCGCGATTCAGATAGACATATTCATAATCAGGGGCCAGTTCCAGTGCGGAATCAAAGGCTTCATATGCCTGAGAAAACTCGCCACTCACCGTATAATGAATGCCGACAAAGTTATAGGCATCTGCCATATCGGGTTTCAGGCGTAAGGCCCGCATAAAATCGAGCCTGGCCAGGGAACGCAGGCCAACACTGTCATACATTACGCCGCGATCATAAAATAATCTGGCGGACTGTTCTTCAGTGAGTTCTGCCCGGCTGAGAATTTCCGTTAACCGGGCAATTGCCAGTTCTGTCCGCTGCGAAGCCGGAAGCGGCTCAGGTGTCAGCCAGCCAACAACCTGCTGCGCTGGCTGGCGCGAGGCACAGCCAGTCAGTACTGATAAAACCGCAACCAGTGCCAATGGCACCAGTTTACGGCTGAACAACTCAGGCATTTTCTTCAGCATTAGTCGCTGCCGCTTCGGTTGCAGGCTTAGCATTCGCTTCTTTGATACTTAAACGAACACGGCCTTGTTTATCCACTTCCAGTACTTTAACAGCTACCTTCTGCCCAAGCTTCAGATGATCTGCCACGTTGGTTACACGCTCTTCAGCGATTTGAGAAATATGTACCAGGCCATCTTTACCTGGCAACACATTGACAAAAGCCCCGAAATCAACGATACGAACAACTTCACCCTGGTAAATCGCACCAACTTCAATCTCTGCGGTAATCGCGTTAATTTTGTCGATTGCAATCTGGGCAGCCTGGCTGTTAGTGGCGGCAATTTTGATAGAACCATCATCTTCCAGTTCAATAGTCGTACCGGATTCTTCAGTGATCTGACGAATAACCGAACCACCTTTACCGATAACTTCACGGATTTTCTCCGGGTTAATCTTCATGGTATAGATGCGCGGTGCATGCTCAGACAGTTCTTCACGGTGTGCACTGATCGCCTGATCCATGACATTCAGGATGTGTAAACGGGCAGCTTTAGCCTGTTTAAGTGCAATTTGCATAATCTCTTTGGTGATACCGTCGATCTTGATATCCATTTGCAGCGCAGTCACACCTTCTGATGTTCCGGCAACTTTGAAATCCATATCGCCCAGGTGATCTTCGTCACCCAGAATATCTGACAGTACGACGAAGTCATCAGCTTCTTTTACCAGACCCATCGCAATACCGGCAACGGATGCCTTAATTGGTACGCCAGCGTCCATCAGTGCCAGGGATGAACCACAAACTGATGCCATAGAGCTGGAACCGTTAGATTCAGTAATTTCTGATACTACGCGTACGGTGTACGGGAATTCGTTAAAATCAGGCATTACCGCCTGCACACCACGTTTTGCCAGCCGGCCGTGGCCGATTTCGCGGCGCTTCGGTGAACCAATCATTCCGGTTTCACCAACAGAGAACGGAGGGAAGTTGTAGTGGAACAGGAAAGTATCGGTTTTTTCGCTTAACAGATCATCCACTGTCTGTGCATCACGGGCAGTACCAAGGGTACAGGTAACCAGTGCCTGGGTTTCGCCACGGGTAAACAGTGATGAACCATGAGTACGTGGCAATACGCCAGTCATCACGCTCAGGTTACGTACCATATCCGGTTCACGGCCATCGATACGCGGTTCACCTTTAATGATACGGCTACGCACCACTTTACTTTCCAGGTTATGGAAAATTTCACCGATTTCAGTATCTTTCAGCGTTTCGCCTTCTGCCAGTTCGGCTGACAGCCTGGCAATTAATGCGGTTTTGATTTCGCCGATACGCTCATAGCGTTTGGCTTTTTCAGTAATACGGTAGGCATCGCCCAGATCTGCGGCAGCCAGAGTTTCAATTTTATCAATCAGCGGCTGATTTTTTGCAGGAGCAACCCAGTTCCAGGCCGGTTTAGCTGCTTCAGCAGCAAACTCATTAATTGTGCTGATAGCCGTCTGCATCTGCTCATGGCCATAAACCACAGCACCCAGCATAACATCTTCAGACAATACTCCGGCTTCGGATTCAACCATCAGTACGGCACCGGCAGTACCTGCCACTACCAGATCTAACTTACTGCTTTTCAGTTCAGTTTCAGATGGGTTAAGTACATACTGGTCATTGATATAACCGACACGGGCAGCGCCAATCGGGCCGCTGAACGGAATACCTGAAATAGCCAGAGCGGCAGATGTACCAATCAATGCTACGATATCAGGCTGAATTTCCGGCTGTACGGAAACGACAGTCGCGATAACCTGAACTTCGTTAGTGAACCCTTCAGGGAATAACGGACGGATAGGACGGTCAATCAGGCGGGCGATTAATGTTTCACCTTCTGAAGGACGGCCTTCACGTTTGAAGAAACCACCGGGAATACGGCCGGCAGCGTACATTTTTTCCTGATAGTTAACCGTTAACGGGAAAAAGTCCTGTCCAGGTTTAGCTTCTTTTCTACCTACCACAGTTACCAGAACTGCAGTATCACCCATACTGGCTAATACAGCTGCATCAGCCTGGCGTGCGATAACGCCGGTTTCCAGAGTAAAAGTGTGTTGGCCAAACTGGAATGATTTTACGATGGGAGTCACGTTGTTTATTTCCTTTCCTTTATCGCCTAATTGCGATGTTGTTTCTTAGTCGTTTAATGCGTGTTCAGTATACTCTGTAAACAGAGCGAAAAGATAGTTCAGTCTGGAATGAAGTTTATTTGTCACAGATGAAAAAAGGGGCTCAAAGCCCCTTTTTTAAACCGGATATTAACGGCGTAACCCTAAACGCTCAATCAGAGTCGCATAACGGCTGCTGTCTTTACCTTTCAGGTAATCCAGCAGTTTACGACGCTGACTTACCATACGCAGCAGACCACGACGAGAGTGGAAGTCATGCTTGTGTTCAGCAAAGTGACCTTGCAGATGGTTAATAGAAGCAGTCAGCAATGCTACCTGAACTTCCGGTGAGCCAGTGTCACCTTCTTTTACTGCATATTCTGCAACGATTTTTGCTTTATCAGCTGTACTTAAAGACATAATAAACTCCGAATGTGAGTGAACTGTATTGTATAAGCAGCCGCCGATCACTCATTCAGCAGGCTGTAAAAAAGCCGGCGTATTGTATCACTTTATAATGCTTTTACAAGCTTCCGGTATTCATTAAACGCCGGGAAATCAGTGTTCCCTGGCTAATAGTGCCGATACCGGTAAATTGCCCGTCCGGGCGATACAGTTTAATTACTGCATGGTCCGGCAAGTCTGTTGCTGCCGGTTGCCCGTGGATCAGTTTCTGCAGTTGCAACTCGTCCAGCGTCAGCGCCGGTACAGTGACCAGCCCGGCATCGACCGGTAACAGCAAAGCATCAAGCTGTGCCAGATCCTGCTGCTCTGCCAGCTGTTCAATTTCAGCCACCGTCACCATCTGCTTTGCCTCAAAAGGGCCTACCTGCACCCGGTGCAACGCACTGACATGCGCGCCACAACCCAGCTTTTCGCCTAAATCATCTATCAGGGTACGGATGTAGGTTCCTTTACTGCAATGCACCACAAAGCGGGCTTTATTACCGGTGTATTCCAGTAAATCAAACCGGAAAATAGTAATCGGCCGGGCTTCACGGGGAACGTCAATGCCCTGGCGGGCATATTTATAAAGTGGTTGCCCCTGATACTTTAAAGCAGAAAACATAGTGGGGATCTGTAGCTGTGCGCCACGAAAGCTTTCCATCGCCTCACGCAATGTCTCTTCGGTGCAGTGCACCGGCTTTTCGCTAATCACTTCCCCGGCCGCATCACTGGTATCGGTCCGTATCCCCAGTGTTGCTTCTACCTGATAGGTTTTGTCGGTGTCGAGCAGAAACTGGCTGAATTTGGTGGCTTCACCAAAGCAAACCGGTAACAGGCCCGATGCCAGCGGATCAAGCGCGCCGGTATGTCCGGCTTTTGCTGCATTAAACAACCAGCGTACACGTTGCAAAATACCATTACTGCTGATCTCAAGCGGTTTATCCAGCAGCAAAATACCATTAAGCTGCCGGGCATTCTTACGTTGAGACATCAGTCGGCGGCCTTATCCGTTTCGTCTGTATCGATGTCATTCGGCCCTGACTGCTGACGACGTTTTTCATCTTCCCGCCGGGCTGACTCCACCAGGCTCGCCAGGCGGATACCTTCATTCAGGGACTCATCAAATTCAAACCGGATCTGCGGCACAATACGGGCCTGAATACGCTTGCCAATCAGGCTGCGGACAAAACCAGATGCCTCGTTCAGTACTTTCAGGTTTTCTTTTACCTTGTCCTGTTCCAGTCCCAGAAAAGTGACAAACACTTTGGCATGAGACAAGTCTCTGGAGACTTCAACATCTGATACCGTAATCATGCTGTGTAAACGCGGGTCTTTGATTTCGCGCTGCAGGATCACGGCCATTTCTTTTTTCATCTGTTGTGACAGACGATCAACCCGTGAAAATTCTTTTCCCATTTTTCCATTCCCGATAATAACGTCCGGCCAAACACAACAGGGGCACTAAGGCCCCTGCGATATGTACAACCATTAACGTTTACAGAGTACGCTCTACCTGAACCACTTCGAATACTTCGATCTGGTCGCCTTCGCGCACATCATTGTAGTTCTTAACACCGATACCACATTCAAAGCCGTTACGGACTTCGCTGACATCGTCTTTAAAGCGGCGCAGAGACTCAAGCTCACCTTCGTAGATTACCACGTTATCACGCAGAACCCGGATAGGCGCATTACGCTTGATAATCCCTTCCGTAACCATACAACCGGCAATAGCACCAAACTTCGGTGAACGGAATACGTCACGAACCTGAGCCAGACCGATGATCTGCTGCCTGAACTCAGGCGCCAGCATACCGGTCATAGCCTGTTTAACTTCGTCCAGCAGTTCATAAATGATGCTGTAATAACGCAGATCCAGACCTTCATCTTCAACCAGTTTACGCGCCGAGCCGTCTGCACGGACGTTGAAACCGATAATAATAGCAGAAGATGCTGCGGCCAGCGTAACGTCGGTTTCGGTAATACCACCTACGCCACTGCCCACGATTTTGACTTTTACTTCGTCGGTAGACAGTTTCAGTAAAGATTCGATAATCGCTTCGACAGACCCCTGAACATCGGCTTTCAGTACGATATTCAGTTCAGATACATCGCCTTCCGCCATATTGGCAAACATATTTTCCAGTTTGGCTTTCTGTTGACGCGCCAGCTTCACATCACGGAATTTACCCTGACGATACAGTGCCACTTCACGCGCTTTACGCTCATCTTTAACAACGGTAACTTCATCACCGGCCTGTGGTACACCTGACAGACCCAAAATCTCCACCGGAATAGACGGTCCGGCCGTTTTGATTTCTTTGCCGTTCTCGTCGCGCATTGCACGTACCCGGCCATATTCAAAACCACAGAGTACAATTTCGCCCTGTTTCAGCGTGCCTTCCTGTACCAGGATAGAAGCAACCGGACCACGTCCTTTATCCAGACGGGATTCAATAACCACACCACGGGCCAGCCCTTCTTTAACTGCTTTTAATTCCAGCAGTTCGGCCTGGTTCAGGATAGCTTCCAGCAACTCATCAATGCCCTGGCCTGACTTGGCAGAAACATGGATAAACTGGGTGTCACCACCCCATTCTTCCGAGATAACGCTATGTTGCGATAATTCGTTACGAACCCGATCCGGATCAGCTTCCGGCTTATCAATTTTGTTTACTGCAACAACCAGTGGTACACCCGCAGCTTTCGCATGCTGAATCGCCTCTTTGGTTTGTGGCATTACACCATCATCAGCAGCAACAACCAGTACCACGATATCAGTAGCCTTGGCACCACGGGCACGCATTGACGTAAACGCCGCGTGGCCTGGTGTATCCAGGAAAGTCACCATACCGCGCTCTGTTTCTACATGATATGCACCGATATGCTGGGTAATACCACCCGCTTCGCCTGATGCCACTTTTGCCTTACGGATGTAGTCCAGTAAAGATGTTTTACCGTGGTCAACGTGACCCATTACGGTAACAACCGGTGCTCTTGGTTCAAGCTCTCCCTGACCTTCACGATCAGACATTACCGCTTCTTCAAGCTCGTTTTCTTTGGTTAGGGTAAACTTATGGCCCATTTCTTCACAGACGATCGCCGCAGTTTCCTGATCAATCACCTGGTTAATCGTTGCCATCGCGCCCAGCTTCATCATGGCTTTAATAACTTCAGACGCTTTTACCGCCATCTTCGCTGCTAATTCAGCAACAGTAATGGTTTCACCAATTTTTACTTCACGCTCTACCGGCTGGGCAGGTTTATTAAAACCATGCTGCATACTGGTAGGGGTCTTTTTCTTTTTACTGTGGCGATTAGCACGATTGAATGCTTCTTTATCGTTAGCTTCGTCTTTTTTCTTACCCTTGACGACCGGTACTTTTTTACCGGCACCACGACGACCGGCACGCTCTTCTTTGGCGTCCACTTCGTCTTCAGCCTGCTTGGCAAACTGGTTGCTGGTCAGGTGATAGTCATCATCTTCAGGACCTTTCTGAGCTTCCTGCGCCCAGCGCTCGCTGTTCTCTTCTGCCAGTTTACGGGCAGCTTCTGCCTGCTTACGGGCTTCTTCTTCCAGCTTGCGTAACGCTTCGGCTTCCTGCTGCTTACGGATATGCTCAGCTTCCTTACGGGCTTCTTCCTTAGCAATACGACGGGCAGCTTCTTCAGGATCTTCTTTTAACAACTGAGCCTGTTTAGCTTCTTCACGCTTTTTCAACTCGGCTGCTTTACGCTCAGCGTCTTCTTTTACTTTAGCTGCTGCCAGCTCTTTTGCTTTACGCTCCGCTTCCAGTCTGGCCTGCTCGGCTTCTTCCCGTGCTTTTTCTTCTGCGATCCGGGCTTCTTCCTGAGCTTTAAGCGTTGCTTCATCTAACAGTGGCTTTTTGATATAGGTTTTCTGTTTACGAACTTCTACCTGAATTTCCCGGTTGCGCCCTGCGCCACCAGATACGCTAAGCGTGGTTTTCTCTTTACGCTTAAGTGTCAGCTTAGCCGGTTGTTGTTCAGCTGAGCTGCCACCATGCTGGCGGCTTAAATGTTCCAGCAATATTTTTTTCTCCTGCTCGCTGACCATCTGGCCTGCGGCTTTAGTAATTCCTGCATCAGCAAATTGTTGCACTAACCGATCAACAGTTGTACTTACATCACTGGCCAGCTTTTCTATCGTTACTTCTGCCATTTGTGTTGTTACCTCCGCTGACAACTCAGTTATTCTCATTAAACCAGACGATATTACGGGCAGCCATAATCAGCTCAGCTGCTTTTTCTTCTGACAGATTCACAATATCCAGTAAATCGTCTACGCCCTGCTCGGCCAGGTCATCCAAGGTGGAAATACCTTTGCTTGCCATAATATAAGCAGTATGCGTATCCAGGCCATCTAACCCTAACAGGGCTTCGCTGGGTTCCACACCTTCCAGCGATTCTTCACTGGCCAGTGCCCGGGTAGTCAGAACCGCTTTTGCCCGTTTGCGTAATTCGTCAACAAGGGTTTCATCCAGTCCGTCAATTGCCAGTAACTCGCTAACCGGCACATAGGCTACTTCTTCCAGGGAAGAGAAACCTTCATCAATCAGCACGTCTGCAAAATCTTCATCAACTTCCAGCGCATCCATAAACAGCTGACGCACACTGGCAGTTTCTTCCTGATGCTTTTTCTTCATATCTGAAACTGACATCACGTTCAGTTCCCAGCCGGTCAGCTGGCTGGCCAGTCTGACGTTCTGGCCATTACGGCCGATTGCCATTGCCAGGTTAGAATCCTCAACGGCAATATCCATTGAATGTGATTCTTCATCAACAATAATTGAAGCAACTTCAGCAGGCGCCATGGCATTGATAACGTACTGAGCATCGTTGTCGTCATACAGCACGATATCGACCCGCTCGCCTGACAGTTCATTCGATACTGCCTGTACCCGCGAACCACGCATACCAACGCAGGCACCGACCGGATCAATCCGGCGATCATTGCTTTTTACCGAAATTTTGGCCCGCGACCCCGGATCACGGGCTGCACCACGAAGCTCAATCATTTCTTCGCCAATTTCAGGCACTTCAATCCGGAATAATTCCAGTAACATTTCCGGGCGGGTACGGCTCAGGAATAACTGTGCACCACGCGCTTCCGGTTTTACTTCAAACAACAGGCAACGAATACGATCGCCCGGGCGATACGTTTCACGCGGTAGCATTTCTTCACGTGCCAGCATCGCTTCAGCGTTATTACCTAAATCAACAATAATGCTGTCACGGTTTACTTTTTTAACTACGCCGGTCACCAGTTCACCAACCTGATCAACATAGGCTTCAACCACCTGTGAACGCTCGGCTTCACGTACTTTCTGTACGATTACCTGCTTCGCCATCTGGGTAGTGATACGGTCAAATTCAATTGAGTCGATCTGTTCTTCTACATAATCGCCGATCTGTACCGACGGGTCATCATACTGTGCTGCTGACAGTGACATTTCGCGGTAAGGGTTTTCCTGAATCTGATCATCAGGAATAACCAGCCAGCGGCGGAAAGTTTCATATGAACCGGTTTTACGATCAATATTTACCCGAACCTCAATGTCACCTTCGTTCTTCTTTTTGGTGGCTGCTGCTAACGCAAACTCCAGTGCCTGAAAAATTTTCTCTCTTGGCACTGACTTTTCGTTTGAAACCGCATCAACAACTAATAATATTTCTTTTGCCATTGTTTGTTGCCTCGCTCAGACCCATGACCTAAAAAACAGGTACTATGTTTGCTTTATCTACGTTATCCATCAGCAAACGATAGGGTTTGCCATCTACTTCCACTACTAACATATCGTCTTCAACAGCTGTTAGTAAGCCTTTGAATTTACGGCGCCCGTCTTGCGGAACCGCCAGTTTAATCTCAACTTTCTGACCAACCGCCTCAGAAAAATGCGCAGGCGTGAAAAGCGGACGATCCAGCCCGGGAGAAGATACCTCAAGCACGTATTCGGCCTGAATAGGATCTTCCACATCCAGTATTGCACCAACATCTCTGCTGACCAGGGCACAATCATCTACATTTACACCATCCGGTTTATCAATATATAACCGTAATGTGGAGTGCCGGCCAGCACGTATCAGTTCAATACCTAATAACTCATAACCTGCAGCAGTTACTGTAGGCGCTAACAGCTCAGTGAGTTGCTGTTCTTGCTTTGTCAACGAAACCTCCAGAAAGAGACTTAAACTATAAAGCATCTGCGCTATGCCACCTGCGCGCCACCCGCTTCTGGCATAAAAGATATAAAAAAAGGGCATAGCGCCCATTCCTGCATAAAATCTGGTCTGCAGATGCGAAAACGCCCCGAACAAGCGGGGCGAATCGATTATACGGCGGTATAAGATATCGCCAATCTTACACCGAAAACATTTACTGCCACTATCCGCATTGCATTGAGCATAGTATACAACAGGATCAGGACAAATCTGATTGCGGAGGGCTCAATATTTAAGAGCGAACCGACGACCATTTTAGTTGGTTGCGGGAGCCGGATTTGAACCGACGACCTTCGGGTTATGAGCCCGACGAGCTACCAGGCTGCTCCATCCCGCGTCCGTGATTGGCGCATATTATATAGCGCCCCCTGGGTTATCGCAAGCTTTGCCAGGGCAAAGTATTGATAAAGTTGGTGCCGAGAGCGGGACTTGAACCCGCACGTCCGAAGACACTACCCCCTCAAGATAGCGTGTCTACCAATTTCACCACCTCGGCAGAATAAAGCTTAGTTTCCTACCGGAATATCATTAATATCGTCTTTCTTAGGTACTGACTGTTCAGTCACCGGTACAGAAAGATCTTCCCATTCACCAGTCTGTTTGCTGTGACTTGAACTGTAGTTACCCAGCACAACGCTTAGCACAAAGAATATGATCGCCAGTACGGTAGTGGTTTTAGTCAGGAAGTTACCTGTTCCTGATGAACCAAAAATGGTAGCTGATGCACCGGCTCCGAAAGCGGCTCCCATATCGGCGCCTTTTCCGTGCTGAATAAGTACCAGGCCAATCAGCGCCAGAGCAACCAGAAGGTAAATAACAATAAACGTTTCGTACATATCTTAATCCTTTGCGCTGCAACTGGCAGCAAGGCAAATTTGTGCAAACTCGGCTGGTTTCAGACTTGCTCCACCAACCAGAGCGCCATCTATGTCAGCCTGCGCAAATAATGCAGCACAATTATCTGCATTAACGCTGCCACCATATAATAATTTTACTGCTGATGCGGCTTTCACATCATACCGGCCCAGATACTGCCGGATAAAAGCATGCGTTTGCTGAGCCTGCTCAGGCGATGCTGATTCACCGGTGCCTATAGCCCATATTGGCTCATAAGCAATAACTGATTTCACCAGTAATTCGGGCTGCGAAGCATACACCGCATCCAGTTGTTTCGCAAGAACCTGCTCGGTTTTTTCTTGCCGGCGCTGAGCTGCAGTTTCACCGATACATAATACCGGCACGATACCTTCGCTGACCGCTTTAGCCAGCTTAGCTGCTATCAGTTCGTCAGTTTCACCGTTCAGCGTACGCCGTTCGGAATGTCCGATAATCACATACGATACTCCGGCTTCCAGCAACAGAGCAGTGCTCAGTTCTCCGGTAAAAGCCCCCGCACCTTCATGGCTCAGGTTCTGTGCTCCCAGCTGATAATGACGGCTGGCAGGAAAACACCACAACAGCGTGGCAGGCGGACAAACCAGAATTTCAGTATCTGTCAGTTCAAGCTGTTCCAACTGTGCAACTGTTTCAGCGGCCAGCCCGATGGAACCATTCATTTTCCAGTTGGCTGCAACCAAGGGTTTTCGTTGCTTCATGCGTTATCCCCGTTTCAGAACGGGCGAGATATTAACTAACCTCACCCGGTCAGACAAGCCTTAACGGCCTATTTACGTGCTTAACTGGCTATTTTTACCGCAGCGGCAATTTTCTCAGCATAAGCCCGAACCTGTGCAGCATCTTCACCTTCAACCATAACCCTGATTAACGGCTCTGTGCCGGATTTACGGATCAGCACCCGGCCAGTCCCGTTAAGTTCAGCTTCAACATCACTGATTACCTGCTTAACATGCTGTTTTTCAAGCGGGGCAGTACCTTTTTCAAACTTAACATT
Organism: Chromatiaceae bacterium AAb-1; assembly: GCA_033792355.1. Classification (GTDB taxonomy): domain Bacteria; phylum Pseudomonadota; class Gammaproteobacteria; order Enterobacterales; family Alteromonadaceae; genus Alishewanella. The sequence goes on from JARXRR010000005.1 coordinate 16,480, forward strand.
TACCAGAACCTGCGGTAGTTTATGCATACCGCCGCTTAATTCGGCCAGCGTCTGCCGGGTTTCAATCATCGCAGTTAACACCTGCAAAGAAGCAATAATGCCATCACCGGTACAGGTATGATCCAGATTCAGCACATGGCCGGAGTTTTCGCCACCGATACGCCAGTTTTTCTCGCGCAGCAGTTCCATGACATAGCGATCACCCACGGCACTACGGGCAAAAGGAATATCCAGTTTCTGCAATGCCAGTTCCAGCCCCATATTGCTCATCAGGGTTCCTACGACACCACCTTGCAGACGGCCGGTTTCTTTGGCTGAACGGGCAATCATATAGACAATTTCATCGCCATCAATCACCCGGCCGGTATGATCAGCCATCATTACCCGATCACCATCGCCATCGTAGGCAATCCCCAGGTCGGCTTTATGCTCTGTAACCAGTTGCTGTAACAGTGCCGTATGGGTTGCCCCACACTGATCATTGATATTAAGCCCGTCCGGGCTGCAACCTGCGACAATTACCGTGGCACCCAGTTCTTTAAATACCGCCGGGGCAATGTGATAGGTAGCGCCGTGGGCGCAGTCGATTACAATTTTAAGCCCGTTCAGTGACATATGGTTCGGTAAATGGCTTTTACAAAATTCGATATAACGCCCGGCAGCATCATTGATCCGGAATACCTTCCCCAGTTTTTCAGAAGATACGCATACCATTGATTGTTCCAGTTCATCTTCAATAGCCCGTTCAACATCATCCGGTAATTTAGTGCCATCTGCCGAGAAGAATTTAATCCCGTTATCGTAATAAGGATTGTGTGATGCACTAATCACAATGCCGGCTTCTGCCCGGAATGTACGGGTCAGATAAGCGATGGCAGGCGTTGGCATCGGCCCCAGCAGGCGGACATCAATGCCGGCAGCAACCAGCCCTGCTTCCATAGCCGTCTCCAGTAAATAACCTGAAATGCGGGTATCTTTACCGATCAGCACTTTACGGGTGCCCCGTTCAGATAATACCCGGCCGGCAGCCCAGCCAAGTTTCATTGCAAATTCAGGAGTGATCGGAAACTCACCAACCTTTCCACGAACCCCGTCTGTACCAAAATATTTTCTTGTCATGTTGTTATGCTCCGTAACGAACTGCTGTGGCTACCCGCACTGCCTGTACTGTTTCTTTGACATCATGCACTCTGATAATCTGCGCCCCTTTTAACGCAGCGACAGCAGCACAGGCCAGACTGCCAGCCAGACGTTCTGTAACCGGTACATCCAGCAGCTGCCCAATCATCGACTTGCGCGACATGCCCGCCAGTACCGGTAAACCGGTATCAATAAAAACGTTCAGTTGCTGTAACAGCTGGTAATTATGTTGCAGGTTTTTACCAAACCCAAACCCGGGATCCAGAATTAACTGACTGCGGGGAATGCCGGCATTTTCACATATTGCGACCCGTTGTAACAGAAATTGATAAACATCTTCTGTCACATTCTGATATTGAGGAGCCTGTTGCATAGTACGGGGAGCCCCCTGCATATGCATCAGGCAAACCGGCACCTGTAATGCGGCAGCCAGTTGTACCGCACCGTCATCCTGTAATGCCCGGATGTCGTTAATAATGTCGGCTCCCGCCTGAACCGCTGCTGACATCACCGCAGTTTTACAGGTATCGACCGAAATAACACAGTCAAAGCGTTGCCGCACCGCTTCTATCAGTGGAATAACCCTGTCCAGTTCTTCTGTAGCAGAAACATCTGTCGCCCCGGGACGGGTTGATTCACCGCCAATATCCAGAATAGCTGCGCCGTCATGCAGCATTTTTTCTGCCTGCTTCAGTGCGGTATCCAGTTGCCGGTATTTTCCGCCATCAGAAAAAGAATCAGGGGTGGCATTCAGAATTCCCATTACCGCCGGACGTGATAAATCCAGGGTACGCTGGCGGGGTAACAATAAAAACATAATGTATCCTGAAAGGTGTTGAAACAAAAACCCCGAGGCGGCCCCGGGGTTTAATAGCTAACCTTAATCAAAGGTATCAGTGAAGATTACCTTCAGAAGGTTTAGTGGTAGCAGTTACTTCGTTATCACCACTGGCTTTGCTGTCAGGGTTATCTCCTGAATCTGCTTTATCGCGTGGCTCCCAGTTTTCTGGCTGACGAACTTCACGGCGCGCCATCAGATCATCAATCTGTTTGGCATCTATCGTTTCGTATTTCATCAGTGCATCTTTCATCGTATGCAGAATATCCATATTCTCTTCAATCAGCTTTTTAGCACGATCATAGTTGCGATCGATAAAATTACGGATTTCAGCATCAATGGCTTTTACCGTATCTTCCGACATATGTTTATTCTTGGTTACAGAACGCCCCAGGAAAACTTCGCCATCTTCTTCTGCATACAGTAACGGGCCCAGTTTTTCTGAGAAGCCCCATTGGGTTACCATTTTACGGGCCAGATCGGTTGCCCGTTCAATATCATTCGATGCACCGGTGGTTACTGATTCAAAACCGTAAATAACTTCTTCAGCAATACGACCACCGAACAATGAACTGATCATACTTTCCAGATGGCGTTTACTGTGGCTGACCCGATCCCGCTCCGGCAGGTACATCGTTACACCTAATGCGCGGCCACGGGGAATAATACTGACTTTATAAACCGGATCGTGATCAGGCACTAAACGTCCGACAATGGCATGACCGGCTTCATGGTAAGCAGTCATTTCCTTTTCTTTTTCCGTCATCACCATGGAGCGGCGTTCTGCGCCCATCATGATTTTATCTTTGGCCTTTTCAAACTCGTCCATGCTGACAACACGGCGATTACTGCGGGCAGCAAACAGCGCCGCCTCGTTGACCAGGTTTGCCAGATCAGCACCTGAGAACCCCGGTGTACCACGAGCAATCACAGAAGCATCAACACCATCGGCCAGAGGGACTTTACGCATATGGACTTTCAGGATCTGCTCCCGGCCTTTAACATCCGGCAAGCCAACCACTACCTGACGGTCAAAACGGCCCGGACGTAATAATGCAGGGTCAAGCACATCCGGCCGGTTGGTCGCGGCAATAACAATGATGCCTTCGTTACCATCAAAGCCATCCATTTCAACCAGCATCTGGTTTAATGTCTGTTCGCGCTCATCATGGCCACCACCTAAACCGGCGCCACGCTGACGGCCTACCGCATCAATCTCGTCAATAAAGATGATGCACGGCGCTGCCTTTTTGGCCTGTTCAAACATATCACGTACCCGTGATGCCCCGACACCAACAAACATTTCAACAAAGTCTGAACCGGAAATAGTAAAGAACGGCACTTTGGCTTCGCCGGCAATGGCTTTTGCCAGTAAGGTTTTACCTGTACCCGGCGGGCCGACCATCAGAATGCCCTTAGGAATTTTACCGCCCAGTTTCTGGAAACGTGAAGGATCACGCAGGTAATCAACCAGTTCAGAGACTTCTTCTTTTGCTTCGTCGCAACCGGCAACATCAGCAAAAGTGGTTTTAATCTGATCTTCACCCATTAAGCGGGCTTTACTTTTACCGAATGACATAGCGCCTTTGCCGCCACCGCCCTGCATCTGGCGCATAAAGAAAATCCAGACGCCGATTAGCAGTAACATCGGGAACCATGAAATAAAAATGGTGGCTAACCAGCTGCTTTCTTCCGGCTTGCTGCCAATGGTTCTGACATCATTTTTAATTAAGTCATCCAGCAGTTTTTCGTCATAACCTGTAGGAATAACGGTTTCAAAGCGTTCACCACTACGTCTTACGCCGGTAATAACACCGTTGCGCTCAACTTTTACTTCGCGGATCTGTCCCTGGTTTACCTCTTTGATAAACTGAGTGTAGTTGGTCTGGCGATCAGAGGTATCGCCGGGGCCAAAGCTGTTGAATACCGACATAAGAACTACAGCAATCACCAGCCAGACAATCAGATTTTTAGCCATGTCGCTCAAGGTTATAACCTCATATTTCCGATAAAATAAGTTTTATTCAGGCTACTTTACTAAACTTTGAAGCCTGTCGCCACGATATATACTTCCCTGGACCGAGATCGGGAGGAATCGGGCTTGCGTGTTTTAACTGTGGTAAAAGCGGAACGCACCTCTTTCAGAAACTGTTCGAACCCTTCACCCTGAAATACTTTGACCACAAAACTGCCATTTTGCTTCAGCACTTTATGACACATATCCAGTGCCAGTTCCACCAGATAAACCGAACGCGCCTGATCTATAGTATCATTACCACTCATATTAGGCGCCATATCAGATAATACCACATCTACGTTTTTACCGTTGATGCGATCCAGTAAAGCATTCAGTACAGCATCTTCCCTGAAATCACCTTGCAGAAAGCTTACTCCGGCTAACGGATCCATCGGCAGAATATCACAGGCAATTACAGTGCCCTGTTCACCCACCACTCCGGCAACATATTGTGACCAGCTACCGGGAGCAGATCCTAAATCCACTACCGTCATCCCCGGACGCAGTAATTTATCCTGCTGCTGAATTTCTTCCAGTTTAAATGATGCCCGTGAGCGTAAACCCAGTTTATGGGCCTTTTGTACAAAGTGATCGTCAAAATGCTCTTTTAACCAGCGGGTAGAGCTGGCCGAGCGTTTTTTCTTTGTCATGCTACTACTCTTAAATAGTCTTATGCGCTAGATGGCGGTACAATAACTGAAATTCAAGCTTTCCCGCGGAAATAGTCACAAGATGAGTTTAACTAATAAACAAAAACAGTTCCTGAAAACCAGGGCACATGACCTGAAACCGGTAATTCTGCTTGGCGGTAATGGCCTGACTGAGGGTGTTATTGCCGAAACAGAACAGGCACTGGAGCATCACGAGCTAATCAAAATTAAAGTTCCGACCGAAGATCGTGAACAAAAAGTGCTGATCATGGATGCCATAGTCAGAGAAACCAAAGCTGAAAAAGTACAGGTTATCGGTAAAATACTGGTGCTGTACCGCCAGAGCAAAGACAAAAAAATTCAGCTGCCTCGCGGCTGATTCAGATAACCGGCAGCCTGTAGTGACAAACGGGCTGTCTGTTCATTTTCTGCAATATTGCTGACAAATCCTTCAGGCTTAGCCGTATCCGTGGTTTTTGCATACTGCCATATCAGCATACTGTTTTCCGGCAGCATAATTTCAGCCTGATGTAAGTTGTTTTGCAAACACCAGCGGGTTGATTGCTGCAACATAGGAAATTCAGCTATTAAAAAAGCGACCTCAGCCGCTTTTTTAATTATCCGCCACCGTCAGATATACTGCACATCGGTAATTTCAAATTCAACCAACCCTTTCGGAGTGTTGATGCTTACTACATCATCCACTTCCTTGCCAATCAGCCCGCGGGCGATTGGCGAATTAACCGAAATCAGGTTGTTTTTGATATCTGCTTCGTCATCACCAACGATACGGTAAGTGACTTCATCTTCTGTTTCCAGATTTAGAATAGTGACTGTCGCGCCAAAAATCACTTTGCCGTTATTTGACAGCTTACTGATATCAATAATCTGAACATTCGACAGTTTGGCTTCGATATCCTGAATCCGGCCTTCACAGAACCCCTGCTGCTCACGGGCAGCATGGTATTCGGCGTTTTCTTTTAAATCACCGTGCGCCCGGGCTTCGGCAATAGCCTGAATAATTGCCGGACGTTTTACGGTTTTCAGTTCATGAAGTTCCAGGCGCAGTTGTTCTGCACCCTGAACTGTCATCGGGATTTGACTCATCCGTTTACTCTCTTATGTAATTCCTGTACTGATGATACCTTGTCAAAAGCACTGGCCGCCGCCGCATTGACGGTGGCAAACGCAGCATTAAGCGTTGTAGTATAGTTGGCTTTATGTTGCAGTGCTCCCCGGCGCAGTACTTTTGAGTCTTCTATTGCCTGCCGGCCTTCAGTAGTATTGACAACATAACTGTATTCACCGTTTTTAATGCGATCCAGCATATGCGGACGGCCTTCGAATACTTTGTTCACTACCCGGCACGGTATACCGGCGGCTTCCAGCGCTTTGGCTGTTCCGGCACTGGCATCCAGTTCAAAACCCTGCTTAACCATGGCTTTTGCCAGTGCAACGACGCGCACTTTATCGCTGTCACGCACGGAAAGCAATGCCCGGCCACCGGTTGGGATCAGGCTGCCGGCACCCAGCACGCTCTTGGCAAAGGCTTCTTCAAAAGTATCACCAACTCCCATTACTTCGCCGGTAGAACGCATTTCAGGGCCAAGAATAGGATCAACACCCGGGAATTTGTTAAACGGAATGACCACTTCTTTCACCGAGAAATACGGTGGAATAATCTCTTTGGTAATTCCCTGCTCGGCCAGTGACTTACCCGCCATACAACGGGCGCCGACTTTGGCAACTGCCACCCCGGTCGCTTTTGACACAAATGGCACGGTACGGGCAGCCCGCGGGTTTACTTCAATCAGGTAAACTTCACCATCTTTTACCGCAAACTGGGTATTCATCAGCCCGACTACGCCCAGCTCCAGTGCCAGCTTGCGCACCTGCTCGCGCATCACATCCTGAATATCTTTTGACAGGCTGTAAGGCGGTAAGCTACAGGCTGAGTCACCGGAGTGAACCCCCGCCTGTTCAATATGTTCCATAATGCCACCGATAATAACGTCTTTGCCGTCACAAATGGCGTCAATATCCACTTCAATCGCATCATCGAGGAAATTATCCAGCAATACCGGGGAGTCATTAGATACACTGACCGCTTCGGTCATATAACGGCGCAGATCCTGCTCGTCGTAAACAATTTCCATCGCCCGGCCACCCAGCACATAGGATGGACGCACCACCATCGGGTAACCGATATCGCTGGCTTTGGCTAATGCCTCGTCCAGGCTGGTCACGGTAGCATTGTGTGGCTGTTTCAGGCCTAAACGGATCACCGCCTGCTGGAAACGCTCACGGTCTTCTGCCCGGTCAATCGCATCCGGTGAAGTACCTATAATTGGCACTCCGTTAGCTTCCAGCGCCCGCGCCAGTTTCAGTGGTGTCTGGCCTCCGTACTGTACGATAACGCCTTTTGGCTGCTCTTTACGCACGATTTCCAGTACGTCTTCCAGCGTAATGGGTTCGAAATACAACCGATCTGAAGTGTCATAGTCGGTAGAAACTGTTTCCGGGTTACAGTTAACCATAATGGTCTCAAAACCATCTTCCCGCAGTGCCAGTGCCGCATGTACGCAGCAATAGTCAAACTCAATACCCTGACCGATCCGGTTGGGACCACCACCGATAATCATAATCTTATCGCGCTGTGATGGTGCAGCTTCACATTCTTCGTCGTAGGTGCTGTACATATAGGCGGTGTCAGACGCAAATTCTGCCGCGCAGGTATCTACCCGCTTATAAACCGGATGCAGGCCATAGCTGTGGCGCTTTTTACGCACTTCGTTTTCGCTTACACCCAGTACGTCAGCAATACGTTTATCGGCAAAGCCTTTGCGTTTTAAGCGGGTTAAACGTGCCTGATCCAGCCCGGCAAAACCATCCTGCGCCAGCGACTGTTCTTCTTTAACCAAATCTTCAATCTGTACCAGAAACCACGGATCAATTTTGGTCAGGTTGAAAATATCATCCATGCTCATACCAAAACGGAATGCATCGGCGATATACCAGATGCGGTGTGAGCCAGGCTCGCGCAGTTCGCGGGTAATCTTTTCTTTGCTGTCGGCAGCAGTAATATCCAGAATCGGATCCAGCCCGGCAACACCAATTTCCAGACTACGCAGCGCTTTTTGCAGTGATTCCTGCTGGTTACGGCCAATTGCCATTACCTCACCGACCGATTTCATCTGCGTAGTCAGACGGTCATTGGCACCGGCAAATTTTTCAAAGTTAAAACGGGGTACTTTCGTTACCACGTAGTCGATACTGGGTTCAAACGACGCCGGTGTTTTGCCGCCGGTAATATCATTCGCCAGTTCATCCAGTGTATAACCCACAGCTAATTTGGCGGCTACTTTGGCAATCGGGAAACCGGTTGCTTTAGACGCCAGCGCTGATGAACGCGATACCCGCGGATTCATTTCAATAATCACCATCCGGCCATCATCCGGGTTGATACCAAACTGTACGTTTGAACCACCGGTTTCCACACCGATTTCCCGTAATACTGCCAGCGAGGCATTACGCATAATCTGGTATTCTTTGTCGGTCAGCGTCTGGGCCGGTGCTACGGTGATAGAGTCACCGGTATGTACGCCCATCGGGTCGAAGTTTTCAATCGAGCACACGATAATGCAGTTATCATTTTTATCGCGTACCACTTCCATTTCGTACTCTTTCCAGCCAATCAGCGATTCATCAATCAGCAATTCTTTGGTTGGCGATAAATCCAGACCACGAGTACAGATTTCTTCAAACTCTTCGCGGTTATAGGCAATACCGCCACCAGAGCCACCCATAGTGAATGACGGCCGGATAATACACGGGAAGCCGATGTCTTCCAGCACCTGATAGGCTTCTTCCATTGAGTGAGCCAGCCCGGCGCGCGGGCAGGCTAAACCGATAGAACGCATGGCTTTATCAAAGCGGCTGCGGTCTTCGGCTTTGTCAATCGCATCCGCTGTGGCGCCAATCATTTCTACATTATACTTAGCCAGTACCCCGTGGCGCTCCAGATCCAGCGCACAGTTTAATGCTGTCTGACCGCCCATGGTCGGCAGTACGGCGCAGGGACGCTCTTTTTCGATAATTTTTTCCACCACCTGCCAGTGAATTGGCTCGATGTAGGTAGCGTCAGCCATTTCCGGATCGGTCATAATAGTGGCCGGGTTAGAGTTAACCAGAATAACCCGGTAGCCTTCTTCTTTTAAGGCTTTACACGCCTGAGCGCCTGAATAGTCAAACTCGCAGGCCTGGCCGATAACAATCGGACCGGCACCCAGGATAAGAATGCTTTTTAAGTCGGTACGTTTTGGCATAGTATTTCAGTGTCTCCGTAATTCTTATCTGTTCAGGCTTTGTACTTACGCATCAGTGTAATGAAATGGTCGAACAGCTCAGAAGCTTCATGCGGACCGGGGCTGGCTTCAGGATGGCCCTGAAAACTGAATGCAGGCTTATCAGTACGGTGAATACCTTGTAAAGAACCATCAAATAATGATTTATGCGTTGCCCGCAGGTTAGCCGGCAATGTCGCTTCATCGACCGCAAAACCGTGGTTCTGGGCGGTAATCAGTACCCGTCCGCTATCCAGATTCTGTACCGGATGGTTACCACCGTGATGGCCGAATTTCATTTTAATGGTTTTAGCACCACTGGCCAGTGCCAGTAACTGATGGCCTAAACAAATACCAAATACCGGAATATCGGTAGTTAAAAAGGTTTTAATTGCCTCAATCGCATAGTCACAGGGAGCCGGATCGCCAGGTCCGTTAGACAGAAAAATACCATCAGGGTTCAGCGCCAGCACGTCTTTGGCCGGAGTTTGGGCAGGTACAACAGTCAGCTTACAGCCTCTGTCGGCCAGCATCCGCAGAATATTACGCTTAACCCCGAAGTCATAAGCGACCACATGAAATTCGGTGTTTGCAGTTTTTTTATGGCCTTCACCTAATGCCCAGCTGCCCTCAAGCCACTGATAAGCTTGTTTAGCCGTGACTTCTTTTGCCAGATCCATCCCGGACAACCCAGGGAACCCTTTTGCCAGTTGCAGTGCTTTAGCTTCATCCGGGTTATCACCTGCTATCAGGCAGCCATTCTGGGCACCTTTTTCACGCAGGATACGGGTTAATTTACGGGTATCGATGTCGGCGATGCCGAGAATATTATGATTTTGAAGATATTGACTAAGAGAGAGTTTATTACGGAAATTACTGGCTAAAAGAGGAAGGTCCCGGATGATAAGGCCTCTGGCCCATATTTTTCCGGATTCTTCATCTTCTTCATTGGTGCCGGTATTACCAATATGTGGATAAGTAAGCGTTACAATCTGTTCTGCATACGAGGGATCAGTTAATATTTCCTGATACCCGGTCATTGAGGTATTAAACACCACCTCCCCAACAGAAACACCTTCTGCGCCAATGGCTGTACCGCGAAATACGGTGCCGTCTTCCAGTACTAGCAGGGCGGACTTAGTCAAAATAACCTCCAAACAGCAAAAAACGGGCGAAAACTGAAAATGTTTTGCAACCCGTTTTGACCCAAAATTCTGATGCCAGCGCCAGCCGGATTCTGCAGCGATGCCAGAGCCCGGCCAAACCTGCTTATTCTAAAGCATCAGGCTGGAATTATCTATGACTTTTTTGAATTTATACAAAAACACTATGTTGATATTTTTTTTAACACCAAGCGTACAAAAAACTATGTTAAGTCAGCCAAACCTAACACTTGTTGCATAGAATAAAGTCCGGGCTGCTTATTTTGCAACCACAGAGCAGCACGCAGTGCACCTTGTGCAAAGGTAGTACGGCTTGACGCTTTATGGGTAATTTCCAGCCGTTCGCCCAGATCTGCAAACAATGCGGTATGATCGCCAATAATGTCACCACCGCGCACGGTGGCAAAACCTATGGTCTGCTGCTGCCGCTCGCCGGTCATGCCTTCCCTGCCATATACCGCCACATCCTGTAAATTACGGCCTAACGCTTTGGCAATACTGTTACCTATTGCCAGCGCAGTACCGGATGGCGCATCTTTTTTATAACGGTGATGGGCTTCAATAATTTCAATATCTGCTGTGTTACCCATTACTTTGGCAGCAGTTTGCACCAAGTGCAGTAACAGGTTTACCCCTACACTCATATTCGGTGCCCACACTACCGGAATCACCTCAGCGGCTTTCTGAATGACCTGATATTGCTGATCAGTCAAGCCGGTAACGCCAATCACCACCGCTTTTTTAGCCGCCACCGCCAGTTCCAGATGCTGCAGCATCGCTTCCGGCATCGTAAAATCAACCCAGATATCAGCAGCCTGAATACTTTCAGCTGACGTTTCAGTCAGTACTAACCCGGATTTGCCACACCCCGCCAATTCTGTAGCATCCAACCCGGCCAGTGCCGAACCACTGCGCACCGTTGCCGCAGCTAAAGAAAGCTGCTGTTCATAAGCAACCGACACCAGCGCTTTACCCATCCGGCCATTTGCACCAAAAATTCCGATAGTTGCCATAGTATTTTCCCTGAATAAAACCGGTTGCTATTAAAACAAAACTGTTTCAGTGATAACAGTGTTACCGGGATTTACCGCTAAAAAAACCACAATATCACTCGTCACCTTTTCAAGGCCCCATCACATATTTTGTCATATTCAGCCGGTATGTTGAGTATCACAATATCAATAAGGACCATAATTATGACCAGAAAACCTTTATTTCCTGCTTTTACATCGTTATCCCGGCGCGATTTCTTAAAATATTGCGGTGCAACACTATGTGTTGCCGCTGTTTCTACTTCGCTGACCGGTTGTTTGTCTTCGCTATCCCGCGATAAATTATCTGCAGTAAACTTTGATTCAGGTGTTGCCAGTGGTGATGCAACCCAGAATGCCCTGATATTATGGACACGCGCTACACCCATAGCGGAAGTCAGTAAACCGACGGAATTAACGGTTGCCTGGGAACTGGCCACTGAGCCGGAATTTAGTAACATTATCCGCTCCGGTTATGCGTCTACCTCGGCACAGCAGGACTTCACCATTAAAATTGATGTGCAGGAACTTACTCCCGGCACCAGCTACTATTACCGTTTTGTTGGCGCATCCGGGGAATCCATGACCGGGCGCACGGCCACCCTGCCTGACGGCCACCTTGAAACCCTGAAGCTGGCGGTATTCTCCTGTTCCAATTATCCGGCAGGCTATTTCAACGTTTATACCGAAGCCGCAAAACAACAACCTGATGCGGTTATCCACCTCGGTGATTATATCTATGAATATGGCAGCGACGGCTATGCGACAGAAAATGCCGCCGCAATAGGCCGCACTCTGGCCGATAATAACAGCAGTGAAATACTGACACTGGAAGATTATCGCCGTCGCTATGCCACCTACCGTCAGGATAAAGGATTACAGCTACTGCATGCCTCCGCCCCGTGGTATCTGGTATGGGATGATCATGAAATTGCCAACGACACCTGGATGCATGGTGCCGAAAATCATCAGCCTGAGACCGAAGGCGACTTTTACCTGCGGCGGGCGGCAGCACTACAGGCTTACTTTGAATGGTTACCGGTAAGACCGCCAAAAGAAGACGATAACACTTACATTTACCGGTCATTCGACTTTGGTGATCTGTTCAGTCTGCATATGCTGGATACCCGTATTATCGGACGCTCACAGCAACTGAATTACCGCGACTACATTAACCCTGAAACCGGCGCTTTTGACCAGCAGCGTTTTCATCAGGATTTTACCAGCAACCGCCCCTTACTCGGGGAGCAGCAGCTTAACTGGCTTAACCAGCAATTGCAGGCATCAACCGCCAGCTGGCAGGTATTGGGCCAGCAGGTCTTAATGGGCCGGATGCACCTGCCCGCAGAGATTATTGCCAACCCGGATATTTCTCAGGCGGCAGCGAAAATTGCAGAGCTGGCACAGGTTAAGCAGCGGGTTATACAGGCCCGGCAGCAAGGGCTAACACCCGATGCTACTGATGTTGCCAGACTGTCAGCCTCATTGCCGTATAACCTGGATGCCTGGGACGGTTACCCGGCAGAGCGCGAAATGTTGTATCAGCAGCTAAAAGCGGTCAATAAAAAACTGCTGGTACTGGCCGGCGATACCCATAATGCCTGGTACAGTACTTTAACCAATCTGCAGGGTGAAAAAATCGGGGTTGAATTTGCCACCTCCAGTGTGTCATCACCCGGTATGGAAACTTATCTGCAGTTAAACGACCAGCAATCTGCACAACTGGCACAGGCCCTGACATTGCTGATTGATGACTTAGATTACTGTAACCTGCACCAGCGCGGCTATCTGCAACTGGAACTACGCCATGAACAGGTAACGGCAGACTGGATCTTTATCGATAATATTCTGTCCGAAGATTACCAGATAGCCGGGCAACACCGGGTGGAATATCGGGTTTAAGGTAATTATCTTAAATATAAAAAAAATCCGGCCAACTGCCCAATACCGTTCACTTAAGCAGGAATCAGCTTACTCTAAGCTAACCGTTGAAGGCAGGGATGCTGACAAATTCATCGGGAATGAATTTGAACAGCTCCGCTGGCCCGCGAGGGTGAACTTCACGGATGAAGTTCATAGCCGAGCCCCCATGGAAGGGTTTACGGCGTGTTAGCGTGAGTAAGGTGATGGATGCATCACCTTAACTGATTGACATTAGCAAACTGCCGGATTTTTATTCCTGCTTAATATGGTTTAAAAACCAAAGCGCTTGCTGAATTCCAGCCCGATAAAACGTGGTTGCCCGATAATAAAAGTAGGATGGCCAAATGCCGCCCCGGTATTACCGGCGTCCACCAGATATTCCTTATCAAACAGGTTGGATGCATACAGTGTTAATGTCCATTTCTGGGCAGTATTTTCAATACCGACCCTGGCACTGGTCAGCTGTACCGCACCCTGCCGGATATCCAGCCCGGCCACCGGCGCATTATCTTCTTCGAAAAAGACCTCTGAACGGAAACTGTATACTAGTGAGCTGTTAAACCGGTAAGCACCACCCAGCTCGGTGGAATACAGCAGTCCGACAGCGGCAGTCCATTCAGGCTGCAAACGGAAACGATTACCGGCCAGTTCGCCATTATTGCTGTCTTTATCAATTTTGGCATCGATATAAGCCAGGTTGGCAAAAAGATCCAGACCGTCATTAAGTGCCGCTTTCAGTTCAGCTTCCACACCGGCATTGGCAGCAGAACCTGCATTATCAGTGTAAGGATTTCCACCTTCATCCTGACGGGTAACCTGAAAATTCTCATAATCCTGATAATAAGCTGAAACCGCATAGCGGATCCGGTTACCGGCAGTCTGGCCTTTTACACCAAATTCATAATTCCAGATAGTCTCCGCCGGTACTTCCGTAACACTGGCAACCACCTGATTATCAACGTTATAACCGGAGGTAACTTCCAGTACATCAGAGCGGCGGCCCTTAGATACCGTAGCGTAAAAATTGGTGTTATTGTTTAAGCGGTAAAGGGCATTGAAGCGCGGCAACCAGGCATCGAAGCTGCCTTTGGCTGACACTTTTTCACCGGCAGTAGATACAAAAGGCAGCAGTGGCTGCGCCGCCCCCGCCAGCCCGGCCAGTACCGAATTCGGCATTACCGAACTGTAAGCGCTGGTACGATCTTCATCAATAAAACGGATACCCGCGGTCAGTTCCCATTTATCATTCAGCTGATACGACATATCCGCAAATACTGAAAATGCTTTATTGTCGCCATAGTTAGTGTATTCCGATGCGTAAGGCAGCATCTGTAATGCCCCGCCGGTTAATACCGGTGTCAGCTGTGGTACGGAACCATCAGGCAGAATACAGGGAACATCAATACCCATCATTTGCCGCAGCAAACCGGTACAGTTCAGGAAAATAGACTCTTCGGTACTGAATGGCACCCGCTGGTAGCCATCTTCCTCAAAATAACTGACGCCAAAAAATGCCGCGACTTTATCAGTGTGATAAGCCAGCCGGAATTCCTGACTGAACTGATCACCCTTTGCATCTTCAGCAAATTCCAGAAACCAGGCCTGGGTGCCGTCAGCATCAAATATTTCCAGCGATTCAAAACTGCGATGTGCAGTAATCGAGGTAAAAGAAAAACGCTCTGATAATGTCCAGTCAACGGTCAGATTAATATCCTCAACCGTCCGATCCAGGCCAATCTTATCGCTGCCCAGTACTTCAGCAGAAAAAGGGCTGCCCGCCAGTTCGACAAAGCTGTAAGGGCTGGTATCGCCACCGGTTGGCGCATATAAACCACTGGTAAAAGCAGTACCGGGATCTTTATTCTTTTCGTTGGTATAAACCAGATCAATGGTCAGATCATCGCTTGGTGTAATACGCAACGACGGCCGGAACGCGACCCGATCCACACCATTCAGATCATTCTGCCCCTCGGCAATATTGCGGACATAACCATCCTGTTCACGCCAGGTAAATGCCAGCCGCCCCTGGATCAGCTCACTGCCACCCGTTACAAAACCACCAACGTTTTTAGCGGATTCTGAACCGGTTCCCAGTTTAATCTCTGCTGAAAAATCCTGTTGCGGTCTGGCCGTTGTGACACTTAATGCCCCGACAGAAGCCGCAGTACCAAATAGTGTTGCCTGCGGTCCTTTTACTACTTCAACCCGTTCAATATCGAACATTTCAAAGTAGCTGCCACGGGAGCGTGAAATATCAACACCGTTATAATATACCGATACCCGGGGTGCTGACTGCGCCGAACCGCTGTCAGAGGTAATGCCCCGGATCACAAAACCGGGGTTATTCGGGCTTTGCTCCTGAATTACCAACCCGGGCGTGATATCTGATAGTACATCAAGATCACTGATACCGAGCCGTTCCAGAAACTCACCGGTAAAGGCAGTAACCGTGACCGGTACATCCTGAATAGACTGTACCCGTTTCTGAGTTGTCACGACGATACGTTCAACGCCTTCTTCTTCAGCGGTTACGGCCGCAGACTGGGCAACAGCCTGATGACTGAAGCCAGCCAGAATAAACAGGGTAAGCGTACTAAGCCTGAAACCTGTACTTTGCAATGATTTCATTATTATCGTATCCAAGTTAGTTGTTATGACGGAATAGAACATCCGACCAGTGACGCTAACAACCGAATACGACAAAATGATGACCTGAATTTTATAATTTATTGAATATGCTGTAATTGCTGATAGCAGCTGCCAGCCTGCAAACGCCGCTCAAGGCTACAACAGGCTGGCAGGCAAGGTTTTACACCGCCCGTTGCAGGATCTGCCGTGAAACCTGCGGCGTAATATCGCCATGCTCGCCCAGTTGCAGCATCTGGTGTTCCTCCAGCTTAGTGGTCAGTTTATCCACCGCATCGGCGGCTATACCATAATCGGCCAGCCGGGTAGGTACGCCCATCTGCTCGAAAAATTGCCGGGTATGGCTGATGGCCTCATCAATCAGCCGTTCTTCGTCCTGATGGCTTAACTGCCACACCCTTCTGCCATATTGCAGCAGTTTTTCACGCTTTTGCTGACGTTGCTGCTGCATCAGTGCCGGTAACACAATAGCCAGTGTCTGGGCATGATCCAGCCCATATACCGCAGTAATTTCATGACCAATGGCATGAGTTGCCCAGTCCTGCGGTACACCCTGCCCAATCAGGCCATTCAGCGCTAACGTGGCGGTCCACATAATATTGGCCCGGACGTCGTAGTTTTCCGGTTCAGCCAGTGCTTTCGGGCCTTCTTCAATCAGTGTCAGTAACAGCCCTTCGGCAAAGCGATCCTGTACCGGTGCATTTACCGGATAGGTCAGATACTGCTCAATGGTATGCACAAAGGCATCCACTACCCCATTGGCAATTTGCCGCGCAGGCAGGCTGTAAGTTGTTACCGGATCCAGAATGGCAAACTGCGGATACACCAGCGGGCTGCCAAACGACAGTTTGGCCTGGGTTTCATAGCGGGTCACCACCGAATTACCGTTACTTTCGCTGCCCGTGGCCGGTAAGGTTAAGACACAGCCCAGTGGCAGAGCGGCTTTAACCCGGGCTTTTTTCTCCAGAATATCCCACGGCTCGCCATCAAATAACGCTGCAGCCGCAATAAACTTGGCACCATCAATGACACTGCCACCACCCACAGCCAGTAAAAAAGTAATCTGCTCTTTTTTGACCAGCTCTACCGCTTTCATCAGGGTTTCGTAAGACGGGTTTGCTTCAATGCCGGAAAACTCCAGCCAGTCGGTATCTTTTAAAGCCGCTGTTACCTGCTGATAAACGCCATTGCGTTTAATCGAACCACCACCATATAGCAGCAACACTTTATTGTTTTTCGGGATCACACCCGATAGTTTACTAATCTGATCTTTACCAAAAATAATCCGGGTTGGATTCTGATAGGAAAAATTAAGCATTGTAGTCTCCGGTAATCAGCATTGCAGCTGTCTGACAATGGTTCTGTTATGCGGCCATCAACCGGCAGAGTCAACCATTCGCGCTAAAAAGTTATGCGGCTTATAACTATCAACCCGATGATATTCCGTTTCGTTCATTGACAGGCCATCTGGCCGTCTATATATTGCGCGCATATAGAGGGGTACCTGTTACGATGACACATTCTGAATTTTCGGCTTCAGCAACAGCCCGGCTGTCGCTGCTGCCACTGTTATTATTCGTTGGCTTATTTCTGGGCAGCGGTGTTTACTGGCAAACTCAGGGGGTTGACTACGCCTTTTATCAGTTGCCTGGCCATGTTGCCATTATTCCGGCGCTGGTACTGGCTATCTGGCTGCACCGGGCTCCGTTAACTGAGTCGATCGATTTGATGATTAAAGGAGCAGGTAATAACAACATTATTACCATGTGTCTGATTTATCTGCTGGCCGGAGCCTTTGCCAGCGTGGCAACCGCCACCGGCGGCGTGGATGCTGCGGTAAATGCCGGGCTGAGTTTAATCCCCGCAGAATGGCTGTTACCCGGATTATTTGTGCTGGCGGCATTGATTTCGCTGGCGATGGGTACATCAATGGGCACAATCGGAGCCCTGGCACCAATTGCGGTCGGATTTACAGAACAGGCACAGTTATACCCGCCTCTGGTAGCAGGCGTGTTACTGGGAGGAGCCATGTTTGGTGATAATCTGTCGGTAATATCTGATACTACAATTGCTGCCACCCGTACCCAGGGGGCTGCAATGAAAGATAAGTTCCGGGAAAATGTCAGAATTGCAGTACCGGCAGCCTTGCTGACATTACTGGTTTATATCATAGTCACAACCGAAAGCGCCCCGGTATCAATTCAGGAAGTTAACTGGACCGGTGTAGTCCCTTATGCTGCCATCTTAATATTAGCATTAATTGGTTTTAACGTATTTGCAGTGCTGTTACTTGGCATTCTGCTGGCCGCATTGCAGGGAGCTGTTTTTGCTGATTATCAGTTGCAGAATATCGGTAAGGATATTGCCACCGGCTTTACCTCTATGCAGGAAATCTTTCTGCTTTCAATGTTTGTCGGGGGCCTTAGCGAATTTGTAAAACAACAGGGCGGCTTACAGTGGATTGCCGGAAAGATTGCCGGCCTGGCTGAAGGTTTGAAACTGGCAGGCAACAAAGCCCAGCAACTGGCGATTGGCGTGCTGGTATTTATCAGCAACGGCTGTACTGCCAATAATACGGTATCGATTGTTTTAACCGGAGATGTCAGTAAAGCGCTGGCGCAGGAGCACAATATCAGCCCCAAACGCAGTGCCAGTGTGCTGGATATTTTCGCCTGTGTCAGCCAGGGTTTAATTCCTTATGGTGCACAAGCCTTGCTGTTGGCAGCCAGTTTTGGTATTTCGCCATTGCAGGTAGTGACATACAGTTATTACTGTATGATTCTCGCCGTAGCGGCCATTATTGCAGTTCTGGTCAGTAAGCAAGCCAGCAGTGAAGCGGCAGAAGCTGCTTCAGCCTGATGTTACGGTTTTAAGCCAGTTTCGCAGCCTGCTGCCGGGTTTGGCCAGGCTGTGATACAACAATACCGACCAGCGCATTTTCAGAAAATGCCCCCTTACAAACCAGCATTGCCGGGCCAGCCACGCAGTAGCAGCCCGGCCACGTAACATAGACAACATCAGCAAGCAGGTAAACTTATCCTGCTTTTGCTGTTGTTCCTGCAGAAATATTTGCAGCGATTGATGCCTGAATATTTCTGCCAGCACATACAACGCATTCAATACCGCAGATACTGTCTGCATCCTATCAGCCTGTTCCAGTAATGCAGCTAAAGCCTGCTTTTGCACTACGTCATCCAGCAGGGCGTTTAGATCGATAATTTCTTTCAGCAGTTTGTGTGTTTCTTCCTGGTAAAAAAGATGCACCGCAGCATGAATAAATAAATGTTCGGTACAGGGTATTGAAAAAGCCGAACCGGCCAGCGGTACTGCCTGTTCAAACACCGGCGCAATATTAATCTGCTTTGTGGCAGCGACAGGGAAAATATGGTGATGCAAATCAAGCACGGTTCCCCGCTGATAATGCTGCAACGGCGGGTTCTGATGCGACCAGTTCAGATAATATTGCCGGTCATAATCAGAAATCTGCCCTTCATGAAACCCTTGCAGTAATAAAGCATCGCGGGTCTGGCGGAATACCTCAGCCGGAACCAGCAGGTCAATATCAGCAAACAGCCGGCCATAACTGACAGGCAAGGCCGCAGCCCGGTAAGCAGCCCCTTTCAGCAAGACACAAGGATGTCCGGCACGCTGAAACAATGGTTCCAGCAGTTGCAGTTCAAAAAATAATGAATGTTGCTGCTTTGCTGCATACTTTGCCCCCGACAGGCTATGCTGCAACACTTTCTCCGGCAATTTCGGCAGTAACTGATGGCGCCGGGCCACATAATATAAACGGGCAAGCAGCCCCTGCTCCCTGGCTTGCTGCAACAGTAAAGTCCAGTCTGCGGCGCTGGCAATACCGGTAAAAACCGCGGGCTCCTGAAAAAACTGCAATAACGGTTTCTGTTTCATCATAACGCATCCAGTGCCGCCAGCACCTGCTCAATATCAGCATATTCCATCCGGTAGGCGGTGATACGCGATATAAAATCAGCCAGACAATTAAACCCCTGCTCTGCCAGTACTGCGTAATTAAACGAATTCTGGGCCAGATGCATAAAAGCATCCGCCTTACTGACTTCAGACAGGTGCAAGATGATACGTGCAGCATCATATTGCGGAAAAATAACAATACAGGGCGCAGCAACTTGCTGATATTGCTGCCAGCTTTGCGGTGAAGGCGCCAGAAACCCAACCGTACCCTTCGGCGTTCCGGCGGTAATTTGCTGCAACGTTACCGCAGGATACCATTGCTTAATCAGTTGTAATGAACGGTTTTTCAGGCTGACCGGCCGGACACAGGGAATGATATTGCCGCTGTCCGGCGCTATCAGGCACATTTCATCAGACAGCAAACGCCAGCCTTCCAGCATTAATACCGCGCATAATGTACTTTTGCCCGCTCCCGGAGGCGCCGGCAGTACCAGCGTTTTGCCATCACGTTCCAGCACTGCAGCATGTATCGCCAGATACTGATGCTGATATGATGCCACACACCAGTTAATACCCCACTCAAAAATCGGCACCAGCTGTTTTTGTTCGCTCATTCTGAAATGCTGCTGTCCGGCACTGACATGAAACGGCCAGCTCCGGCCGGTAAAACGGCGTTTAACATCCAGCGTGAAATCATAAAGATGTGCAGTATCGATTTTCCGGACAATAGCGGAGGGATAAAGCGCATGCACCGCCTGAGCCAGCGCCCGGCAGTGGTTATTTACAGCAACAGAAAACGGATGGAGATGTACCGCAAAATCAGTCAATAGTGTTGTCGTCCTGACATTTTTCAATATCCTCTAACAGTGTATCCTGAGACAGCCGCTCAAAAACAACAGCACAGGAACCTTCACAATAAACCCGCCTGATCACAGGATCTGCCGTTACCTGTTGCAGCCATTCAGCATAACTTAGTGTTACATCCACCGTCAGGCACCATGGATATACAGTTCAAGCAAACCGGCAAGATTCTGCTTCTGTTCACTGGTAACCGAGTTGACATAAGCATTGACGAAGGCATCAGGCCCCGGCAGGTTGGAAGACACACCTTCCAGCTGAAAATACAGCGAATGCAGAAAACACGCGGTAATATCCGCAACCAGCCCATGCTGGGCCAGTGCATTTGCCAGCGTACTGCTGTAACCAGAGCCAAAGATTTCTGTAAAGCGGGTGTCCTGATGTACTGCAATGCCACGCCAGTGCTTTACTTCATCTGTCAGATGTTGTGTTTTCTGATGTTTCCCCGCGTGTTTATTATAAAAATAGCCGCGCCGATCATGGCCGTGTTTTTTACGGGAATCCTTATCAAAGTAATGATGTGCCGGACCATGCGAACGAAAACTGCCACGACAGGTATTAAAGGTATCAGGAGCGACCGACTGCATTTGTGATGCGGTAGTACTTAATGAGCAGTTAAGCGTACTGGTTCCCCAGGCAGCTTTGCTTTTCAGAGTCAGTAATACTGGCAGGCTACCGAGCCCGGCCCGCATTAAAAAACGGCGGCGGCCTTGCTGCTGAGTGTTAATATCCTTATTTTCCACTGGTTCCATTGCATCATCCCTGAATCAGACTGCGAAAAGTGTAGATTTAATGTTATGCAAAATCAAATCCAGTTTTTTAACAGTCTGTTTTTACTTACTAAAAATTAGCCGGCAACACCTGTCACCGGCTGATATGTAAAATTACCTGACAACTCTGAGCTTACTGCACCATGCACTGTTTACAAAGAACCGCAGTCCGGCAGTTTAGCGGCTGCTTTACGCTGATTGTAAAGTTGCAATGCAGCAGGCATATCCAGCTGTAACTTTTTAATTCGGTTTTCCGGTGCGGGGTGCGTGGACTGCCATTCAGGTACACGCTTACCACCACCGGCTGCTGCCATATTCTGCCACAGATTAACGGCCTGCTCTGGATTAAACCCGGCCTGCGCCATCAACTGCAAACCGATAATATCGGCTTCAGATTCATGGGTACGGCTGAACGGTAATTCTATCCCTACCTGAGCTCCCACTCCAAGGGCAGCCATAATATGCTCTTTATACTGTACACTATAAGCGCCTAATACAGCATTTATAGCCGCGCCACCCACTGCAATTCCGGTATTAGTCGATAAACGCTCATTACTATGGCCTGCCATTACGTGACCAATTTCATGACCAACCACTGCTGCCAGCTGATGCTGGTTTTCAGCGACTTTCAGCAAACCGGTATAAACACCGATTTTACCGCCGGGTAATGCAAAGGCGTTAACCTGTTCACTGTCGAATACCACAATTTCCCAGCCATTACCCATAAATTTTTCAGGGGTGACTTGCAGCAGATTTTCGGCAACACATTGCACATAAGTATTGGTACGGGCATCTTTTGAAATCGGCGTTTCGGCTTTCATGCCTTCAAATGTCTGTGCTCCCATTTTGCTGAGCTCAGAATCATTAAATAATAATAGCTGATCACGACCAGTAGGTGACTGGGCACAGGCTACAACCACTCCGGTACAGAAAGTTGCCATCAGTATTTTTTTCAGCATCGCGATATCCTTATGTAACAGCTATACCGGTATATTGTATCTGCTGGGCATGAAAAAACCACCCGCAGGTGGTTTTTATATAACAGCAGAAATTAACTTGTTAAGTCATCAAAAAACTTTTTCACACCATCGAAAAAGCCTTTTGATTTTGGCCGATGTCTGGCTTCACTTTCGCCGGCCATAGTTTCATCCAGCTGACGCAGTAAATCTTTTTGTCTCTCACTCAGATTTACCGGGGTTTCGATTACCACTTTACATACCAGATCACCGACACCGCCACCGCGTACAGACTGCACTCCTTTACCACGTAAACGGAACATTTTTTCGGTCTGGGTTTCTGCCGGGATCTTCAGTTTGACCCGGCCATCCAGCGTCGGTACGTCAATTTCGCCACCTAAAGCTGCGGTCGTAAAACTCAGTGGTACATCGCAGTACAGGTTGTTGCCATCACGCTGGAATATCGGATGCGGCTTTACATGTATCTGAACGTATAAATCCCCTGCCTGAGCACCATGCATACCTGCTTCGCCTTCACCGCTTAAACGGATCCGGTCGCCGGTATCAACACCCGCCGGAATTTTAACCGACAGTGTTTTGGTTTTCTCAACCCGGCCTTCGCCATGACACTTGGTACAGGGTTCAGGAATAATCTTGCCCCGACCATGACAGGTAGGACAGGTTTGCTGCACGGCAAAAAAGCCCTGGCGCATGGTAACCTGGCCAGCACCATGACAGGTAGGACAGGACTTGGCCGAAGTGCCCTTCTTGGCACCGGAACCATCACAGCTGTCGCAGTTAACCAGGGTCGGTACTTTAATATCGACTGATTTACCACGTACCGCTTCTTCCAGGCTCAGTTCCAGGTTGTAACGTAAATCGGCACCGCGCTGGGCGCGTGACTGACCACGACGACCGCCGCCACCGAAGATATCACCGAATACATCACCGAAAATATCACCGAAATCAGCTGCACCGCCGCCGCCAAAGCCACCGGCACCACGGTTAGGATCTACTCCTGCATGGCCATAACGGTCATAAGCAGCGCGTTTCTGCTCGTCCGATAACACCTCATAGGCTTCCTGAACTTCTTTAAACTTCTCTTCCATAGACTTATCGCCCTGAGTACGATCAGGGTGATATTTCATAGCGAGGCGTTTATAAGCCTTTTTGATGTCTTTATCGTCGGCGCCTTTCGCGACACCTAACACTTCATAATAGTCACGCTTCGACATAGATTAGTGCTAACTTCATAGTAAAGGGGCTGTATCTTACCGATACAGCCCGGATTAACCCAAATTATTTTTTGTCGTCTTTGACTTCTTCAAACTCAGCATCAACCACATCGTCAGCACCGGCATCAGCAGACTGAGCTTCTGCACCGCCTTGTTGCGCTTTAGCCTGAGCCGCTTCCATCAGCTTCTGAGATGCCTGGATCAGCGCCTGTGACTTAGCGTCAATGTCAGCTTTATCACTGCCTTTGATCGCTTTATCCAGATCGCTGATGGCCGTCTCAATCGCTTCTTTGTCGTCTGCTGCTAAATCTGCGCCTGATTCTTCCAGTTGCTTACGGGTCGCATGCACCAGGGCATCGGCCTGATTACGGGTCTGAACCAGTTCTTCAAATTTCTTGTCTTCTTCGGCATGCGCTTCTGCATCACGCACCATCGCCTGAATTTCTTCCTCACTCAGACCAGAAGACGCTTTGATGGTGATTTTCTGCTCTTTACCAGTGTCTTTATCTTTGGCAGACACATGCAGAATACCGTCAGCATCAAGGTCGAATGTGACTTCAATCTGTGGTTCACCGCGACGGGCCGGGCGAATACCTTCCAGATTAAACTGACCCAACGATTTGTTATCAGACGCGCGCTTACGCTCACCCTGTAATACATGAATCGTTACCGCAGACTGGTTATCGTCGGCAGTTGAGAACACCTGTGATTTCTTGGTAGGAATCGTGGTGTTTTTCTCGATCAGCGCAGTCATTACGCTGCCCATCGTCTCAATACCTAAAGACAGCGGTGTTACGTCCAGCAGCAGTACGTCTTTAACATCACCTGACAGTACCGCGCCCTGAATTGCAGCACCTACCGCCACCGCTTCATCCGGGTTCACGTCTTTACGCGGTTCTTTACCGAAGAAAGCCGTTACCGCTTCCTGCACTTTAGGCATCCGGGTCTGACCACCTACCAGAATGATCTCGTTAATTTCATTAACGTTCAGATCGGCATCACTGATAGCTTTTTTCAGTGGCTCCAGCGTGCGCTGAATCAGATCTTCCACTAAAGATTCCAGCTTGGCGCGGGTTACCTTAATGTTTAAATGTTTAGGGCCAGACGCATCTGCCGTAATATAGGGCAGGTTAACTTCTGTCTGAGATGCTGAAGACAGTTCAATTTTCGCTTTTTCAGCAGACTCTTTTAAACGCTGCATCGCCAGCGGATCGTTGCGCAGATCGATACCCTGTTCTTTTTTGAACTCATCAACCAGATAGTTGATTAAACGGTTATCGAAGTCTTCACCACCCAAGTGGGTATCACCATTGGTTGCCAGCACTTCAAACGTCTGTTCGCCGTCAACATCGTCAATTTCAATGATCGAGATATCGAAAGTACCACCACCCAAGTCGTAAACTGCAACTTTGGTATCGCCTTTCTTTTTATCCATACCATAGGCCAGTGCCGCAGCAGTTGGCTCGTTGATAATACGTTTTACATCCAGACCTGCGATACGACCGGCATCTTTGGTTGCCTGACGCTGGGCATCGTTGAAATACGCAGGTACAGTGATAACCGCAGCAGTCACTTCTTCACCCAAGAAGTCTTCTGCCGTTTTCTTCATCTTTTTCAGCACTTCAGCAGAAATTTGCGGTGCTGCCAGTTTCTTGCCTTTAACTTCAACCCAGGCATCACCATTATCTGCCTTTACAATGCTGTAAGGCATAATTTTAATATCGCGCTGTACTTCTTCGTCTTCAAACCGACGACCGATTAAGCGCTTGATTGCAAATAAAGTGTTTTTCGGGTTTGTCACCGCCTGACGTTTAGCCGGCTGTCCGACTAACACTTCGCCATCATCTGCATACGCAATGATCGAAGGCGTAGTACGCGTACCTTCGGCATTTTCCAGCACCCGTGGTTTATCACCGTCTAATACCGCAACACAAGAGTTTGTAGTACCTAAATCAATACCAATAATTCTGCCCATAACTGCTCTCCACCTTAAAACTGAACAATTAAAATCTATGTGACCGGTTAATGGGGATTAGCCCTATGTGATTCAAGGTTATTGATAGAAAATTTTAGTTATGATGTGGTAAGTTAGCCTTTCATAATTATTTTACAGGCTCACCTGAAAGTGTTTTGTACAAAAAGCACCAGCGTAAGCCCGCATATTATGTATGCGATTAGTCATCATTTGAGAGTGCTACGATGCCGGAATTATCAAACCTTATTGCTTTCAGCCTTGTCGCACTGGGGCTGGTACTGACTCCCGGACCCAATATGGTTTATTTAATTTCACGCTCAATATGTCAGGGACGCAAAGCCGGGCTAATTTCGCTCGGGGGAGTTGCACTTGGCTTCATCTTCTACATGCTATGTGCCGCTTTCGGTATAACTGCCCTGGTGATGGCTGTACCTTACGCCTACGACATTCTTCGTATTGCCGGTGCCGTTTATTTGCTGTATCTCGCGTGGCAGGCAATCAGGCCCGGTGGGCGCTCGCCGTTTCAGGTACGCGAATTACCTGAAGACAGCCCGCAGAAACTGTTTATGATGGGTTTTATCACCAATCTTCTGAATCCAAAAATCGCCATTATGTACTTATCGCTGCTGCCTCAGTTTATCAGCCCCGAGACTGGCAGTGTTCTGTCACAATCGCTTATTCTTGGTGTCGTACAAATAATAATCAGCATCAGCGTCAATGCCCTGATCGCGGTAATGGCAGGATCAATCGCAATATTTCTGACTGGCCGGCCAGTGTGGATCACAATACAGCGCTGGCTGATGGGTACGGTATTAGCCGCCTTAGCGGTGCGCATGGTTACAGACAGCCGGCGGTAAGATAAACAGCCGCTAAAGTTAAATATAGAGTATCAAATACCGGAAAAGCATTTAACTTCTGCGGCAGCTGCTGGCTATAATAACCAATACTCACAATAGCGATAAAGGTTATCCGTTATGCCATTACTAGACAGTTTTACCGTTGACCATACCATTATGAAAGCCCCGGCTGTGCGGGTGGCTAAGAAAATGCATACCCCGAAAGGCGACGCCATTACCGTATTCGATTTACGCTTTTGCGTGCCGAACGAAGAAATTCTGTCAGAGAAAGGCATCCATACACTGGAGCACCTGTTTGCCGGTTTTATGCGGGATCACCTGAACGGGCAGAATGTCGAAATTATTGATATTTCCCCAATGGGCTGCCGTACCGGCTTTTATATGAGCCTGATAGGCACCCCGGACGAACAACGTGTTGCCGCCGCCTGGCAGGACGCGATGCGTGACGTACTGAATGTGCATAATCAGAAAGATATCCCCGAACTGAATATCTACCAATGTGGTACAGCGCAAATGCACTCACTGGAAGAAGCCAAGCAGATTGCGAAAAACATTCTGGATCGCGGCGTAGGCGTAAACCTGAATGACGAACTGAAACTGTCTGAAGAGTTTTTAAAGCAACTTTAATACTCTGATACCGTTCAGTTGAGGTTACAGCAGGAACCGGCTTAACTAATTGGTAGTAATGCCATATTCTACTTTCCACTTCGGCTATAGCGACAAAACGTGTCTGACAATCTGCCTGTCAGTTGACAGGCAGATTACCGGAGCATTTATCCAGCAGGTAGGCGATATGCCGGTATTCAATACCGCTATGGGTGGTTAAACCGATTTCACAGGTACGGCTGCTACTGACACCTTGTGAACACCCGCTTACCTGCTGCTTCAGTGTACCTAAAGCGGAAGCATTCAGTTCCGGCAACAATAACCCCTTATCACCGGCAAAACCGCAACAACTGATTTGCTCCGGAATCACCACTTCACTGCCACAGGCTTTAGCCAGTTTCTTTAAGCGCTCAGCCTGCCCTAACCGGCTGGCACTACAGGTAATATGCAGGGCTACCGGTTCCGGTTGCGGCGTAAGCTGTAGTTTATCCACCACAAATTCAGCCAGAAAATCAATGCTGTCGTACACTTTCAGCCGTGAGTCCAGCTGACCTTTCATCGTCAGGCTGCATGGGCTGGTATCGGAATACACCGGAATACGGCCATTATCGGTAATAGCCAGTAATTGCTGCTCCAGTTGCTGTAATTTGGTATTGGCGGCAGCAAACTGCCCTTTTGACTGAAACGGCATACCGCAGCATAAGCTGTTAAGCTGCTCAGGAAAAACAACGCTATAACCGGCTTTTTCCAGTAATGCGACGGTAACTTCCGGTAACGAACGCGGATCGGCACTATTCAGCTCTGGCCCCATAGTACGGCTGGCACAACTGGGTAAATACACCAGTGGCTGTAAGGCGGTATTAACTGATGGTTTGGGCAGCCGTGATGCGCCGGGCATAGCCGGTGTCCACAACGGCAGACGTTTACCGGATAAACGCCGTAAGCCGCCGGTGAGTGTCTGCATATTGCGGCTGCCAAGGATGCGGTGCATCACATTGGCCAGCCGTAACCCCAGCCTGGCCACAAAACTGACTGCCGAAAAATGACGTGCCAGCCAGTTTGCTACAGGCGCCGCTGGTTGATTCGCGACAGCCCGCAGTTGTCTTGTCAGATCACCGGTGTTGATACCAACCGGACAAGCGATGCTGCACATACCGCAGGCAGCGCAGGTATCGTTACCCTGATACTGGTAGGATGCTTCCAGTGCTTTCAGTCGTGCGCTGTTTTCTGTTGTCTGCTTTTTGCTGCGTTGCAGACGGCTGATTTCCCGCCGGGTGACAATCCGCTGCCGTGGGGTAAGTGTTAACTTACGCGACGGACAGCTGGGTTCGCAAAAGCCGCACTCGATACATTTATCCACCAGTTCATTGGTCGCCGGCAAAGGTTTCAGGTTCTGTAAATGTAACTGCGGGTTGGTACTTAAAATCACATCCGGGTTTAAAATGCCTTTGGGATCGAGCAAACGCTTAATCTGCCACATCAGTTGATAGGCTGCTGTGCCCCATTCCATTTCAACAAAAGGCGCCATATTGCGGCCGGTGCCATGCTCAGCTTTCAGTGAACCACCGAATTCCACTGCCACCAGCCGGGCAATATCCTGCATAAAGGCGTCATAACGGGCTACCTGTGCCGGATCATCAAAACCCTGGGTAAATACAAAATGCAGGTTACCTTCCAGCGCATGACCAAAAATAATGGCTTCGTGATAATGGTGTTTGTCAAATAGTGCCAGTAAGCGGTTAACCCCTTCGGCCAGCTGTTCCAGCGGGAAAGTGACATCTTCAATAATAACGGTAGTACCGGTTTCTCTTACTGCCCCCACAGCCGGGAAAGTCCCTTTGCGGATCGCCCACAGCTGATTATATACGGTTGGATCGTCACTAAACGCAACCTGCTGCTCCAGCGGATAATGCTGTAACGCACTTTCAATCAGCTTTAGCTGCTCATGCAGCAATGTCTGGCTAGCTGCCCGGGATTCTATCAGCAGGGCGCAGGCATTTTCTGACAGCTGCTGCACCCAGTCAGGCATACCCGGTTTATCCTGTACCGACCGCAGGCTGCGTCTGTCCAGCAGTTCAACTGCGGATACCGGTTGTGTTTTCAGGGTAATCACGGCTTTGCAGCAGCTTTCCACATCGTGAAACACCATTAAGGCACTGGCTTTAAACGGATGCTCCGGCACCGTGTTATAGGTAACCGCACTGATAAAACCCAGACAGCCTTCAGAGCCTACCAGCAGGTGGCTCAGAATATCCAGTGGCTGATCAAAATCGACCAGGGCATTTAATGAAAAACCGGTCGTATTCTTTAAACGGTATTTATGACGGATTTTAGCCGCCAGCTCGCTGTTATTACGGGTCGTTCTGCCCAGTTCAGCCAGTTGTTGCAACAGCAACTGATGGCTTTGCTTAAACGCTGCCACACTGGCAGCATCTTCAGTATCCACCACAGTGCCGTCAGCCAGCACCATCCGCATCCCCGCCAGTGTATGGTAGCTGTTCTGGGCCGTGCCACAGCACATACCGCTGGCATTATTGGCGACAATACCGCCTATTTTACAGGCGTTAATCGATGCCGGATCCGGCCCGATTTTCCGCTGATAAGGCAGTAACACACTATTGGCATGCGCACCAATCACCCCTGGCTGTAAGCGAATTTGCCGGCCCTGCCGGCGAATTTCCCGGCCATTCCAGTTTTCGCCCAGCACAATTAATACTGAATCTGTTACTGCCTGCCCGGATAAACTGGTTCCGGCAGCCCGGAATGTAACCGGCACCTGATATTGCTGTGCCAGTTGCAGCAATGTCACCACTTCGGTTTCACTTTCTACCCGCAGCACCAGTTGTGGGATCAGGCGGTAAAAACTGGCATCTGTACCGTAGGCCAGTGTGGCGATAGGATCATCAAAATAGCGCTCAGCCGGAATAAGCTGACGCACGGCCTGAATAAATTGCTGATCCATAATACTCCTCTGCTTTACCCGGATAGCATTTTAATAATATGCCATCTAATAAATAAATGCTCGATTCGCCATGCAAATAAACAGTATAAATTATACATAAATAACGATTAACCGGCGACAAACTTATTCCCGCAATGATCAACAGAATTGTGTATGCTTGAGGTATCTTATAACAGTTCGTTCGCTGGCATCTGTCATACTGATGAATAATCGTAGTTTCAATCTGCCGGTTGGCAATCTCAGCCATCTTGGTTTTCAGGCTGTTCTTCCCCATCCGCGGCTCAGTCCGTGGATCCAGTGTTACTGGAAAATCAGAGCCCAGGGGGTATCCCTCCAGGGAACAATGGAAAAACTCTATCCGGATGGTGGCAGCAGCCTGATTTTCAGCTTCCGGCAGCAGCAACCACCCCAACTCAGTTTCCGGGCCAGCCATAGCCTGACATTATTATCCCTCTCCGGCAGCGAAGACTGGCTGGGGATCCGTTTTCATCCCGGTGGCGCTTTTCAGTTACTAGGCAAACAGTTGCCGACAGAAATTGAGGTAATGCCTGAACCAGAACGGCTGGTTCCGTCGTTACAGCAGTTATGCCGGCAACTGGATGGCACCGCTGATGTGACAGTGCGGATACAACTGATTGAAAACTGGTTGCTACAGTCTGCGGAACAGGCCGGTTACGGGGTAATTCAGCATCTGTTGCCGCAGTTACTGCAAAGCCCGCTGACCATAGAACAGCTTAGCAGCCAGGCAGCGATGAGCCGCCGTCAGCTGGAACGCACTTTTCGTCAGGAGGTTGGCCTGCCGGCAGTACAACTGAAAACCCTGCACCGTATCCGCCAGGCCAGAATGCTGATCAACCTCAACCCACAACTAAACCTGACCGATATTGCCCTTAACAGCGGCTTTTATGATCAGGCACAATTTATCCATCAGTTTAAAAAAATTACCCAGCAGACACCGGGCCAGTACCGGCAACGTAAACAGGCTAAACCATCAGGCAGTTAAAGCCTGCTTGCTTTTGCCGGATGATGTCGCAAAAATACAATCAGAAAAACCCCAGCTATCGCATGATACTTCCGACAGTTAATTAAAGGAGTTTAATCATGCAACAACGACTGAACCGTAATAAAGTGTATCAACTGCAACCGGTACTGGTTAATGCTCTGATTGGGTTGGGCGAAAAAGCTGCCGCCAGCTTTGAACCCGGACTGACGCATCTGGTAAAACTGCGGGCCTCTCAGATTAACGGCTGTGCTTTCTGTCAGCATATGCATGCGGCTGAAGCCCGCCAGGACGGTGAAAATCAGCAGCGGCTGGATGTACTGGCTGCCTGGCATGAAACCGGGGTATTTTCTGAGCAGGAACGGGCGGCACTGCACTGGACAGAAGTTCTGACCAGACTGGCAGGTAATAAAGTCGCCGATGAAGATTATCAGATCGTGGCATCTGCTTTCAGTACCCAGCAGATTGTTGACCTGACGGCACTGATTATTACCATTAATGCCTGGAACAGAGTGGCTGTAGGGTTTAATTTTCAGCCGGAAATAACGGAAGGTTAGCATGAAAAAATATTGGCTGTTGCTATTATGCCTGATTGCGCTGCAATCAGGCGCTGCCGCCCTGAAACTTGAGCCCAGCTATCAGGTATTTGAAGGTGAGCCGGTTTCTGTACAATCTTATATTGGCAAACAACCTGTCTATTTAAAACTCTGGGCCAGCTGGTGCAGAGAATGCCGGCAGGAACTACCCAGCCTGCAGCAAGCTTACGAGCAATATCATGATCGTATCGCCATGTTTGCGGTGAATCTGAATATTAATGAAACAGACAATAATATCAGAAGGCTGTACCAGCAGCATAAACTGACCATTCCCGTGGTGCTGGATAATAACGGTTCTATCGCCAGTAATTTTGAGTTTAAAGGCACCCCTTTTCATGTCCTGATTAACCGGCAGGGGAATGTCGTTTATACAACTTATAAGGATGATCAGATACTGGCAGAAAAACTGGAATTACTTGCCGCAGACAAACTGGACGGGGAAACGAAGCATAAAGGTACAGTCAGTGTTAATCAGCAACCGGCTGATATGCGCCCGGCAGGTACTGAGTTCATCTATTTCTCTGCAACCTGGTGTGACTGGTATATGAAAGATCTGCACCCGCAGATGGCAGAAAACTGCACCAATGCAATCCACACGGTAGCCCGCCTGCATCAGCAATACCCGGAAATCCCCCTGCAGGCCTATGTAACACATTTATGGACAGAGGCGACAGATGTGGCGGAGTACCGCAAAAAATTTGCGATTACTTACCCGTTAACGCTGGATCAGGATAATGCCCGCCTGCAGCAATTTCAGGCGAACAGTTTTCCGACACTGATTATTCTGAAAAATGGCCAGGAAATTACCCGTCTTACCCGGTTTGAAAAGCCCGACATAACTCTGGAACAGATACGCCGGTTTCTATTGTAATA
The DNA here is from genome assembly GCA_033792355.1 of Chromatiaceae bacterium AAb-1. GTDB lineage: Bacteria > Pseudomonadota > Gammaproteobacteria > Enterobacterales > Alteromonadaceae > Alishewanella. The sequence continues at coordinate 48,852 of JARXRR010000005.1, forward strand.
AACCTGGCCTGCGACATACCATCGCAGGCCAGATTTTGCTATCAGAACAGAAAGTCAGTCGCCAGAAAGTGCGACGAGCGCTGGCTAATCATCTCTTTGACAAAGGCCACATCGCCTTCCTGATACTTGGCAGCTACCAGCGTCGGAATCGAAAACTGACGCAGTGCATCCACCACCGATAACGTACCTTCAGCCGAGTCTTTGCGGCCGTTAAACGGAAAACTGTCCGGCCCGCGCTGGCACTGGCTGTTCAGGTTTATCCGCCCGACCTGATTACTGAAAATATCCACCAGTTCACCCACCTGCTGCGCATCCTGGCCGAAAATACTCAGTTGCTGCCCGAAGTTGGAATGAATAACGTAGTCAATCACTTCGTCAATATGCTGATAAGGCACTACCGGAACGACCGGCCCGAACTGCTCTTCGCTGTACAACCGCATCTCTTTATTTACCGGATACAGCAATGCCGGTTTAAACAGTGATGCGGTGGTCTCACCGCCACCTTCATTAATCAGTTGTGCCCCTTTTGCCAGCGCATCAGACACTAAATCACTCAGATAGCCGGTTTTGCCGGGCTCCGGTAATGGCGTCAGCTGGGCTTCTTTTTGCCACGGCATTCCCAGTTGCAGCTTATTAATGGCAGCACTGAGTTCTTCCACAAAACGCCCGGCAATACTCTGGTGCACAAACATAATTTTCAGCGCAGTACAGCGCTGGCCGTTAAATGACAGACTACCGGCCACACATTCTTTTACGGTACGGTTTAAATCGGCATCCGGCAGAATAATCGCCGGGTTTTTGGCATCCAGCCCCAGTACTGCCCGCAAGCGGTGTGGTTTGGGATGCATCCGCTTTAAATCACTGGCGCCTTTGTTGGTGCCGATAAAGGCAAATAAGTCGATTTTGCCACTTTCCATCAGTACGCCAACCGTTTCACGTCCCCGGCCATAAATAACGTTAATCACCCCCGGCGGAAAGCTCTGTAAAAAGGCTTCCAGTAACGGTTTAATCAGCAGGACGCCGTATTTGGCCGGTTTAAAGATGACAGTATTGCCCATAATCAGCGCCGGGATCAGCGTGGTAAAGGTTTCATTCAGCGGGTAGTTAAACGGCCCCATACACAATGCCACGCCCACCGGCACCCGGCGGATTTTGCCCAGCGTACCCTGTTCAATAATAAAATGGCTGGCGTCTCTGTCCTGTTGTTTCAGTGCTTCGATGGTATCGCGGATATAGTCGCAGGTGCGGTCAAATTCTTTGGCGGCATCCGGGTAGGTTTTGCCGATTTCCCACATCAGCAGCCGGATCACTTCATCGCGTTGCTGCTGCATCAGTTGCAGGAATTTTTCAACATGCTGAATGCGCTCCAGTACCGGCAGTGTTGGCCACACACCACGGCCAAGATTATAGGCTTTGGTGGCAGCATCCAGTGCCTGTAGTGCGGTATCGGCATCCAGTAATGGGGTATGCCCCAGCAGTACCTGTTCCAGTTTGTCGCCATTACGCAGATAAACCGGACTTAACACCGGGCTGAGTTCTCCTGTCCATTCAACCAGTTTGCCGTTAATCAGGTATTCACGCTGGGTTATGACAGCGGGATGACGAAAATCAGCCGGAATATCGTCCGCTGCAGGAAAGAGGTTATGTAAACTCATCTGTTGCTCCTTTAACAATAAAGTTGGCTTGGTTGTTAATCAGAGTCTGATTTGGCTATTGCCCGGCTTAAGCCAGATCTCGTTGTATTGTTAGCGTGAGCAAACCGGTTCGTGCCGAAATAACCTAAACCACCGGCTACTTTACAAACAGCGAAGGCCGGTGTTTGGCCCAGAAACCATTAAAATGTTCTTTGCTGACAATCGCACCGGTATGTTCCACTACGAAACCAGCCAGCCGGGCGGCAAATTTTACCGCATGTTTTGGTGCTATACCGCCCAGCCGTGCAGCCAGATAGCCACCGTTAAAGGAATCCCCGGCAGCGGTGGTATCAACCACCGTTTTAACCGGATGAGCCAGAGCGCTGAATGCCTGTTGTTCAGCATAACCCGTGATACCGTTTTTACCATCTTTTACGATAATTTCCGGTACACCCAGCTCCTGTAACTGTGCAACCACCTGCTCCGTACTGCTGGCAGCGAACAGCACTTTATGATCGTCCAGCCCCGGTAAGGCAATATCCGCCAGTTTATATGCAGCCGTAAATGCGGCTCTGGCACTGTCGGCATCGGCCCATAATGCCGGGCGGTAGTTAGGATCGAATACGATCCTGCTGCCGTCCTGTTTCAGTTTTTGCACCAGAGCAAACAGCTGCCGGCGATCCTCATCTGACAGAATCGCCAGCGTAATACCGGAGAAATAGAACATATCCGCTCCGGCCAGGCTGCTGTAATCACCCTGCCGGGCAAAACTCTGCATTACCTGCTTAGCCGCCGAGCTATCGCGCCAGTACACAAAGCTGCGCTCGCCAAAAGCATCGGTATTGATCATATATAAGCCGGGACGGGCAATTTTGGTACGGAAAATAAGGCCGGTACTGATTTTTTCCTGTTCAGCCGCCCGTACCAGTTTGTCACTGATTAAGTCTGTGCCGACAGTGGTAAAAAACTGTACTTCCACCGGGGTTTCGCAGGTGCGTTTCAGGTAGACCGCCGTATTAAATACATCTCCGGCAAAGTTCTGGTGATAAACGCTGTCAACCAGCTGGTACAGCTCAACCATGCACTCGCCCATAATCACAATACGTTTGCTCATGCTGTTTTCCTTATGCTGCGGTTTTTATTTGTCTGGCAATCGTAACAGCTTCGGCAGCCAGTGCTGAAATATCTGACCAGGCCCGTGCTTTTACCAGACTGGCAGGTGACAACCACGAACCACCAGCGACAAACACATTTTTCAGGCTCAGGAAATCAGCCAGATTGTTCTGGCCAATCCCCCCGGTCGGGCAGAAACGCACCTGCTGAAACACACCGGACAGTGCTTTAAGCATTTCAATACCGCCAGACAAATGTGCCGGGAAAAATTTGACTTCACGCAAACCAAATTCGCAGGCCATCGCAATTTCAGACGGTGTTGCCACCCCTGGTGCCAGCGGCAGGCCAGTGTTAATCATGGCTTCCAGTAAGGCGGGAGTACTCGCCGGGCTGACCAGAAACTGCGAACCGGCCTCTTTCGCCGCATTGGCATCAGCCGCGGATAAAATAGTGCCGGCCCCAACCAGCAGATCAGGAAAAGCATTACGAATAGCAGTAATACCTGCCAGTGCCTGCCGGGTTCTTAATACCACTTCAACTGAACCAATACCACCGTCGCGTAAAGCCCCGGCAATGGCGACAGCTTCTTCCGGCGTTTCTGCCTGAATAATCGGCAGTAATGCCGGGCCTTTGATAATTGCAGATAACGCAGACATTAAGCAACTCCTGAAGCAGCAGCCAGCGTCAGTTTGCCGGCCAGTTGTTGGTAAGCAGTTTCCACCGCCTGTACAAAGTTTGAATTGGCGGCCAGTGCCACCGGGAATACGGCATCCACCGCTAAAAAGGCGGCAACGTCCTGTTTGCTGTTACCAGTGCAATCAGCAGCAATAGCCAGTAAGGCCTCTGCTAACGGGTCAACCAGTTTTTCATTGTCCAGCCAGCGCTTACGGATAAATAAGAACCAGGCGGCAATACAGCATGCCAGTTGCTGTACGCTGCGCCCGGCGATAAGGTTGTCCTGAATTACCGGCAGAATGCGCATTGGCATTTTTTGCGAACCATCCCATGCAATCTGCGACAGCAGATGGCGGATGGCAGGATTGCGGAAACGCGCCAGAATATCCGCGCTGTATTGTTTTACATCCAGCTCTGCCGGAGCCTGAAATGATGGAATAATTTCGCTGTGGATCATATTTTCAAGCAGTGAAACCAGCTGATTATCCTGCATCGCATCAAAGACCGTTTCATAGCCCAGCAGGCTGCCAACATAGGCTAAAGTGGAATGCGGACCGTTAAGCAGACGCAGCTTGGCTTTTTCAAACGCACTGACATCGCGTGCCAGAATAACCCCTGCCTGCTGCCATGCAGGTCTGTCCTGCGGCAGAATATCTTCAATTACCCACTGCACGAACGCTTCACGTTTAATTGGCCAGTTGTCAGTCACCCCCAGCTCCTGCTGCACCTGTTGCCTGATAGTGTCATCCGTGGCAGGAGTAATACTGTCAACCATAGTGCAGGGGCAAATCAGCTGTTGTTCCAGCCAGCCTGCCAGTTCCGGGTTTTGCTGAGCAGCATAGCTAATCAGCGCATTACGCAGTTTATGGCCGTTATCGGTCAGGTTGTCACAGCTGATAACACAAAACGGCGCCAGCTTGTAATTAAAACGCTGTTGCAACGCTGCCACCAGTAAACCGATGGCAGTAACAGGTTGCGCTTTACCACTCAGATCCTGCTGAATTTGCGGATGGTTTAAATCCAGCTCGCCCTGTGCATTCAGGCAGTAGCCTTTTTCGGTAATGGTCAGAGTAATATATTTGGTGGTTGGTGCCGTCAGCCGTAAGAACACCTGGCTGAATTGTTTGCTGGCAATCAGCACTTCTTTAATAGCACCGATAAGCTGGTAGCTTTGCTGGGCATCCAGCACCGCCAGTGTGTATAACCCATCCTGCGGGGTTAATGCCTGACTGACATCAGGAGAACGCATTGACACTGCACTGATAGCCCAGTCCCCACCATATGCCAGTGCCTGTTCGGTATACCATGCCTGATGGCCGCGGAAGAAGGCCCCCGGGCCTAAATGCACAATACCGATACCCGGCGTTTCTGACGCCAGACGATACGCTGGCAGCGGCAATTTACCCTGCAATGCGGGGAGTGTCTGGTTATTAAGTTGTTTCATTGATCTGTCTCGTTATTATCTGGCTCTGGCTAACAACTTACTCATTCTGAGAGTCCTGGGCAGAGGCTGGTAACAGTTAAGCAGAGTGTGTCCCGCAAGGAGCGGGACCCAAGCCCCCAGGGATGGGTTTACGGCGGCTCTGCGTACTGTTACCGGGCTCGGAAGCCACCTAAGCACCCCAGGAACCGGTTTGCTTCTAAGCCAACCGATTCCAGCTTAATTGATCGACTTACCCTAAATACCTGTGTTACTTCAACTGATACGCTTTTTTCACCAATCCGTAAGTCAGTTCGTAAGCTAATTCACTCGCTTCGTCTTCATGCAAACGGTGCTCTGCCACCAGCGTGGCCAGAAAACGGCTGTCGATACGGCGGGCAACATCGTGACGGGCCGGAATAGAGAAAAACGCCCTGGTATCGTCGTTAAAACCCACAGTGTTGTAGAAACCGGCTGTTTCAGTCACCTGATGGCGGAAACGCAGCATGCCTTCCGGACTGTCATGGAACCACCATGCCGGGCCCAGTTTCAGTGCCGGATAATGTCCGGCCAGCGGTGCCAGTTCGCGTGAATAAGTGGTTTCGTCCAGTGTAAACAGAATAATATTCAGGCCCGCTTCGTTGCCGTATTTTTGCAGCAGCGGTTTCAGGGCCTGCACATATTCAGTCGGGCTGGGAATATCCGCGCCTTTATCAGCACCAAAGCGCTCGAAAATAACCTGGTTATGGTTACGGTGCGCACCCGGATGAATTTGCATAGTCATGCCGTCTTCCAGGCTCATACCTGCCATTTCAGTCAGCATCTGCCCACGGAACAGCTCGGTTTCCGCCGCTGTTGCCTGACCCGTTAAGCAACGCTGGAATAACGCTGCGGCTTCTTTTTCAGATAAGTCGGCAGTCAGTGCGGTTGGATGACCATGATCGGTCGCGGTAGCACCATGTTCGCGAAATACTGCCCGGCGTTTACGCAATGCTGCCAGATAGCCCTGCCAGTTGTGGGTGTCTTCGCCGGTCAGTTCAGCCAGTTTGCGGATATTACCGGCGAAATCAGCACGGTCTGCGTCTACCACATCGTCCGGGCGGAAGGTGGTAATCACTTTTTTGTCGTAGCCTGTTCCTTTTAATGCTGCATGGTGTTGCAGGTTGTTCAGTGCACCTTCGGTCGTGGCAATCAGCTCAATATTAAAGCGGTCCAGCAGCGCCCGGGGTCTGAATTCAGGTTTAACCAGTTGCTCATTAATGCTGTCGTAGTAACTGTCAGCCGTATCGGCAGTCAGTGTCTGCTGTAAACCAAATACGTCATGGAATACGTGATCCAGCCAGATCCGTGATGGCGTACCACGGAATAAATGATAGTGGCTGGCGAAAGTCCGGAAAATTTTACGGTAATCAGTCTCAATCGCTACGCCATCTTTGCGGCGGATCCCCAGTGATTCCAGGCTGATGCCCTGACTGTACAACATGCGGAAAACGTAATGATCCGGCAGTAATAACAGGCTGGTGGCGTTATCGAAATTGGCATCCTCGGCAAACCAGCGTGGATCGGTATGACCATGCGGGCTGACAATAGGCAGGTTAGCAATCTGTTTATATAAACGCTGCGCGATACTGCGAACCGCCGGATCGGCAGGAAACAAGCGATCCGGGTGTAACTCTAAGCGACGACTATTGGTCATAATAATGTCCTGTTTCAAGCGACTGATAACTGACTTACCGGTATGCAGGAAACGCTGCCCGGTATACTTTTTTACAGGGTTACGCCATTTTTCCAGATAGCGATTTCCCGGTTGTCTGACAATTCATTACGGGTTGGCCTGCCAGAGGCCACATCCACCAGATAACGGAAAAACTGATGGGTAAATTGTTCGGCGTTCTGCCCCAGTTGCAGCAGCGCACCGGCATCAAAATCAATCCACTGCGGTTTACGCCCGGCCAGTGCTGAATTTGATGAAATTTTTACCGTAGGCACCGGAAAGCCCAGTGGTGTGCCACGCCCGGTGGTAAACAGCAATAAGGTAGCGCCGCTGGCAGTCAGAGCGGTAGACGATACCGCATCATTACCCGGCCCTTCCAGTAATGTCAGTCCCGGTAAGGTAGCCTGTTTGCCGTAACGGATAACCTGATTGACGATAGCTGAACCGCCTTTCTGAATCGCCCCCAGTGATTTTTCTTCCAGTGTGGTTAAACCACCGGCTTTGTTACCCGGGCTGGGGTTTTCATACACCGGTTGTTTGTTATCCAGAAAGTACTGTTTAAAGTCGTTAACCAGTGTCACGATATCATTAAATACCTGCTCACTTTTTGCCCTGGCCATAAAAACCTGTTCGGCACCAAACATTTCCGGTGTTTCGGTTAGCACCACTTTGCCATTAGCAGCAGCAACCAGATCTGAAATCCTCCCCACCAGCGGATTAGCCGTTAAGCCGCTCAGCCCGTCTGAACCGCCGCATTTCATGCCTACCACCAGCTCCGAGATCGGGCATTCAGTGCGTTTATCCTGTTTCATCAGCTCAATCAGTTCTGCAACCGCAGCCAGCCCCTGCTCTATCTCGTCTTCAACCTGCTGTGCATTAAAAGCACGGATGCGGTTGCGATCAACATCCGGGCTGGACTCCAGCAGCTTTGCCAACTGGTTGTTTTCACAACCCAGCCCAATGACCAGTACCGCACCGGCATTCGGATGCTGAATTAACCCCGCCAGTGCAGAACGGGTATGATCAAGGTCATCACCCAGTTGCGAGCAGCCAAATGGATGGGTAAACGCATGAATACCGTCAATTACGCCGTCGTACTGTTTACGGGCCTGCTCGGCAATACGCATCGCCGCACGATTGACGCAGCCTACAGTATTAACAATCCACAATTCGTTACGGGTACCTGTTTTGCCATTGGCGCGGCGATAGCCCATAAAATGCTGAGGTAAATCAGCCGGAAAGCTTAATGGTTCAGCCTGACATCCCTGATAACGGTAATCGATCTGGCCGCTGAGCAGGGTTGCCAGATTATGCGAATGAATATGCTCGCCGGCTTTAATATCTGTAGTAGCACCACCGATAGCAAAACCGTATTTTGTTACCGGCTCACCTTTGGCGATATCCTGCAGGGCAATTTTATGACCGGCCGGAATATCCTGTAAGGTGGTAATCGCAGAGAACGGTTCAGGTAATACGCTACCGGCAGCAAAAGCCTGTAATGCCACCACTACATTATCGCGGGGATGCACCTGTAACAGCGTTTGCTGTGGCGCGGTAGCAACAGGCTCTGCTAACGGAATACTGCAACCGGCTTTAGTTTCTGTGGTCATCATTCACTCACTGTGTTTACTTATCCTGCCAGCGGTGGCATTTTTATGATTTAGCCTGTACCTCAGTAAAATAACAGGGTACAGACGGTTTAAAGGTTAAAACTGCAATGCTTTGCCGTTAAACAGCACGGCATCTTTTTCAATTGCAGCCACGTTTTCCAGCACGCCAATGGCTGCAGCCTGTTTAAAATTAACATTGTGCAGGGTAACCCCACTGATTGGAGCACGTTCAAAGCCTCGCAGTTCAAATGCCCGCTGGGCTTTTTGCACTGTCATATTGCTGATATGCAGGTTTTTAACCTGTGGCAGAAAATGACCGCTGTCACCTTCTTCGTAATAGAAGTTAATGACGATGGCGTCTTTTACTTCACCAATCTCAATATCGCGGATATAGATGTTTTCAATTAAGCCGCCGCGCACAGAATTGGTTTTAATGCGGATACCGCGATCCAGATCCGGGCTGCTCATCCGGCAACGACGGGCAAAAATATTACGGGCACCGCCGGAGATTTCACTACCCAATACCACACCACCATGACCGGCGCGCATAATGCAATCCTGAATCACCACATTCTGCACCGGCGTGCTTAAACGGCGGCCATCGTTATTACGACCTGATTTCAGGGCGATACAGTCATCACCGGTGTCAAACAGGCAGTTTTCAATTAACACCCGGTTTGACGATTCCGGGTTACAGCCATCAGAATTAGGGCCATGGCTGACACAGTTTACGCCACGGACAATCACATCTTCAGACAGCACCGGGTTAATCAGCCAGAATGGCGAGTTGCGGATAGTCACGCCTTCGATCAGCACCCGCTTACAGCGGTAAGGCTGGATAAACGGCGGACGCAGGAAATTCTGCTCAAAATGCCGCTCTGCAACCGGCACATTTTCTTCTGCCATCTGAAACAGCGGAGTACGGGTGTTTTCCTGATCGGTTGCAGCATCAAGCTGCCATGGCGTATGCTTCCATTTGCCTTTCCACGGCCACCACTGGGTATCGGAACCATTGCCTTCCAGAATACCCTCGCCGGTAACGGCAATGTTTTCCTGCTCCAGTGCATAAATCAACGGCGAATAGCCCATCAGCTCCACGCCTTCCCAACGGGTTAATACCGCTGGCAGGTAGCGCTCAGCTTCGGTATAAAACGACAGCACCGCATTTTTCTGCAGATGCAGGTTTACATTAGATTTCAGATGCACTGGTCCGGTATTAAAACGCCCGGCAGGAACCACTACCCGACCGCCGCCGGCTGCTGCACAGGCGGCAATAGCGTCTTTAATTGCGTTGCTGCTGTCAGTGCTGTTATCCGCTCTGGCACCAAAATCAGTGATAATAAAATCCTGTGCCGGAAACTGAGTTGGCGCAATACTATGGATAATATCGTCTGCCTGTTGCCATAAGGCGGCATCTTCAGTGGCGTGTGCTGCTGTCAACAATGGTAAAGTCTGGCAACCGCTGACCGAAAGCAACCCCAGTACACCGGATGATACTCCCAGTGTCTTTAAGCTGTTACGTTTTATCAGATCTGTCATCTTGTTATCCTGTTGATTATGCTGAATACCAGGCTGGCATTTCTTTTTTGTTACTATAATAACCAATTTGCCACCGGTGGCAATAGGTAAGGAAAATTTTTTGCCACCGCTGGCAAATATTGTCAGGCTAAATGTTAGTGATCAGACCAGCAAGCGGCTTTATATTGAGTAAATGGTTTTGACGCGAAACGTCAACACGCCTAATTAACCGGTTTCAGCCTGGCAGTGGATTCTCTTACCACCAGTGTTGGTGCAACCTTGGCAGCAACATTAGCAGCGGCTTTATCGTTATGCTCTATTGCCATAATCATTTTGGTGGTTGCCAGCAAGGCCATTTGCCGTACCGGACGGCGAATGGTCGTCAGTGCCGGAATAATACGGGATGCCAGTAAGTTATCATCAAACCCGGCTACTGACAGTTGCTCAGGCACTTTAATTCCCAGTTCGTGTGCAACCTTCAGCACACCGGCTGCCATATGGTCGTTATAGGCAAAAATAGCCGTGGGCCGGCTCTCGGTCAGTAATAATTTGCGGGCACATTCAATACCACTCTCGTAAGTATTACTGCCTTCAATAATCCAGTGTGGCGGCACTTTAATGCCATAGGCTGCCAGCCCATGCTGAAAACCCTCCATCCGCTCGGTGGCTGATTTATACGGTTTAGGCCCGCTGATAAAAGCAATTTTTTCATGCCCCAGCTGGGCAAAATAACGCGCCATTTCAGCAGATGCCGCCCGGTCATCCGACACCACTATATGCTTGGGTTCGTCTACCGCCACCGAACTTAAACGCACGTAAGGCCGGCCGGCATCTTTTAAGGCCGCCGCCAGCGCTTCCAGCTCTGATACCGGTGGCAGCACGATAACACCATCCAGTTTTGAGCGGCGCATAAAGCGCAGACAATCCTGAACCAATGTTTCGCTACGATAGCGGCACGGATGCACCACCAGCTCATAACCAAGATTGGAGCAAACTTCCAGCACACCGCGCTGCACATCGTCCAGATAGAGCGCATCGGGGTTATCATAAATCAGCCCCAGCAGATAGGAACGACTGGACGCCAGCCCGCGCGCCTGGGTGTTTGGCGAGTAATTCAGCTCGCTAATCACTTTTTCCACCCGCTGCCGGGTGTTGTCACCGACACTGAGCGAGCCGTTGATCACTCTGGATACGGTGCGCTTCGATACCCCGGCTATGCGGGCTACATCATTAATTGTGGCTTGCTTTTGCATCTGTCCCTTCTTGCTGTTACTGCTTGTTAACCACCAGTTGTGGCCGGTAGGTTGTCAGCGCGATATCAATAGCAGTCTGTTTTACAGCGCTGGCAATTTCCGCGGTCTGTTGTCTGCTGAATAATGCCACCGGACCGGTTACCCCAACAGCGGCCACTACCATACCATGATGGTCACGAATAGGAACGGCCAGACAGCGTACATCATCATGATATTCCTGCTCGTCAATGGCATAACCCCGTGCCAGTATACGCTGTAACTCTGCCCGCAATGTTCCTGGATCAGTAATACTATGCAGGGTTCTGCTTCTGAATAACCCGGCGGCTGCCAGTTCAGATAACTGTTCAAAATGCAGAAACGCCAGAAAAACCTTGCCGGTTGCAGAGCAGTTAAAATCTGCAATGGTGCCGGGGCGGGCAGCCAGTCGCAGCGGATTCAGGCTGTCACACACCTCGACCAGCAAAGAACCACTGGCATGGGGTAATGCCAGATGGCAGGTTAACCCGCTACTCAGTGCCAGCCGCTGCAACATCGGCAGTGCCTGATTCTGTAAACGCTGGGAAGTCAGCAGACTGAGACTCATTTTAAATAATGACGCCCCAACAAGATAGCGCTTACCATGCTTTTCCAGCACTTTTTCCTGACACAGCGTTTGCAGAATACGGAAGGCGGTGGTTCTTGGCACCGCCAGCCGTTGTTCAAGCTCGGTTAAACTTAATCCCTGATCTGACTCTGTTACCAGCGTCAGGATCCGGCAGGCATTGGCCAAATTAGGAATAACATAGCTTACCATTTTGTGTCTCCGGTAGTCACAACAGACTACGGTTAGTATTACAGCCCGAATAAAGCAGGCAGAAACTCACTGAGTGCCGGAATATAGGTCACCAGCATCAGCACAACCAACAATGCCAGATACATTGGCATCAACGGCTTTAAAATAGCCTCCAGCTTGGTTTTGGCTATGGCGCAGCTGACAAACAGCACGCTGCCAACCGGTGGCGAAATCAGGCCGATAGATAAATTAAGTACCATCATAATGCCGAAATGCAGCGGGCTCATTCCCAGCTCAACAGCCACCGGCAGGAAGATCGGTGTAAAAATAAGTACCGCCGGGGTCATATCCAGAAAGGCACCGATTAACAGCAGAATAATGTTAATCATCAGCAGGATCATAATCGGGTTATCGCTCAGCGCCAGCATGGCAGCACTGAAGGTTTGCGGAATATGCTCATACGACATAATCCATGCCATCGCAGACGACGTGGCAATTAATGCCATGACAATAGCGGTGGTTTCCACACCTTTAATCAGAATACCGGGTAAATCGGCAATTTTAACTTCGCGGTAAAAGCCAACGGCCAGAATCAGCGAATAGATAACCGCAATAGCACCGGCCTCTGTTGCGGTAAAGACACCGCTGATAATGCCGCCGATAATCAGGAAAATCATAAACAGGCTGGGCAGTGCAGCCCCTACTTTCCGGGCAACCACTTTCAGCGGCACGCTGTCCCCAACCGGGAAACGCCTGATTCTGGCATAAATAGCACAGACAATCATCAGCGAAACCCCCATCAGAATGCCCGGCAGATAACCGGCAATAAATAACGCCGCAATAGATACCCCGCCACTGGCAATGGCGTAAACAATAAGAATATTACTGGGCGGAATTAACATACCGGAGGTTGCAGCCGCAGCGGTAACGGCGGCGCTGTAACTGTCGTCATAACCCTGTTTTTTCATTTCCGGCACCATAAAGCTGCCGATAGCCGATGTAGCTGCCACAGCCGAGCCGGAAATGGAACCAAATAACATACAGGACAGAATATTTACCAGGGCCAGCCCGCCGGGGAACATGCCAATCAGCGCCATCGCACATTCAATCAGCCTTCTGGCGATACCGCCGCGCCCCATGATCAGGCCGGATAATACAAAAAACGGAATGGCCAGCAGTGCAAAACTGTTAATACCACCCGCCATACGCTGTGCCATAGTAATTACAGCAGGTACGAAGTCGATACTCAGTAGCATGGTTGCCAGTGTAGCCAGACCAATACAGAATGAAATAGGTACGTTCAGCAGTAATAAGCCAAAGAAGACACCCAATAATACAATTGCCGACAAAATCATCAGAGTATTCCCTCAACCGGTTCCAGTTCTTTATCATTGGCAAAACAGTACAGCTGGCAGATACCATAAAAGGTAATCAGCAACCCGGACAGCGGCAGTGCAATATAGATATATGCCATCTTAACGCCCAGTACAGCCGACATCTGGTTCAGCTGCCAGGTCAGCAATACCAGCTTACCGCCGCCAAATACCATCACACTCAGGGCAAAAATAACCACTGCAGCAGTTAATACCAGATTGGCTCTTTTCAGCCGGGCACCGGTTAAGCGGCGAACCAGAATATCAAACCCCAGATGAACGCCGGTACGATAAGCAAAAGCAGCTCCGACCATACCAATCCAGATTAATAAGCTGCGCGATAATTCTTCGGTAATGGAACTGGGCTCATTCAGGATAAAACGCGATACCACCTGCCAGCACACCACCAGCACGATGGCCAGCATCAGTCCGGCCAGAAACCACTTCAGAATACGGTCAATCCAGCGAATAACATTATTCATTGTCGGTCTCCTGCTGAGCTGCCGATTCAGATAAAGCGGTAATCTGTTGCAATAACGGGCCGATTTCTGTCTGCATCAGCCTTTCATGAAATGGCGCTACGGCTTTACGAAACGGGGCTTTATCCGGGTAAATAACTTCCACACCATGGGCTTTTACAATGGCCAGCGATTCTTCTGACGATTTATGCCAGGCTTCTTTCTGGTAAACGATGGAATCATTAGCGGCAGCCTGTAACCATTGCTGCTGCTGTGGCGTAAGCCCGTCCCAGATAAAGCTGCTGACTACCAGCACATCCGGTACAGCGGTATGTTCGTCTAAAGTGTAATATTTGCTGATTTCATAATGGCGGGATAAATAAAAACTCGGCGGGTTATTCTCAGCTCCGTCAACCACACCCTGCTGTATCGCAGTATAAAGCTCGCCCCAGTCAATCGGGGTGGCAGCACCGCCCAGCGCTTCAACCATCTGTACCGAAGTCTGGCTGTTCAGTACCCGGAATTTCTTACCCCGTAAATCTGCCGGGGTTTCAATACGGGTGTTGGTGGAATAAAAGCTGCGGCTGCCGGCATCATAGTAACCAAGACCGCGTAAACCGACTTTTTCCGGCTCCAGCAGTAGCTGCTGTCCGAGTTCACTGTCCAGCACCCGCCAGAAGTGATCTTCGTCATCAAAAATATACGGCACACTGAACACTTTCATCGCAGGTACAAAGCCTTCCAGCGAACTGGCCGACACCTTGGTCATTGCCAGGCTGCCAATCTGCAGCAGCTCTACCAGTTCCCGCTCTGTACCCAGCTGGCCGCTACTGTATATTTCAATATGCATTGAGCCACCGGAATAACCGGCCAGCCTCTCCCCCATCAGCACCATGGCTTTATGCACCACGTGTTCCTGATCTAATGTGTGTGCCAGACGCAGCGTTACCACTTCTTTTTGCGTCTGACAGCCGCTAAGTCCCAGTAAAATGGCCAGCAGCAGCCCTTTACCGAAACGCATTCCCAGCGTTGGTGTTTTCATTACTTTTCCTACCCTGTTGTAGCCGGACCCGTCTTAGTGCACGCCTCGGCTATGAAATCGCTCCGGTGATATCAGCGCATACTGACCGGAGAAAACTTATCCATATCGTGATAGTCCAGGTTTTCGCCTGCCATACCCCAGATAAAGGCATAGTTGCTGGTGCCACAACCACTGTGAATCGACCAGGCCGGAGAAACCACCGCCTGCTCGTTACTCATCCAGATATGACGCGTTTGCTGCGGTTGTCCCATAAAATGGCACACCGCCTGATCTGCCGGTAAGTCGAAATAGAAATAAGCTTCCATCCGCCGGTCATGCTGGTGCGCAGGCATGGTGTTCCAGACACTGCCAGGTTTCAGTACCGTCAGCCCCATCTGCAACTGGCAGGTTTCGACTACATCGCGGATCATCAGCTGGTGAATATCACGCTCATTCGAGGTTTCCAGCGACCCCATATGCAGCACGGTACATTGCCCCATAGTGATATGTTTAACCGGGAAGGTACGGTGTGCCGGGGCAGAATTCAGGTAAAACCTGGCCGGATTTGCAGCATCCTCGCTATGGAAAGAAACCGCCTGATGTCCCATGCCTACATACAGCGCCTCTTTGTTTTCCAGCTTGTAGGACTGGCCATCAACCACTACCGTGCCACTGCCACCGATATTGATCACGCCAAGCTCGCGCCGTTGTAAGAAAAACTCAGCCTTTAGGGCTTCAACCGTTTCCAGTACTACCGGCCGGGTTACCGGTACAGCACTGCCGACAATCACCCGCTCATAATGGGTGTAACACAGTACCAGCACATCAGGCTGCATCAGGTTATCCACCAGAAAGTGCTGCCGCAGCTGCTCAGTATCGTAATGCTTTACATCATCCGGATGTGTCGGATAACGGTTTTCAAAAATTACACTCATCTTGTCCTCACTTCAGAAATCGGTGTTCTGCTTATTCGTTATCAGCGTGCCAGCCAGCCACCATCAACCGCCATTACATGACCATTAACGTAATTACTGGCACCGGAAGCCAGAAACACAGCAGCACCGGCTAAATCTTCCGGTTCGCCCCAGCGCCCTGCCGGAATACGCCCCAGAATAGCCGTGTTACGCTCGGTATCGGCTTGTAATGCAGCGGTGTTATCAGTACGGAAATAACCCGGTGCAATCGCATTTACCTGAATATTATGTTGTGCCCACTCATTCGCCAGAGCCTTGGTTAAACCGGCAATAGCATGTTTACTGGCGGTATAAGCCGGAACAGTAATGCCACCGCTGTACGACAGCATTGATGCAATATTGATAATTTTGCCGCTGCGGCGTTTAATCATCTGCGCACCAATAATCTGGCTGAGTAAAAAAGCCGAATCCAGATTAACCGCCATTACCTTATGCCATTCAGGCATCGGAAACTCATGAGCCGGCGCCCGGAAAATCGTGCCACCGCAGTTAACCAGAATATCTATTTTTCCTGCGCTGGCCAGCGCGTCCTCTGCCAGTTGCCGTACTGAGGCTTCATCACTTAAATCAGCCGCCAGTGCGGATGCCTTACCTCCGGCAGACTGAATCAGCTTCAGCGTGGCAGCAGTACCATCAATACGGGAACTGGCACACAAAACCTCTGCTCCGGCTGCCGCCAGCGCGACCGCAATAGCCTGCCCCAGTCCACGACTGGCTCCGGTAACCAGCGCGGTTTTTCCTGACAGTGAAAATAGTTGTGGCATAACCTGACATCCTTACCCTGTTTATTTTTTATATGCTGATCCGGCGCACTGAAAACACCGGATATTCAGCTTAAATATAGTTCAAATATGGAACAACCAAAATTATCACAAAAAACAAAAATCTTTAAAAATCATACAAGTACCATAATTAAAGACTGTTTTTTCACAATTAAAACTGATTTTATTATCGCCAATAATTGACATAATTTGGTAGTTGGTGTTAGCTTTTTGCCATCGGTGGCACAAAATTGCAAGCTTTTTCTGCCACCGGTAGACAAAAATTAAACGAATACATAATCAACAGGGGAGCACACCAAAATGCTCCTGACAAAAACCAAAAAATAACCGGGAAAACCCGGCTGACATAACAAGATAAATCAGGACGAGGTGAACAGATGGCTTACCATAATACGCAATTTCGCCCCACTAAACTTTCCAGAGCATTAACCCTGGCTGGCTTAGTTACACTTCTGGGGGTCTCACCGCTTCATGCTCAGGAAACCCAGCCGACCCCACAGGAAGAAGATATTGAGGTAATTACCGTTACCGGCGGCTTCCGCGGCAGTCTGGCCAGCGCCTTAAACCAGAAGCGCTTTGAAACCGGAGCCACCGATACCATAAAAGCGGAAGATATTGCAGACTTTCCGGATCTGAACCTGGCAGAATCGCTGCAGCGGATCTCCGGTGTAGCCATCAGCCGGGTGGCCGGTGAAGGCCGGCAAATCTCGGTGCGTGGTCTGGGCCCGGATTTTACCCGGGTACGGATTAACGGTATGGAAGCACAATCCACCAGTGGTGGTACTGATGCTGTAGGCGGCGCTAACCGTGGCCGTGGTTTCGACTTCAACACTTTCTCGTCCGACTTATTCAGTGAACTAACGGTCCGCAAAACGGCCTCTGCCAATATTGAAGAAGGTTCGTTAGGCGCAACTGTTGACCTGCGTACCGCCCGGCCATTCGATTACGATGGTTTTACCTTCGCAGCTAACGTACAGGCTGGCTACAACGATTCATCAGAAGAAATCGATCCTAAAGGCTCATTTCTGATCAGCAATATTTTTGCAGATGGCAAGTTTGGTGCGCTGTTCTCTGCAGCCTTTTCAGAGCGTGACATTAACGATGTGGGCGCCAGTACCGTACGCTGGAATAATGTCAACGACTTCGGTACCTACCGTGGAAATGCTGATACGCTGGAATTAGATAGCATAAATGATGGCTTCCGGCCACGGTTACCGCGTTATGACTCCTACACCCATAATGTAAAACGTACCGGTATGGCAGCCGCATTAGAATACCGTCCAAGCAATGAAACCCGCTTTAATCTGGATATTCTGTACTCCAAAGACGATTCCACCCGTAATGAAATTTTCACTCAGGCCATTTTAAACGGTAATGGCCAGACTAACCCGATGAACGTGCTGGATTTTGAAATTGATGGCAGTAACACCGTAACCTATGCCGCCTTTGAAAATGCCACCATCCGCAACGAAAACCGCTATGACGAGCTGTCTACTGAATTTCTGCAGTTCACGTTAAGTGCACAGCATCAGTTAACGGATAATCTGAAAATTGACGGTATGATTGGCCGTGCCAAATCAGAATTTGATAACCCGATCCAGACCACTGTGGTAATGGAGAAAGACGGTATTGATTTCAGCTACGATTACCGGGGCGCTAAACGTGATAACCCGGATCTGGTTTTCGGGTCAGGTGCCTATGATGCCGACGACTGGACAATTAACAGTGTGCGCTTACGTCCGTTAGGAGCAGAAAACACCTTTGACAGTGCGGCCCTGAATCTGGAGTATGTGCTGACCGATAACCTGACATTGCGCAGCGGGCTGCATTATAAGAAATTTGAGTTTATGACCTATGAGTCCCGTCTGACCACAGAAAATGGTTTAAATGGTGCACTGGGAGTGGCTATGGATCCGGCCCTGATCATGAACTATAACTCCGGCCTGGGTTCACAACCCGTCTGGCTGGTGCCAGATCTGGCAGCATTTAATAACCAGCATGATATTTATAATTTCACACTGAATAACTACGACGCCGGTGATTATTCCGCAGAAGAAAAAACGCTGGGTGCTTATATCCAGCTGGCTTTTGAAGCTGAACTGGGCGATACCGTAATCCGTGGTGATATTGGTGGCCGTTATGTCAAAACCGACCAGTCTTCTACTTCCTGGGCCACGGTGGGGGGGTCACCAGAGCAAGTCACAGCCGAGCATGACTATAATGAATTCCTGCCTTCATTAAACCTGGTATTTGAGCCACTGGAAGATGTGATTATCCGTTTTGGCTATGCCGAAGTAATGGCCCGGGCCGGTTTAGGCAGTATCCGGCCTAATGCTACCGTATCCGCTTCCGGCGGTGTCCGTAGTGTCAACGGTGGTAACCCGACACTGGAACCAACCAAAGCCAAAACCTATGATTTAGGCTTGGAGCTGTACTTTGATAATGAATCAATGTTAGGTCTGGCAGTATTCCGTAAAAATATCGACAGCTATGTCCAGGGCCTGCGCGAAACCAAGCCATTTACTGAAACCGGTTTGCCGATACAGGCAGCGATTGATGCCTGTACTGCTGGTCCGGGCTATGATGTCAACTGTAACGAGAATGTAGAGTGGCAAACCAATACGCCGTTAAACGGCCCCGGCGGTAATTTATACGGCTTCGAAGCGCAATACCAGATGCCATTCAGCTTCCTGCCGGAATTCTGGAATCGCTTCGGCTTTATCGGTAACTTTACCTATGTCAAAGCGCAGATGAACTATGTCAATGCAGACGGTCAGGTCCTGGCAACCCGTGATCTGAACGGTTTATCAGAAAATACCCGCAGCGCTACGCTGTATTATGAAGATGATAAGTTCAGCGCCCGGGTATCGTTAACCGACCGTTCAAAATATCTGACCAACGCCATTGGCCGCGATAATAACGATATGGAAGGCACCAACGCCACCCGTAATATTGATGCCTCACTGTCCTATCAGATCACTGAACAGTGGAAGGTCAGCTTTGAAGCGCTGAACCTGACAGATGAAGCCGACGATCAGTGGGTAGATTCAAGCGGCAACCGCTTAACTTACTACCACAAAACCGGTCGCCAGTATTATTTAGGTGCCCAGTATCGTTTCTGAGTACGGTAGCCAGCTTTCGCTGGCTATTTTGTTTTACGGTATATAATTCTCTCCCGTTGTGCACAGACAACGGATTTATTGATGGCACCACGGAGGGTGCCCCGTTTTTTTAAACGCAGGAAATACACCATAAGCAGGTATGTATTGTGAAAAAACACCTTATCAGCACACTTTCATTACTGACATTAAGCACACTATTTGCCAATGGCTGTAGCCCGCAGCAACCACAAACTGCCGAACCAGCAGCATCTGAAGGGCATATCGCTGCACTGAATATTAATAATCCGTCTGATTTTGTCAGAACGCAGCAAACTATCTTACTGCCATTCAGTGACTTAGGTGTTACCGCTGAGCAGGCAACGGCACTGGTTGCCACGGTTAATAACCAGTTAGTACCATCACAGTTAATTGATCATAATGCTGACGGACAGGCTGATACCTTACTACTCCAGCTTGATTTAGCCCCGGCAATCCGCCAGCCGGTTGAAATCCATGCCAGCCAGCAGCGCTTTGCCAGCCAGAGCTGGCCCAAACAGACCCAGGCCGAAATTTCAGTTAAAACGGGTGGCCAGTGGCAAGAGGCCAAATATATTGGTGGCACCTTTGAAAATGTCGCCGCAGTCACGCCACCACCACAATATACCGATCATTCAGAATGGATCCGTTATGAAGGGCCGGGCCTGGAGTCAGACAAAGTAGGCTACCGCTTTTATCTGGACTGGCGTAACGGCTTTGATATTTTCGGCAACAAAACCGGTAAACCGGTACTGCATCAGGTTGGTCTGGATGGCTATCAATCCTACCATCAGATGGCCGACTGGGGTATGGACTTACTGAAAGTGGGTAAATCGCTCGGTGCCGGTGCCTATGGTTACTGGAATGGCGAGCAGGCAGAGCTTGTTTCCAAAGTCGGCCAGCATACCGCTAAAGTGATTGCAAACGGCGCTTTGTATTCCGCGTTACAAATTCAGTATAAAGACTGGCAAATTGCCGGTAAAACACTGGACCTGACAGCAAACCTGTCAATGACCGCCGGCAGCAGGCTGGTACACACCCGACTGGCCTTATCTGAGCCACTGGATAATCTGGCGATTGGTCTGGTAAAACTGCCTGATACCAACATCATTCATGGCCCGGCCGATATTACCGGTCATGCCTGGACCTATGTTGCCACCTGGGGCAGGCAAAGCCTGGCCGGGCCGGATGATCAGCTGGGAATGGCAATCCTGTTCAAACGCGGCAACCGCAAGCAGCAGACAGAAGATGCCAATAGCCACGTTGCGGTGATGAATGCCAGCGCCAAAGAACTGGAATACTACTTTCTGGCGGCCTGGCCGGGTGAGCCAGACGGTATTCAGACCGAAGCCGAGTTTATTGCCTATCTGGATCAGGAAATTGAGAAACTGACCCTGACACCCCGTATTCGTTACCAGACGGCACTATCCGAGCAACAGAAAAATGTCCCGCTGACGGCAGAGCAGGCCCTGAACTGGAGTGAGCGGCTGGCAGCCAGTGAAATGATGCGCCAGACCCCTTACTATGCTTACGGCGGCTGGGACTATGAACGTAAACGCCACACTAACTGGGAATATACTACCGGGTTATTGCTACAGGCATACGATGATCTGCTGCAGGTGCGCCCTAACCCGCAGTGGAGCCAGGTAATTTCAGATGTCGTAGACTCTTTTATTACCGCAGAGGGTGATATCAGAACTTACGATATCCGCAAATACAATATCGACAGCCTGAACACCGGCAATATTCTGTTGCGCGAATATCTGAAAAACCCGCAGCCAAACTATCGTAAGGCATTGGATTTACTGAGAAAGCAACTGGCAGAACATCCCCGTACTGCCGATGGTGCGTTCTGGCATAAAAAGATTTACCCGCATCAACTGTGGCTGGACGGCGTCTATATGGGAATGCCCTATCTGGCGTTCTACAGTGCAGAATTTGAAAACGGTACGGCTCTGGATGAAGTAGTAAAAGAATTTAAGCTGACCTACCAGCTCCTGCGTGATCAGCAGACCGGCCTGTATTTTCATGCCTGGGATGAAGCAAAACAACAACCCTGGGCCAACGCTGATACCGGGTTAGCCAGCCAGTTCTGGGGCCGGGGTATCGGCTGGCTGGGTATGGCGCTGGTTGATGTGCTGGACTACATTCCCGCCGGGCGTGACGATTTACGCCAGCCATTACTGGATATGATCAACGATCTGGCGGCAACCTTAGTGAAATATCAGGATCAGGACAGCGGCGTCTGGTATCAGATTGTTGATCAGGCTGAGGCCACCGGTAACTATCTGGAATCATCCGGCAGTGCCATGTTCACTTATTTCTATGCTAAGGCACTGAACAAAGGCTATTTACCGGCCAGTTACCGTGAAACGGCGGTTAAAGCTTATCAGGGGCTGGTTAATGAGTTTGTGCTGGTTCACCCGGATAACAGTATCAGCCTGATTAATACCTGCCAGGTAGCAGGTTTAGGCTTCGGACGCGACGGCAGCTACCATTACTATATGACCGAACCGGTATTCCGCAATGATGCCAAAGCCAATGGCCCTTTTATTATGGCCGGCGTGCAAGTCGCTGAGCTGTTAAACTAGCCGGAGCATATTGTAAGTGATTTATGGCAGAAGCCTGCTTCTGCCATAATGGAATAATATTATGCGATACTTAGCTTATCACCTGCTTGCTGCCTTACTGTTTTATTGCGGCAGCCTGTCAGCAACACAAAACGACCTCGACAAACCACTACTGATTACCGTGGCAAAAGAAAGCGGAGCGTCATTTCATTCGATTCAGGCCGCCATCGACAGCCTGCCGGATAATAACAGACTGGCAATTATCCGTATTGGTCCCGGTATTTACGAAGAAAAGCTCTACCTGACCCGTAATAATCTGGTACTGGCAGGTGCGGGAGCAGATAAAACCATCATCCGTTACGCAGAATTACGCAGCAACTGGCTTAAGCAACATCCTGATGACTGGGGCGCCGCCGTGGTAAATATCCGTAGCAGCGATATTGCCCTGCTCGGCCTGAGCATTCACAACACTTATGGCGACCGTTATCAGGATCATGAACACCAGTTTGCCATCAGAGGTTTTGAACAGGCGACCCGCATTATTACTGCCGATTGCCGGATCATTGCCGGTGGTGCTGATACGTTAAGTCTGTGGAATAAAACCGCTGGTATGTACTATCACGATAACTGCTATTTTGAAGGCCACACCGATATGGTCTGCCCACGGGGTACGGCTTTTTTCAGTAACAGCACCTTTGTCAATAAAAAAGCCTACGCCACCTTATGGCATGATGGCGAACTGCACCAACAGCAAAAACTGGTGGTACGTGATTCCGTGTTTGAAGGCGTACCCGGTTTTATGCTGGGGCGGCGTCACTACGACGGGCAATTTTATCTGATTAACAACCACTACAGCGCCAATATGGCCGATAAGCCGATATTCCGCCACACTTACCCCACAGAGCCGCACCGGGACCGGGCGAACCGGTGGGGAGATCGGAACTATTTCAGCCATCAGGTCAGTAACAATCTTCTGTATCCGTGGTTACAGGATAATTTACAGCAACACCCTGCTGCGCTGAAACCGGAGCAGATCACCGCCGACTGGACTTTCGATGGTAAATGGAACCCGGAACAACAATTACAGCGTATCTACCGGCTAATGGAAGCAATGTAATGACTCAGTTTCTTTCCCGCTCTATAGCGGCAACATTAGTGATTGCCGCGATGTTCACAAGCTATCATAGCTTAGCCAGTCCGCTCCCGGCCAGGCTGCATCTGGTAGGTGATTCCACCATGTCCGACAAACCCGATCCGGCTTACCCGGAACGCGGCTGGGGCCAGCTATTGCCGGAGTTTATGCTGCCGCAGTTAAGCATTATTAATCATGCTGCCAATGGCCGCAGTACCCTGCGGTTTTTAAACGAAGGCCGCTGGCAACTGTTACTGACAGAGCTGCAGGCCGGTGACTATGTGTTAATTCAGTTCGGCCATAATGACCAGAAAAAAGATGATCCGGCCCGTTATGCTGCTGCCGGTAGCGATTATCAGCATTATCTGACCCGCTTTATTCAGGAAGTAAAACAGCGTCAGGCCGTTCCAATGCTGGCCAGTTCGATTTGTCGCCGTAATTTCTCCGATAATGGCAGACTAAAACGTGATCTGGCCGACTACGCCGCAGCAGCGGCTAAAGTTGCAACGGAACAACAGGTCAGCTTTTTCGATTTACAGCAACAAAGCTGTGACTTTATCGAACAGCTGGGTAAAGATGCCAGCCAGCCTTACTTTATTCAGGTACCGGCCGATCTGTACCAGAAATTCCCGGCAGGCAAAACCGACAATACCCATTTAACGGTGCAGGGCGCCGGTAAAATTGCCCAGTTTTTTATCCTCGATCTGAAAAGACAACAGCATCCGCTGGCAGCCTATATTTATCGCGAATTGCTTTAGCCTTGTTTTTCAACATATTCAGGTTAAAATAGCGTCAACTTATCTTACGGAGTTTCCACGCCAATGAACAACTAAGCATTCCTATCCCTATTTTCTATAGCGATTATCCGGAATGCTGTTGCTGGCGTACTCTGTTCATATTACAGGCGGGATCATATTCCCGCCTGCCCTGATAGCGCCCCACACTGCATTCCTGCCAACCAACAGGAAGCTTTATGACTGAACATTCTTTTGCGGTAAACATTACCGGTTTTTGCTGGAATAACAGCAGCACAGAACAATTACACCCGCCACTGACATTCAGCCTGCAACAACAGGCTCAGGCGCTTACCGGCTTAAATGGCGCAGGAAAATCCCTGCTGCTACAGGCACTGGCAGGCCAGAAAACAGATTACGGCGGCACCATTAACTGAGCAGTTCCTTATAGCTACCTGCCCCAGAAATTTCCCCTGACAGACGGTACTATTGCAGAATACCTGGAAACAGCAGCATTACTTGCCGCCTTACACCGGGTGCAGCAAGGCTCTGTTAATCCGGCAGATTTTGATTTAATTGCTGAGCGCTGGCTGGCGGATACAGAGCTGCAACACTGGCTGGCAGCTTTGCAGTTGCCGCCTGAGCCGCAGCGAAAACTTACCACACTCAGCGGTGGCCAGCTGATGCGGCTACGGCTGGCAAAAGCCTTCCGCTCCGGGAATTTTCTGCTGCTGGATGAAGTTTCCAATCATCTTGATCTGAACGCACGTCAATGGCTGGCACAACAACTGAGGCAATATCAGCCCGGCTTTCTGCTGGTCAGCCATGATCAGTTATTACTAAACGAAGTGCGCTGTATTTATCAGCTTGCTAAGACGGGATTAAGCTGTTATCAGGGCAACTATACTGATTTTATGGCCCGGCAACAGCAGGAGCAACAACAGCGGTTACATCAGACTGAACAGCTGAAACAACAGCTAAAACATCAACAGCAGCAAACTCATATTTTGCGCCAGCAACAAGCCGGTAAACATCAGCAGGCTAAAAAAGCCAGAGCCAATGCCAATCAGGCAAAAATTCTGCTCGACTTTAAACAACAGCAGGCGCAAAGCAGCCAGCGGCGTTTAAAACAGGATCTGGAGCAAAAACAGCAACAACTGGCAACCCGGTTAGCCGACTTACAGCAACCGGAAGACTGGCGGCAATGGCCCAGACTGACTACTGCCGATATCAGACCACGTAAATACCTGCAGCTCAGCGCCAGCGATTTAGTACTGCCTTATGGTAATCAGCAGTCACTCAGTTTTCAGTGGTGGAGTAACGATCATATACTGCTCAGTGGTGACAATGGTTCAGGCAAAAGCAGCCTGCTGCAAATATTGCATGGTCAGTTGATGCCACACAGCGGGCAGTTTAAGACTTATGGCAGCCTGTGGTATCTCGATCAGCAGCTGTCATTGTTACAACAGGAAAATACCGTGCTGGCAGAATTAAGGCGGTTATCAGGCCAGTCTGCGGACACTTTGCTGCGAACCGCACTGGCCAATACCGGGTTCAGCGCTGCACAAGCCTGTTTACAGGTTGCTAAGCTTAGTGGTGGTGAACAACTGAAACTCTTGCTGGTTGCCTACTCATTACAGTCTGAACCGGCATTTCTGCTGCTGGACGAACCCGATAACCATCTCGACTTTCAGGCTAAAGCCATGCTGCTCAGCTTTTTGCAACAATATCAGGGCGGCTTTGTACTGGTCAGCCATCAGCCGGTGTGGTATCAGCCAATAAACTTCAGCCAGCAGTTGGCTTTATAATTTCAGGACGGGAGCCGTTTAAACAAAAAAGCCTGCGGCAGAAGCGGCAGGCTTTGAAGAAAAAGTAAAAGCTTACTCCGGAGCCTTAGATACCCCAACCATTGCCGGGCGCAATAAACGGCCATTCAGCTCATAACCTTTTTGCATAACAAAAGTTACGGTATTTGGAGGTACATCTGCTGAAGGCTGAATTGACATAGCCTGGTGCTGTTCCGGATTAAAAAGCTGTCCCTGAGGGTCAATCTGCTGTACGCCGTATTTGCTGATGGTATCCAGTAACCCTTTCAGGGTCAGCTCAATACCTTCACTCACCGCTTTAGCAGACTCATCATCCGGCTTAATAAAGGTTAATGATCTTTCCAGATTATCGACAACCGCTAATAAATCACCAGCAAACCGCTCCAGCGCAAATTTGTGGGCTTTTTCTACATCCTGCGAAGCACGGCGGCGGATATTGTCAGATTCAGCTTTGATTCGTAACAGCAAATCCTGCTGTTCAGCCAATTGGGCTTTAGTCTGCTCCAGCTCTGTTTCCAGTTTAGCAATAATCGCCTGTTCATCAGAAAGCTCTACGGTATCAGCATGTTGCGATTCTGTAGCCGCCTGCTGTTGTGTCACGTTTTCTGCCTGCTCATGCGGCTTTTGTTGCTCATTCATTTAATCAAGACTCCCTATTTAAAGTAGGTCTATTATGGGGATGGATTTTGTCGATTCAAGTTTAAATTTAATGCTCTGCTACAGGCCTCTACCAGCGGAATCAACCGGCCATAGTTCATACGCCGTGGACCGAGCAAGGCAATAAAACGATGCGGTTTTGCCTGATAGCACTGAGTTATCACACTGACATTGGCCAGCTCAGCAAAACCGGATTCACGCCCTAAAATCAGTTTTGGAGTACCATCAGTAGTAACTGTTTGTAATAACTGGATTAATCCGGCTGGTCTTTCCAGTAACTGCATCACTTGCTGCAATACCGGGCTTTGCTGATATTCCAATGTTAACAATAATTGATGCTGTCCGAAAATAAGCGGCTGGTGCTGCTGTAATTCATCCAGGCTTAACTGCCCTAACACTTTACGAACCAGGGTCTGACACAACCCGCTTTCACTTTTGACAATATTACCCAGCCGTTCAATACCATCCTGCCATTGCCCGCCAGACAATGCCGCGTTCAGTAAGCACAGCACCTTACTGAGGGTGCCATTATCAATACTCTGTCCGCAATCCAGTACCCGGTGCAGAATGTCGCCGTCTTCATCAATGACCACCAGCAATAATCTGTCGCTGGCAAGGCGCACCAGATCAATCTGCCGTACAAGGCGCCCTTCAGCTTTCGGTGCACTGACAATGGCAACAAAGCCAGTCAGGTTTGCCAGCAACTGCCCTGCCTGCTGACACAAAAGTGACACCGGCAACTGCGGCACCAGTTTTTTCTGAATCTCATTTATCCAGCCACTGCTTACCGGCTGTAACTGCAGCAATTTATCAATAAACAGGCGCATACCAAGCGTGGTAGGAATACGGCCGGCAGAGGTATGGGGAGAACGAATCAGCCCCTGCTGTTCAAGCTGCATCATGGTATTACGGACAGTCGCAGAACTGACAGCCAGCTGAGCATGTTCGGCCAGCAGTTTTGAAGAAACAGGCTGACCATCAGCCAGATACTGCTCCACTATCAGTTTCAGAATTAGCTCAGGCCTGTTTAATATTGCAGTCATATCTCTACCTGTGACACTACTTTGTTCTAAGTGGGGATGAATCATTAAATATCAAGCCACACCAATATTCTCATAGAGTCTGTTCAAAGCAGCCGTTATACTGCCGGTAATGCAACTGAAGGATACAGCAATGAGTTATGCATTCAACAAGATAGGGCTTATCGGTAAGCCAAATCATCCGGGGGCCAACCATACCCTTATCAGCCTGTATCAGTTTCTGCAATCGCTGGGGCTGAAGGTGTATGTTGAAGAGCGTGTTGCACAGTCATTATCTTTACCTGCCGCTGAAGTACTGGAGCTGGTTGAACTGGGCAAAGCCTGTGATCTGGCAATCGTGGTCGGGGGTGATGGTAATATGCTGGGAGCCGCCCGTGTATTATCACGCTTCGATGTGGCGGTACTGGGGGTAAACCGTGGCAATCTGGGGTTTCTGACCGATTTATCGCCGGAAGATTTCCAGCAACCGCTGACCCAGGTACTCACCGGTAACTATATTAATGAGAAGCGTAACCTGCTGGAAATCTCAGTTCATCGTCATGACATCATAAAAAGCAGTAACAGTGCTGTAAACGAAGCGGTATTACATGCTGACAAAATTGCCCATATGATTGAATTTGAAGCCTATATCAACGACGAGTTTGTTTTCAGCCAGCGCTCTGACGGGCTGATTGTCAGCACACCTACCGGCTCTACTGCCTATTCGTTATCTGGTGGCGGGCCAATTCTGACGCCGGATCTGGATGCCATCAGCCTGGTGCCGATGTTTCCCCATACGTTAAGCAGCAGACCACTGGTCGTAGCCGGTAACAGCGAAATACGCCTGAAAGTGGCAGCCACTAACGACGCACATCTGCAGGTCAGCTGTGACAGCCATGTGATCCTGGCCGTGATGCCGGGCGACGACATTTATATCCGTAAACATCCGTTGCCACTGCGTCTGGTACACCCGCCCGGATACAGCTATTACCATGTACTGCGCAATAAACTGGGCTGGGGCAGCAGACTTTATTAAACAGTACTTGCCAAGCAGCAAAATACTGTATAAATTTACACTGAATATAAAAACAGTATCCGGCAGGAGCATAATTATGCTGTGTCATCTTCATATTAGTAACTTTGCTATTGTACGGGCCCTGGAAATTGACTGGGCTACCGGTATGTCTACCATTACCGGCGAAACCGGTGCCGGTAAATCCATTGCTATTGATGCCCTGTCACTGTGCCTTGGCGAAAGAGCAGACGCAGCAGTAGTCCGCCCCGGTGCTGATAAAGCCGATATTGTGGCAACCTTCGATATCAGCAGATTACCTGGCGCCCGGCAATGGCTGGAAGAACAGGATTTACACAGCGGCAATGAATGTATTGTCCGGCGGGTAGTCAGCAATGAAGGCCGTTCCCGCGGCTACATTAACGGTGTTCAGGTACCCGCTCAGCAACTGAAAGCGTTAGGCCAGCACCTGCTCAGTATTCACGGCCAGCATGCGCACCAGCTACTGCTGAAACAAGACTATCAGCGTCAGCTGCTGGACGCTTTTGCCGGCAACACCTCTCTGCCGGGCAATGTAAAAACTGCCTGGAAAAACTGGCAGCAGTTACATCAGGAATATGCCTTACTACAGGAATCCCAGCAACAACGCGATGCCCAGCGACAGCTACTGGAATATCAGGTAGCAGAGCTTGATCAGTTCTCGCCGCAGGATGATGAGTTTACGGGGCTGGAAGCAGAGCACAGCCGCCTGAACCACGGCCAGACACTGATCAGCCAGAGCCAGCAATGCCTGCAACTGTTATATGACGATGAACAGCAGAATATCTGCCATGCACTCAGTGCTGTAACATCGCGGATTGAACAGCTGGTAGCACTCGATCCTTCTTTGCAGCCGGTGCTGCAACTGCTGACCGACGCTCAGGTTCAGACCGAAGAAGCCAGCCGCGAACTGCGGCGTTACAGCGACAGGGTAGAGCTGGATCCGGAACGTTTGCAGCAGATCGATGAGCGGCTTAGCCAGTGGCTTAACCTGGCACGCAAGCATCAGGTAGCCAATGAAGCATTACCTGAATTACACCAGCAGCTGTCAGCACAACTGGCAACGCTAACCAATGATGACACCCGTTTAACGACATTATCTGCCGAAATTACCGCCGCCGAACAATATTACAGTGAACAGGCAGGCCTGCTTAGCCAGCAACGCCAGCAGGCAGCTGCTCAGTTAAGTGAATTAATCAGCCATAGTATGCATGAACTCAGCATGGCGAATGCCCGCTTTTATATTGATGTTCGTCATGCCGGTATCGAACAGGCAACAGCTCATGGCTGGGATCAGACAGAATTTCAGGTTTCCACTAATCCCGGACAACCGTTACAGGCGATGCACAAAGTGGCATCGGGTGGTGAGTTATCCCGTATCAGTCTGGCGGTTCAGGTTATTCTGGCTGATAAAGTCACTACCCCTACCCTGATTTTTGATGAAGTCGATGTCGGGATCAGCGGGCCGGTAGCGGCCGGAGTGGGTCGCTTGCTGCGTCAGTTGGGTGAAAGCACCCAGATTATTTGTGTTACCCACCTGCCACAGGTTGCCAGTCAGGGACATCAGCAGCTTTTTGTAGAAAAATATACCGATGGTATAGCTACCGAAACCCGGATGCGGGCACTTTCAGATGAAGAACGGATCAGCGAAATTGCCCGTTTACTGGCTGGTGAAAATATTAGTGCCAGTGCACTGGCAAATGCCAGAGAACTTTTATGTGCTCCGCAGGTCTGAAAGAACAATTTTCAGCAAGCCTGTCATAAGGTATGATGGGCTAAATTTAATAAGCAGATCGATAAATGAAAGCCGTATTAAAATCACTTTTTCTGGTTGCTGCTTTGGCAGGAATTTCAGCTTGCAGCAGTTGGGTTTACCGGATAGACATTCCGCAGGGTAACTTTCTGGAGCAGAAAGATATTAATAAACTGCGAGTTGCAATGACTAAAGAGCAGGTATTGTTTGTACTGGGCAGCCCGGTAGCAGCTAACCCGTTCGACAACGATACCTGGCATTATTTTTATTCGCTGAAAAGCGGTAACGGCAACCACTTTGAAAAACAGCTGATCGTTGAATTTAAAGATAACAAACTACAGGACATCAAAGGCGATTTTGAAAAGTCAGCTGACTTTGCTACGCCACTGGATATCTGATATCCGGGCAATCAGCAGAATAGCAGGAAAAGCCTGTTATTCTGCCGCAGGCCGTTCCTGAACCCGGCCACCGGTAGTTTTATCTGCCCGCCCTTCATCTTTGGCTTTTTCTGCTCGGCGACGGCGTAAATCTTTAGGATCAGCGATTAATGGCCGGTATATTTCTATTCTGTCCCCGGCTTTTATCACATCGTCCAGTTTAACCGGGCGGCTCCAGACCCCCACTTTTTGCTGCTGCAAATCAATTTCAGGAAATTGCTGTAATATCCCGGAGTGTTCTATCACCTGCAGTACCGTACTGCCAATATCAACCGCTATAGTTTGCAGGCTTTGCTTAGCCGGTAGCGCATAAACCACTTCGACCGTAATCTGCTCATCCATGCTGCGGTTCTCCGTATACCTGCTTTGCCCGTTGGGTAAACGCATTTATCATCGCTGCAGTTAACTCATTAAACACCTTACCGAATGCAAACTGAATTAGTTTACTGGAAAACTCAAACTCCAGCTTCAGGATCACTTTACAGGCATATTCGTTTAATGGCTGAAATTCCCAGCCACCTTCCAGGCTTTTAAATGGGCCATCAACCAGCTGCATCACGATACGCTGATACGGATAAAGCACATTGCGGGTAGTAAATGAATGCCCGATACCAGCCTTGGAAACCTGCAGACATGCCACCATATCCTGTTCTGACTGACTGATAATTCGGGCAGAGGTACAGCCGGGTAAGAACTGTGGGTAATCTGCAATATCATTCACGAGTTCAAACATTTGCTGTGCGCTATAAAAAACCAGTGCACTGCGTTCAATTTGTGGCATACTCTCTCCCCTTTAAACTCGCTGCCGATTGTAACAGAATAATGTGGTGCAACAAGGCTCGATCAGCGACCTTTCTATAATTTAAGCGTTGCCCTGAATAGCGAATTATGAGTAAAAAACAAAATACCAAAAACCAGAACGGCACCATCGCGCTGAATAAAAAAGCACGTCACGAATACTTTCTGGAAGATAAATTTGAAGCTGGGATCAGCCTGCAGGGCTGGGAAGTAAAAAGTATCCGTCAGGGTAAGGTAAACCTGTCTGATTCTTATGTCATTATTAAAAACGGCGAAGCTTTCTTATTTGGTGCCCAGATCCAGCCACTGAACAGTGCTTCTACCCATGTGATCTGCGATCCGGAACGCAGCCGCAGGCTGCTGCTGAAAAAGCGTGAAATCAGCAGGCTGATTGGCGCAACAGAGCGCGATGGCTACACCCTGGTAGCCACTGCCATGTACTGGAAAGCCTGTTGGGTAAAGCTGGAGTTTTATCTGGCTAAAGGTAAAAAGAGCTTTGATAAACGCGATGACATCAAAGACCGGGACTGGGCGCGTGAAAAAGAGCGGATGATGAAACATTCGGCCCGTTAAAGCATATTTGACGCAACTTTTTCCGTTACCCGTAGTCTGAAGCAACAGGTTTATAAAACAGGCAATCAGTAGCATCTGCCTTGTATAATTACAATACGGTGCGTACAATAGCCAAACACTCAAGTGTTTAAGAACACCAGCAGAATTCGGGGCCGATACTGGATTCGACGGGATTCACGAACTCTGAGGTGCATGCCGAGGTGCGGTAGGCCTCGTAAAAAAGCCGCAAACCAATAGTCGCAAACGACGAAACTTACGCAATCGCTGCTTAATAGGCAGTAGATAGCTCTTCCCCTCACGCATGCCTGTAAGCTGAGACTCTGGAAGATCACCCCCAACAGGATCGCGTGGCGGCTTCGCCTGGAGCCAAGACGTTAAAACCAATCAGGCTCGCCCGACGATAGCCTGCCATCCGGCGCTCATAGGGTTAACTAAAAGAATGGCTAAGCATGTAGTACTGAGGATGTAGGTTTTTCGGACGGGGGTTCAAATCCCCCCGGCTCCACCAATAAAAAAGCCAGCTATTTAGCTGGCTTTTTGTTATTCTGGCTAAAGATCTATCACTGCAATCTATACTAAGCGTACAGTCTATTGATAAGAGATAAGAATGAAACGCCCGCAGATTACCGCTCACTTACAAGAAAAACTTCCTGCTTTGCTGGCTGTATATGCCTTTGGCAGCCAGATCTCGGGTACTGCAGATTCTGACAGCGATCTTGATCTGGCAGTATTGGTTGAAGGCTATACAGATACTGTTTTACTCTGGCAACTGGCTTCAGAACTGGCAGAAATTTCAGGTATTGAGATTGATCTGCTGGATTTCCGTGCAGCCTCGACCATTATGCAATATCAGATTATCACAACCGGCGAATGCTGGTGGGCTAAAGATTCACAGGCAGCCATTTATGAAGCCGCTATACTCAGCGAGAAAACAGCGCTGGATTCAGCAAGGGAACCTTTACTGAAAATGATCAAAGAAAGTGGCAAAGTTTATGGCTGATGATGTAGTTTTAAATAAAGCAGCTACGATAGAACACTGCGTAAAACGTGCCAGAGAAGAATATTTTAAAGAACCTGCAACCTTCTCCGCCGACTATACCCGGCAGGATGCAGCGATTCTGAATATTCAGAGAGCCTGTGAAGCAGCTCTGGATATGGGACAACATCTTATCCGTAAATACCGCTTAGGAATACCACAAAGTTCCCGCGATGTATTTAGCTTACTGGCTGAAGCCCGTATCATTCCGAATGAGCTTGCCGCAAATCTGAAAAATATGGTGGGGTTCAGAAATATTGCTGTACACGATTACCAGAAGTTGCAGTTACCCATTACAGTAGCCATAATTGAAAAACACCTGACAGATTTTCTGGAATACAGCCGGATCTTACTGCAACAACCGGAGTAAGGCACCTTACTAAAAGCAGCCAAATAAAAGCGCTCATCAAATAGCCTGAGCGCTTTAAGATTTTTACAGACTGTATGGTTACGGCTGAAACGTCAGCTCATACCATGGTGTATCATACGCCGGACCATCGATAACGGTCAGAAAATACCGTACCACATCACCAGGGCTAAGATTGCCAATATCGTAACGATGCTGGCCGTTAACGTAATCCATCCGCAAGTTCAGCTGTACGCCGTTGTTTACCGTATAGTGAATATCGGCAATACCACCGGCGTTTGCCGTAACTCTTAATGTAGTGGCATTCAGGCTGACAGCACAAATCTGCTCACATTGCGGTGGCTCTGGTTGTTCCGGCTCTTCAGGTTCAGGAGGTACTGTTGTGTCTCCATCCTGAGATACAGCAAAGCTGTTTGCATTAACGTTAAGCAATGTACCATCAGAAAAGTTCACCTGTCTGGCTGCATTACTGTAATTGTAAGCGACATAAGTCAGCACACCGTTTTTCTCAAACACCAGTGCGGCCGGGTAATCAGCAGTAATGCCACCCGCCCCTGAGCGCAGATGGCCAAGCGTGTTGAAGGCATGGATCCAGTGATAGGTATGCGCTACCGTTTCACCCGCTTCAACATCATAGTTAAAATTCAGCGTATTAAAGTCGTTAATCGCCGCCTGCGCATCTGTCATCGCCCAGATATTCCACCAGACATCACGCCAATGGTCATTTGGTAAACCGGAAGGTTTGCCATTGGAGGATTCGTTCATCCCCAGCGAGACATAGTCTGCCAGATAATCAGCATGCTGGCCGATATGCATCACCAGCGGATTAAGCGGTAACCCCTGAATACCAAGGATATGCGCATAGGCACCACTGAACCAGGTGGAAAACACCATGCCATTGCCCCAGATAATTGAGGTGGTTATTTTGTCATATTCCGCCGGGAAGTTATCACGCTCGGCACTCAGACCACGGTAGCGGTCCAGGTTATTCCAGTACTCCCAGTAGCTGGCCGCAGATGAAGCATGCAGGTAAATACCATGATTAGTCAGTTGCTGATTACCGGTAATAAGGCCGTACAACACAATAGCGCCATACGCATTTGCTGCTTCTGATGTTGATTCATTGTTGTTGCCCAGCACAAAGTTGGCATGGCCGGACGCCCAGGAAAACCCATTGGCGGGATCGAAGTTACGGCTGTAAGGAAACAACGGATCATTGCGCTGGGCAGCATAATCACGGATCAGCAATTCCACCATACCGCCCCAGGCATCTGACGCACACCAACTTTTTTCAGTGCGGCATATCTCAGCAGCCGCACGGACA
Organism: Chromatiaceae bacterium AAb-1; assembly: GCA_033792355.1. Taxonomy (GTDB): domain Bacteria; phylum Pseudomonadota; class Gammaproteobacteria; order Enterobacterales; family Alteromonadaceae; genus Alishewanella. The sequence continues at coordinate 83,583 of JARXRR010000005.1, forward strand.
AAATACCCGTAGTGAAAATGATGATCGTTCAGCTGTTGCTGAGCGCCAAAACTTTCATCATAACCCAGCACTGTGCTCCACTGATCGTCATAGGAGAAATAGCGGGTAACAGCCAGCACACCATTTGTTTCTGCAGTAAACCAGTCTTCCAGTTCGGCTTTTAACCAGCTGTGCAGTTGTGCGTGCTCGGATACCAGCCCATGCTGATGTGCCAGTGCGGCAAGCTCAGCAACTTTGCCGTAGTTTTTACCCGTCCAGTAAGTATCAGTTTTATCATTCCATGCTGCCGGCCCCTGGGCAATAAAATCACGGATCAACTGGGTAAGTGTCGCTACATCATAACTGCCGGTTAATGCTGGCAGAGAAGGTAACACCCCAACAAAGGGTAATTTATAGGTAAATTGGTTTAGTGGTGCAAACTTTACAACGCCACGGGCACTGCGGATCTGATAATTTGCCGATACCGGTGCCGTCAGGTTTTTCCATTGCAGTGGCATCAGACCGGTAAGGGTTTGTACGGGCTGCCCCTGAAAACGGTAATTATGGCTGACAGAAACCGCCTGCGTAACCGAATCAACGCTGTAATCTATCTGTACCTGATCTACCCGGTTTAACGCATAGCTGGCAAAATCATTTATCATGCCAGTGTCAGGTAAAGCCGTGCTGACCGGCAGCAAAGCAATAGTAAAACGCCCGCTGCTGTTTGCCGCAGTAATATGGTCAGACGCAACCTGGCTATAGCTTGTCGGCCCTTCCCCTACCACCAGATAAGTATTGCGGTTACCAGCCACATCAGTCCATAGCCCCAGCCGGTTATCCTGCTGGTGATATACCCCTTTTTCCGGACCATCACCCGCTTTGGTTTTCAGTAATAACTGCCCCTGCAGTACATCAATAAAGGTATAGGGCGAGCCATGAACAAAAGTGGCACGCATCACAGCTGTACTGTTATTCTGCCATTCAACGGTAACAGAGCCATCGCTGTAGTTATACAGATAAGCCTGCAGCTGTGAATACTGGCTGTTGGCTATGGCGATACCGTCAAATACTTCACTGAATGGATCCGGAATAGGGTAAATATAACTGTTGCCCTGCTGATACCTCAGCCCGGCAGGAATTCCCAGCATCCGGAAACCGCGTTCAGTAATACGTGCCGTTATAGGATCCGGTGTAATGTACCCGGCACGGTCCGGATTATTCACCGCCATTTCACCGTAAAATGCTACAGAACCCCACCAGCGATGCGTTGCCGTAGGCACAGCTGCCGCCGGGCCAGTCAGCTGCGGCAGTAGCGGCGTTGGCGTACCTATCGGGCCGTGAACCGGATCACAGCCTGAAATGCCAGGCTCCACCACCCCGGCGTTGTGTACCCAGAAACCATAATCTTCAGTACACTTGTAACCTAGCGGGTTGGGCTGGTTAGCAATACTGCCGTTACCAACCTGCTGAACGGCAGCATAGGCACTTTGTATTCCGGTTGTCATCACAGCAAAACACAAAGTACCCAGCAGCATAAAATCAGATAATTTTGTTAGTTTCTTTATCATCTCGTCTCCCCTTGCTTCAAATGTAAGCGCTTACAAAGCGTAGACAATAACAAAGAAAACACAAGAAAAACTCAAATTAATAACTTAAATCAACCTTTCCAGCGTAACAGCCGCAAGCCGTTAAACACCACCAGCAGGCTGGCGCCCATATCGGCAAATACCGCCATCCACATAGTGGCCTGTCCGGTAAAGGTCAGTACCAGGAAAATGGCTTTAATCCCCAGAGCCAGCGTAATATTCTGTATCAGGATGTCAGAAGTTGCTTTTGATAAACGGATAAACAACGGTACTTTGCGTAAATCATCATCCATCAGTGCGACATCGGCTGATTCAACTGCCGTATCAGAGCCCACAGCCCCCATAGCGAAACCAATATCGGCCTGAGCCAGTGCCGGTGCATCATTGATACCATCACCAATCATACCAACCACACCATACTGCTGTTGTTGTTTAACCAGTGCCAGCTTATCCTGCGGTAATAAATTACCGGTAGCCTGATCAACACCAACCTGAGCAGCAATCGCCTGCGCCACATAGTTGTTATCACCGCTTAACATGGCAGTACGAACCCCCAGCTGGTGTAACTGGGCAATTGCTTCTTTGCTGGTTTCTTTTACCGTATCGGCAACACCATACCAGGCCAGCAGCTGCTCTTTATCTGCCAGCAGCACCAATGTATGGCCTTGCTGCTCCAGTTGTTCCAGCTGTGCGGCAACTGCCGTTAAATCATGCCCGCTTTCCTGCATTAAACGGCGGTTTCCCAGCCAGTAAGTTGTGCCGGCAACAGAACCTTCGGTGCCACGTCCGGCAATAGCCTTAAATGCCTGTACCTCAGCCAGTGCTGTGCCCTGTTGCTGGGCATATTTTGCAATTGCCACCGATACCGGATGATCAGATTCCTGCGCCAGGCTGGAGGCAAGAATCTGAGCCTGTTGCAATGTCAGCCGGTCAGTAAATAAACCGCTGTCTATCTGTACCGGTTTGCCGTAAGTAATAGTGCCGGTTTTATCCAGTGCTATCCATTTCAGCTTTTTACCCGCTTCAAGATAAGCCCCGCCTTTAATCAGAATGCCATTACGGGCTGCTTTCGCCAGAGCGCTGACAATAGTTACCGGCGTTGAAATCACCAGGGCACAGGGGCAGGCAATCACCAGTAATACCAATGCCCGGTATACCCATTCCAGCCAGTTTTCCGCCATAAATAGCGGTGGAACACAGGCCACCAGCAACGCGACCAGGAACACCACCGGCGTATAATAACGGGCAAACTGATCCACAAAACGCTGTGTTGGTGCTTTAGAACCCTGCGCGGCTTCAACCGCATGAATAATACGCGCCAGCGATGAGTCACTGGCCGGTGCTGTAACCTGATATAACAAGGTCGCGGAAGTATTAATGCTACCGGCATACAGCATATCGCCTTCGGCTTTTTCTACCGGTACGCTTTCGCCGGTAATCGGAGACTGATCCAGTGCCGACTTACCTGCAGTAATCTTTCCATCCAGCGCCACACGCTCACCGGGAATAATTTTTACCAGGCTTCCCGGCAACACCTGCTCTGCCGCCTGTTGCCGCCAGCTACCATCGGTTTGTTGCACCATCACCGTATCCGGCGCCAGTTTCATCAGTTCACTGATGGCATTACGTGCCCTGTCCATAGAACGGGCTTCAATCAGTTCAGCCAGCGTAAACAGAAACATCACCATTGCCGCTTCCGGCCATTGGCCAATCAGCATTGCCCCTGTCACTGCGATCGACATCAGCGCATTCATATTCAGATTGACATGCCGAATGGCAATCCAGCCTTTTTTATAGGTCTCAAACCCGCCTAATACGACAGACAATAATGCCAGAGCCAGTACCGGCCATTCACCCATGCCACCCCAGAAATGTATTGCTTCAGATAAAAAAGCCAGTACACCAGCTGCAATCAGTGTTTTGGGGATCGGGTGTGTGTTTATCTTATTGTTGTTACCTGCCGGTGTTACCACTGAACCTTCAAGGCCTATTTCCTTTAAATCATCCAGGATCTGCAGCAAATAGCCTTCAGCATGATGCACCGTTAATTTACGCTGCAACAGATTAAAACTCAGGGCACTGATATGTGGCACATCATGGAATTTATGGCGGATCAGTGACTCTTCTGACGGGCAGTCCATCTTTTCAATATGCAACAGACTTTGCTGATGTTCAGCCTGCGGACGGTCCACTGCCAGTACCGGCTCAGCCGGACAACAGGAAGATCGGTGCTCATGCTTGGCATGATGTGATGTCAAACCGGGTTTTGTCACTGCATTACTCCCAATAGTAATCCTGAACAGATGCGTTATACTTATTAAAAACCCTGAAGTAGCTATAGAGTCAACAGCTCAATGGAGTAAATATGGCAATTAGAATTGGGGCGCTGGCGAGACAAACCCACTGCACCGTTGAAACTATCCGTTATTACGAACAGACAGGATTACTGCCGGAACCGCTACGTACTGCAGGAAATTACCGGCTTTATCATGCAGAGCATATTGAAAGGCTGCATTTTATCCGCCATTGCCGGGCACTGGATATGTCACTTGAGGAAATCCGGGTACTGCTGTCTTACCGCGACACTCCGCAGCAAGCCTGTGATGAAGTAAACGGTCTGCTGGACCAGCATATCAGCAAACTTGATCAGCAAATTGCAGATTTACTGCAATTAAAACAGCGGCTACAAGGGCTGCGCAGCCACTGTCGGGGAGAAAATACCGCAGAGTCCTGCGGTATTCTGCAGGAGCTGACTCACTGCTCCTGCACCACAGAAAAAATGAACTGAATACCCAGTTCAAAACAGACGATCAGACGCTGACATGCAGCCGTACATCAACGTTACCCCGGGTAGCATTCGAATACGGACAAACCTGATGGGCTTTCGCTACCAGCTCTTCTGCTGCAGCTTTATCAAGCCCTGGCAGGCTGACAAATAAATCGACATCCAGCCCGAAACCACCTTCGATTTTTCCAATCCCGACTTCTGCCCGCAGTGAAGCATCAGATGGCAGTGCCGCTTTCGCCTGACCTGCCACAAACTTCAGTGCACCGATAAAACAGGCAGAATAACCTGCTGCAAATAACTGTTCAGGGTTGGTCGCACCGCCCTGACCACCCATTGCCTTCGGTGCCGCCAATTTTACTTCCAGCAAACCATCATCTGATTTTGCCTGCCCATCACGACCACCGGTAGATGTCACAACCGCTTTATATAAGATATCCATGTTAGCTTCCTCATTAAGTTGAATTTACAATTTGCCTTAACTGACCGGTACATCTTACTCAGAAATAATCTTGCATGCAAGATTATTTTATACAATAAATTTCTTGTCGTTATTACTAAACAGGATATGGCTTATAACCTGAATTTGTTACACTGATACATACACCAGTATAGTTGCCTGATGAGGAAGCGACTGACCATGAAAACTCTGCCACTAGAAGAACAGCTCTGTTTTGCTGTCTACAGTGCATCAAATGCCATTATCCGGTTATATCGCCCACTGCTACAGCCATTTGATCTGACCTATCCTCAGTACATTGTGATGCTGGCATTATGGCAACAAGACAGCATCAGCCTCGGAGAACTGGGCACCAAAACAGCATTTGATTCCGGAACCCTGACACCACTGGTAAAAAAACTGGAACAAAAACACAGACTGCAACGTATTCCCTCTTCCAAGGATGAAAGGGTCAAAATTGTGATATTGACTGAAGAAGGTAAAAAGCTGCAACAGCAGGTGGCAGATGTCATGATACGCTTTCGCTGCCAGTTATCACTGTCCGACGGTGAACTGATACAGTTAAGAGCCTTAACACAGCAGATATATAAGGAAGTCCTGACGCTGGAAAATCGCTCCTGATTTAAGAAATACAGGCAATGCTCTTTCTTTTATAGCCGATAATCAGAATGAAACTACGGCACATATCCGCAAACATAAAAGGGAAACTAAATACTTCAATAA
>JARXRR010000168.1:0-544 GCA_033792355.1 Chromatiaceae bacterium AAb-1
AGTTAATATTGATAATGATGGTATTGCATCAATAACCAATACATTTCAGGCAGACTTATTGATTAACCCTTGCAAGGAAGTGAATGAATTTTCTCAATCAATAAAGATAGAAAACCCCAAATATGCAAATGTAGTACTGACTTATTTAGAGGTTGGAGGTAAACCGGTTGCCAATACCGAAGGTGTATTTAACAAGGACGATAAGGATGCTGGCCGGTTTCAATTAAAAGTTGAACTCCCTGAGGGTAATAGGATCAGGGTATGTAGAACTTATCAATATCAAGATGATTTGAAAGAAACTCCATATTTAGCTATAACGGTCGGAAGATATATGAAAGGGGCCAGATTATCTCTCAAGGTCGGGGGCAGTTGGGAGGTTAAGTTTATCGAAACTGGTTTTCAGCCGAATGGCCCTGTTGGTACACCTGAAAATCGTCCCCAAGGTTGGAAGACTTGGTATCTGGCTGGTCAGAACGAGTTGATCTTGCCAGGAAAAGGATATATATTTAGTTTTATTCCTACCATGAATAAGTGTGATAAATCA
>JARXRR010000156.1:0-783 GCA_033792355.1 Chromatiaceae bacterium AAb-1
AAATTATGAAGATCATATAGATAACCTCCAGCTTTGATCCCTACTACATTATCGATTACAAAATTCTTATCCATATCAGCGATCCTGCTTTTCTAAGTATTTCCTGGCAGCCCGTATCTCTTCTTGTGTAGAAGCTTGTGTCGTTGAAGATTTGTTGCTTGTGTTGTACGCAGGCTGCAAATATTCTGGAGCTTGGGTATTTCGCGAAGATACCTTGGTGTGGGGAGTTGGTATTCCTGCATGGTCCTTACCTGCCAAATCAATTTCTAGTTGTTGCTTTTCAGATCGTAGTGTAACTCGATGCTTTCCATTATTGAGCGGAACCAAATCGGCTGCCTGCTCTTTCAATCCTTTTGTTCCCTCTGCAACATCCAAAGCCGGATTTCCAGCCTCAAAAGGCGGTGTAGAGAAATCACCGGCATTATTCGCGCTTTGACTACCTTGCGACGAACCACTTCCGGAAGTATTCCCTGCACTTCCCTTCTTCGTCACCGCCGGAATATCAATCCCTATCCCTCGGGTTGGCCCCTCCAGAATACCCTTTACCAGCCCATCTGTGGCCATTGTCCCCATCATCGCTGCCAGGCCATCATTATTATAGATGTCTGCATAACGGTCATAGGCATTGATAAACGGGTCTACCGCTATCGCTGATGCAAATCCTGCCGGGTCATTATAGGCATAACTTGCCAAATTTTGCAGACCAGTCCCTAAATCTGTCCAGGCTGCACCGGCCGCTGAGCCTCCCTGTACACCGGTAAACCGGGTAAGCCCACCAATACT
>JARXRR010000152.1:0-905 GCA_033792355.1 Chromatiaceae bacterium AAb-1
CTCGCTGAACCAGATCGATGTGCCAAAGTTACAGTGAGAGATGCTATTGGGTTTTTGCCAGCAGTTGGTGAGAGTGGTGATTCATTACATGATTTTACTTCTTCTAAAAGATCTGCTCGGATTCAAGCTTTGATTGAGGCCATACCTAAAAATGGGGGAAGCCGGCATAGTCTACCTGAAGAGTTGAAATTAGATTGCCATAAAAAGACATCAGGTTTTAATGATGTTTATGGTCGCATGCAATGGGATGATGTTGCTCCAACAATAACAAGTGGGTGCACAAATCCATCTAAAGGCCGCTTCCTTCATCCTGACTATGATCGAGCTATCACTCTCAGAGAGGCTGCAATTCTTCAAGGTTTTCCTATTGATTATAAATTCAATATTCTTCATGGAAAGGAAGCTATTGGGCTAATGCTGGGTAACGCACTGCCTCCTACTTTTATCTGTGCGCATTCGAAGAGAATGGCTCAGGAGCTTTGATATGTCCATAAGAGATCTGATAAATAACATCAAGGCAGATTTTGAATCGAAAAAATTTGATAAGTTTATTCACGAGATAAATTTTCCAAAATTTAAGAATTTTATGCCTGGCGCGAAAATATGTTTTCGATTTCCTATTTCTGTAATTGTGGGGCCAAATGGAGGAGGAAAGAGTTCGATACTCCATGCGATGTGGGGTATGCCACAGGGATATAGCACATCGAGGTTTTGGTTTTCAACGCCTGTAGATCCGATTGAATCTACTAGAGGGGAGCAAAACAGATACTGGTATACTCACTATATAAAGTCGGTTGATAGGGTTGTTCAATGCCGAAAAATAGCAGGTAATAAACGTAATGGATATTGGGAACCAAGTCGCCCAAATCAAAGTGAGGGCATGGATAAAATGCCACCTACCAACG
>JARXRR010000153.1:0-834 GCA_033792355.1 Chromatiaceae bacterium AAb-1
GTTAACGACTCAGCCGCCTGTATCAGGCCGTCACTGCGCACCCCTAATCCCGCTTCGGTGCCTATCAGCCGGATACGGTTGGCATACATCGCCCCCAATGCCGAGGCATCCAAGGCAAACTGCACCCCCGGCTCACCCGTCGTGTCAATAGCGCGCACCGCCCCGCTGGCATAGTCAACCTCGTTCACCCCGGTGACAATATTCAGCTCATTGGCATACAGCGCCGCATTAAGCGACATCGCCCGGCTTAAAATATCAAACCGGCTGACCGCCGAGGCATTTAACCCCGCCCCGTCAATCACCACCTTGCCGCCGCCGATATGAAAGCCCTGCAGCGCCCCGTCCAGCATCAGGGCTGAACCGGTCGCCAGTGTCACCCGCGGCGTATTGATAAAGCCGCAGCCATCACAATGAATACCATTGGGGTTGGCCAGCACAAACTCGGCACTATCCCCCAGCACCTCGGTATAGCCCCGCAGTGATGATACCCCGCTGCCCGTCACCTCGGTTAATATCAGGCTCGCCGTGCCCCCGGCCAAATACCGGTTACCGTCCGACCAGCCGCCCAGCACCGACAGCGCCGGGCCCTGGCTGTTATTCAGCACCACCCCTTCTGCCGGCACAGTAAACTGTTCAAAGCGGTTATGCGACACCCCGCGGGCGCTGGGCGTAGCAATGTTAATAAACGTGACCCCATTGGCCGCCGTGCGCGTCCCCGGGGCACCGCCCACCGCCGCCTGCTCTGCCGCCCGCTTTAACGCCTCCCGCTCCTCCGCCAGGCGCGCTTTTAACACCTGGGATAATGACGACGCCCGCTCCGCCCCCCACGCCGCC
>JARXRR010000147.1:0-1171 GCA_033792355.1 Chromatiaceae bacterium AAb-1
AGACCCAATCATACAAAATCCGGGCGATTCGCAAAGCTTTAACCCGTATAGCTACATAATGAACAATCCGCTGGCGGGTACGGACCCGACGGGATATTGCGCAGCAGAAACAGGTTCACATCTTAAATCCTGCGGAGACATGAAAGTAGAGTTAAAAGTTGACGGGGTGGCTGTCGGCAGCAAGGTCGTCAAGAACGTGAACTTCAGGAATGGCGCGGATGTAAATGCGGGCTTATCTGCGGGGGGGGCGCAGATAGGCCAGGCGATTATGGATATAGGGAGTCAGAATAAACTATCTGAAGCAGGAGCAGGCGGAGTAGCACTGGCGGGTAGAATGGCGGCAACGGGAACAACAGCCGCAGGGGCAGCAAATGCAGGTGCGTTGGGCAGGATGGTCAATCCGTTGGGGGCACTGATAACGGGCTTGCTACCGACGAAGATGGGAGATGGGACATTTTCGCAAGAAGAATTGCAATATATGTCAGATACAGCTGAACATTTTAAAGAGGCAGAGTTATCGGGAATACGTCATGCTGAAAAGCAGATAAGTAAGCATCGAGGCAATAAAGTTGCTGTTATTGGGCAAGGCCAACAGACCCGAGTTATACCGTATAGAGATTCTGTTGGCGGCATTTCTTTTAGCATTCCTGCAAGATATGTTTATGAATCAGAATATATGAGTCAATTCTCTAGTGATATTCAAGAACAAATATCGGTTGCGTTTAACCGAGGGTGGATTAACGGTGTTATGAATTCGGGATATCAAATTCATGATATTGGAATGGCCAAAGGTCGCACTCTGCCAGGCCCTTGGTATGGTGCTGAATTACATGAGGTAGCCAGAAGAAGGTACCCTACAACTACGGTGAAATTTAAATGAATAATATGGTAGATAAATATCAGCAAATTGATGAAGTAAGAAAAGAGCTGATTAGAGTTTTTAGCTTTTTTATTGACGATGAACTTTTCGAAGAATTTACGATCTCCGAAGACTTAAGAAATTTGGGGATGGGCTTTAAAGTTGTGTTAATCACAGAAGAACTAATTATTGGTGTTTTTGTTTCTAATTTAGAGAGAAATTTAGACTGTAAAGTGTGTTTAAGACAGAAAAACGTTGGTATTGACTGGTCGTTACTGAGAAGCGAATTTGATGTGTTACGCTACTTGGATT
>JARXRR010000103.1:0-6746 GCA_033792355.1 Chromatiaceae bacterium AAb-1
AGCAAGTATTGCTAATTGAAGCTTAAATGCTCTTTGATGTCTGGACATAAAAAGACCCCCAGTAATTGGAATGTCCAACTATTGGGGGTCACTTCATTGCCCACGGTTTTTTTATGTCTTATAAAGCAATCAGCGCGGCTCAGATGCTGTTAATCAACTTACGGGTATAGTCATACCCCGGGTTACTGAAAACTTCTGCTGTCGGGCCGTAATCAAGCATTTTGCCCTGATGCAATACCAGCAGTTGATCGCTGATATGCTTTACCAGCCGTAAATGATTGGTAATCAGCAGATACGCCAGTCCGGCACTTTGCTGTAATTCAAGCAGCAGGTTTACCATCTGCGCACGTAAAGACGGGTCCAGTGCTGTCAGGGCTTCATCCAGAATCAGTAATTTGGGGTCAAGAATAAGGGCTCTGGCCAATGCCACCCGTTGCAGTTGCCCGCCTGAAAACATATGCGGATAATATTCGGCATGTTCATCCAGCAGGCCCAGCAGCTTCAGTGTCTGATTGATTTTCAGCTGACGCTGTTGCTTATCCATACCGGTACTGAATTGCAGCACATCATTCAGGATCTGGCCAATTTTCTGGTTAGGGTTCAGCGAGCGCCCGGCATCCTGAAAAATAAAGCGGATCACATGATTATATTTCCGGTAATCACTGCTATGAACCGGTTTGCCTTCCAGCAGTATTTCACCACTATCAGGCTTTTCTATGCCAACCAGCAATTTTGCCAGGGTACTTTTGCCGGAGCCGGTTTCTCCTGCCAGAGCCAGCGTTTGTCCGCGTTCTAAAGTAAAGCTGACATTATCCAGGGCTATAATATTTTGCTGGCGGAACATACCGCTTTGCTTTTTATATTTTTTGGTCAGGGCCCTGACTTCCAGTAAAGCGCTCATCCGTTTTTCCCTGCCAACAACGGAAAATGGCAGCTGTAATAGTGATTCTGCTGACGTTCCAGTATTGGGGTTTTTACGCATTCTTTACGCGCATTCGGGCAGCGTGGGCCAAGCCGGCAGCCTATGGGCAAATGCTGTAACGTCGGAATACTGCCCGGCAGCGCATATAACATGGTTTTAGGCTCAATATCAGGGTGAAACTCCGGCACACTTTTTACCAGGGCATGGGTGTAAGGGTGTAGTGGCCGGGTTAAAATTTCTGTAGTATTTCCGGCTTCTACCAACTGCCCTGAGTACAACACGCTGATGCGCTGGGTGTAGCGGGCAATACTGCCTAATTCATGGCTGATCAGCAGAATAGACATGCCTTTGAGCTGGTTAAGGCTGGACAATAATCTGAACAGCTGGGCCTGTGTTGTGCTTTCCAGTGCGGTTGTTGGTTCATCAGCGATCAGCAGTTTAGGGTTTTTGGCAACGGCCATCGCAATCATAATCTTCTGGCAAACCCCTTCAGATAACTGGTATGGATAACTTAGCAGGACATTTTTGTGATCGCGGATCCCCACTTTATGCAGCAGCCCCACGGCCTTTTTACGGCGCTGATAATGTTTTTGCCACCAGGGGCCTTCCAGCATATGGCTGGGGATTGCCTCTTCCAGCTGATTGAGAATTGTCGCGGTAGGATCAAGGCTGCGCCCCGGATCCTGATAAATCATGGCAATATCCCGGCCTATAATTTCCCGTTGCTTATTGTAGGAGAGACGCAATAAGTCCTGGCCGCACCAGCTAAAGCGATCGGCTTGAATATGCCAGCGCTTATTCAGCACTCCGACAATAGCTTTGGCAATAAGGCTTTTACCGGAACCGGATTCTCCAACCAGGCCACGGGTTTCACCTTCCCGTAGGCTGAGACTGACTTTATCTACTGCCCGGATCAGACCGTCTGGTGTATCCAGTTCTATGGTCAGGTTTTTTATATCGAGTAGCAGCATCAGTTTTCCCGCCGTTTTTTGATTGCGACTTTCAGGCCATCACCAACCAGGTTAACCGACAGCATAGCGGTAAAAATTAATAACCCCGGAATAATGACACTGGTGGGAGCAACGTAAATTAAGTCCAGTGAATCTGCGATAATGACGCCCCATTCCGTGGTAGGAGCCTGGGCTCCCAATCCCAGAAAACCGAGAGCTGCCACATCCAGTATTGCGGTAGAAAGTGCCATTGATGCCAGTACGGTAAGCTGCTCCCAGATATTTGGCAGAATGACCCTGATAAAAACCTGACGGTTATTAGCGCCATCCATCCGGTATGCAATGACATAATCCTGCTTCAATTGCTGCTCTATCGCATTACGGATACCATGTACCAGTTGCGGCAGTAATGAAATCATAATTGCCCAGATGGTATTCAGTAAGCCTGGCCCCAGCACGGCAACAATAATGACGGCCAGTAATAAAGACGGGATAGTCAGCGCCAGATCCAGCACATGATTAAAAATACTGGATTTTACGCCTTTACTCATACCGGCGAGCGAACCCAGCGTCAGACCAATAATCAGGGCGCCAATCACCGTCAGCAAAGCGATACCAAAAGTATAACGGGTGCCGTCGAGCAACCGTGACAGCAAATCCCGCCCCAGCTCATCTGTACCGAACGGATACTGCACCAGACCGGCGTCATCCCATGATGGGGGCAGCAGAAGCAGATTCTCGGCCTGTAGATAAGGGTCATGCGGTGTCAGCAGCGGCGCCAGAATACTTACCAGAAAGAAACCGCAAAAGAGCAGCAACCCGGCCACCGCCATATGCTGCCGGGTGAATTCTCTCCAGAGCTGACGGACAGGGGAGCGGTTATGCTCGTCCGGATAAAAGAAGGATTTCAGCATATCAGCCTTTCCTCGCCAGCGGATTGAACATCGTATGCAGTATTTCTGTCAGCATATTTACACTGATAACCAGTGAGGAGATCACCAGTAACCCTGCCTGAATTGCCGGATAATTACGCTGGTAGATGCTGTCTATCAGCCAGCGGCCAATTCCCGGCCATGAGAAAATAACTTCCGTAATGACTGCCAGCGTCAGCAGAGTGCTGAATTGTAATCCCGCCTGGCGGATTACCGGTAACAGCGCATTACGCAAACCGTGGTGGTACAGTACCTGAGAGCGGCTTAATCCTTTGGCTCTGGCAGTTTTAATATAGTTCTGTTCCCATACCTGCGCCATTGAGTCTCTGGTGAACCTCAGCATGACTGTAGTAGGAAAGGTTGCCAGCACTATTGTTGGCATAATCAGATGATACAGGGCGTTTTGCAGGGCTTCCAGACGATAAGACACATCTGACAACAGAATATCAATCAGAATAAACCCGGTCAGATGCGGGATCTCATAAAGTACGCCCAGCCGGCCCGCGGTAGGAAACCAGCCCAGCGTCAGCGAGAAAAACATAATCAGCATCAGTCCCCACCAGAAAGTAGGCATAGAGTAGCCGATCACTGCCAGTGACGATAAGGTACGCCCTGCAAGGCTGTAAGGCTTCATCGCGGCCATAATGCCGGCAGGAATACCGATAAAGGAGGAGATCAGCAACGCATAGGTGGTCAGTTCCAGGGTGGCTGGCAGTAACAGCCTGATTTCGAATAATAACGGTTGCTGGCTGGCGAATGAAAGACCCCAGTCACCGGACAGTATTCGCTGTAAATAAGCCAGGTACTGCATAAAATAACTATCGTTAAGGCGGTACAGGGCGGTCAGTTGTTCAGCCTGTTGTTCCGGAATATGGCGCAGGCCGCTGAAGTTATGCAGCGGATCACCTGGGAACAGATATCCCAGACTGAATGCAAATACACTTAATGCTATTAACACAAAACCCAACAGCACTATTCTGCGACACAGGTACAGTATCATTTTTCACCTTTGTTGGCTTCAGCCAGCCGGATACCGCTGTAAGGATTGATATCTACTCCTGAAACCTGGGAATTAACCGCCTGAAACCGCTGTGAATGAGCAATACTGACCAGCGGCATTTGCTCTGCCAGATAATGCTGTGCTGCCAGGTAATAACTGCGTCTTTGCGTCTGGTTTGGTGTCAGCAGGGCTTTACTCAGCAGGCTATCGAAATGGCTGTCACACCAGTTTGCCCGGTTAGTACCTGTAATTGCCGCCGCACAGCTTAAAAGCGGCCTGAAGAAATTATCAGGATCAGGCGTATCTGCGGCCCAGCCTATCAGGACTGAATCGTGCTCATTGTGGCGCAGCTCCCGGCGAAAGGCATTCCATTCATAAGAGACAATATTGGCTTTTACTCCGATTCTGGCTAAATCGGCCTGGATCAGCTCTGCCATTTTCAGCGCATTAGGGTTGTAAAGCCGTTGTACCGGCATTGCCCAGATATCCATAGTGAAACCCCGGCTGTATCCGGCTGCAGCCAGTAACTGGCTGGCCTTTTCAGGATTAAACTCCGGCTCCGGCAACTCAGCGTCGAATGCCCAGGATGTTGGTGGCAGAATGGTTCTGGCAGGGGTGGCATAACCAAAATAAACTGACTGGATAATTGACTGACGATTAACCGCCAGCGCCAGCGCCTGTCTTACCCTGACATCATTAAAAGGGGGCTTTTGGGTATTAAATGCCCAGAACCCGACGTTCATACTGGTTTTTTCCTGTATGGTAATGTCAGGTCGCTGGCTGAGCAGTTTCAGATCGGTGATCCGTGGGTAAGATACGATGTCACATTCGTGTGTAAACAGTTTAGCCATGCGTTTGGCGTTATCCGGCACTATATCGAATACCAGTTGCTCCAGCAGGGCGGGGGTATTCCAGTACTGTGGATGACGGTAATAACGCAATAGCACATCTTTCTGGTATTCCCGGAATTTAAAAGGGCCGGTGCCGACAGGTTTGCTGTCGAGTAGCTGCGGTTGCTTTTGTGTCAGCAACTGGGCGCCATATTCCGCAGAAAGAATAGCGGCAAAATCCGTCGCCAGATTGGATAAGAAAGAGCTGTCAGGCCGGTTGAGATCAAAACGGACCTGATAGGGGGTAATGGCGACGATATCTTTAACCAGTGTGGCCCAGTCAGTACTCTGAAAGAAAGGATAACCACCACCCTGTGCATGATAAGGATGGGCTGGTTGCATTATCCGGTTAAAGGTAAACAGGACGTCGTCAGCATTAAAAGTACGGTGCGGAGTAAAGTAGTCTGTCTGATGAAAGCTGACATCCCGGCGCAGGTTAAAATAATACTGTAATCCGTCAGCACTGACTTGCCAGTGTGAAGCCAGCGCCGGCCTCAGTTCTCCGTTGTTTGGATCTATATCCAGCAGGCGGTCGTAAAGATGCTGTCCTATGGCGTCAATCGTGGTACCCGATGTCACCAGTTGCGGATTAAAGGATTCAGGAGAACCTTCAACACAATATACCAGGCCAGAACGCACTGTATCCGGCATTTCAGGTTTACAGCCACCCAGTAACAGGCTGCTGCCGGTCAGCAAAAGCAGAGAAAAAGAGCGGCGACATACTACCGTGTAAACAGACAAAAACGCGTTCATCCCTGCTGGCTTTCCAGCAACTGATATTTCTTCATATAACCACGCAACTGATGATAGGTCAGATTCAGTAAATCTGCAGTCTTTTTCTGATTAAACTGGCAAGATGCCAGCGCCTGTTTAATCAGGCTGATTTCAAAATCCTGTGACAGCGTTTTGAAATCCTGGATCTGGCTGAAATCAAATCTGGGTGCAAATCCTGTACTGGCAATAACATCGGCATTTGCCACCGGCTCAGGCGTTACAAACGGGGTTTCCTGAGATACCGGCTGCGATTTTACCGTGCTATTGGCCGTATTATTGACTGTACCATTTACCATACTAATGGTCGGGGCTTTGATCCGTTGTTTTGGCCGGTAGGGCGATTCGAACGGGTCCAGCAGGATGTGATGAACCGGCACATAAGGGTTATTTGTACGGTAAACACTGCGTTCAACCACGTTTTTCAGCTCCCGGACATTGCCGGGCCAGTGATATTCCAGCAGGGTGCGCCGGGCTTTTTCGCTGAAACCACTGAATAACTCGAAACCCAGTTCACGGGCCATATTTATGGCGAAGTGTTCTGCCAGCAGCAGAATATCTTCCGGGCGCTCACGCATTGGTGGCAAAGTGATGACATCAAATGCCAGCCGATCGAGTAAATCTGCCCGGAATTCTCCGTGGTCTGCCAGTTTAGGTAAATCTTCATTGGTGGCACAAACCAGCCGCACGTCGGTTTTAACCGAACGACTGCCACCAACCCGTTCAAATTCGCCGTATTCAATAACCCGTAACAGTTTTTCCTGAACCAGGCCGGGGGTATTGGCCAGCTCATCCAGAAACAGGGTTCCGCCGTTTGCCCGTTCAAAACGGCCTTCATGCCGTTTGCTGGCGCCGGTAAAGGCACCGGCTTCGTGTCCGAACAGTTCGCTTTCCAGCAGGTTTTCGTTAAGTGATGCGCAGTTCAGTGTCAGGTAAGCCTGATCCCAGCGCTGTGATAAGTAGTGCAGACGGGCTGCTATCAGCTCTTTACCGGTGCCCCGTTCACCAATAATCAGCACTGGTTTATCCAGTGGCGCGATTTGTGATACCTGATCCAGTACATTTAAAAAACTGTTAGACTGACCAATGAGATTGTCTTGTTGGAATTTTCTGCTCATGGTTTACCATTTATTGGTTAAATCGGCTAATTAGTAGTGTATTTTATTATTGTCAGAATCTGAAGTAGTAAATAAAAATAAAAAAATTATATATTATTCAGTGTCTTAAATTGTTTTAAAAAGTTGGCAAGGAAACTGAATAAATCAGGCTGTACTAATACAG
>JARXRR010000117.1:0-3615 GCA_033792355.1 Chromatiaceae bacterium AAb-1
ATCCTATATTCTATTGATGAAAATATATGCTTAATTTGAGTTAGATTATTGGTTCTCGTTCTAAAGAAAATAGATCGGGATTTTTCTCCTCCAGCAAATCCTCAAACTTGCTCCAACCATTTAAATCAATATAATCAGCTTCACTAACATAGATAGGAATACTCCAAACAATCACTATTGGTGGTTGTGAACCACCAATAGTTGCAAAATCATCCTCCATAAACACAGGGATTGTACAGTACACAGCATCAAACCCAAGCGTCTTTGCTGCATCCACTGGCAGTCTTATTACTTGCCCTCGAAGAAGGGCATTGTGTTTTTCCAAAATCAGATCACAAACAAAAAATAGAAACGAAACTACCATGTCTGTCATATTCAAGTTTGATATAGGAAAAATCAATTCCTGACGGACTTCTTTTGAATCAGATATCTTTAATACGTGATGACTCAGACCAACTGTTAAAAACGAATCAACGAATTCAAATGGACTATCCTTAAAACACACTACTTGTAGCTCACCAGATGAAAGTTCTTCTTTCCAGCCTTTTGATAGCTTTCCAAGGAACTTTTCTGTATGTTCAATAATATTCATAACTTAGCTCCTTAGTTGTCAGAACGGTTACAGCTTGGGCATCTTAATCGTACATCTTTGTTGTATTCATCCAAAACCTGTTTTCTATCCATACCTTTCAACTCCCTATCTTTCCATTTTGGCTGATGATCGACATCCCAATCTCTGCGTCCCATCCCTGGTGCTACATCAACATCTTTTCCACAAGTAGGGCAGGCTTTTGAACCTGACTTACTGCCATCAACAGCATTATCCCAAGCATTCTGCACAGTCTTCTTTCTAAAACCAGAAGGTCGCTTCGTCACATCTTTTACAACTTTAGATACACTAGCAAGCATTTTACCTGCAATAGCGCCAGTAACAGAAACTTCATCTATGGGAGAAATGACCGTAAGCCCCGCAAGTGCCCCAAGCCCTTCTGATTTGGCTTCAGCCATAAATTGTTTTTGTGATAGTTTTCCTTCCGCAAGCTGCTTTATTCGTTCATCAGTCCTAATTGAGAACCGGGTTGTTTCACGACCATCCGGATCAACATAATTAATCGGATCATTATGTACATAGGCATACAAATTCATCTGATCTTCGTAGCCTATCGGGTCTGTTTGCAGAAAACGGCCTAGCTTTGGATGGTAAATCCGGGCTTTATAATAATTCAGCCCTATCTCTGACAAATATAGCTGCCCGGTATAGCCAAAGCGTCCCTGATTTACCGCTTCAGATACTCCATATTCATCATATTTATTCTGGAAAAGCACAGCGCCACTACTGTTTGCTCCGGCAATAACCGAGCCCTGATAATTATTATATAAATAGCGGCGATAACTGCTGCCTACCGCATTGGAGTGATATTCAAGCAGTGGAGTATCGGTATTCTGGCCATGTACATAACGCCGGACAATAGTATTGCCATTGTATTCCAGTACTAAAGCATCACCATCATACACAAAGGAACGGGTAGCACCCCCGGAAGTAATGCTGCTAAGCCTTCCCAGAGGATCATAGTTTAATGAGGAATTATTTTTACTGGTGCTTATCAGCCTGTTCTCTACATCATAAGCAAAAGTGCTTTCACCGTCAGATGTCATATTCCCATTGTTGTCATAAGAAAGGGTCTTACCATTCACTTTGGTATATTGATTCAGTCCATTTGAAACATAATTACCTTTTACCCCCGTTGTTGCTGCAGAATGGTGATAAATATCATTAGAAAGTGCCAGGCGGGTTATCTGATTTGCCGGGTTATAAGAAAAACCATACTGAATATCTGCAGTAGTTCCGTTTAGGTCATGGTTTAGTGAAGCAGGTAAACCAATATTATTGTATGAATAACCGGTATTCGCATTATTGCTTCTGGTTATATTGGATACCTGACCTCTGGCATTATAAACAAATGACTGCAGTAAAGACCCTGCCTCATAAACAGAAGTTGCCCGATCCAACTGGTCATAATTATAGTTGAAGTATGCTCCATCCGGATGAGTAACTCTCTTCTTATTGCTGTTGTTATCATACTGATAGTTTAACGTTCTGGCTGTACCTGAAGTGCTGTTACGCTCATAAAGCAAACGGCCATGCCCATCGAAAGCCCACTCAATTCCCAGACCATTCACTGACCCGAATTTAGCACTTAGCTGCAAGCCACGAAGATCATAAGAGTAGTAAACATCTTTGTTGGTAACACCTGGTATATCTTTAAATATCAGCTGATTAAGATTGTTATATTCATAATATATAACTCTGCCATCTCTCTTACGCAGTGACGTTCTGTTGCCATTATTATCATAGCCATATTGCTCATAATCAGATGCACTGTAACCACCACTACCTACACTGTTTTTGGCAGGAAAAAATATATATTCGAGACGATTGGCAGCATCATACTCAAAATGTGTCAGGTTTCTGTTAGCATCTTCCACATCGGTCAGCAGACCTTTTGCATCATAAGTATTAGTTGTATAAGCCTGGGTAAGAACGGTTCCTACACCTCGCTGCTCAACCAGAACCTGATCAAAATGGTTATAGGCAAATTTTGTAATTCTGTCCGGGCCAAAGTTACCTTCAACGCCAAGATTACAGGCATTAACGCTATTAGGGTAATGGCTATATACCGCAGGATTCATTCTCTGGGCTACGCACTCTACCCGGCCATACTTATCATACCCATATTGGATCAACTGCTGCTTTTGTCCTGAAGAGGTGCTGACTGCTTCAGAGGTTTTCCAGCCATACCCATTGTAGGTATAGTCTTTTCGGACAGTAATGGTAAATCCCGTCCAGTTTGCAGGTTTTATTGTTTCGTTTTGCCAGGAACTCAGATAACCATTTTCAACCCTGACCAGCCGGCCCCGGCTGTCATAAGTATTCCGGCTTGCCAGATAGTTAGCATTCCCATTAGGTGAAGGATAAATAACTCCCGTAACTTGCCTGTTCAGGTTGTAGCGTTTAGCAACAGTATAATCCTGAGCTGGCTGAGCTGAAAAAACTATCTCTGAATTGAAAGATATAAGAAATATAAAGAATAAAAAATAGCAGTTAGATAATTTCATAGCGTTACCCTCAATATGCACAACTTGACAAACCAGCGTTAGGTTTTGTTTCGCCAATTTGGTTACCATAAATGTCATATCGGTAACATGTACGCAGCGTAATACCATTAGCGGTTACAGCTTTACCTATTAGCTGAAGATTGGCGGTATCATATTGATATTGAGTAACAATCTCGTCTCCTCCCTGGCAGCTTCCGCCACTGTAATTGCTATCAGCACAATAGCTTTCTTTATCTAATAACCAAATTCCATCCGGTGACGTTGATACGGCTGAACTGTTGATTTTGTATTTTGCAAACATCCTTGCGTAGGTATAACGTATCTGGGGAGTAATACCTCTTTCATTCGCCGGGCTTGTAACAGTTGCAATTTGTCCGGAATCGGCATGGTACGTATAGTATGTTCTGTTACCATTACCATCACTTATCCAGGTCGCTTTATTACATGTTTTTCTATTAGTACAGGACGCGGGATATGCAGCTTCAATAAAGTGGCTGT
>JARXRR010000135.1:0-1612 GCA_033792355.1 Chromatiaceae bacterium AAb-1
TATATACTGTTTTTATGTACAGTAAATAAGGGGGTGGTTATGATAGTAATCCAACACGTTTGTTCAATTCACGATCTTTTCAGCATAGTTCAAGGGGGAGTGTTCAAGCCAGCTTATCCAAATCCGCTTTCTGCTGATGCTGGCCTTAACTGTTATATTAAGGGAGAAAAATACAGTTTCTCAAATACATATGAAGGATCAGGTTGTATCCTTTCTTTGGAGTGGCTTGGTCCTGTAAGGAATAGGCATGTGGATTTTCCTCCCCCCTACCCAACAGATGAATTACTTAATCAGCCACCTTGGCGAGCATTTGTTCCGATTAATAATGATCCGAAATTGCTGAAAGTTCATGGCTATCAAATTGCCGAAGAATGTTGGGAGGAAGTTATTTCCTACCCGAAGTGGTTAAAATATGTTCCATATATTGGCAGTTTCATAATTAAAAAAAGAAGAACTGATCTAGAAGATTGTTTAAACAAGCTTGTTGGCAACCATATCGTAATTAGATACTAAATTGCTGACCGGGCAGATTTATTTAAAGCACCTATTAATCTGCCCTGAGTGCCATCATGCTCTTAGCTTTAACGAATTGACTTTCTGTGCGACGAAATTAGTTCTGTCGGCTTCAGTTTCAACTGGATTACTAAGTAGCCATTCTTCAACTTTTTTACGGTCAAAAAATACCAGCTTACCGTTTGGCTTAGAGTGCGGAATTTTACCGGTATGCGTAAGCTTGTAGATATAGCTAACGCTCAGCCCGGTGAAAGCTGAACATTCAGCCACATTTAAAACTGCTTTGTTATTTAAATTACCGTACATCATTACCTCCGCAGCAGCGTTTGGATTATTTCGTTGGGTGTTATCACGTAAAGCAAAATGTTCATTTTTTTCTGTCATTGTCGGGTTCCTTTTAATCTCGTGGGAAACTGGGAATAATGGAAACCCCTTATTAATCATGCTCATAAGTTGGGAAGATTGGTTGGGAAAACATCTCGTCAAGCGCCAAGTCACTGACTATTTTATGAGGTAGTATTTTGAAATATCGGCCTCCTGCTGGACCACCGGAAATAACTCGCTTGAAGGTGCCACGACCTTCACTAGTTTCCATCCAGCCCTGATTAACCATGTATTGTACGGATTGCGAAAAGTGGTCTTTGAATTCGAGATTAAGCCCTGCCTTATAAGCATCTCGTGTCAGGTACCAAGCCTGCGTATTCCTCTCTTTTATAATATATCCATAGTTATCTTGCAGAGGTTTGCCTTCAGGTAGCAGTTTTCTCCGCCAAAGTTTTAATGCTAATGGCAGATTTTTTTTGAGCTTCTCATCTTCTGAATCTACATTGCTGCCCCTCGTATCCAACCACGATTCAAAAGCAATTTTTGCGGCATTTTCTGCGGTGCCTGTTGGCCAAGGAAGTAAACCTGCAGAGATAGCTAGCTCGCCCGCTACAGCATGTAAGGCAAATCTTTTCGCTGCTTCTGTGACTTGGTTACCGTCTCCGGCCTGTCGCCAACGGAGTTTTTCAAGGTAGTTGTCCGATTTTCCCGTTTTATGCTGCTGCCTGAATTTGCACGATTTCCCGCTCCGGATTCAGACTTACTGGCCCTATAG
>JARXRR010000055.1:0-23723 GCA_033792355.1 Chromatiaceae bacterium AAb-1
GTCCAGACGTTTAAGCATTTACTGCTGATGTGGCTGTGTTAACATTTAAAAAGGGTATCAATTGTGTGTTTTTTATTCCATTAAGAAATAAGAGGTTTAACATGCGTTTTAACTATCAGCTTTCACCTTTTGTGATTGCTCCGTTGAGTTTACTGGTTAGTGGTGTTCTGGGTGCTCAGGAAGTCGCAGCTACTGAAAAGGTTGAGCGGATTGCGGTGACCGGCTCTCATATTAAACGGGTGCATAATGAAGATGCCACACCGGTATTTCAACTGAGCGCTGAAGAAATTGCCGTCAGCGGCAAAGTAACGTTAACCGACGTATTGCGCGATCTGACGATTAACGCTGGTAACAGTTATGATGAGCAATATACCGGCAGCTTTTCTGCTGGCTCTGCGTCTATCGGCTTACGCGGATTAAGCCCCAAAAATACGTTGGTACTGGTCAATGGCCAGCGGATTTCCAATAATGGTTTTGCGTTGAATACCCAGGATACTTTTGCTGATCTTAATGCTTTACCGTTAAGTGCGGTTGAGCGTATCGAAGTATTAAAAGATGGTGCATCTTCGGTTTATGGTTCTGATGCTATTGCCGGGGTGGTGAATATTATTCTGCGCCGTGGTTATCAGGGAACAGAGATTAAACTGTCTGGCGGTGGTGCCACTGAAGGCGGCCTGAAACAGTTCGGCGCAGGATTAATCACCGGTTTTGGTGATATCTACCGCGACGGTTATAACATTACGGCGTCATTTGACTACTTTGACCGGGAACGGCTTGATGCCAGTGATCGCAAACTGACCCGTTCCGGAGATTACCGCCATTTACCAGGGGGCAGACTGGCCGGCTGGAGTTCGCAGGGCGGTAACTATCTGACGGATGCCAATAATCCACAAGCCTTTGAAAACTGCCCGGAAGGTTCTGTATTACGCCCCGGCAGTGACTTTGACAGCAGTTACACTAATGATGTCTGCGCATTTAATGCCCAGCCTTATAATACGTTGCAGCCGGAAATTACCCGTCGCCAGTTCTCTTTACAGGGGACTTATCAGCTGACCGAACAATTGCAGGGCAGAGCCGAATTTCTGTATAGCTATAATGATTCGGCCCAGATATTCAGTGCGCCATTAACCGTTGGACCGGGCCTGAGAGCTTACAACAGTGAAACCGGCGGGCTGGTTGATATACCCGTGGTGTTTCCGGTCGGTCATCCGAATAACCCGGCTGCGGAACCATTACCGTTTGAAGCTTCATTATTCGACGTTGGCCCGCGTTTAAAAGACAACAATCAGATTTTTAAGCGGGTACTGGGTAGTCTGAATTATGAAGGTGATCACTGGGACTGGCAGCTGACAGCACTGAATTCTTCCAGCAAACAACGTGAAGAAGTCGATAATTTTATTAACCGTTATGCATTTGAGCGGGTGCTGGCCGATGGCAGCTACGATTTTATTAATGGCAATAATGCAGCAAGCCTGGTGGATGAACTGCGTATTCAGACCCTGCGTCCGGGCAGTTATGAAATTTCAGCCGTAAACTTTACTGCCAGTACTGTTCTGGCCAACCTCAGCAGCGGTGAGCTGGCATTTGCCGGTGGCGCTGATTTTCGCCAGGAAGAAATGAATGCCGGTACTTCTGAACAGGTATTGTCAGGTACGGAATTAAGACCGGCGATTAATCTGGTAGACGGTAAACGTAAGGTATGGGCGGCATTCGCTGAATTATCAGTGCCGGTGATCCAGGATCTGACGGTGGATTTGGCCGGGCGTTATGATCATTATGATGATTTCGGTAGTGCTTTTTCGCCTAAAATTGGTGCGCATTACATTGTAAATGATGACTGGCTGCTGCGGGCATCATGGTCCCGTGGTTTCAGGGCACCATCCTTACCTGAAATCGCTAACAGTAATACCGTAAGTTATTCTAATGCCAATGACCCGGATGATCCGGTCAGTGCCGGCAGAAGAGTGGGCTTTACGCAGTTCCGTGCCGGTAACCCTGAACTGGAAGCTGAGCGCTCCAAGAATATTAATGCCGGTGTTATCTGGTCACCAACCCGTAGTTCCAGTTTAGGGTTTGATGTTTACCGGATTGAGCAGGATAAAGTGATTGCATCAGATAACCTGCAGTTTATTCTGGAAAACCCGGAGCTGTATGGTGACCGGATTATCCGCGATGCTGAAGGGCGGCTGCAGATAATAACCAATCAGTTCCGTAACCAGGGCGTTCGTTCAACATCCGGCTTTGATATTGATTACAGCTATAATCTGGAAGTGGGTAATGGTCACCAATTACGTTTTAATACGGTCTGGTCACATTTACTGACCTATAAACAGGCCCTGGTCGCCGGACAACATAAAGTGGACGGTGCCGGTAATAACCAGTTTGGTGCTTTACCTGAATGGAAAAGCAATACCAGTATCAGCTGGCGCCACAGCGACTGGCAGGCGGTGGTTAGTGGGGCTTTTATCAGTGGCTATGATCAGAAGATTGCCAATCAGACCAGTAATCCGGGGTTAAGCAGCAGAGTGGCCAGTAATTTTCAGGTTAATTCTCAGCTCAGTTATGCCGGTTTTGATAACACCCTGATTGCGTTATCGGTAAATAATCTGCTGGACAGAGATCCACCGTTTGATCCGGCGGCAGGTGCCAATTATTTTGATATTACCCAATATAATATCAGAGGACGGATAGTCAGTTTATCTGTCAGTTACCAACTATAAGATGATTAAAAAGCCGGTACTAAGTACTAGCATCAGTCAGTAAAGGTTTAAGCATCCATCACCTTACTCACACTAACACGCCGTAAACCCATCCCTGGGGGCTCGGTTCCGCCCATCCAGGGCTCCAACGGTTAGTTTAGAGTAAGCTGATTCCTGCTTTACTGACTGGTATTAGTAACAGGTCCCGGCTTTTTATTTATTGGTTGTTACCAGCGGGATATACAAATTCCGGCTGGTTATCCCACCATAATCATCAGTTTTGTACTGAGCGGTGATAACCACAGCTCAGCAAGCCAGGTTATATCAGCGCCGGTAGCTGTTGAAAAAAAAGATTGCGTAAGTATGAGGTTTATAGCTGTCTGATTCGTCATAGATATTAAAGATACAGTATTTTGATATGGAAAGATGATGACAACAGCGACTCTGCAACTACCACTTTCAGTTTATGTGAAAGAAGAAACCACCACCCGGCATGACAGCCTTGATAAACGCATTATGCAACTGGCGCCGTTTAGCAGTGTGGAACGTTACCGGCTGTTTGTCCGTATGCAGGCCCGGT
Source organism: Chromatiaceae bacterium AAb-1 (assembly GCA_033792355.1). Taxonomy (GTDB): domain Bacteria; phylum Pseudomonadota; class Gammaproteobacteria; order Enterobacterales; family Alteromonadaceae; genus Alishewanella. The sequence continues at coordinate 3,280 of JARXRR010000055.1, forward strand.
TACAGTGGGTAACGTCTGCGTTATACCAGCAGCCGGAATTGCAGCAGCTTTTTGCTGATCTGGCCTCGCGCGGGCGTATGGCACCGGTACTGGCGGATTGCGGGGATTTGGGCATTTCTGCCGCCGAACAGGCCGCCGATAAAGCCATTGCTATGGCAGTAAAAATACCGGATATCTATCAGGCAATAGGCTGGCTGTATGCGAACGAAGGTTCAAATATGGGCGCTGGCTTTTTAATTAAACTGGCAAAGCAAAACCTGAATATGCACGAGGAGTCTGGTGCCCGTCATCTGGCCGGGCATCCTGATGGGCGGGCCAGGCACTGGCGTGAATTTAAAGCCGGTATGGATGCTCTGTCCCTGACTGATGCGCAACGTGAAGCCGTCGCAGAAGGTGCCCGCAATGCGTTTGTGTTTGTCCGGTCTGCAGTGGAAGAGCTGCTGGCGGGGACAACTGACGGAGATAAAGCCTGATGTTATACCTGTTGCTCTGGCGGTCTCTGGCACTGTTTTTTGTATTGCTGGGTTTAATCGGCGTAATAGTACCCGGTATGCCAACAACAGTGTTTATGCTTTTGGGAGCCTGGGCATCAGGTAAAGGCTGGCCGGCTCTGAACCGCTGGTTACTGGCGCATCCCAGATTTGGCCCGCCAATTAATAATTGGTACAAGTATGGGGCTATTCCCCGCAAGGCAAAATGGCTGGCAACGGTGACGATGGTGCTGAGTATGGGCATTCTGTGCCTGACTACTGATCCGCTGTGGGTAAAATGGAGCATTCCGTCGCTGATGACCGCTGTACTGTTATGGCTATGGTCGCGGCCGGAACCTGCTTCCCGGTCATCCGGGCATACTGCCTGAATATTGAGGCCGCTGACAGTGCCGATGGATTTTTATCCGGGGAAAGGGTGGTAACAGAAATAAAGAAGGCCACAAACTTCGTGGCCTATGAGGTCCTTTTTCAGCATCCTACTGATGCAATCCCTGGCATGTCATCCCTGTACTCCATCCCGGAGTGTTCCCTCGGTATCCCTGCCGGTCCTGATATCCTTAAACATTATCGACCCTGATAATGTGCTTTTCGTCCTGAAAGTGTCCTGTGTCTGTCCATGCTGTGACTGAGGAATTTTATTCCTGCATCCCTGTCAGTTCTCTTCCCTGTCTAAGCTCATCCTGAGCGTGTTCCGAGAACATCCTTATGCTATTCTAGCAACTATCGATGTTTGATATTTTGTGCTCTGACATCCTGTCAGCCGTCATTCCGTTGACAGATTCATTATGGCTCTAAACGAAGAGTTGTGGGCGATGTTTTTGGGCATTATCGCGCGGAAATAATATTGTAAAATAGTGTAAATCAGATTTTCTGTTTTATAATCAGCGCCTTGTTTTTCTTTAATTAAGATTTTTCTGTTTAAATAGCGTTTAAACTCACTTACTTAGTGAGATATATCTCACAAAGTAAGTGGATTATGGCGGTAAAATCTCTACGGGTATCAGCATAATTTTGGATAGTAAGGCCAATTTCATTACAGGGAATACTATGGCACGGGAGCAGCTGGGTATATGCGCCGAAGCAAATTTACATGGTAGTTACTTATTGCTGAATGCGTTGGAAGGTCAGGAGGCAGTATTACGGCAGAAGCTGGCGTGTTTACCGGTGCTTTTTAACCGGCTGGCAGAGCATTTTTCAGAATCAATGCTGACAGGGGTTATTGCCGTAGGCAGTAATTACTGGGATAGTCTTTATCCCGCCCAGCGTCCTGCGGGCCTGGCACCTTTCCCTGCTCTGGAGTTTGATGGTCAGAGTCTGGCTACCGTACCTGCTGATTTATTTATTCAGATCCGGTCTGACCGGCTGGATGTGAACTACATTACTCTGCAACAGGTATTTCAGCTATTGCGGCCTAATGTTGAGCTGCTTGAGCAGATGCAGTGTTTTCGTTATCTGGATGGCCGTGATTTAACCGGTTTTATCGACAGTGGTTATAATGCCAGAGGTGGTGCAAAACGGAAAATTGCGCTGGTGTCTGCACAGCCACTGTTTGCCGGTGGCAGTTTTGTTCATGTACAGCGCTTTTATTATGATTTGCCGCACTGGCAGCAATTACCGGTTACCCAGCAGGAAAATATTATGGGTATCAATAAGGTTGATGGTAAGTGGCTGCCACAGGAACGGCTGTCTGATAACAGCCATGTGCTGATGATGCATTGCGGTCAGCCGGAACAGCGCCCGGCCGTGTTATTACAAAATATGCCATTTGGCCAGTTAAGCCGGCAGGGGCTGTTAAGTGTCAGCTATGCTGCGCAGGGCGATGCCTTTGGCCGGATTTTACATTACCGGCTGGGGTTAACTGAGGAAACATCAGGCTATGATCTGTTGCTGGATTATATGCAACCGGATTGGGGGGCAGCGTTTTTTGCGCCATCCGTCAGTTTTCTGGAAATGGCTGCTCAGGCAGATCTGAACAGCCCCTGACAAGGTGGCAGTGTTCAGACTTTCTCGAAAAGCTCGGTTACTTTCTGCAGGGTGAAGTCGATATTTTTAACGCTGATTGGGGCAATAAAGATAGTATCGTCCCCGGCTATCGTTCCCAGAACGCCTTCTGCCTTACCTACGGAGTCCAGCAGGCGCGCTATAAGCTGAGCTGCTCCGGGGCTGGTCCGGATAATAATCATGACGTCGTTATGCTCTATATCCAGCACCAGTTGCCTTAGCGGGCTTCTGGTAGTGGGAACACCCAGTTCCGGTGGCAGGGTATATACCATTTCCTGTCTGGCATTACGGGTACGTACCGCGCCGTATTTGCTGAGCATGCGCGATACTTTAGACTGGCTGATATTGTCGTAACCATCCTTTTTCAGTGCGTCGACAATTTCGCTTTGTGAGCCAAAGCTTTCGGTTTTCAGCAGTGCTTTAAAAGCCTGAGTCAGCGCTTCCTGTCTGGATTGTTTGCTTGTCATGCGTTTTCGCTCTCCTTTATCCTGCGCCAGTTTAACAAAAGTGACTTGATTATGCATAATTTCGTCTAAAATGCTTAGACTTTAGGCTGAAGTCATTTGTATTTTGAGCGTTATTTCAGTATTGTGAGCGCGTTTAATCTGAACCGTAAAAGTGGAGATAATCATGAAAGTTGCCGTATTGGGTGCTGCCGGCGGTATTGGTCAGGCCTTGTCTTTATTACTGAAATTAGATTTACCTGCAGGCACAGATCTCGCATTATATGATCTGGCTCCTGTTACTCCGGGTGTTGCGGTTGATTTAAGCCATATCCCTACCGCTGTTAAGGTAACAGGTTATGGCAAGGAAGATTTAAATACTGCTCTGGCAGGCGCTGATGTTGTGATGATTCCTGCCGGTATGCCACGCAAGCCTGGTATGGACCGTTCTGACTTATTCAATATCAATGCCGGGGTGGTTAAAACACTGGCTGAAGCCATTGTACAACAATGCCCTAAAGCACTGGTCGGGGTTATTACCAACCCGGTGAACACGACTGTCGCGATTGCTGCTGAAGTATTCAAAAAAGCCGGAACTTACGATCCTAAGCGTCTGTTTGGTGTTACTACCCTGGATGTTATCCGTGCTGAAACTTTCGTTGCTGAACTGAAAGGCAAGAACCCGGAAGATGTGGTGGTGCCGGTTATTGGTGGCCACAGCGGTACGACTATTCTGCCTCTGCTGTCTCAGGTTAAAGGTGTCACCTTCTCTGATGACGAAGTTGCATCACTGACTCACCGCATTCAGAATGCAGGAACAGAAGTGGTTGAAGCTAAAGCCGGTGGCGGATCTGCTACTCTGTCTATGGGCCAGGCCGCTGCACGTTTTGCTGTTGCATTAGTAAAAGCACTGCAAGGCGAAAAAGTTACTGAGTATGCTTATGTTGAAGGACAAGGCGAACATGCCCGTTTCTTTGCCCAACCAATCGTACTGGGTAAAAGCGGTGTTGAAGAATTACTGCCAATCGGTGCCTTAAGCGCGTATGAGCAAAAAGCCATGACGGATATGCTGGGTACACTGAAAGCAGATATTACCCTGGGCGAAGATTTTGTTAAAAACGCCTGATAATATCAGGCCGTAGAAAAAGGCAGTTCATTGAACTGCCTTTTTTATTGGGTGCCGGAAAACATCAATATGCCTTAGCTTTTTCGCGATACAGCGATCTCAGCTAAAGACAGCAACGCATCCTTATAAGGTGACTGAGGCAGAATGCTTAATGCCTGACGGGCTTTGTCTGCTTCCTGCCGGGCAATTGCTGAGGTGTAATCAAATGCCCTGGTTTCGTGCAGCGCTGCCATAATGTCCTGCAAGTGTGCCATGCCATTGCCTTCGGTAATCGCCTGACGAATCAGCTGCTGTTGTTGCTCTGTGCCATGCTGCAATGCATAAATCAGCGGTAAGGTGGGTTTACCTTCGGCCAGATCATCACCGATATTTTTACCTAATTCAGCGATATCGGCCTGATAATCCAGTACGTCGTCAATCAGCTGAAAGGCTGTTCCCAGGTGCATGCCATATAATTTCATGGCGTTCACAACCGGTTCAGGTTGTTCAGAGATAATGGCACCCAGCTGTGTTGCGGCTTCGAACAATTTAGCAGTTTTGCAGTAAATTACCTGCATATAGCGTTCTTCGGTAGTGTCAGGATCATTGACGTTCATCAGCTGCAGCACTTCACCTTCGGCAATGATATTGGTTGCATCGGCCAGGATCTGCATAACCCGCATGTTGTTAAGCGAAACCATTTGCTGGAAAGAACGGCTGTAGAGAAAGTCACCGACCAGTACACTGGCCTGATTACCAAACACGGCATTAGCGGTTTCTTTACCGCGACGCAGGGTGGATTCATCAACGACATCGTCGTGTAACAGCGTTGAGGTGTGGATAAACTCAATGATAGTGGCCAGCGTGATATGCTGATTACCCTGATAACCAAAGGCTCTGGCGGCCAGAACTGTCAGCAGGGGGCGCAGCCGTTTGCCACCGCTGTTAACGATGTAGATGCCTAACTGGTTAATTAACGCGACATCTGAGGCCAGCTGAGAAAAAATATGTTGATCTACGGCGTCCATGTCGGATTGACTGAGCTGCCGGATATCTTCGAGCGTCATGAAAACAACTGCTTAACCCTGTGAATGTTCCCGATTCTACACTATTCAGTAGAGGGTCTGAAAGGAAATCTCGATCCTTTTCGTATCCGGCAGATCTTTTTACGCATTGTACTTGCCAGGGTATCTGAAATTGCGTACAATTCGCGCCCTGTGATTTGAATTAACACGCCACATAGCAGAAGTAGGCGTGCTTTGGTACGGAGTTAACTATGTACGCGGTTTTCCAAAGTGGTGGTAAACAGCACCGTGTGACGGAAGGTCAAACTCTTCGTCTAGAAAAACTAGACTTAGAAACCGGCGCAACAATCGAATTTACACCTCTGATGATCGCAAATGGCGAAAACATCAGCATCGGTGCACCTTTAGTAGAAGGTGGCAAGGTAGTGGCGGAAGTGGTCAATCATGGCCGTGGCGATAAAGTAAAAATCGTTAAATTCCGTCGTCGTAAACATTCACGTAAACAGATGGGACACCGTCAGTGGTTTACTGAAGTTAAAATTACCAGCATCAGCGCGTAACAGGAGTATCGACACATGGCAAGTAAGAAAGGTGTAGGTAGCACTCGTAACGGTCGCGATTCAGAAGCTAAACGCTTAGGTGTTAAACGCTTTGGTGGTGAGTCTGTTTTAGCGGGTAATATTATTGTTCGCCAGCGTGGTACTAAATTCCACCCGGGTTCAAACGTAGGTATCGGTAAAGATCATACGTTGTTTGCTTTAACTGACGGTAAAGTTAAGTTTGAAGTAAAAGGCGAATATAACCGTAAGTTTGTTAGTATCGTCAGCGAGTAAGCTGCAAGATATTGTCGAAACCCCGCCTGGTGCGGGGTTTTTTATTATCTGCTCAGAGCGGAATGTCGGTATTTAGCCCCAGGCAACGACATAGGTTATACTGAGCCTCATTGTTCTCCCAGTTAATCAGGACACACCAGATGAAGTTTGTTGATGAAGCGATAATCAGAGTTGAAGCCGGCGACGGTGGTAACGGTATTATCAGTTTTTTGCGGGAAAAGTTTGTTTCTAAAGGTGGTCCTAATGGTGGCGATGGCGGCGATGGTGGCGATGTTTATCTGATCGCTGATGAAAACCTGAATACCCTGGTCGATTATCAGTTTGAAAAGTTTCACCGGGCCGAACGTGGTGAGAATGGCGGCAGTACCAACTGCACCGGTAAGCGGGGCTCTGATCTGGAGCTGCGGGTTCCGGTAGGAACCCGCGCAGTAGATACCGATACCGATGAAGTGATCGGTGATTTAACCCGCAACGGTCAGCGGCTGAGAGTGGCAAAAGGTGGCTGGCACGGGCTTGGGAATGCGCGTTTTGCCAGCAGTACTAACCGTGCTCCACGTAAAAAAACCAATGGTACTCCGGGGGAAATCCGCAATTTAAGGCTGGAATTACTGCTGTTGGCCGATGTTGGCCTGCTAGGGCTGCCAAATGCGGGTAAATCTACTTTAATTCGCGCGGTATCGGCCGCTAAGCCCAAAGTGGCTGATTACCCATTTACCACCCTGGTGCCAAATCTGGGAGTGGTAGGGGTGGAATCACATCGTTCTTTTGTGATTGCCGATATTCCGGGACTGATTGAAGGCGCTGCTGAAGGTGCCGGCTTGGGTATCCAGTTTTTAAAACATCTGGAGCGTTGCCGTTTATTATTGCATGTTGTTGATGTGTTGCCCGCCGATGGCTCGGATCCGGCTGATAATGCAGTCACGATTATTCAGGAACTGGAAAAGTACAGCAGTAAACTGGCAGGTAAACCGCGCTGGCTGGTATTTAACAAGATGGATCTGGTGCTGGATGAAGAACTGGATGAAATTATTGAACAGGTGACCAGCCGGCTGGAATGGCAGGGACCGGTATTTAAGATTGCCGCCGCAAGCCGTACTAATACAGAGCCTATGTGCGCAGAGATCCTTGCCTACATCGAAGAGTTACCACAGGAAAAAGAGCCGGAGATATTGGCTGATCCGGTTAACTTTAAGTGGGATGATTATCACGAAGAAACCACCAATCTGGCGGATGATCTGGACGATGATGACGACTTTGATGATGATGATTACGATGTTGAAGTTATTTATCAGCGTTAAAGGCAGTCAGGTATGAAAATTTCAATGATTGCTGCTATGGCCAACAACCGGGTGATTGGTCTGGATAATAAAATGCCGTGGCATTTACCGGCTGATTTAAAGCATTTTAAGGCGGTCACCACCGGTAAGCCTGTTATCATGGGGCGTAAAACCTTTGAATCTATCGGCCGGCCTTTACCCGGACGGCGTAATATTGTTATCAGCCGGCAGCAGGCACCGGCTGATACGCCGGTGGAATGGGTTTCGGATATTGAACTGGCATTACAGCGGGCTGCGGGCAGTGAGGAAGTTATGATTATTGGCGGCGCAGAAATTTACCGCCAGTGCCTGCCTCTGGCATCACGGTTATATCTGACATTGATTGATACTGATGTTGCCGGTGATACCTGTTTCCCTGAGTATCAGAGCGTAGCAACATGGCGTCTGCTCGAAGAACAACGTTTTCAGCCTGATGACAATAATCCTTATTTTTATCGTTTTATAACACTGGAGAAGCAGCTGGCCTAAATATGAATTTGCGCTGAACAATGCATGTTGTTAAGATGAAACAGACGTTTTGGGAGGAGTAGTAGATGAAATTGTTACCAACCTTAGTCTGTGGTGCTGCGCTTGGTGTACTGACAGTAATGGCTCCACCGGTGGCCGCAGATCAGCAGCTTGCTGCATCAATGTGTGATTATGTGGCAGCAGATGATAAAAACCGTCTGCGTAAAGTTCTGAGTGATTATCGCCTGCGCTTACGTAATATATACGATGGTGTGGTATGTAATGGTGAAAACCTGATACGTCATGCGTTCAAAAGTAACGCTGCGGATGTGGGAGAATTTATTGTCAAGCAGCTGCCTGCTGCTGCGGTCAGCAATTCTGGTGATATTGCATGGGCTGAATCTAACGGTTTTGGTTCATCACCACTGCTTGCAGTGTTAAAAGCCCGGGCAGGTGATGGTGACTAACCTGTTCCGGAAGAAATAAAAAATCCGCTTTGCAGCGGATTTTTTTTATTCCCGGCAACCCTTAGAAGGGTTGCACAAAGGGATTGGATTATACTTTGAACTGTTCAACCGACTGCCGCAGTTCTTCTGCCAGACGCGCCACTTCATGGCTGGATTCTGACGTTTGTTCTGCACCGGAGGCGGTTTCTTCAGCTATAGATACAATTGACTCAAGTAACTGGCTGATCTCATGCGATACATGGTTTTGCTCTTTAGCTGCATTAGAGATCTGCTCACTCATATCATGGGCCTGATGTACTGCATGGGTAATTGAATCCAGGGCCTGTGTCGCAATTTCGGTTTGTCCGACACAGTTTTCAGCCTGTTTCTTACCTTTGTTCATCGCTTCTACCGCAGCATGAGCACCAGATTGCAGGATTTGGATCATCGCCTGAATTTCCTGCGTTGATGCCTGCGTCTTACTGGCCAGCGAGCGTACTTCGTCTGCTACTACGGCAAAACCACGGCCCTGCTCACCGGCACGGGCGGCTTCGATAGCCGCGTTCAGTGCCAGCAGGTTGGTTTGTTCGGCAATACCACGGATAACATCAAGAATGCTACCGATTGAGGCGCTGTCTTTATGCAGCTTATTGATAACCTGTGACGCCTGTTCCACTTCATTCGACAGTTGCAGAATGATAGTTTTGTTTTCGTTGGAAATGCCTTTTACACGTTCAGCTTCGCTGTCTGCATTTTTAATTGCTGCCAGAGCATCATTTGAGCTTTGCAATACACCTTGTGAAGTGCTGCTCATCTCTGTTGTTGCTGTTGCTGCCTGGGTAACCTGAGACTTCTGCTCGCGGATAGCCTGCGTTGTCTGTACGGTAATGGCGGAGGTTTGTTCAGATGCTGCGGCAAGCTGGGTAGAGCGTGAAATAATACCCTGGATCAGCTGTTGCAGGTTGCTGATAACCTGATTACAGTTTCTGGCAAGCTCACCGAATTCATCGCGGGCACTGTCATCCAGCTTCTGTGTCAGATCACCTGACGCTACCACACCCAGAATGGTATTTACTTTTGCCAGCGGGGTGACAATGCTGCGTACCGTAATTGTTGCAATGACGACAGAGAAAATAATCGAAAGCAGTACAACAATAAAGATGGTGGTAATGGCATTAGAGACACCGGCGGCAGATTCCTGCTGAATATTCTCGGCGGCAAGCGTGGCTTGTGTTAACAGGCGGGCCAGGTTTTCTAATGCGCTGTTGGTTTGTTCTTCCGCTGTGGTTAACAGTGCCGCAGCGCGTGCTGTACCGGCCAGCCATTGTTGTTTCTGTGCCAGCAGGCTGTCGTTGCTATCCAGCAGAGAGTTAATTTCTCCCAGTTTGTCTGACAGCTCTGCCACAGAGCTCAGGCTGTTACCAATTTCTGCCTGCATAATGCCAAACTGGTCATTCAGCTCTTTTAAACGAAAACCGATTTCATTGCTGATGGTATTGGCGGTGGTGTCGGACTGGGTTCTGACTAAATCAACAACATTGCTGACCAGTGTATTGATACCGGTCTCAATCACGGTTGCTGCCTGATAGGCTTTAGGAAAGCGTCTTTGCACATTCTGAATATCGCTGAAGTCCAGAATTAACGAAGACAGGTCATCAGCATTCATTTCAAGCTCTGCGAGCTTATTCTCGATGTCGTTTTTTAATTTCAGATTATCTTCCAGTTGCTGAAATAACTGGTTGGATACGGGAATAAAGCTGTTATAAGCACTGCTGACCTGCTGGGTAGCATTTTTCAGATTAGCTTCTTTTTCCACTACGACAGACAGCTCCCGTGCGGCCTGCTCATATTTTTGCTGTTCTCTGACAAAATTGGCCTGTAATTCAGAAACTCCGGAAAGCGAATCGCTATAGAAAGCCTGTAAACTGACTTTACTCATCAGTACGAACTCACTTTGCAACTGTGCGCTTTTCTCCAGAGCCGGAATTGAAACAGTGTTGACTTCAGCAGTTGAGCTGCTGATGCTGTTAAGGCTGATATATGAGGTTGTACCAATAATTAAAAGGAGTAATGAAATGATGCCAAAACCCCCGACTACCCGCAAAGCTACGGTTAACTTCATAAAAACTCCCACCTTTACTGGCTGTATGTAAAGTTATAACTGGCTAAATTCTCTTATGATACAGCAGTGGCTACTGCAGACCCGTTACTGTATACCTTTGTTGTGTCTCTATGCAATATGCAGTCAGTTCATTACCCCAGACACATCCGGTATCCAGTGCGTGAATACCTGAAACCGGACTATAACCATTTAATGATGCCCAATGGCCAAAAAAGAGTTCAGGGCGAGGTTTGTCGCGCCAGAATTCATACCACGGGATCAGGTTTTTCGTCGCCTGCGGTGAACCTTTTTCTTTTAATTCAAGCGCTCCGTCATAATGACAGAAACGCATTCGGGTACAGGCATTTATTGTAAAACGCCAGCGCTGCTCTGCGGTAACCGCATCACGCCAGCGTTCAGGTTTGTTATCATACATTGTTTTTAATACTGAAACAGGATCTGTTTGCAGTATATTGCTGACTTCTGCAGCAGCTTCCTGTGCGGTCTGTATATCCCATTCCGGTGCCAGCCCTGCATGAACCATCAATTGTTGCCGGTTGTGGCTAAGGTGGATCAGGGGTTGCTGACACAACCAGTCAATCAGCTCCGGTAACTGAGGTGATTGCTGTAATGCCTGTAATTTATCACTGGTCTGGATTTTGCCAAAGCCATAATAGCTGGCAATAAAATTAAGATCATGATTGCCCAGTACCGTCCGGGCACGGTTACCCAGGTTGTAAACAAATTGCAGGCATGCCAGAGAGTCAGGACCGCGGGCAATCAGATCACCGCAAAACCATAGCATATCCTGACCGGGAATATAATTTATATGCTTTAACAGCCGTTGTAGTGGCTCATAGCAGCCCTGCAGATCGCCAATAACGTAGGTTGCCATCGGTCAGTTAAGAATATTTGGCATTGCCAGCCTGAACAACGGAATGGTTGCCCGGAATCGTTCATGCTGTGCGGTAATCATTTCGTAGTGTCCCTGCATCGTACCAACCGGAGTTTCCAGCACGGCTCCACTGGTATAACTGTAAGAACTGCCGGGAACCAGATGTGGCTGCTCGCCTACTACGCCGTCACCTTCTACTTCAGTCTGCTTGCCGTTGGCATCGGTTATCAGCCAGAAACGGCGCAGCAGCTGTATCGGTTCGTTAGTGTGGTTTTTTATGGTGATGGTGTAGGCAAAAACGTAACGTTGCTGGGTGGGGTCTGATTGTGGGGCGATGTAAAATGTTTCTACTTCAACCGGAACATTAAAATGAGACGTCATTACTGCAGCTCCTGCTCTGTCTGTTCCTGTGTTGCCAACCACTGGGCAATACGGATAAATTCATGCACTGCCAGTTGTTCCGGGCGCAGTGACGGATCGATATTCAGAGCCTCAAGCTGCTGTGCGGTTGCAAAATTACTGAAGCAGTTACGTAATGTTTTGCGGCGCTGGTTGAATGCTTCCAGACAAACCCTGTTCAGCACTGCTACCGGCACATCCGCCCGCTCTGCAACGGGCTTCGGAATCAGCCGTACAACGGCAGAGTCCACTTTAGGCGCAGGTTTAAATGCCCCCGGGCCAACTTCAACCACCGGCATGGCCTGGCAGTAGAATTGGGTCATAACGCTTAATCTGCCGTATGTTTTGGAACCATGGGCTGCGGTCATGCGTTCTACCACTTCTTTTTGCAGCATAAAGTGCATATTTTCGATGTAGTCCGCAAATTCAAACAAATGAAATAGCAATGGCGTTGAAATATTGTAGGGCAGGTTACCAAAGATTTTCAGTTTTTGCTGGCCATTGACCAATTGCTGAAAATCAAATTTCATCGCATCGGCCTGATAAATTGTCAGGCGCGGTGCCAGTTCCGGGTGCTGGCGCAGGCGTTCCGCTAAATCACGGTCCAGTTCTACCACTATCAGTTTTCCGGACGCTTCAGATACCGGTTCTGTCAGAGCGCCCAGACCGGGGCCAATTTCAACCAGCAGATCGGTTGGTTTTGGCGCAATGGCTTTGACAATACGGCCAATAACCTGCGGGTCGTGTAAAAAGTTCTGTCCGAAACGTTTGCGGGCGCGGTGGCCCTGATGATAGTTATCTGTCATGTGATGTTGTCTTTGAAGCCAGCGTTATGGCTTGTTGTACTGCGTGAAATAAACTGCCGGGATCTGCTTTACCTGTAGCAGCCAGATCCAGTGCGGTGCCATGATCAACGGAGGTTCTGATCAGCGGTAAGCCTAAACTGATATTGACTGAACGGCCGAATCCCATATGTTTCAGTACCGGCAACCCCTGATCATGGTACATCGCCAGCACCGCGTCGGCATGGTCGAGATATTTAGGCTGAAATAAGGTATCGGCCGGTAAGGGGCCAATCAGTTGCATACCGGTTGCCCGTAGTTCGTCAAGTGCCGGGGTAATAATATCCAGTTCTTCCCGGCCAAGATGGCCATCTTCCCCGGCATGCGGGTTTAAACCACAAACGTAAATCCTGGGATTGGCGATAGCAAATTTCTGTTGTAAATCCTGATGCAGAATAGTAATCACCTGCAGCAGGCGTTCCCTGGTAATCGCTTTGGCAACATAGGCCAGAGGAATATGGGTGGTAGCCAGGGCAACGCGTAAACCTTCGGTGGCCAACAGCATCACCACATAGGGGGTGTTTGACTGATGGGCGAAAAACTCGGTGTGTCCGCTGAACGGAACGCCGGCTTTGTTGATAATACCTTTATTTACCGGCCCGGTAACAATAGCGGCAAACTCGCCATTCATGGCTTTTTCGCCAGCATAAGTCAGGGTATCGACCACATATTTGCCGTTTGCGGCATTCAGCTGGCCTGGAATAACCGGTGCGCTTAATGGAAAGTCTGCCACCGTCAGAGTGCCTTTTTGCTGTGGTACAGCACTTTTGGCGGCATCATAGGGTTGCAGCTGTAACGGCAGGTTAAGCTGGCGGGCACGCTCTTGCAGCAGCTCTGCATTGGCACAGACTACTAATTGCACCGGCCAGTCCTGACGGGCCAGTGCAATAACCAGATCCGGCCCTATACCTGCCGGCTCTCCGGGAGTAACTGCTATTCGCAGAGTCATTCAGCTCTCCGGCAATACTTCAACATAGGCTTCTTCTCTGAGTTCACGCAGGAAGTTGCTGGACTCTTCATTGAAACGGCGGTTGAAGATCATACGATAAACCTGTTCCCGCTTTTTGTCGGCAGTAGCATCCACCACCCGTTTATCCAGTACCTGGGCAATGTGCCAGCCATGTTCGGTGCGAAAAGGCTCACTGATTTCGTTAATGTCAAGGCGGTTCAGGGTATCCCTGAAAGCGGGTACGAAGATATCAGGCTCACTCCAGCCCAGATCGCCACCGCTCAGCTTGGAACCGGGATCATCAGAATGTTCTTTCGCCAGCGCGGCAAAATCCGCAGTACCCGCCCGCAGTTTCTGGGCAAATTCAGTCAACATACTGCGTGCCCGTTCTTCACTGAGGATAATGGTTGGCTTAATCAGGATATGACGTGATTTAACTTCTTTGATTTCTGCCACATTAGTGCCGCGGATATCAAAAATAGTCAGAATGTGAAAACCGGCACCAGAACGCAACGGGCCGATGATATCGGCTTTTTTGCGGCCACGGATAGCCTCTGAAAACAGGGTTGGCATTTCGTTAATATTCATCCAGCCCAGATCTCCACCTTCCAGTGCGTTGGCTCCGGAAGAGGAGGCAATGGCAATACGGCGGAAATCGCTGCCATCGCGCAGCAATTGTATAACTTTGTCTGCGCGGTCTTTGGCTGACGTAATGTCTTCGGTGTTTGCCTGACTGGGAATGGAGATCAGAATATGTCCCAGATTATATTGCTCGTTACTGGCGCCTTGCTCTTCCATTAATTTGAGCAGGGTATCTACTTCCTGCGGGCTGATATAAACCCGGCGCTGTACGTTGGCACGCATCACTTCATTGGTGATGATTTCTTCACGCAGCTTTTCACGGAACCGCTCGTAATCGCCTTCTTCGGCAACAACCTGCTGCCGGAACGCTTCCAGACTGAGGTTTTCGCTCTGGGCGATATTGCGGACAGTATCGTCAAGCTGGGCGTCACTGACCTGCAGGCCCATGCGCTGGGCAAGCTGGAGCTGAATCGCGGTGGTAATTAATCGCTCCAGAGCCTGGGTGCGTAATGCAGCATCGGATGGCAGGGTTTGCCCCTGACTGGCTGCGTTGCGTTTTACACGGTTCAGAATGTCTGCTACATCACTTTCCAGCACGACACCGTTGTCGACAATAGCGGCAACTTTATCAATTTCCTTTTCTGCCGTGTGGCCTGTTACGCTAAGGCTGCTGAGCAGAGCGATGCAAATAACCTGTTGTAACTTCATAAATTCCTACACTACTAATTAGTTAATAAGTACGGGCGGCGATAGCTGAAAATACCATTAGACAGCATGTCTGAAACGCCGAAGCCTGCTTTGTCTCCGAAACCTTTTACTACAAACTGTAGTGATATGCCGCTGTCAAGCTGGCTCATCCGGTTGAAGGTTTCCGGCAGGAAATCCAGATTGGTCTGAATTTGCCGTCTGGCTACGACTCTTACCGCCCAGCAACAGGATTCATACTGCAACCCGATATTGGCTTCTATCATACGATGATTTGTAATATCACGATAGTAACTGCCAACAATCTGCAGATTATCTGTCAGTGGCATGGTGCCCAGCATACCCAATTGCTGAATTTCCAGACCTGAGACTTCCCGGCTGTAACGATGGTTCAACTGTAACAGATTTTTCTCATTAGCCCGGTAATCCATAGAGGCGTTGCTTTTGATCAGCTGTTTACTGTCGATATCGTATTGTACCGCACTGGAGAAATACCATTTGCGATACCAGTGCCAGACCATTTCTGCCGCCAGCATCGATTCGGTAGATGTCAGATCATCAGTAAATTCATCTGCTTTCTGGGTGGGCTCACCAAAAAAGAAAATCTGACCAAGGCTGAAACGGAATAATTCATTGTCGGTATTATCGTATAAGCGGGTTGTCCAGCCAACAGTAAGCTGGTTGGCTTCATTAATGCGATCAAGACCTGAGTAGCGGTTTTCGCGGAACAGACCGAAGTAATCGTCCTGCAGACGGGTGGTATCAAATAAACCAATCTGGCTTTGATCCCGGTAGGGGATATACAGATACTGAATCTGCGGTTCAAAAGTCTGTAAAGCCTGCTCACCGAACCAGTCATATTCGCGTTCCAGATTCAGCCGGGAATAGATACGTATTTTGGGTAATGTTCTGCTGACAGTGTCCTGAATTGCCTGCGGGTCGCCATCAGTATGCTGCTGGTAATAAGTGTACAGCAGGCTGGCCTCGGCATTCACTTCAAGTGCTGGTGTAATAAACGGAATATTCAGTGTCGGTTCCAGGTGAATACGATCTGCATTGGAAATCAGGGCGGTATTATTCCTGAAATGTGCGTATTGCGCTTCCCAGGAAAAATCCATCATCGGATATAACGAAATGGGTCTGGCAGATGACAACGATAATTCCGGCAAAGCGGTATAGGCTTTATTGTAATTACCCAATACTTCAAAGCCCTGTATTTTCAGCTGAGAATGCACCTGATCACCGTAGTAACTGACGGCTGCTTCCCGGTAAAGCTGGGTATCACTCTGATTGTTGTAATCTGAGCTTAGTTCACTCAGATAAGAATCATCACTGACATCGGTAAAGTCGATATAGCCCCTGATGCGCGATGTAAAATCGCTGCGATGGCTGAGGTGCCCGAGGTAACGCTTACCGAAACCTGCGGGTTTATCATTATCGGAGCCCAGATATTCCAGTTGCACCCTACCCTGGTGTTCTTCGGTCAGATAACGGAATTCTGATTTCAGCTGGGTTCCTCTTTTGCTCATATAGCGGGGAGTAAGTGTCAGATCATAGTTCTCAGCCAGATTAAAATAATATGGCAGTTCAAACTCTACCCCTAATTTCTGGGAACTGCTGGTTTTAGGCAGCAATAAACCGGACTTACGCTGATCATTAACCGGGAAAGTAATATACGGCAGATAAAATACCGGAATATCCTTGATTCTGAAAACGGCATGATGGGCTTCGCCCCAGCCTTCTTCTGCTTCAATATTTATTGAATGGGCATGCAGCGCCCAGCTGTTGTCCTGTTCAGGGCAGGTGGTAAAATGCGCCTGATTCAGTAGCACCTGGTGTTCTGTTGCTGTCAGCTCCTGGGCGTAACCCCGCCCGGTCTGGGTGGTAAACTGGTAGCTGGCATCACTGAGAATAGCTTTGTTCTCCAGTAAATTTGCCTGAAAACTGCTGCCACTAACCTGCATAGCTGAGTTAAAATACTGAATGCCGCCATCAGCTGACATGCTTTGGGTTAAGCTGCTGAAGTCTGCCCTGGGGGCGGTAAGCAGAGTATCTCGATGGGTTATTTCAACGCCGCCGGAGAAACTGGCGGTCTGATTGTCCCGTATTTCTGAATATCGGGAGCGGATACGCAGGCTGTCGTCGGCCGGATCCAACGTACTGAATAATTCCGGCAAAGGTGTTGGAATATAGCATTGCCGCAGAGCAGGTTCATCAGCCAGTGCTTCAGATGATGCGAGATGTATCCCTATAAAAAAAACGATGGCGGCCCCATGCTTCATGCAATGTACTCTGTGTTACCTGTAAGAAAAAAATCAGAACTCAGCGGACTTGCTATGATAAATCAATTTTAGAAATCCTGCTAATCCGATATAGTGCTCTGGGCCTTTTGCGGAAGCCTGTTTGTTGTTTATGAAATGTCAATGTTAAGGAATTGCTGTGTGGGGTAAAATTCTTGGCGCTTTGTTTGGTCTGGCTATTCTGAAACTGCCGGGACTGGTCATTGGTGTGCTTATCGGGCACTGGTTTGATCGTTCTTTAAAAGGCCGGTTTGAACAGCAGGGCGGATTTGATGCGTTGTTTCGTGAACGGCAGGACGAACAAGGGCTGTTTATGTACAGCAGCTTTGCAGTAATGGGGCATATTGCCAAGGCGACAGGGGTTGTTACCTCTGCCCATATCAGCCAGGCAAACCATTTTATGGCACAGCTTGAACTGACCGCTCAGCAGCAAAGAGAGGCGCAGGCGGCATTTCGCGATGGTAAAGCGGCTAATTTTCCTTTGCAACAGCAACTGAAAGAGTTTTATCAGGCATATCGCAGCCGTAAGGATGTACTGCAATTATTTCTTGAGATCCAGATATCCACCGCCTGTGCTGAAGGCGATATGGTGCCGGAGCAATACCAGCTGTTACAGCAGGTTGCAGCAGCATTGCATTTTTCCAGAATACAACTGGAACAATTACTGAGATCGTTTCAGGCGCATAGCCGTTTTTCTGACCGGCGCTCTGCCCGTAATTCAGCGGCAACGCTGTCTGATGCTTATAGCGTGTTAGGAGTAACAACGGATGTCAGCGAACAAGGTCTTAAAAAAGCCTATAAAAAGCTGATGGCTCAGCATCATCCTGACAAACTGATGGCGCAGGGCGTGCCGAAGGAAATGCTGGAAGTAGCAAAAAAGCGCACGCAGGAAATTCAGGCAGCTTATGAAGTTATCCGGCAGCAACGAACCTCGGTACGGGGTTAGGTCAGAATCTAAAAACCAACGCTGGTCAGCCAGCCATAGATTTCTTTCATAACCCATTGTTGTATTTCTGCATCATAACCGGAACCGGTAACATGGCGTTGCCGGTAAACGGCTTTAAGATGTTTTTCTGCCATTTGACGACGCAGTTTCAGTTGCTGATTAACCAGCCGGCTGTCCAGGGTGTGGCTGATATCCAGTGTCGGAATGCTCTGGGTGGCGATGGCCTGAGCCAGTTGCCGGTTTAAGGCATCATCTGATAAATAAGCTCCCAGCAGTATCAGGGCCACCGGCTCTGTCAGATCACCGGCGGCATACAGGGTGGTTAATGTAGCTGCGCTATCCCCCTGTGCTATCACGATAGTTGCACCAGCCTGACGGGCTGCATGCTGCATCGCCGCTTCTGTTCTGATTTTCAGTTGCCGGGCATCAACAACCGGTACTCCACTGTCCGATAATAAGGCATCAGGTGGCATGATCGATAATGTATGCCAGCCCAGATCATTCAGCTGTTCACGTAGCAGGCCAAGATGTTTTGGGCTGGCCGCATGCTCAGAGCTATCCGGTACTAAAATGGCAGTACCTTTGACCGCACGGGTCATGGCTTCACGTTGTAGCAGGATAAAGCTGCCATCGGTGATTGAAAGCTCGGTTATTTCTGAATCAGGAAATTGTCTTTTCAGATCGGAAGATGATAATTGCTCGCGTGATAATGCCGTGGTTGAAGACTGGGCATCAGCAGCAAACAGAAGTAATAATAACAGCCAGTAATGATGCATGTTTTCTTTCGACGATAACCCGGTATATACGGGTTATCGGTCAGTGAAAGAATAACTTTAGCCAGGATGCTGAACCACCAGAGGTCAAAAGCCCCTGGCAGCCGCTGATTTGGTATCAGAGAGTCTGGGTATATTTACTGAAAGTATATAATACCTGTGACTGATAGCTGAACTTGATATACGCCGGATTTTTTTCAAGCACAGTAACAACCGCTGCCGGTTCAAGAATAAAACAATATTTTGTTGCTTTAAACTCTACCAGTGCTCTGGCCATTTCCTGCAGGCTTTCATTTTCTGATAAACGCTGAATTTCTGTTTCATCATTACAGACGTGTGATTGTTGAATCAGCTGTATCTGTTCACCGGCTTGCGCTGTAACTGCTGTAAAACACAGCATAAGAGAGGCAGCCGGGATTAGGGCTAAATTACAGATTCTGGATAATTGCATGTTGGATATCTCCCGATGACGGCATAGTGCTTATATAAAGTAACGTTCATATAACGTACAGCGACCCTGACCGGCAGAAACTGTAATAATGCGAAAATCGAGAGTGGTGCAGGTGTAGCGCGGCTATGATAGCAGGAGGAAATAACCAGAACAAATGCTGACAATAAAAAGCCGCTATCGGAATAGCGGCTTTTTGGACAGACCGAATAAAATCAGCGTCTTACCGGCTCTTTAATTTTTGCAGAGACTTTGGCTTCAATACGCTGGTTGGCACGGTGTGCTTCGCGGGTATTACCCTGTACCCGTGGCTGGGTAATACCATAGCCGACAGCCGTAACACGGGATGCATCGATACCATGCTCTTTTACCAGTAACGCTTCAACAGCTTTGGCACGGCGTTCAGATAAGCGCAGGTTATAGTCCGGATCACCGGTATTGGAAGCATGGCCTTCAATTTTTACTGTAGCATCAGGGAAACGTTGCAGGAACGCCGCCAGCTGATTTACATCTGACAGTTTATCCGGGGCAACAGTATCAGAGTCAAAGGCAAAGCGGATTTCAATATCAACGTCACCTACGGAAGCTACTTTTTCCACGTAAACTGTACAGCCCTGGGCATCTACCTGATGTCCGGCCGGAGTATTCGGACATTTGTCCAGGTTGTCAGGTACACCGTCATTATCTGAATCAACAACCTGAGGTGCTACCGTAGCCTGAACCGGTTCAGGAGCCGGGGCAGGAGCGGGTGCCGCCTGAGAAGCACCAAAGAACCAGTTAAGGCCCAGTTTAATGCCGGCATCATACCATGATCCTTTATTGATACCCTGATAGCGGTTTGCTTCAGCATAGAATGCGAAAGAATCATTAAAGAAGTGGCGATAGCCGATACCCAGGTTAATAGCATCTGCATGCCGCGATACATCGTAGTGTTTCCAACCACCGACGAGGTACAGATTATTATTCAGCACATTCAGATGATATAAGGCGTCAAAACCGAAACGATCACCCTTGGCACGGCTGGAAAGGGTATCTGAGTCCAGGCTGACCCTGGCATATTCTGCACGGACGGCCCAGTTTCTGTCGATGCGGTAACCAAGTTCCACACCTGCAGCCCAGCCATCATCGACATTGTCCCATAATGCGGAACTGTGTTTACTTTTATGCGTCCAGTAATATTCTCCGAATAAAGAACCGAAAGCACGACCTGCCAGTTCATCGGCAGTCGGAGCTGCTGCTGTTACGCCTGCACTCATTAAAGATAATGACGTTATTACAGCCAGAGTAGTCATTTTTGTGTTCATCCATATCTCCTTTGATGACTTAGATCCTACATACTCGCGCTTTTTATTATACAGCATTTGCTTATATAAGTA
>JARXRR010000136.1:0-1505 GCA_033792355.1 Chromatiaceae bacterium AAb-1
GTTGTCAATAAAGGGGTACGACGTTGTTCAGCTTGTTAATCCATTTATTTTCCCTGCCAGAGGTTTTCCCAGGCAGTTGGTTATAAACCAACTTAAGAAGAATAATAAAAAACTATTTTTGCTGGCAGCAGGTAGTGATGCATTTTATTGGCGCTTTGCCGATCGAAAGTTACGGTATACCCCTCATGCTGATTACCTTAAGTACGATAAAAACAGCAGTTCGCATGTGTTGCAGTCTGAAATGAACTATCGTTTTAACCGTTTTGTGGTATCTAAATGTGATGGTGTGATACCTATTATGTATGATTATGCGGTATGTTATGACAGTGTACCAAATTTGCGAGATGTTATACCTATTCCGATGAATACTGATACAGTTAGATATTGCGAGAGTGAGATTTCTGATAAGTTGCTAGTATTTCATGGATTAAACCGTTACGGCTTTAAAGGTACCCGGTTTGTTGAGCAATCTTATAAGATTCTTGAGCAAAAATATCCGGGGAAACTAGAGCTTATTATTAAGGGAAATATGCCATTGGCACAGTATTTAGAGTTGATGGCAAGAACAAGTATCGTTATCGATCAGACAAATAGCTATTCGTTAGGCGTAAATGGCGTCTATGCACTAGCTATGGGTAAGGTGGTGTTAGGAGGAGCTGAGCCTGAAAGCGTTATGGCGCTGCAAGGGGGGGAGTCGCCAGTGTTGAATGTGTTACCCGATGCCAACAGTATCGTTCAGCAGGTAGAAAAATTTATAGATAATCCACAGTTGTTAAGAGACACTGGTATACGCTCACGGGAGTATGCGATTAGTGTTCATGATTATATTAGAGTTGCAAAACAGTATATTAAGACTTGGCAGTCCTAATTGTTATAGATTAGTTGTTTGATTTGGAGTAGAGACTTCGGCCTGAGCTTGTTCTTTTTATATATTTGTACATTATGTTGAAAATTACTGGAGCAGAAAAATTATGTTCTTTCTTTTAGAATGTGACCCTTTGGAAGAGTGCCTTGTTACCATTACTCGGCTTATTAATTTAACTGGATTTCAGAGTGAAATGTACTACAGAGGCTTTGGCAGAGTACACTTGGCAAAAGCGTACAGAAGAATAATTTCTGGTCTAATTTAAGAGTTTCCTAGTGCTAATTAGCAAAGCTGGTTATAAAGCAACCTTCTTAATTAACTCGCTTGGAGGTGGTGGTGCAGAAGGTGTTTGCCTGAATCTCGCTAATGAACTTGCGGATAAAGGTTGGGATATCACAATTGTCACTATGAACCTTAGAAAGAGAGATTATCTTGAAAGGTTAAATGATAAGGTACGATTAATTGACTTAGGCATATCAAATGCACGTTATGCTTTTTTGCCTATGGCAAAATACTTTTCTAAAATTAGTTCGCAAACGATTCTAGTATTTAATTATGAACTGGCAGTTTTGCTGGTATTCATTCGTAAAATATTGCGATTAAATTTTCGTATTGTTGCAAGAAATATCAATACATTAAG
>JARXRR010000160.1:0-681 GCA_033792355.1 Chromatiaceae bacterium AAb-1
ACTCATAAATATTTGAGTTTAAAAAATCGTCGCACAAATTTTTATCTTCACATTCTATGCATTGGCCATAGGCCCAGTTCATCGCTGGAATTTTCAGGTTCCAAATTTACGCGAAAATACTTAATAAATTCACTAGAGAAATATTGGCTGAAACCCCTTTTATCAATTTGCCCTTGAGATATTCCCTCGCTCCGCCATGCGTTGCATACACCTTAATTCTATCTCTAATGCTCATTGAAGTAATCTCCCATTTTTAGCAACCCTGAATATTCCAAATCTTATCAATGGGCAGCTGTAGACGCTAGCCCATATTGCTCACTCTGCTGATTAAGACTGACCACTTCTA
The DNA here is from genome assembly GCA_033792355.1 of Chromatiaceae bacterium AAb-1. Taxonomy (GTDB): domain Bacteria; phylum Pseudomonadota; class Gammaproteobacteria; order Enterobacterales; family Alteromonadaceae; genus Alishewanella. The sequence continues at coordinate 347 of JARXRR010000160.1, forward strand.
CCGGAAAAGCCTACACAGAGTGCTGTCGGTGTTGTGCACTTTGCATAAAGAAGACACAGCAACATATGGTGGCTGTGTAAAAATGTACTGTTAGGCGAAAGTACATAAAAACAAAAGTATTAACTGCTCTACAAATTGACTATTGCATAACCATAATTTCAGTACCCGTGAAGCGGCTTCATCACTACTAGGAATACTTTAGTCTAGGAAAAAATCATAAGGACTTGAGGAATCAGCAAAACTACTTAGCCAAATAAACTTTACTTATAAAGCCCTGATTAACTGAAAGTAACAGATCGGACGCTAAATATTGGACAAGTAGGGTAAAATTATTT
>JARXRR010000130.1:0-1806 GCA_033792355.1 Chromatiaceae bacterium AAb-1
CTAATATCATTAATTATAAAATTTAGATATATAACATCTAACTCTTCACTTAGACGAGAATAGTATTCAGAATCTTTATCACCAAATATAATAGATCCAGAAAGTTCTCCACTTGTTCTCAAATACTCAACCCCAGACACTTTATTATATCCTTTAGGAATCACCCACTCACACCCCAAATACTCAACTATTTCAGCATTGCCAGAACAAGAGCAAAGAAGCACTACAGAAAAAAGACCAATTCTACGGATACCGTATGAGAACAAATTTTTCATGGTTTAAGAGTCCTATTAATATACTTGTCAGCATAATACACAGATTGTATGGAACATGTGCTTGAACACTGCCAATTCAAACTGATCCCAATGGGATTAAAAGCAGCAACAGCTGTTGGTGCCAACACACCGACTGCCTGTTTTAATGCTCCTAAAGGTGTACTACTTAAAATCATGGCTGTGTCTGCATTTGTAAAATCGCCTGCATTAAGCTGGTGAGCCAATTGCCGAAGCTGAAGCCCCCCATATCTTCTCGCATCAGCAAGATCTTTATTACTAACTCCTTCAACCCCCTGTCCCATCAGTTCAGTTCTTAGCTCATCAACTGACATATTTCCTAAACGGTGCATTTCATCTATGGTTGCTGCCCTCATTCTGGCCGCCAATACTCTATTAATCGTATTTTGGTTATCTTCCAGGCTTCTCTGTGCCAACTCTAGTTTCTTATTATGCATTTCATCATTAAACATCCTCGAAAACGCCCCAGTCACCGCGCCATTGGCAAACTTGCCTCCGCTAAGCTTCGATGCCGTCCCGCCCAGCACTGCCGCCGCAGTAATACGCCCTGCACTAAATCTGTCGCCCTCATTAATACCATCTATCCTTCCCGCAAACGCCTGCGTTACACCTGCTGCCGCAAAGCCATGACCAAATTTACCGCCCTGCAGCACACTCATCACACCGCCCACTAAACCATGCGCCGCGACCTTTCCATAATAGGCTGCACTGCCAAAGCTGACATCATTAAAATACGAACCCACTCCATAGAATGCCGCTGCACTAAACGCACCGGTCAATGCACCCTTAAGGATATTTCCGCCATTCGCTGCCGCATTTATCCCGCCGGCCATCGCCCCCGCCGTTGCCGCACCGTACCATGAACTCGCAAAATAACTGCCACAGGCTCCACAAGCATATGACACCACTGCTACCACAATAATGCCGATTATCGGTTTTACTGCCTTCCATAACTTGCTAAAGAAATACCCACTGGGGTCAGTGTATGAAAGAGGATTATTCAGCACATAGCTATAACGGTTCAGGCTCTGGCTGTTACCCGGTGCCTGTACAAACGGGTCTGCCTGTAAAAAACGCCCTAAATGGCTGTCGTAAATACGCCCGCCCATATGGATAATACCGGCATGGTCTACCTGCTGGTGGCCGGTAAAGCCACGATGTGTCAGGGCCAGTATTGCTGACAGGTTTAGCGACGATACCTGATGCTCCGGCCCCATTACCAACCGCCGTTTACCAAAGGCGTCAAAGCCTAACCGTTGCTCTACCCGGCCAGCCACGTCCGTTATCACATCCATACTGCACCGTATTGTGACAGCTATTTTCTCTTGCCCAAAAAATTTAAAATCAGTTTGTAAAAGAACAACTGCGGTTGAAAACCTGGTGATTTAGCCAAATTTTACAGCCAACAATAAGTAATTTAATTGTTAACTTTTAATGTAATTTTCAAGCAAAGATACGCTATATAAAAATGGACTTTTTGGTGTTTTGCTATTCTCTATATAATCCCTAAGCT
>JARXRR010000150.1:0-987 GCA_033792355.1 Chromatiaceae bacterium AAb-1
TTTCTGCACTGTGTATGTATGAAAAAAATCATTTTAATTTGTAATAAAGTTAGTGTTAGAACTATACGAGAAATAAAAAGATTGCTTTTTGTTTTCCCCAGAATAATGAAGTATCGATTACTTTCTAATTGTAATAATTTTTCTGGGGAGATAAATAGAATACAGCCAGTTCTTTTTACGGGAAAAGGTCGGATTGAAATAAGAAATAATGTTCAGGCAGGTGTTTCTCGCAGCCCGTATTTTTATAATAGTTATATTTATATTGAGGCTCGATGTACTTCCTCATTTGTTGTAATTGGAGATAATGTATCAATAAATAACAATGTTAGCATAATTTCTTCCGGAGCAGGTATTGAAATAGGTGAATACACGCTGATCGGACACTCAGTGGAAATTATCGATAGTGATTTTCATGGTCTTGGTGTAAATCAACGAGCTAGTGAGTATGCACTAGCCGCGAAGGTTGTTATAGGTTCAAATGTGTTTATTGGTAATGGTGTCAAAGTACTAAAAGGCGTTAAGATAGGAGATAATAGCGTGATTGCGAGTGGTTCAGTAGTTACTTCTGATGTTGAAACTAATGCAGTTTATGCTGGGATTCCAGCTCGTTTTGTCAAGCAACTTTAAGGTTGACCTTTGTTTAAGCAAAGTTATGTCTTTCTCAGCTTGCAGTTACTAAATGTTAGCTTGGGATTTTTTGTGACTATCTACCTTGCGATTAAGCTTGAGGTGGAAGTTTTTGCAGTTTTTGTTATTTACTCAATAATCACCTCAGTAATAACGGCATTTAGTTTTACCGGGATAGAGGCAGTGCTTATTAGAAATGCACTGAGTTGGCAACATTCTGATCGGAAAAAAAGAATTAAATTGTACATGTCTCAGGCTATGTCACTAAGGCTTTTTATGATTATAGTTATGCTGCCGCTACTGACTATTTATGCTTTTTATATATCCAGAACGATGTTTGATTCGAAAAATCTTCTGCTT
>JARXRR010000132.1:0-1703 GCA_033792355.1 Chromatiaceae bacterium AAb-1
TTCCAAAGCTTTGGCATGTGTTGATTTAAAGCAAATATAATTAACCTATTGAAAAACAATTGAAATAATAGGTTTAGGTATCGCCGGAAAGGTGTTTTTTTACAGATGTCGAGCTTATGTATAGCCGTCATCTCAGTATTACTGACGCTAGTGGCTGATTGGACTAATAATTCAGTTACAGTTATGGACTACCAAATAATTAGCCAATCTGTCAGAATCACGAACTATATTTCTTAACAACAGCAGTGATGGGCTTCAGCACATCGCTCAATTGAAGTAATCAAACAGTACCCGTAGATGCAAGAAAACAAAGAGAGAATCGATCAAGTAATACAATTTTGTCTTCTGGTAGCTGGGGAGGAGGATAACTTCGCCCACAGAAGCCTAGGTCCGATTCACTTGCTTAAATATGTTTATCTTGCGGATTACTACTATGCGATCAGAAATCAAGGTGAGACTTACACTGGGATTCCATGGACGTTTTATAACTTTGGTCCCTGGTCTGCCCAAGTACACAGTAGGCTTGAACCTGCTCTAAAAGCAATATTGGCTGAAAAGTATATTGGGCAGAGTGATTATGGCGATGGCGAATTCACTCGATGGTCTGCGAGCGATGAGAACCGCTTATCTTCAATATCTAGATCTATTCCCTCAAGTATTACGCTAAAACTTAAGCGAGATATTCATCGCCATCTTCAGGATACTGATTCATTGTTATCCTTTGTATACAGCACTGAACCGATGATTAATGCTGCACCTGATGAGTTGCTGGATTTCAACATATTGGCATCTGTTGATGGTTATTCTCTTGAACAAGCAAAGCCGAGCAAACTTAGTGCGAAAAAGGAAAAAAAACGTTCTGCAGCAATGGATAAGTTAAAGGAAAAATGGAAGGAGAATGCACAGGCAAAGTCGAAGCTCGTCTCTCCAATTAAGTCTCCTCGATATGATAAGGTGTATGATTCCGGTATTTCTTGGCTTACCCAAATTGATGGACCACCTATTCAAAATGATCAAATAGAGATGAAATTTGATGAAAGCATTTGGAAATCAGGGTTGAGGAGAAACGGTGAGCTTTCCTGACGACAGTATTCAGTACTTAGTTGAAGACGATGGTTGGTGGATAAAAAACACTGAATCTAACTTAGTTCGAGGCGCTCTAATATGGGCTTTTGTATATCAAATTGACCAACTTCCATACACTTTTGTCCCAGTTTCTAGATCAAAAGCTAGAGAGCACGATAAAGCAGTTGTTGCAGTTGCCGAATTAAAAATTGGTGAGCATTTACAAAGAGATCAACTACCAGTCGCTGGTATGACTACCTATAAGGGGGAGTGCTGGGTAGCAAATAAAGCCAAACTTAGACCATGTATTGTATGGAGCGCTAATTGCTCTAACGTTGATAAGTCACTGACAATTGGTAAGCCCAAGGGGTCAACAGCGCCAACTTACTTGGTAGCACCATTTTATGGTATTGACGCAGGAATAAATCGTGCTGGTTATTCTGAAGCCTTTGTTCAGCGAGTTAGGCACTGCGAATATCCGCAATTTCACTGGGATATGATTCCTGATTCAAATAGCTCTAAAGAATCCATATTGAGACTGGACCATATGCAACCAGTAGGAGCTCACTCCAAGTCATATAGACTGTCAGATTACAAACTAAGTGAGGCTGCGCTTGAAATCCTAGATGACCAATATA
>JARXRR010000125.1:0-2217 GCA_033792355.1 Chromatiaceae bacterium AAb-1
ATACTGTTGTCAGCAATTATTTAATCCGGAGAAATTTAATAAAATAGAATGATCGGCATCGATAGGAGTACACGTCATCCTCAGGGGGCAGTTCTTGCCTTTTGCTTGATATTGAAGATTCGGTGTTTTATTTATTCAGGAGGGTAAAATCAGCAGATTTTGTTTGATATTTTATCTGTTCTTTTACAATCTGATTTTCTGTTTCAGGCGGGGCTAAAGCCGTACTGTCGGTTAGATGTGCGGGACAATAGCACCCCGATACCCTGTATATCGATGGCCTGTACGAACAGGTACGGTTACCGGAAGGCACTATCGAGCATAAGTTCTATGTCGGTAATGCGGTCATTACCAAACGCAGCAACAATGCCCACGATGAGCTGTACCTGCATAAAGATGCACAAGGCTCTACCCTCAGCATTACCAATGCATCGGGCAATGTACTGCAGCAGTTTATCTACGACCCGTGGGGTAAGCAGTATTCTGTCAGCAGCAACAGCCTGTTTACCACCTACAGCAACCCCGGCACCAGCAAAGGCTACACCGGCCATAATATGGTCAATGACTTTGAAGTGATTCATATGGGCGGGCGCACCTACAACCCGATACTGGGCCGGTTTATGCAGGCAGACCCCTTTATCCAGGCACCGGATAACCTGCAAAACTATAACCGGTATAGTTATGTGTTTAACAATCCTATGACGTACACAGATCCCAGTGGGTATTTTAGTTTACGACGGCATATACGTAACCATACAAGCGCGATCTTTGGAGGTCTAGGTGTGCAACCTCATCCAGCGAAAGAAGAAGTACGCTCACTTATAAGAATGGTTGGGCCAGGTGCTTCAGGGGCCGCTATAACTGCAGGCTCGTATTTTTGTGGACCATTTTATGCCGCTTGTGTCGCGGCAGGTACTTATGACACAGCTCGCGCTTTTGGCTCATCCCGAACTGGTGCACTTAGGGCTGCTACGGTTTCAGGAGCTAGTGCCTACTTATTTGCAGGGAGTCCATCGTCAATGAGCAATACTCAGTTGGCTATGCAGGCAATGACCAGCTATGTTGCATCTGAAAATGCGAAACTGGGTCAGGCATTAAGTTTTGTGGTAGCGAATTGGGGTAATGGCATCGGAGCCATTGCTCAGAATGCAGCAGGTCAGTATATGCAGTATAAGGCATCGGAGGAGTTGGGGCGTTTTGCTGCGAAAAATGGTATGACGTTGCAGGAGCTTAATGTACTATTATCATTAAATTCACAGTTAGGTTTAGCTGTTGCGGGAACAACTTATATAAGAGATTCTGCTACTGTCGAAGGTTTCTTTAGTCGTAGTGAGCATCCTTTGTTAGGAGGGCTTTGGGATATTAATGATACTTTGCTTAATGCTCAGGGCCTATTGGATGCAGTATCAAGAAGTGTAGTGACTTCTGGATATTCCGATCATTTAACGGGGCATAGTCTGGGAGCGGCACGTGTCAATAATTTATACCGCATGGGGTATATTAGTAGTGCTACTACACTATCTTTACCGGGATTTGCTTATCCGGTAGCGGGTTCCTCCAGCTATTGCGGCAATCTTGATGCAATCTGTGGTGGTAGTTTTATGACAACATTGCGACCTGGAACCGTCGGTGTGGATAGCCCGAGTTGGTGGGATTGGGTTGGTCGTAATCATAAAGTTTGTAGTGTTGGCGGTTATCAAGAGCAATGGGGGCGGAAATGCAATTAATTAGGGTTTGGGTCTATATCATGACACTTAGTTTGTTGTCTGGGTGTACAAGTACAACAGTGTTGAACTCCGAGTTAATAGGAGCTTGTCTACGGACCGCTTCCTCTACTTATATCTATAAGAGCTATTGTACTGCTGCTACAGGCCAGTATTTACTATCCACGCGTACTAATGATGGTGGCAATCCTTGTATAAGAGGGGCTGCTGAATATCTATTACCCCCAGATATAGATTTACAAATTAACCGTGTAATGAAACAAGGACGAGGCTCTACTGGCGACTGCCTCAGAATAGAAGTGAGCATCTTATCGGGTGAAAACAAAGGTTTGATTGCAGATATACCAGTATGCGGGCTTCTACATCCTAGTCCGTTTTGGATCACTCAAGGGTTTGATGCAGAGTCGGAGATTCTCTTTGATGAGAACTTTGCAACATTAGCTCTTTGTACTAAATAAAGATAGAAATTTTCGCTTGGTCCAACGAATTATAATAA
>JARXRR010000046.1:0-30002 GCA_033792355.1 Chromatiaceae bacterium AAb-1
GTGCAGCATCAGCTATGCCAGTTATTTTTATATATATAAATCATATACTTGAATTTATGCTGTGCTGGCAGCTTGGGGTTTTATACCATATTTTAGTCAAAATACTTATTTTTCAGTGACATGATATGTCCGGTTGTAGCAGGTAAGGTTCCAGCAACAGTTTCATGCCTTTTAATACCTGTAATGGTAAAGCTGAAGTGAACTGATAGTGCTCTGCTGTCCGGCCGGGAACATAAGCTGTCAGCACGCCAAAATGGCTGTCGCCCAGATAAAATGTAAAGGTTGCGGTCCGGTTCAGCGCGGTGGAATGCAGCGTTTCACCTCTGCGGGATACTGTGCTGATACGGTTGTCTCCGGTGCCGGTTTTACCCCCAAGCTGCAACTGAGGATCAAAAGTGTTAAGTAAACGTCTGGCAGTACCCTCTGTTACTATCTCAGACAGCAGGGTTTTCAATGCTGTTGCCACAGCGGGTGCCATCACTTGCCGGGCTTTGGCATGATCACTGATAAACCGGGTTTCATAAGGGGTTTGTGTGGCGAAATGCAGTTCGTCAAAGCGTAGTACCGGCAGGCGTTTACCGTTATTCAGAATGATCCCCATCAGCTCTGCCAGTGCCGATGGCCTATCTCCTGAGCTGCCAAGTGCAGTGGCCAGGGAAGGGACCAGATATTCAAACGGATAGCCCAGTTTTTGCCATCGTTGATGAATATCCCAGAATGCTTCTATTTCCAGCATAGTTCTGATGCGGGTATCGCGGGCGCTCTTGGACTGAGTGCGGAATAACCACCGGTAGACCTGTTGCCGCTGTTCGGCACTGTCTTGTATTGCAGTAGCAAAATCTGCCGAAGGGTTACGGTTCAGGTAAGCGAGTAACCAGAGTTCCAGCGGGTGGCTGCGCGCCAGATAGGCATGTTCAGGCAGATCAAAGGCCTCTGGCTGATACTTGTTATACAATGCATGCCAGCGATCTGCCGGGAAATGACGTTGAGAAAACCATTGCTGCATAAAACGGGTGAATTGCTCAGGAGTATCGTCTGGCCTGATATAACGGTAAGCCGCCGCCAGACGTTCCGGAGTCTGGCGCAGCCCGGTCAGGAACATATCCAGCTGTTCTGCCGGTGTTCTGGTATGGTATTTTCTCCAGAAACGTTGCAGGTAAGTGCTGCCTTCCCGATCGGCAAAGCGCCTCAGATATTGATCCCGCCGCGGGTCATTATCATTTTTCAGCAGCTGATAGCTGCTGCTTTCTGCATGATGGATACTGTAACTGACAATATCCTGCATTAACCTGACAAAAGGCAGGTTAACAGAACGGCGCAGTGCTTCTTTTACGGAAGGGGTCTGCAAATCTTCCTCTGGCCGAAAGTTACTGAAGGTATGCAGGCCGCCACCGGTAAAAAAGCTTTCTTTTGGATCGGCTGAATAAGTGCGTTCCAGTGCTGCCTCCAGCATCGTATCAAGTGTGCTGTCAGGATGTTGTATCAGATAATTGACGGCCCACTGGGTCAGGTTATCCTGAGGGGCGATATCAAGATAACGCAGCTGGGCGGGCTGTTCCTCGCTGTAAAGCTGATGTAATTCTGTGATGATTTCCAGATAGGTTGCCAGTACCCGGAGTTTGGCTGTCGAGCCCAGTTCCAGTTTGCTGGCTTCATTCAGATCAAAAGGCTGATCGGTGCTATCGGTCTGAACCCTGATTTTATTGCCTGCTGCCGTTCGTTCATAAAGAGTAAAACTATAACGGACATGAGCGGTTTGCGATGCGGTAAGCAGGCGTTCTCCGGTTAAACCGTATGCTGCGGCGTAATCAGGCATCGCAAGTTTATTCAGATACTGGGTAATCTGTTGCTGCAAAGACAGGTTGAGAGTGCTGCTGGCAGAAAGATCCAGCCGGTCAAGCTGATAGAAGCTCTGACCCAGTAAGCCGGATAAGCGATTACGAACCTGGTGGGCGGTTTTATCAAAAGGCCGTAGCGCCGGAGTTGTCGTGACAAACCTGAGCGGTTGCTGCCGGGCTGAATGGAAAAGCGCTGCTGAAATAATACCCTGCTGGTGTAGTAGCGGCAGATAGCGATCGATTAATTGCTCCAGATCCTGATGGCCCTGCAACAAATAATAGGATGGCCGCCGTTGTGCAATCACCAGCGCCAGTACCTGACGTAATGCCTGACCATGTTCGGCCGTGATATGTTCATCTGTTTGCATCAGTAACGCATTGACCCTGGCCGGATTACTGTTAAACCAGCCGATAAGACCATCTCCGAAGCCATGAATTTCACCGTAAGCCGTATTTGCTGCCAGAGGTACGGAATTCAGATAATCCAGCGCGATCTGTTTACTGCGGTTAAGTGTATAAACGGAAGGCTGATAAGCCCGGACACTGGCTGAAACCATTTGCTGTAACTTGTCATGAAAGTTCTGGGTAAGCCCATGCGGAGAATGACGATACTTCTCAATCTGGGTTGCCAGGGTGCTGCCGCCGGCAGCAGGTGCATCCATACCCAGTGCCCGTTTGGTCTGTGCCATTGCTGCGGCGATAAGCCTGGGGCTGTCAATTGCCGGGTTAACCCGTGCATTGGCGGGCTCAAGCAGTTTGCGGTTTTCAACAAATAACAGGGTCCTGATAATGACCGGAGATAACTGCTGCAGGCTGTCAAACTGAAAGGCAGGTGAACTGAACTGGTATAGTTGTTCCTGCTGGCAGTCAGTAATGTGTAACCCGGCCTGGGGTTTTTCAGAATAAGGCGGAAAAAAGCCAAGATTAGTATAGCGTTGCAAAGCCTCAGAAAAACGTACCTGCTCGGCAATGGTAAAACCATGCTGTGGCAGGTTTACACTCCAGTCGGCTAAACGGGTATAACCATAGCGCTGATCGAAAGGGCCATCAGCAGGAAAATTAATGGCTTCACTGTTTCCCGGCTGCAATTGATATGTCAGGGAACGGCTGAGACGATGCCAGAATTCTGACTGATAATAAGTTGTCCGGTACTCCTGCCAGATCACCAGTAAAATAAGACCGGCAGCAAGTAATGCCAGCCAGGGTAACCACCGTACAGGCTTCTTTGAGGTATGAATTACCTGCTGCTGAGGATTGCGTACATTATCAAACCTGATCCGTTGCAGCAGCGGTTCGGCATCCAGTGGCGAGTCTGTGGCTTTAACTGACAGGCGTTTTTTCGGAGCATCCATGCTCTAGGTTCCTGAATGCTCCGTTGAGACAATACTGCTGCTCTGAAGTGAATTTAGTGGCAGATTATTCTGCCAGCCCAATAGTTGGTCGTTGACTATCTGACACAGGGCATCAATATGCTCAGGCTGAGCATTTAAAGCACTGATGTATTCATAGCGCTGACCACCTGCTTTTGTAAAGTATTCCCGGTTCTCTACTGCAATTTCTTCAATGGTTTCAAGGCAGTCAGCCGCAAATCCGGGGCAGAAAACCTGTACTGAACTGATGCCCTGACCGGGTAGTGCTTTAAGTGTGGCATCAGTATAGGGTTTAAGCCACTCCTCACGCCCGAAACGGGACTGGAATGTGGTCAGATATTGTTCCGGTGCTAACTGCAATTCTGCTGCGATTAAACGGGATGTTTCTTCACACTCATAACGGTAAGGATCACCATTTTTGCTGTAACGCTCCGGAATGCCATGATACGAGAATAACAGCCTGTCAGCCTGGCCATGCTGTTGCCAGTATTTTCTGATCCGGGTTGCCGCTGCCGTTATAAAAGCCGGATGGTTATAGTAACGGGCAACAAACCGCAGCTCCGGTAAGGTACGCCTTTGGACAAAATCTCTGGCGATAACATCAAATACCGATGCCGAGGTTGAGCCTGAGTACTGCGGGTACATCGGTAATATCAGTAACCGGGTGACCCCCTGATCGAACATTCGCTGCAATACTGTGCTGGTTGCCGGATTGCCATAGCGCATAGCAAATTCCACCACCAGGTTATCACCGTGCTGTGCTGCCAGTTTTTCCCTGAGCGCAGCCGTCTGTTGCCGGGTATGAAATAATAAAGGAGAACCCTGCTCGGTAAAGACACTGGCATAAGATTTTGCCGAGCGTTTCGGGCGAAACTGCAGGATGACACCATTCAGAATGAACCACCACAGTAGCCTTGGAAACTCAACTACTCTGGGATCTGACAGAAACTCTTTCAGATAACGTTTCAGCGCTTTTGGGGTAGGAGCATCCGGTGTACCCAGATTAACCAGTAATACCCCGGTTTTTGCCGGTAACGGTGCCTGAACATCCGGGTTATTTATATAACGCATATTGTATAACGCATAGTTAAGTCAGTTCTGCCGGTTATTAATGGTGATGGTGACCACCTTCACCATGAGCATGACCATGCTCCAGCTCTTCAGCTGTCGCTTCACGCACATTGATGATCTCAACATTAAAAGTCAGTGTTTTACCGGCCAGAGGGTGATTAGTGTCAACATCGGCTTTAAACATCCCGACTTTTACGATGGTGACCTGCCGTTGTCCCTGTTCTGTCTGAACAACCGCCACCATACCAGGTTTCCATTTTTTAGAACCCAGCAGATGTTTTACCTGAACACTCTGAATCGCACTTTCATCGCGTTCGCCATAGGCGTCTGCCGGAGACAGCGTGATATCCAGTTTTTCACCCGCAGTTTTGCCGGCCAGCGCTTTTTCAAGCGCGGGTAACATCTGCTGATGTCCGTGCAGATAAAGCAAAGGGTGATTGCCAACAGAACTTTCAATTTCGCCAGCCTGATCAGAAAGAGTGTAGTGAAACTGGACTACGCTGTTGTCAGAAATTTGCATAATTAATCCGTAATATCTGAAGTCTTGATAATAGGCATCCATTATGCGTTTATGACAGTAAAAAATCGATCTTTTTCAGAAACAGGTTATGTAAAAGTTTCTTTTCCCAGCAGGGCGCAGATTTCATTATCCCATGCCGGTTCAGATAACGCCGGGATAACCAGAGTCGTAATTTGTGACATGGCTGCAGTCACCAGCCCGTCAAGAAATAGCTGTTCAATACGTGGTTCATATAATGCCAGAGTTGCAGCTTCGTATAAAATTACCTGATGGTTTGGCGGGTAATAACGTCTGAGTTTCTGCACCAGGGCTGCCCGTTCTTGCTGCCCGGTGGCAAACTGGGTGCCTGTGATATCTCCGGTAACGCCTACCTGCCAGAGCACCAGGGGAGAATGTACAGAAATGGTTTGTTGGTAGAACAGAAACTGGGTTGCTTCAAGATGCATAATGCCTTTAGCGCCGGGATCGAGACCTAAATCTGCGATCAGGCAGTCTTCGGCGGAGATACCGGGATACATTTTGACACTGAATGATTCCTGTCTGGCCTGTCTGGTCAGCCAATGCGGCATACTGGCAAATACACCGGGATGCCCATACAGCACCACCACCACAATGTGTTGCTGGCGTAATGCTGCCATAATTTGTTCAATCATACTGAGGTAAGCATCCTGACGGGCGGGATGATTATGGTAGTGAGGTTGCAGGCTGATACTGTCAGGAAATTCAGAGATCAGCCACTGTTCTGCAATCGGATCGGCCAGCAGGTAAAAAATCCGATCTGCTGTTTGTAATAAACTCTGAATAAAAACCGTTGTCTGGCCGGGTGCCTGTATACCCAGTCCTGCCAAAGATAAGTTATGTAGTGAAGAAAAAGAGTTTTCAGGCAAAAGATTGCTGCTCCTGATACATCTGAAAATCGTAAACGGCTACGGTATCCCTGCCATTTTGTTTAGCTTTATAAAGTGCGATATCCGTCTGCTGAATCCCAATATCCAGCGGAGTATCTCTGTCTATGGTGTGCACACCAAAACTTGCTGTGACCGGGTAAATCAACCCTAAAGCTTTAACATCAATACTATGCAGCATGGTGCGGCATTGCTCTGCAATCTGAACCGCTCTGGGCAAAGGGGTTTCAGGCAGGAAAATCAGAAATTCCTCGCCGCCAAAGCGTGATAATTTCTGATTGGGCCGTAATACGTCAGATATTTTTTCTGCCACCGCCTTCAGAATATTATCTCCGGTTATGTGCCCGTAAGTATCGTTAATTGATTTGAAATTGTCTAAATCAAACATGATTATAGACAGCTGATGGGCGCCGTCCTTATGTTTGGACAGGTAGTGTTCTGCCCATTCGATAGCACATAATCTGTTCGCTATTCTGGTCAGCGGATCCAGATGGCTTAGCTGTTTCAGAACTATTTTGGCGCGCCATAACCGATAGACCATAACACTGAGAATAAGCAGGGCTAATATCAGGCAAATGGTCATCAGTATCGTGAATTGAAATTTCTGGGTCGCCAGTTTTTTATCCAGCATCATAATCTTATTCAGCTGTTCAAGATTATTGATTTGTAACTCTTTATCTTTTATATCTATTTGGTTGGTGTAGAAGGCAATAGATTGTGTGACCTTGGTGCTGGTGTTTTTCTCTTTATATTCCTGATATTTTTTGTAGTAGTTCAGAGCTTCTTTCAGGTTCCCGCTTTCTTCTTCAGCTAATGCCAGTACCAGGCTGGCATCTCTGATAACTTCGGTGTAAGTGTTTTTTTCTGACAGGTTCGCTGCCTGATTAGCGATATCAATCGCTTTATCCGGCATGCCACTGTTTAATAAAGCAAAGGCATAGGTAATCATAACCTGTTGATAAGCATATGAGTTATTGGTTGTCGTTAGCTGTGAAAGCAAATCTTCGGCTATAATAATCGCTTTATCTGAGGCACCGGTTTTGTTCAGGTTTTTTGCTTCAAGATCTGACATCGCGACAATGACAAGCGAATTATCAGCCTGCATACAGACTTCTTTACTGTTTTCTATAAAACGCAGACTTTCCCCGTACTGGTTTTCAACATAGTAAGCTTTTGCCAGCTCTATATTGATCAGGCATTTTCTATAGCTGTTGCCTGTTGTCAGCAGTAACTCCTCTGCCTTTTGCAGGTATTTGAAAGCATCTTCTGTATTTTCCAGAGAGAGGTATAAATGCCCGGCCCGGTAGTAAAGCTTTTGTACTAAAGCGGCATTGTTGTGTGTATCACTTAACTGGTGCAGGGCGGTTGTAACATCAGACAATGCCAGCATCAGTTCACCTGACATCTGATAAAAACTGGAGCGCAGATAAAGATAATCGATTAGCAAATCCGGATTTTCAGGCAACAGTTGTTTGGCAATACTATTAATCTGCTTGCTGATTAAGTCTATGGATTTTGCCGGCTGGCCTGAATAAGCATTGGCGATAGCGGTTATTTCGGTAATTTTATAACGATGCTGGTTACTGAATTCATCATTTTGCTCCAACTCTTCAATAAGTTGAAGTGCATATTCAGGAGAGCTTAACTTGTTTTTATCAGCTTCTTGCAATAGCTTTTCAGTCGCAGAGAAGTCAGCCTGAGCATAACATAATGTTATGCTCAACAGGATAAGCATTCCTGCCAGTGACTTCATTGCCGGTTATCTCTTTGAACATAAGATCAGGACAAAATTCTCTGATGCTTCACCAAGGAGCTGTTTTAATGTGGCATGATCATTCTCTGCTAAAGCTTTGGTTTCTTCTTCTGATAGCTGGTATTCAGCTGCTACAGTTTCAGGATCCTGTTTAAAACGTTGTTGCAGCTTTGCATCACTGCTTAGATCTGCCAGTAGTTTTTTCAGTGGAACAGACATTATTTACTCTCCGTTTAATGAGTTGACGCCATATAATATTTTTTATTACAACCAGTCAGGTGCTGCCAGTCCAAATCTGGATTGCATCAATTGCTCTGCCGTTTCAGCAGCGCCTTCGGCCCAACCCTGTATTTGTGCAAAGCTTTCTCCTGCAACATAGAGTGCCTGCCCGGCAAAAGGCTGTAACATTTGCTGGCTGATGTTGCTGCTGTCAAAGCAGGGGTTCCAGCTATGCCAGGCACCACCATACGGGGCCATTGCCCAGTCAATAAAAATATGTTGTGCTGGTGGTGGCACCGGATACTGGTGCAGCTTACTGAGCTGGATCTGTAATTCTCTGAGCAGGGGCTCAGGTGCTGGCTGAGGTGTCAGCGGTTCACTGCCGGCCGGAAAATCCGCATCGCCAAGACAAGAGTAAAGCCGTTGGGAAGGCAGATAACCACTCCAGAAGCTGCTGGCGCTACCATCTGCATAAGCCGCCATTAATACCGCTGGTGAGTTTTCTGCAAAGTTCTGGCTGCCAATATAACCGATCAGATTGGCCGGTAAATCTGTCAAAGATTCTGTCTGGCTATTTTCTGTAACATGACCTGGCCCATTCTTGATCTGCTGCCACCAGGGGGTTGGGTAGGTGGTAAAAACTTTTGTTGCTCTGGCAGAAGAAACCGCATTGATGCACAGTGGCCAGTTAATCAATTGGCTGTTTTGATAAAGAGCCACTTTTTTCAACGCGTTCTGTGGCAGTCCAAGAATCAGTTTTTCAGCATAAACCGTTGTTATGCCGGTATTGGGTATTGTGAATTTTAGCTTGAAAAGAGGGCAGTCATGGTCAGGAAGGTGTATTTCAGATAAAGCATGCTGTGTTGCCAGATTGCCCCCCTGTTGCTGAAATGCCTGTACCAGCTTTTCGGGAAGTTGCTGATAGCCATCCAGCGGCTTAAAGTATTGACCTGACATCTCCCGTAGTAAATTGAAAATCTGATCAGCTGCATTCTGGTTTGACATCAGGGTGGTTGCACCCAGAGCATGAGTCAGAATGGAAATAACTTCGGAGTTGGCAAACTGGCAGGCTAAGTTATAAAACCCCTGTTGTGACAGTAACAGGTCATTCACCTTACTTTGAGAAAGTAAGGTCTGAAGGCCGGTGATATTTTCGGCTGTGACAGGGAAAAATGTTTTCAGCTCAGGCAGGATTTGCCATAACAGATTAAGTAATATTCCCGCCGGAGGTTGATTGAGGTAGGGAGGCTGAATATCGGTATAGGGAAGCTCTCCGTTCACAAAGTCTTCAGTGGTCAGCTGATGTTGCCGTAAATAATAAAATCCGTGGCCTGCCTGGGTAATCCGGGCCAGACGCATTTTTAATACTTTGCTTGCCAGCGGATAGATATGGCGATCCAGGCTGTTTATGTACATGCCGCCCAGTTCTGCCGGAATACCGGGAACATCATCAAAAAAATGGGAATAAAGCCGCCCGCCAATACGATCAGTGGCTTCAAATAAAGTAATCAGGGAAGAAGAGTACGGCTGCTCAGGACAATGGGTTAAGCGGTATGAACAGTAACTGCCTGCCACACCGGCACCTACAATGGCTACCTTTAACTGAGTCATAATAGCTATCCTTTGCTCTGACATCTGTTCCATAGATAAGTGTTTTATCCTATACAGCCGTCTGCATTAACGCAATCCTTGCGTTAAGATAATTTTACTATGTTGCTGCTTTCATGGTCGAAACAAACTGCTGTAATGCTGCCAGCAGTAGTTCAGGCTGGTGCTGATGCTGTTCTATCAGTCTGACAATTGCGGATCCGCTGATTGCTCCGGCAGCACCACTGGCTATGGCCTGTTGTACATGTTCAGGCGTGGAAATACCAAAACCAAGCAGTGGCGGAGCCGGATTATAAGCCTGAACCCGGCTGATTAATTCTGACGTGGGCATCACCGCCTGGGTTTCAGTACCGGTAACACCTGCTCTGCTCAGCAGATAAGTATAACCTCTGCCATAAGACGCAATCTGGCGCAGCTCGTCATCGCTGATATTCGGCGGCACAATGTAGATCGGGGCAATATCATGCTTAACCGCAGCCAGCCGGAATGGTTTGCTTTCATGCAGTGGTACATCGGCAATTAATACGGAGTCGACCCCGGCAGCCGCCGCCTGCTGATAGAAATTATCAATACCTCTGGCCATAATCAGGTTGGAATACAGTAACAGACCAACCGGAATATCGGCGTTATAAGCCCGGATTTTACGGATGATATCAAGGCTGATGGCCGGTGTTACGCCGGCTGCCAGTGCCCGGATATTGGCATTCTGGATGGTCGGGCCATCTGCTATCGGATCGGAGAACGGAATGCCCAGTTCCAGTGCATCGGCCCCGGCATCAATCAGTGTCCGGATAATATCAAATGACAGCTCAGGATTTGGGTCGCCCAGTGTAACAAAGGGCACGAAAGCACCGCGTTTTTCGGTATTCAGGCGGTTAAACATTTGCTGGTAGCGTTTCATCGGGTTTCCTCTTTCGCCAGAAGATTATTTGCCAGAATACTGTGTACATGAGCCAGGTCTTTATCACCGCGGCCTGACAGGTTAACTAACAACACTAAAGGCGCTGTGGCCTGAGCGGCCATTTTCAGTGCCTGTGCCAGTGCATGTGAGCTTTCCAGCGCCGGAATAATACCTTCATACTTTGCCAGGGCCTGAAAAGCGGCTAAGGCTTCATCGTCGTTAATGGGCACATATTCCGCACGGCCACTTTGTTTTAAATAAGTGTGCTGCGGGCCGACAGCCGGATAATCAAGCCCGGCGGAAACTGAATAAGACTCTTCAATCTGCCCATCCGCCGTTTGCATAATGGCGGTGTAGGCGCCGTGCAGAATACCGTAGCTGCCGGTACTGAGCGCTGCGCCATGCTGATGTGTATCGATGCCTTTACCACCGGGTTCGACACCGATCAGTTTTACATCCGGTTCATTGATAAAGTCAGCAAACATGCCGATGGCATTGGAACCACCGCCGACACAGGCCAGGACCGCATCGGGCAATTTACCTTCAGCCTGCAGAATCTGTTGTTTGGCTTCTTCGCCAATCATTTTCTGGAATTCACGGACAATAGTCGGGAACGGGTGCGGCCCGGCAGCGGTACCCAGCAGATAATGGCTTTTTTCATAAGTGGCAGACCAGTCACGCAAGGCTTCGTTGACGGCATCTTTTAAGGTACCTGAACCGGCCGTTACCGGAATAACGGTTGCCCCCATCAGTTTCATTCTGAAGACATTGGGCTGCTGGCGTTCAATATCTTTAGCACCCATATAAATGCGGCATTTCAGATCAAGCAGGGCACAGGCCAGCGCCGTGGCAACACCATGCTGACCGGCTCCGGTTTCGGCAATCACTTCGGTTTTTCCCATCCGTTTGGTTAGCAATGCCTGGCCCAGTACCTGATTGGTTTTATGGGCACCGCCATGTAGTAAGTCTTCACGTTTTAGGTAAATTTTTACCAGCGGGTTAGGGGAAATATTACGGCATAAGGTCAGCGGCGTCGGGCGTCCGGCATATTCGGTCAGTAACTGCTGAAATTCAGCCTGAAAAGCCGGGTCCTGCTGGGCATCAACAAAGGCCTGCTCCAGTTGTTTTAAGGCAGGTACCAGCAGTTGAGGTACGAACATACCGCCATATTCGCCAAAATAGGGGTTTAGTTTTAAATCACTCATAATGAAATTCTCTGATGCTGCTAAACGCAGCCTGTAATTTTTGATGATCTTTGATACCGGGTGCGCTTTCGAGCCCGGAATTCAAATCCAGGGCGCTGACTGGCAGGCGCAAAGCCTGTGTCACGTTATCGGGGGTTAAGCCGCCAGCCAGTATCAGCGGGAGATCCGGTTGTTGCTGTTGCAGCAGGTTCCAGTCAAATGTGATACCGCTGCCGCCATGTTGTTGTGGGTGGTAACTGTCAAGTAACAGGCGATCAGCCAGCCGGGTGAAAGCCGGCAGCTGTTCTTTTATCCGGTAGGCTTTCCAGATTTCAGTTGTTGCCGGTAACAGTTTACGCAACTGGCTAATATCAGCATCCGTTTCATCGCCATGTAACTGTACCGCACTTAGATGCAGCTCTGTTGCCAGCGTTGCAATATTGGCTGGTGTTTCATCTACAAACACACCGACATATTTAAGCGGGGCGGCCTGTATTATCTGCTGTGCCTGCGACCGGGTTACAGCGCGCGGCGATGGCAGATAAAAAATCAGCCCGCCATAACAGGCACCGCTGGTATAGGCTGCTGCGGCATCTTCAGGCCGGGTAAGGCCGCAAACTTTATGCGGCCCCAGTACCAGTGATCTGGCAGCGGTTTCCAGGTCCGGTTGAGCCATTAACGAGCTGCCTACCAGAAAGGCATCGGCAACCTGAGTTAATGCCCTGACCTGCTGGTTGTGGTAAATACCTGACTCCGATACTACGGTAATACCATCAGGGATCAGTTTTGCCAGCCGGAAGCTGGTATCAAGGTGGGTTTGCAGGGTTCGTAAATCACGGTTATTTATACCGATCAGTTTGGCTCCCAGCGCAACTGCCCGCAGGGTTTCCTGTTCGTTACTGACTTCGGTCAGCACTGTCATGTTCAGATCAGCTGCGGTGGCGGCAAGTTCGAGGTAGCTGGCATCGTCCAGTACTGACAGCATCAGCAGTACGGCATCTGCACCACAGTAGCGCCCCAGATAAATCTGGTAGGTATCGACAATAAAGTCTTTGCAAAGTAATGGTTTGTCGGTCATGCCTCTGGCTTGTTGCAGATAGTCATAACTACCCTGAAAGAATTTTTCGTCAGTCAGTACTGATATGCAGTCCGCATAGTTGTTGTAGGCAGCAATAATATTGCCAAGGTTAAAATCCTGACGGATTAACCCTCTGGAAGGAGAGGCTTTTTTACATTCCAGAATAAAACGGGCGCCGGGCTGCTGTAAGGCCGCCAGAAAATCCCGTGCCGACGGCACTACCTGCGGCTGAAAACTGTGCAACGGGCGATTGGCTTTGCGTTCAGCCACTTCCTGATGTTTATGCGCAATAATGTTATCCAGGACATTAGCCATGACTGAGTTCCTTCATCTGTTGTAGCCGGTGGTAGCTTTGGTCGGTGTTAAGCAGTTTAAGCACGGCAGCAGTATTGGCTGCAAGGTCGTCTCCCTGTCCGCAGATTTTCAGCATTGCGGCAACATTGGCGGCTACTGCATTCTGATGTGGTGTTTTTCCTTTACCCTTTAAAATGGCCAGGGTAGCACTGGCATTTTCTGCCGGGTTACCACCTGCCACCGCGCTCAGTGGTTGTACTGCCAGCCCGAAATCAGCAGGGGTAAGCGTAAATTCCGTTAATTTGCCATGATGTATTTCAACTACCGTGGTCGGGCCATGCAGGGCTATTTCGTCACAGCCACTGCCATGTACTACCCAGGCGCGTGTAATTCCGAGTAAATGCAGCGCTTCGGCCATTACCCGGCATAATGATGCATCATATACTCCCAGCAACTGAAAGTCTGGCTGTGCCGGGTTAAGTAATGGCCCCAGCAGGTTGAACAGCGTCCGGCTTTTCAGGGTGTTACGTACCGGCATGGCGTGTCTGATGCCCGCATGGTACAGCGGTGCAAACAAAAAGCTGCACCGGCTTTGTTCCAGTGTCGCGGCGGCCTGTTGTGGCGACATCTGAATATTGATGCCCAGTTGTTCCAGTAAATCGGCAGAGCCTGATTGTGATGACACGCTGCGATTGCCATGTTTGGCAACATTCAGCCCCATCGCTGCTGCGACAATGGCGGCAGTGGTCGAAATATTGATGGTATTACTACCATCGCCACCGGTACCGCAGCAATCAATACTGTGCTGCCGGCTTTTAGGAAAGGGGATGGCAGCCTGTCGCAGGGCTGTTGCGGCACCGGCTATTTCGTCTGCAGTTTCACCGCGCATTTTCAGCGCAACCAGCAGGGCCGTCAGCAGTACCGGTTCGACCTGCCCCTGTACTACTGCGGTAAAAAACTGCTGACTCTGCGTCTGGGTCAGTGGCTGGTTATTCAGTGCCTGTTGCACCAGGGGTAATAATTGATCAGACATGGCGTGTTCCCCGCAGCAGGTATTCGACACTTTGCCGCAGCAGAGGTTTTCCCAGTGTGGTCAGGATAGACTCCGGGTGAAACTGATAACCCAGTATACGTTGTTGCTCATGCAGCACCGCCATCGGGATATGGCGATCATAAGCCAGTAGTGTGAGGCTGTCGGGCACTGCGGTTGCCATCAGGGAGTGATAGCGGGCAACCTGAAAAGGGTTGGGTAAATTATGGAATAACGGGTGAGTGGTCAGGGTAATGGCAGCGGTTTTACCGTGTACGGTTTCACCCGCCTGGCCAATATTACCGCCGAAATGTTCGACTATAGCCTGATGTCCGAGACAGATACCCAGTATTGGAAATTTACCAGCACATAATGTCAGCAACTCTGGCATCGAGCCTGCCTCTGATGGTGTTCCGGGGCCGGGAGATAACACCAGCAGCACAGGTGCGGTTTCTTCATTCATTTTGTTGAAAATATAGCTGGCCGGTACCGTATTACGGTATAGCTTAAGGTTATAGCCGGATTGAGCAAACTCATCAGCCAGGTTGTAAGTAAAGGAATCGATATTATCCAGCAGGTAAATAATGCTCATGCTGTTACTCCTGTTGCTGCTGCCTGAATGGCACTGATAACGGCCTGGGCTTTACTGCGGGTTTCATCGGCTTCAGCCTGCGCTACTGAATCATAAACCACGCCGGCACCTGCCTGAATATAAGCGATGTTGCCGGCAACGTAGGCGGAGCGTATAACAATGCAGCTGTCGAAATCGCCATTACCGCTCAGATAGCCAATAGCTCCGCCGTAGCTGCCACGGCGTTTTTTTTCTGCCAGGCGGATAAGCTCTGCGGCTTTCAGTTTGGGGGCACCAACCAGTGTGCCCATATTCATACATGCCTGATAAGCGTGCAGTGCATCCAGTTCAGGTTTTAACGTACCCACAACCCGTGAGACAAGGTGCATAACGTAAGAGTAACGATCAACCTTCAGCAATTCTTTTACGTAACGGCTGCCGGGAATACTGATCCGGGCTACGTCGTTACGGGCCAAATCGACCAGCATCAAATGCTCGGCTTTTTCTTTTTCATCCTGCCGCAGTTCCAGTTCAATTCTGCTGTCGAGATCCCGGTCAATACTGCCATCGGCAGCAAATCCCCGGCGGCGTGTACCGGCGATAGGATAAATTTCAACCTGACGGTTAAGGGCGGTGAATTTTAATGCCGATTCCGGCGATGCTCCGAACAGGGTAAAAGCCGGATCGTTCAGATAAAACATATAAGGGCTGGGATTCTGCTGTTTCAGCCGGGCGTAGGCAGACAGCGGGTCCGGGCAGGGCAGGCTGAAACAGCGGGAAGGTACTACCTGAAAAATATCGCCGGCAACGATACGCTGCTTCAGGGTTTCGATCTGGGCTTTAAATGTTTCGTCGGAAATATCTGTTTGTACTGTGGATGGTGCCGTAGCTGCAGATGGCACCGCTGTTTTTTCAGGTTGTTTGTGCAACAACTGCTTTAGCTGTTCCAGCCGTTTGCCAATAGTAAAGCAATTTGCCGCTGCCTGAGGGCCACAAAATATATTACCGATAAGGGTACTGTGCTGGTTTTGATGATCCAGTACCAGCAGTGTTTCTGCCAGATAGAACAAATAATCCGGGCATTGGTTTTCTGCTGCCGGCACATCTGGTAACTGTTCGGTAACGGCAATCATGTCATAGCCGATAACGCCGCCCAGAAATACGGCAAAAGGTTCGCCACTGTGGCAATGCAATTGCTGTTGCAGGCATCTTAATACGCTGAATGGGTTAGGTTGTATCAGCCGGCTGGCTTCATCACATAACACATCAGGCATACTGAAACGAACGGTGAGCTGCTCTGCAGACAGATTAACGGCAGCAAGCTCTGACAGCTTACCGGCAAGGTAAGGCAGCAAAGTTGCTCCGTTGGCACTGGCGGCGGTTACCGTTACGCATAGGCCGTTACATTCGATGCGCAGGGCGGCATCTATCAGCAGCAGGCTTTTCAGGTTGTTTTTACTGTCTATTTCTGCTGATTCAAGCAGTAGCGAACAGGGGCTGAGTGCCATTAACCGGCGATAACCGGCCAACGCATCCGGCTGATAGTCAAGCGACTGGGTCAGGCTTGCCACTTCGCCGTAGTTTTCTGTTATATGACTGAATATCATCTTATCTATACATCCATTAAAGCCAGTAATGTGAAAACAGTATCAGCCTCGAAACTTTACCGGATGCGGACCAAAAAAAAGCCCGCTTCTTTTCTGGAAACGGGCTTCAGGTTATTAAAGCTAAAACAACGCCTACACATGCCCGTTGGGAATGTGCCACCACCAGTTAATTAGGGTAAAAGGAGTTGAAAGTTGCATTAGCTTTAATCACGAACTTCTTAATTTGAGTTTGTAACATAAAAGCGCGAAATTACCCTTACGTCAAGTGTTGTTTTGCAATAAATGAAAATTGTTGGCAGTGCCGATACTGCCGATAGCCTGAATTTAGGCATAACTTGAGGTAAATCTATGCCTTCACACTCAGCTATGCGACAATAGCCGCAGACTTTTGAGGTGCTGATGAAAATTGATTTGCATAGCCATACCCATTGCTCTGACGGGCTGTTGTCGCCGACAGAACTGATTGATCGTGCCTGTGAGCAACAGCTGGATGTGCTGGCAATTACTGATCACGATACGGTAGCGGCATTACCCGTAGCCCATCAGTATATTGCAGATAAACAGCTGCCTCTGACATTGATTAACGGGGTGGAAATTTCTACCAGCTGGCAGCAGTTTGAAATTCATGTAGTAGGATTGCAGGTTAACCCTGAATGCCCGCAATTTATTGAGCGCCTGCAATCGCAGCAACAGCGCCGTTACGAGCGTGCTGCTGAAATGGGACGCCGGCTGGAGAAAGCCCGGATCCCCGGAGCACTGGAAGCTGTGCTGGAAATGGCTGATGGTGCCGCACTGACCCGCGCTCATTTTGCCCGTTATCTGGTTAGCATCGGTAAAGCCAGTTCAATGAATATGGTGTTTAAAAACTATCTGGCCCGCGGTAAAACCGGTTATGTACCAAATAACTGGGTGGAACTGGCAGAGGCGGTACAGTGGATTCATGATGCCGGAGGGGTGGCAGTACTGGCGCATCCACTGAAATATAAACTGAATGGCCGCTGGTTGAAGAAGCTGGCAGAGCAGTTCAGTGCCGCAGGAGGGGATGCGATGGAAGTGATTTCACCGCAACAGACGCCAATTCAGCGGCGCGAATTATGGGAGCTGTGTCTGCAACATCAGCTGACCGCTTCTGTCGGATCTGATTTTCATCAGCCGGTAACTTGGAATGAACTGGGAAAAAATCTATATTTAACCGATGATGTTATCCCGGTCTGGGCCAACTGGTCCTTTGCCTGAATTGCAGGTTTGCCGTTAAACATAAAGAGCAGCTAAACAAAGAAGAACAACATGAGCCAATTTTTTAATATTCATCCGGATAACCCACAAAGCCGCCTGCTAAAACAGGCTGTACAGATTATTCAGCAGGGCGGGGTTGTTGCATACCCGACAGACAGCGGCTATGCGCTGGGATGTTATGTCGGTGATAAAGCGGCAATGGATCGTATTCTGCAAATTCGCCAGGTATCCGGTGAACATCATTTTACGCTGCTGTGTCGCGACTTATCCGAATTATCGGTATACGCCAAAGTGGAAAACAGTGCTTTCAGACTGATTAAAAATAATACACCGGGTGCCTATACTTTTATTTTAAAAGGTACAAAAGAATTACCGCGCCGTCTGCTGAATGAAAAGAAAAAAACCATTGGTTTGCGGATACCGGAAAATAAAATTGCACTGGCTTTGCTGGCTGAACTGGGTGAACCATTGCTTTCTACCAGCCTTATTTTGCCGGGAGAAGAATTTGCAGAGTCTGATCCGGATGAAATGCGCAGCCAGCTGGAAAAACAGGTTGATCTGATCCTGCATGGTGGGGTAATTGGCGAAGCGCCAACCACGGTGATTGATTTATCAGAAGCTGAGCCGGTGGTATTACGCGAAGGGCGTGGCGACCCGGCACCATTCAGGTAATTGGTATTGGCTGAATTACAACCAGACAGCTTAACCGTACAGCAGCCACTGCCGCTGGCGTTTGTGCGTGGAGAAGCGGTAATCAACAGGCCGGAAGATTTATATATTCCGCCGGATGCGCTTGAAATTCTGCTGGACGCCTTTGAAGGTCCGCTGGATTTTCTGCTGTATCTGATCAGACGCCATAAGTTCGATATTGTTGATTTACCGGTTAACGAAATTACCTTGCAATATATGGAATATATTGAGCTGATGCAGGGGCTTAATTTTGAACTGGCGGCAGAATACCTGGTTATGGCGGCTATGCTGGCCGAGATAAAGTCCCGTTTGCTGTTACCGCGTCATACCGATAATGACGAAGAGGAGCAGGACCCCAGAGCCGAGCTGATCCGCCGCTTACAGGAATATGAAGTATTCAAGCAGGCAGCCACCGAACTGGACAGTGTGCCGCGTGAAGAGCGGGATTTTTTCCCGGCGGTAGCCGAACTGGCTGATAACTTTGCACCATTGGTGATACTGCCCGAAGTAGAACTGCCGGAATTGCTGCTGGCGCTGAAAGATATTATGAAACGGGCCAAAGACTTTCAGCATCACCATATTAAACGTGAACATTTATCCACCCGTGAACGGATGAGCCGCATTCTGGACTTATTACAGCAGCATCAGGGATATCTGGATTTTGCTGCCTGCTTTGAGGTAACCGAAGGGCGGGAAGGGGTGGTCGTCACTTTTCTGGCGATGCTGGAACTGACAAAAGAAAAGCTGGTTGAAATTATTCAGGTTGAAGCATACGGACAAATTCATGTCAGGCTGGCGATAAGTGAGGCATAATGGCGCAGAAAATTAATGATGAGCAGTTAATTCAACTGACCGAAGCCGCTATTTTTGCCAGTGAAAAACCACTGACAACAGAAGAATTGCAAAATACCGTACTCAGTGATTTTGATATCAGCCGTAAGCGTTTACTGGCGGTATTGGCGCAACTGACGCAGGATTATGCCGGCAGAGGGATTGTACTGACAGAAACCGCGTCCGGTTACCGCTTTTGTACCCGGCCGGAACTAAGCGATTATCTGGCAAGGTTATGGCCGGAGCGCTCGCCACGCTATTCGCGTGCGGTACTGGAGACGCTGGCACTGATTGCTTATCGCCAGCCAATTACCCGTGGTGAAATTGAAGATATCCGCGGTGTCAGTGTCAGCTCGCAGATTATGCGGACGCTGCTGGACCGGGGCTGGGTAAAAGTGGTCGGACATAAAGAAGTACCGGGACGCCCCGGTTTGTATGCAACAACCCCATTGTTTTTAGATTATTTCGGCTTAAAAGATTTAAGCCAGCTACCCCCGTTGCCGGAGTTGCAGGCGATTACGACTGAACTGGCAGACACCGTCGAGATGACAGGAGAGATACACTGATGAGTGAGAAATTACAGAAGGTTTTAGCCCGGGCCGGCATAGGGTCACGCCGGGAGATGGAAGACTGGATTAGCCGTGGCCGGGTGACGGTTGATGGGAAACCGGCAACGCTGGGGGACCGGGTGGCACCAACTCAGGCTATCCGGGTGGATGGGCACCCGGTACAGATTGAAGCAGAAGAACAACAGGTTTGCCGGATACTGGCTTACCATAAACCCGAAGGCGAAATTTGTTCGCGCACCGATCCTGAAGGTCGGCCAACGGTATTTTCGCGTTTACCAAAACTAAAAGGTGCGCGCTGGATTGCCATTGGCCGGCTGGATATTAATACTTCCGGGCTGTTGTTATTTACAACCGACGGAGAGCTGGCAAACCGGCTGATGCACCCTAAGTTTGAAGTTGAACGGGAGTATGCGGTACGGGTATTCGGTGAAATTACCGATGCGATGATTCAGCGTCTGCGCACCGGGGTTGAACTGGAAGACGGTAAAGCCAGTTTCAAACGGATTAAGGCGTTACCGGGCGAAGGGGTTAACCGCTGGTTTCATGTGGTGCTGACCGAAGGCCGTAACAGAGAAGTACGGCGGATGTGGGAATCTCAGGGCGCAGTAGTCAGTCGTTTAATACGGGTTCGTTATGGCGATTTATTGCTGCCTAAGCATATTCCGGCCGGTGGTTATGCCGAATATCCGCTGGGTGAAGTCAATTATCTGCGTAAGCTGGTTGGGCTGGCGCCGGAAACTGCGACGCTGGTAAAACCGGAAGACCGGGATGAGCGGCGCCGGCGTATTGCCAGTATGAAACGTGCGGTGCGTAAGCATCAGATAGCGGCAAAGGCACCTGCCAGTAAAACGAAGGAAAAAACAGCACGTAAACCGGCAGAGAAGAAAAGCCGGGCTACCTGATCTTATACTTGCCAGTTAGCGTACTGTAAGAATCGGCTTGTTCACACCAACACGCCGTAAATACGTCCCTGTAGGCTCGGTTCCGCCCGTCCGGGGCTTCAACGGTTGGCTTAGAACAAGCCGATTCTTACGGTAAGAGAGCAGTATTAGGGCTATCTGACCTGGCTTTTACGTATCGCCCGATATAACAGTGCGGGTGATAACCGTGATAGCCAGGCGGCCAGTTTCTCTTTAAAGCCGCCAACCACGATATATTCTTTTCCTGCCAGTAATGCGGTAACGGTTTTTTCTGCAAATTCATCTGCTGTCATCGCATTGGCCTGAGCATCATCCATACTGCCAAGGGCAGAGCCATCACCCGTAAGGGCATTGACTGAGACGTCGGTTTTGACAAATCCCGGAAAAACAACCGCTACCCGTATTCCCTGATGCCACAGCTCTGCCCTGGCGCTATTGGCCCATAAGTGTAAGGCTGCTTTGGCGGCTGAATAGCTGCCCCGGTATTGAGTACCAACCAGCCCGGCTACGCTGGAAACAAACACCAGTTGGCCAGATTGCTGTTGCAGCATCAATGGCAGTACGGTACGGGTAAGGTTAACCTGGGCGAAATAATCAATTTCCATAATCCGCCGGTCAGTTTCACTGGTCGTGTCCATGATCAGCGCCCGCTGGCTGATCCCGGCATTGTTAATCAGCCAGTCCAGTTTGCCGGTTGTTGCCTGTATTTCTGCAATTGCTGCGGTTACCGCATTGCTGTCAGTAATATCCAGTGGCAACAGCAGATGCCGTTCCGGATTGGGCAGCGATGCCAATACCCGTTCAAGCTCGGCCTGGCGCCGGGCACTGAGAATCAGTTTTGCTCCTCTGGCGGCCAGCTTTCTGGCCAGTGCTTCCCCGATGCCACCGGATGCGCCGGTGATCCAGATAACCTTGTCCTGTACTGTTATTGTCATAATAAGCCTGTCCCGTGATAATTTTTATCCGATGACGGTAGGCAAAGCTGGCGCTGTTGTAAAGAGAAACAGCAGCAGACCTGCTGCTGTATTAACCGGGCGCTAATTCTGTTGATAGCCATCGGGGTTAGAGGATTGCCAGTGCCAGCTGTCCCGCACCATATCATCCAGTGTTTTTGCTGCCTGCCAGCCCAGCAGTTGCCTGGCTTTGGTGGGTTCGGCGTAGCAACTGGCAATGTCGCCGGGGCGGCGTGGCGCAATCTGATACGGCACTGCAACCTGGTTTACCCGGCTGAAGGTATTAACCATATCCAGCACACTGTAACCTGTGCCGGTGCCTAAATTAATGGCTTCGATACCGGTATGTTTTTCCAGATATTGCAGGGCTTTTAAATGGCCGTCAGCCAGATCCGTTACATGGATATAATCGCGGACACCGGTGCCATCTGCGGTCTGATAGTCGTTACCAAACACACTGAGTTTGTCGCGCTTACCTACCGCTACCTGAGAAATAAACGGCATCAGGTTGTTTGGTATACCGTTAGGATCTTCACCAATCCTGCCGCTGCTGTCGGCACCAACCGGGTTAAAGTAACGCAGCAGTGCGATTGACCAGTCAGGCTCTGCCCGGTGTAAATCTTCCAGAATATGCTCGATCATCAGTTTGCTCTGACCATAGGGGTTAGTAGCAGCACGCGGAGCGGTTTCGGGAATAGGCACTGTTTTGGCATCACCATATACAGTAGCGGAAGAGCTGAATACCAGACGTTTAACATTGGCATTTTTCATTACACGGCACAGGGTGATGGTGCCACCGACATTGTTATCGTAATAATGCAAAGGTAACCGGGTTGATTCTCCCACGGCTTTTAATCCGGCAAAATGGATTACCGCACTGATAGCGTACTGGCTGAATACGGCCTGCAGGGCCGGTTCGTCGCGAATATCACCACGGATACTGATAATGCTTTTACCCGTCAGTTGCTCTACCCGTCGCAGCGCTTCATCAGAGCTGTTGGAGAAGTTATCGAAGCTGATAAGCTGATAGCCGGCATGCAGTAATGCCAGGGCGGTATGACTGCCAATGTAACCGGCGCCACCGGTAAGCAGAATGTAGCTCATTATGGGTTCCTGTATCAGGGTAATACTTTTTTAAAGGGTTTGACGGTGCTTTTAGTATAAACACCGGCTGCAAGGTACGGATCAGCATCTGCCCAGGTTTGTGCACAGTCAATACAGGCAAATTCAGCGACCACCAGAGAGCCGCTGAAGCCGGCTTCACCCGGATCATTGCTGTCGATAGCCGGTAGCGGGCCAGCCAGCAGCAGACGACCTTCATTTTTCAGCTGTTCCAGCCGGGCAAGATGAGCCGGGCGCGTCTGCAGACGCTTTTCAAGGCTGTTGGGAGCGTCTTCAGAATAAATCATATAAAACATTGAAAATCCTTTATACATACGGCAGAAACACGGCTTTACCTTAGCAGATCCTTAACCTGAAACCAATGTGATTAAACGCATTGCCGGTGTATGACACTAGGATTTCAGGAAGTGGCCTGTTAGCATGCTGTCGTCACAAGAAAAACAATTCTAAAAAGAACATATTCAGGGAGTCATAATGGCGATTAAACGTGAACAGTTCAGCTCCAGTCTGGGGTTCATTCTGGCAGCTGCGGGGTCTGCTGTTGGTATCGGTAATCTTGTTGCTTTTCCGGTATCCGCCAGTAAGAACGGTGGCGCTGCCTTTTTACTGATGTATATCATTTTTGTGTTTTTTGTCTGTCTGCCGGTCATGCTGGCAGAAATGGGGCTAGGCCGCAATACCCGTAAAAACCCTTTAGGTGCTTACAGCGAAGTAGGACAACACCCTGCATGGCGGCTTGTTGGCTGGATGTCTGTTATTACGCCTTTTATGATTGGGGTGTTTTACCTGGTAATTACAGTCTGGATTTTTGGTTACCTGATGAAACTGCTGATGGGACAACTGGAAACACTGGCAGATCCCGCCAGTTTTGAATTATTTACCAACAGCAATGAACTCTATATCTATATGGTTATGGTCGTCGGTATGACGTATCTGATCCTGCAAGGGGGCGTTAAAGGCGGTATTGAGAAATCAGCGCGTTATCTGATGCCAATGCTGTTTATTATGCTGTTATTGCTGGTGGGCTATGTACTGACGTTGGATAACGCCATGATTGGCGCTAAGTTTTTCCTGATACCGGATTTCAGTAAAATTACCGGCCCGGTATTAAACGGGGCCTTGGCACAGGCATTTTTCTCGTTGTCACTGGCAATGGGAATTCTGATTACTTACGGTTCTTATATCCAGAAAAGCAATAATATTCTGCATGGCAGTAATATGGTGGCGATAATGTCGATTCTGATTGCTACCTGTTCCGGTTTGCTGATACTGCCGGCTATTTTCTCGTTTAATCCTGCGACGGATCCGGCGGAATTATCTGAATCCAGTATCGGGCTTATTTTTATGTTTCTGCCGAAGATTTTTCTGGCGTTGCAAGCGGATATTGGCTATTTCGGCGCGTCTTTTGTGGCGGTATTTTTCTTTTTGCTGGTGTTTTTTGCCGCAATTACCTCGCTGGTTTCTATTATTGAAGTACCGGTTGCCAGCTTAATGGATGCAAAAGGTCTCAGCCGCCATAAATCGCTTTATCTGATCGGTGGTGTGATGGTGGTGTTGTCTGTGGTGTCGGCATTATCATTTGGCCGGGTTGGTTTTCTGACTGAACTGATAAGTTATGGCGGTGAGGTTAAATCATTTTTTGTCGTGGTGCTGGATGTGTTCTATGAAACCATTCTGCCTCTGAACGGCTTTTTATTGTGCCTGTTCGTGATTTACCGCTGGAAAAAAGCCAATCTGGGGGCCGAGTTAACGCAGGGGAATGAGGCTTATGCTAATTCCTGGGTTGAAAAATACGTGAATTTCTCTCTGGGCACTTTTATACCCGCGATTCTGGCAATTATCTTTATCAATACTGTGGCGACCAAATACTTTGGGGTTAACCTGTTGTTTTAAGAGCAGGGTAGTGTTAACAAGAGATGGTAATAAAAAAGGGCAGCCATTATTGAATAGTGGCTGCCCTTGTTGTTTTATCAGCTGTTACGCCAGTTTCTGTTGCATTGCAGCAACAACCTCTGCCACATGCAGTAATTCTTTTTCACCACTGCGGCGGTTTTTATATTCCACCTGCTGGTTGTCCAGATTACGTTCACCGATCACGATAGAATGCGGAATACCGATGAGTTCCATATCGGCAAACATCACGCCGGGGCGTTCTTTTCTGTCGTCGAACAGGACATCGATACCGGCAGCAGTCAGTTCACGATACAGCTGTTCTGTCGTTTCTTCGATCCGGGCTGATTTGTGCATATTCATCGGGATCAGCGCCACCTGAAACGGGGCGATAGCATCCGGCCAGATAATACCGTATTCGTCATGGTTCTGTTCGATAGCGGCGGCTACAATACGTGATACGCCAATACCATAACAGCCCATGGTCATGATCTGGTGCTTGCCTTCCTCATTCAGGACTCCGGCTTTCATGGCTTGTGAATACCGGTCGCCTAACTGGAAGATATGACCTACTTCAATACCACGTCTGATAACCAGTTTACCGTTGCCACAAGGGCTGGCATCACCTTCCACAATGTTACGCAGATCAGCCACCTGATAACCCTGAATATCCCGTTCCCAGTTTACGCCGGTCAGATGGTAGCCATCTTTATTGGCTCCGCAGATAAAATCTGCCAGATGGGCAGCGCTGTGATCGACAATAACCGGAATATTCAGACCAACGGGGCCTAAAGAACCCGGACCAGCGCCTGTTGCGGCGCGAATTTCCTCTTCGCTGGCAAATATCAGCGGGCTGGTAACCTGTGGCAGTTTTTCTGCTTTGATTTCGTTCAGTTCGTGATCGCCACGCAGCACCAGAGCCACCAGTGTCTGAGGGGCTTTTTCATCCGCTTTGGCAGCGTACACCAGCAACGTTTTGGTAATACGGGCTGCCGGTTGTTTCAGATAGTCTGCTACATCAGCAACGGTTCTGACATTGGGGGTGGCAACTTCTGCCAGTGTTTCGGTAGCTGCCTGGCGGCTGCCCGCTGGCGCCACTGCTGCGGCCATTTCGATGTTGGCGGCATAATCGCTGCCGTCTGAGAACGCGATGGCGTCTTCACCGGAAGCTGCCAGCACATGAAACTCATGTGACATACTGCCACCGATAGCGCCGGTATCCGCCAGCACCGGACGGAAATCCAGCCCTAAGCGGGTGAATATACGGCTGTAGGCATTAAACATAATGTCGTAGGTTTGTTGCAGGCTTTCCTGGGTTAAATGGAAAGAATAGGCGTCTTTCATCAGGAATTCGCGGGCACGCATTACCCCGAAACGCGGGCGGCGTTCATCGCGGAATTTGGTCTGGATCTGGTACAGATTTAATGGCAGCTGTTTGTAGCTGGTAATTTCTTTACGAACCAGATCGGTAATCACTTCTTCATGCGTCGGGCCCAGTACGAAGTCGCGGGTATGGCGATCTTTAAACCGCAGTAATTCAGCATCCATTTTTTCCCAGCGGCCTGATTCCTGCCATAGTTCTGCTGGCTGCACCATCGGCATCAGCACTTCTATGGCGCCGGCGCGGTTCATTTCTTCACGTACAATCTGCTCTACTTTACGCAGCACTTTAATACCTGTTGGCAGATAAGTGTACATGCCTGAAGCGACCCGGCGAATCATTCCGGCTCTCAGCATGAGTTTATGGCTGATGACTTCTGCATCAGCAGGGGTTTCCTTGACGGTTGAAAGTAAATACTGGCTACTGCGCATAAAGGTATCCTGAGATTATGCTGGCTAAAATAATAGCGGCCATTCTAGCAAGGCCGCTCAGGCAATTCTATCAGGGGCGGGGCTGATGTTACAAAAGTTTGATCGGATGCTTGATCAGTTTATTGGTAACCTGTTGTCCGGTTTGCATGCCACCGACCGAATAAATCTCGCCATTTATCTCCAGCAATCCGCGCAAGTCCATAACCGGTGTGGTGTCTGCTGCTGCCAGCCACTTTTGCTGTGCTACCGAATACACCCATACTTTAGCATCAGGTTTTATGGTGTCTTGCTGGTAACTGATGGTGTTGTAATCGTAAGGCGTGTCACTGCCGCCAATAAAGACAATAATGTCTTCTCCGTTCAGTTTTGTACCTATAGCACCCATACGATAACGTGCCGAGCCGGTCGGGTGCGGCACCGGTTTCCAGTCTATGGTATTGGCGTTAGTGCTGATATTACCCTGATAACAGGCTGGGCTACTGACAAATTCACGCGGTTTGTCGGCATGATATTGCACGGTGACACCGTCACACAGCAACATCGTATTACCGATAATGCCACCGCTTAAGCCGAAAACGGCTTTGCCGGGAAAAGGCGTGGCCTGGGACCAGCGCTGAGTATAATTGTCAAATACCTGCACCAGATTAACGGCACCGTCGTTACTCCAGCCGTTAATCAGATAAATATAACGGTTCTGATAAGCCAGCGCAGCAGCATTGTCTACCGGCACCGGTATGTCATTTAAGCGGGTATAACGCTGGTTTACCGGATCAAAGCGGTAGCTTTCCGGTACGGTTTGCCTGCTGCCGTCATTATTCAGGCTATAGCCACCGAACAGAAAAAAATTATTATTCAGTGCTACCGCACTGGCTGCCAGCCGGCCTTTGCTGCGCTGTTGCATGGGTACAGGGGTTACGGTTGTCCAGCCAAAGTCACCCAGTGTATGCATCCAGACTTTGTTATGAATGTCGCTGGCCTGTTTACCGGCAGCCATGCCCAGCATACTGACAAGATAGGTTTTTCCCCGTACTGTGGTGCTGGCAACCGCATTATTGGTTACCGGTTCCGGCAGATCCGGCAGGGCTGCACAGGTTGCAGAAACTGCCAGTAAACTAAGGCAGCTGAATGATTTCAGTAACATGGTTATGTTCTCCGTGGACAGTCCATTTAATATTGTAGTTATAGAGTGTCATTCCATAATGCTGTTCAGTGGTACGTTGTTTTTTATAAGGCGGGCGGGGGTCCTGTTTCAGAACTTTTTCAATAAACTGTTGCAGCTGTGGATATTCAGTCTGAGTATGGCAAAACTGTACTGCCTGTTCTGAAAAACTGACGCTCATAGCCGTTTGTGGGGCGGCATCCGCAAACCCTCCGGCTGCATGAGGCAGGGCATCAGCATAAGGTAAATAAGGTTTGATATCCAGCACCGGGGTGCCATCCAGCAAATCAATACCACTGAGATGCAGAATCAGCTGTTCACCTTTGCGTTCAGTTCCTTCCAGTTTAACTACTGACAACCCCAGTGGATTCGGGCGAAAAGTGGCGCGGGTGGCAAAAACACCTTTGCGGGTATTACCACCCAGACGGGGCGGCCGGACCATCGGTGACCAGCCTTTGTCTGCGGTTTCATGGAAGATAAAAATCAGCCATAAATGGCTGAAACTGTCGATACCGCGAATAATCGTATCGTCACTGTAAGGGGATTGTAGCACCAGCTGCCCTCTGGCTTCCGGTATTAGTCCGGGCTGACGGGGAATGGCAAATTTCTGCTTATAGGGTGATTTTATATAACCTATTGTATTTAAAGGGTATGAACTCATGAGCTCCTGGCTGCTGTAATATCAGTTATTCGCGGATAACGTACAGTATTATGAAGGCAGCTTTCTGAAACAACAAGTTATGTCTGTTAGAGAACCGTAAAGACGTCTGAATCTCTTTGACGCTAAACCCGGAAAAAGGTAAAACAGCACAATACAGAATATAAATTGGATAAAGCAGATGGAACGTAAAACACTTCTGACAGAATGTCCTGATTCTAAAGGACTGATTGCCTGGATTACCGGTATTTGTTATCAGCATCAGCTGAATATTATTCGTAATACGGAATATGTTGATCCGGTCAGCGGCCAGTTTTATATGCGTACCGAGCTGGAAGGTGAGTTTCATAATAATGCCTTATTACAGGCTCTGGATCAGATACTGCCGGAGGGCAGCAGCAGGACACTGGCCTGTCAGCGGGCAAAACGGGTGGTGATTCTGGTTACGAAAGAAGCGCATTGCCTGGGTGATATCCTGATGAAAGTATTTGATGGTTCACTGCCGTTAAATATTGCCGCCATAGTGGGGAATTACCCTGAACTGGTTACTCTGGCAGAGAAGTTTGCCATTCCCTATCATTATGTACCTCATCAGGGGTTAAGCCGTGAACAACATGAGGCAGCATTGCAGGATGTGATTGCACAGTATCAGCCGGAATATCTGGTGCTGGCAAAGTTTATGCGTATTCTGACCCCGTCTTTTGTTGCCTGTTATCCAAACCGGATTATTAATATTCATCATAGCTTTTTACCTGCTTTTATTGGTGCTAACCCTTATCAGCAGGCATTTGAGCGGGGCGTAAAGATTATTGGTGCAACGGCCCATTTCGTCAATGACCATCTGGACGAAGGGCCGATTATTCAGCAGAAAGTGGCGCCGGTTGACCATAGTTACAGTGCTGAAGATATGGCCAGAGCCGGAAGGGATGTCGAAAAACTGACGCTAAGTAAGGCCCTGCAACTGGTAGTCGAGGACAGGGTATTTGTACATGGTAATAAAACGGTGATCCTGTGAGCCGTGTGTTTTACTTCAGGCGGTTTTTCTTTAATACTTGGTTTATCTTAATGTCAGGGTATAACAATATGAACCGTGTCTTACTCAGCCTGGTGCTTTTATTCAACAACGGCTGGTGAAATTATTGCGCTGGAAAAAGTAGAAAACAACCCAAATGGCATTACAGAAGTGCGATCGCACAGCAAGCTGCTGGCTGACGGCAGGCTTGAAGTACGCTCCAGTTATTTACAGAACGGCCAGTGGGTGCCAGGTCACAGTGCCACCTACCGGGCTGTGGCACAGCAACAGGTGCTCTTTAAATAACTATTTTTCGATGGCAGGGCAATCAGCCGGGTTCAGCGTATAGATATCGTCAATTTTATCTGTATTGGAATGGCTGACGCGCAAATCCTTAACCCTGCCGTTGCGCAAGCTGTAAACCCAGCCATGAATACTAAGTGGCTGGCCTCTTTCCCAGGCTTCCTGAACAAAGCTGGTGTGACACAGGTTTCTGACCTGCTCTACCACATTCAGTTCGCATAACCGGTTCAGGCGTTCGTCTTCGTCGGCTATTTCATCGATTTCGAGACGATGGATGGCATAAACGTCTTTAACGTGGCGTAGCCAGTTGTCAACAAAACCGACCCGTTGTTTATTCATCGCGGCTTTAATGCCACCACAGCCATAATGGCCAACGACCATAATATGCTTAACCTGTAAGACATCTATGGCATATTGCAGCACTGACAGGCAATTCATATCCGAATGTAATACCAGATTGGCTACATTGCGGTGTACGAACAGCTCTCCGGGCAATAAGCCTACAATCTCATTTGCCGGTACCCGGCTGTCAGAACAGCCAATCCACAGATACTCCGGTGCCTGCTGCTCTGAAAGCTGTTTAAAGAATCCGGGTTGCTCCTGCTCTATCTGATCAGCCCATTGTTTGTTTTTGAGGAACAGGTCTTTAATATCTGGCATAGCAATACTCAACAGAAATTTCGCGACAAGATAGCCGATTTCAGGCGTGATTAGAGCACCGACCAGCTATGCAAAGCAAGTATCGTATCTGCTGCTGGTTGTTAAAGAATAACCCTATGTAATATCATCCATGATTTAAAGGCATTACTAAAAGTATGGTTTTTAGGCTGACTGATACTTGATGTTTGTCTTGTAATTATATGCGTCACTGCATCATAATATAGCATACCGTTTGTAT
>JARXRR010000002.1:0-130199 GCA_033792355.1 Chromatiaceae bacterium AAb-1
CGCAGCTGCGACGATGGTAGTGTGGCATTCGCCATGCGAGAGTAGTTCACCGCCAGGCGCCTCATAAATGAACCCTGCTCATCAGAGCGGGGTTTTTTGCTTTATGTTGCTTTTACCACCTTAAATGAGCGTTTATCGGTTGTTATGCTATGCAAAACGGCGATTAATTACGCTGAATATTTCCGCTCGAATCCAGTTGCCAGTCTGGCTTACCAAGCTGCTGAATATAAAACTCTACTTCCGTATAGGGTTTTGCCTCGATGATATGATTATTCTGGTCAAGAAAAAGTAACCACTTTTGCGGCGTTTGTCCGATATTGCTGTTGTCGACATAAAGATGTAACCCTATAAAAGGCGGAGTATTATTGCGCCAGCCTTGTTCGATTCTGAACAGGTAAGGGCCCTGGTAATCAGGGTGCAGATAGTTCGCCTGTTCGATAGGAGTCAACTTATTGCGGTTGCTGATGACAGCCGTGACGACACTTTTGCTTTTTGACAACAGCATTGTTAGCTCTGCTTGTTTTTGCTGATTGACGCGATGTTGCAGGCTGCTGTTATTTTGCAGGGTTTCTGGCAGCGGTGTTGCGATCTCAAGAGAAAAACGCTTGAGCTCGTAACTATCAAATAAGTTTTGATAGGCTGCTGTATCCTGGCAATCCTGCCGTAATGTTATTAGCTCTTTTCCGGCTAAAGCCCTGGTTGCTGGCTGTTCCTGCAGTAAAACCTGGAATTGCTCTGAATTCAGACCGATTTGCTGTTGCAGTAAATCGTTTAACTGTTCAGTATCAATAGCAGGTAAGCTGTCACTGGCATTTGATGCGCATAGTTTATGAAATGCCTGCAGTTGATTAGCATATAACTGAACCGTTACTGCTTCCTGCAAGGTTCTTCTTTCTGAGGGGGAGTAGCTGGCGGTTGCTGCGGCCAGTAAAACTAATGGGAGCGCTATCATATAAAAGCCTTTCTAAATACAGCCCTTACACTATCATTTAAGGCAGCAGCGCGGCAAGGCTCTGGCGGAATTGCTGTTGTATTTCAGCTTTGCCGGATAAATCGAATCGGCTGGCAAGTTGTTCCCAGCTCTGATGTTGCCAGAGTCTGGCACATAATAAGCCTGCTTTATCTGCCGGGAGTTGTTGATAATGCAGATTAAACCAGCGCAGCAGCAGCAGGCTGATCAACTCATAAGGCCGCTTACCCTGACTAAAAAGCTGTAGTTGCTCAGCTTCTGCCGGCGTTATAGGGCTGGTTACGGGAGAAGCCAGTTTCAGTAATAACGGTGGCTCCAGCGTTTTAAACCATTCGGCGGCTTTTTCTGGTAGTTGTGTGGCAAATTGCTGCTGCAGAAACAGCAGTTGCATCTGTGGTTTGCCGCTTATATAAAACATCAGCACTGAGTGCTCGCCACTGGCCTTATCTGCACTGACACCAAGGCGGACTGCCGCAAAGCCTGCACTTTGCCAGAAGTTTAATAACGGCATAGTAATGCCGAAACTGGTACCAAACAGCTCAATACCTTGTACTGACAGCTCGTCTATTACCTGCCGCAGTAACCGGCTGCCTATGCCGCGTTGTTGCCGTTGTGGTTGTACGGCAATGCGCATAATGCGGGCCGCAGGCAAAGTTGCCAGTTCAGGGCTTGCAAGATGAAAAGCCAGGCTCTGGGTCAGTAAATGCCCCTGTATACGGCGTTCTCCGCGATAAACCTGTTGTGCCAGTTCTGGCTGGTTAAACCCTTCATAACTGATCAATGCACAAGCCAGCACACTATGCTGCTGTTCAATAGTGAAGACTTCCAGCTGCGGGTTCTCTAACAGACTCAGCAGATCACTGACTTTAGTCTGGTAATGTGCCAGGCTGAGCAAGCTGAAAACCTGCTGCAGCTTAGCTGTCTGTTGCAGCCAGTCTGCCGCTTTGTAACGCTGCAGGGTTAATGGAGCATCAGAAGCGGGCAGTTCCGGCGGGGTAACATTAAGCAAAAAGGTCCGGAAAATCAGTTGTTCAAGCGGATCATCCGGCCGGTAACGGATTGGCTGGTGTAAATGCAGTTTACGCCAGCCCGGGGCTTGCTGTTGCAGATAATGCTGAAAGCGTAACTGAAACCCCCTTCCTGTTCCTTCGTAACCATGCTCTGTGGTGGCAAAGACAATCCGGCTGTAGCGTTGTAATAACTGTTGCAACTGAGGCTCAGGAATTGCTGCGGCCTCGTCAACCAGTAGCAGATCAGCAGGTATAACCTGGCGCAGTAATTGATCTACCGGTATAAAATTCAGTGCCTGATGGTCACTCTCTGCCGCATGTTGCCGGAAATGTGACAGAGCAACTGCTGCAGTTCTGGGAGTGGGGGCGGTAATGACCAGTTGTTTTTTTCCGGCAGCCGCCAGCCGAGCGGCTGCTATACCCAGTACTGCTGACTTACCCCGGCCGCGATCGGCTGTCAGTACCAGCGGGCGACGACGATGACCGGATACAACATGGTGAATTGCTTCAGCTGCCTGCTGCTGTTCAGCTGTGCGAAAGGGGGCGGTTGCAGCTGATGCGGTGTAGGGTTCCGGCCATTGAAAAGGGCGGATAACGGCTGTTGTACTGAGTTGCAGATAGTGGGTGGTGTGCAGTTGTTGTTGAAAAAATGCGGTAAAAAACCCTCTGTGCTGGCTGGCATTCAGCGGGTAAGGCAGCAGCTTGGAATGTGCCGGGTTGGGCCGGGTCTGCCACTCAGTAAAAGGAGGGCATAGCAACAACCATAAACCACCGGCTTTAAGGCATCCTGCCGATGCTGCGACCAGCTCTGCTGCAAAGCCGCCAAAAGCATTGATAACCAGCACATCGCATTCGCTGCCCAGCAACGGATAATGCTGGCTGGCAGTCAGATGCACGGTATCGGTTGCCGGCTGGTCTCCAATCCAGTAAACCGTCTGTTCCTGCTGTTGTTGTAAGTGTTCCAGTAGCTGATAGCAATCAGATAACAGTTGCTGGTTGTTGCCCTGATAAATCACCGGCAGCCGCAACCGGTAGTCTCCGGCTTGCGTTAATAAGGGCACAACCTGTTGTAATAACATGGCCTAGCCAATAGCCTGTAACCGGGCATACTGCGTAACCAGCCATTTACTGCCCAATTCGTCGAAGTTAACCTGAATCCGCGACTGTGAGCCGGTACCTTCATAGTTCAGTACGGTGCCTTCACCAAATTTATCGTGTTTTACCCGCTGCCCCAGTTTAAATCCTGTATTTTCAAAAGCGACATGGCTGGCCTGACTGCCGAAACGGTTAAACTGGGTTGGGCGGCTGACGGTGGTGGTCAGGCGGATTTCTTCCAGGCATTCAGCCGGAATTTCCCGCAGAAAACGTGATGGTTTGTAGTATTGTTCCTGCCCGTAAACCCGGCGGCTTTCTGCATGTGTCAGATAAAGCTTTTGTTTGGCCCTGGTCATACCGACATAGCAGAGGCGGCGTTCTTCTTCCAGCCGGCCTTGTTCTTCACTGCTTTGCTGGCTGGGGAACATGCCTTCTTCCATACCGCAGATAAAGACCAGTGGAAACTCCAGCCCCTTGGCGCTGTGCAGGGTCATCAGCTGTACGGCATCGGAATGTTCTTCGGCCTGATATTCTCCGGCTTCAAGCGCTGCCTGTGATAAAAATGCCGCCAATGGACTCATGTCCTCTACCGCATTACCTGAAAAATTCTGGCAGGCGGTTACCAGCTCATTTAAGTTTTCGATACGGGTCTGGGCTTTTTCGCCCTTTTCTGCCTGATACATAGCATACAGGCCGGATTGCTTAATAACATGCTCAGCCTGTTCATGTAACGGCAAATCTGCCAGCTCGGTGCTAAGCCGCTCAATCAGCTGTATAAACTGCTCAATGGCATTTGCGGCCCGGCCGCTCAGTTGCTTCTGGGCCAGTTGCTGTTGCAGGCTTTGCCATAATGTCTGCTGCTGCGCGCGGGCGTATTCACGTACTTTGTTCAGCGTGGTGTCGCCAATGCCCCGCGCCGGGGTGTTGATAATACGCTCCAGTGCTGCATCATCCTGCCGGTTGTTGATCAGGCGAAGGTAGGCCAGTGCATCTTTAATTTCCTGACGTTCGTAGAAACGCAGCCCGCCGTAAATCCGGTAATGCAGACCTTCCTGAATCAGTGCTTCTTCCAGCACCCGTGACTGGGCGTTATTTCTGTACAAAATAGCGCTGTCGGTCAGTGCTCCGCCCTGTCTGTGCCATTCTCGGATCCGGCTGACAATAAAACGGGCTTCGTCCAGTTCGTTAAAAGCAGTGTAAAGTGAAATGGTTTCGCCTTCGGCACCGTCTGTCCACAGATCTTTACCCAGGCGATCAAGGTTATGGGAGATAACCGCATTAGCGGCTTTGAGAATGGTAGCCGTAGAACGATAATTCTGTTCCAGCCTTACGGTATCAACGTCGGGGAAATCCTGCAGGAACTGCTGGATATTCTCAACCCTGGCACCGCGCCAGCCATAGATAGACTGGTCATCATCGCCGACGATCATCACTTTTGCCGCAGAGCCTGCCAGTAACCGCAACCACTGGTACTGAATAGCATTGGTATCCTGAAACTCATCGACCAGAATATGACGGAAACGTTGCTGGTAATGTTTTCTGACGTCTTCATTCTGCTTCAGCAATTCAAAGCTGCGCAGCAGTATTTCGGCAAAATCGACCAACCCGGCACGGTCGCACATTTCCTGATAGGCGGTATAAATCTTGACCATCATCTGCAGGCTGTAGTCGGTTCCGGTTTCAATCTGGGCCGGGCGCTGACCGTCGTCTTTACGGGCATTGATAAACCACTGCATTTGTTTAACCGGCCAGTGTTTTTCATCCAGATTCAGTGCCCGCAGTACCCGTCTTACCAGACGGTACTGATCATCAGAGTCGATAATCTGGAAGTCCTGTGGTAGCCCTGCCTGCTGATAATTGGCGCGCAGCATACGGTGTGACAGGCCATGAAAGGTCCCCATCCACAGGTTATTCAAGCTGACACCAATGGTTTGTTCGATACGGCCCCGCATTTCCTGCGCCGCTTTGTTGGTAAAGGTTACCGCCAGTAAGCTGTAAGGCGCGACGCCTTCCACCTGCATCAGCCAGGCTAAACGATGAACCAGTACCCGGGTTTTGCCGCTGCCGGCACCCGCCAGTACCAGCATATGTTGAGGCGATGCTGCCACGGCATCCCGTTGTTTATCGTTTAAACCATCCAGCAGGTAAGAAACATCCATCAGTAACTCTCATCAGCGATTTTGCGGGTATTATAACAGGCTGTGTAATTGCTCCAAGTTTTGCAGCCGGATATGTGGCAATACATTCACCGGAGTATTGTGGTGATCCAGCCAGGCAGCCTGGCAACCGGCATTCAGGGCTCCCATAACATCGGCACGGTGGCTGTCACCGATATGCAGCATTTGTTGCGGTAATACCTGTAACTGATTAGCGGCATTGTGAAAAAGATCCGGGTAGGGCTTCATCCGGCCATCCGGTCCGGCACACAGATACAGCCGGAACAGCTGGTCCAGGCCCATAGGTTCCAGAATGGCATTGCCATTGGTTATCGCAATCAGGGTAAAATGCCGGGCCAGTTGTTCCAGCATCCGGAGTGTTTGCGGTGTCAGGCTGATATTGCGGCGGGTGTTGATAAAAGCAGTAAAAGCCTGTTGCGCTATCCGGGGGATTTCATCTGTCGCTACTCCTAACTGCTGTAATCCTGATTCCAGCCCGGCAATACGCCACTGGCTGACATCATGGCGGATATCCGGTTGTTGCCGGGCCAGTTGTTTACGTTGCTGCCACCAGAATTCAGCATCGGTAGATACAGAGGGCAATAATTCAGCCAGCTTTGTCAGCATCGCCTGTTCGGCCGCTTCCAGTACCGGAGCATTGTCATACAGGGTATTGTCCAGATCGAAGGATAAGACAGAAACCGGTTGCAGCGCTTTATAAATATTCATGGGCTTTTCTTCCGGGCCCGTGGGTGGGCATCGTCGTAAACTTTGGCCAGATGCTGAAAGTCCAGATGAGTATAGATTTGGGTGGTACTGAGGTTGGCATGTCCCAGCAACTCCTGCACGGCGCGTAAATCGCCGCTGGATTCCAGCATATGGCTGGCAAATGAATGGCGTAACATATGGGGGTGAACGTGCTGGCCCATGCCTTGCTGAGTGGCCCATAAATTCAGGCGTTGCCGGATATGGCGGGCAGAAATCCGCTTGTGTTGTTTACTGACAAACAAAGCATTTCTGTCTGCTGGCGGTAATTTTTCTGCCAGTTGTGGGCGCAGGGTCAGCCATTCCTGCAACGCTTTAATTGCCATGCTGCCTATCGGCAGCATGCGCTGCTTGTTACCTTTACCGGTGACGATAAGCTGACGATCAGACCAGCTGATATCGCTGGTATTGGCGTTTACCAGCTCTTCCAGCCGTAAACCTGAAGAGTAAAACAGCTCCAGTATCGCCTTGTCACGGCAGGCCAGGATGTTGTCGTCAGTATTAAAGTTCAGCAGCTGTGTTACCTGATCAACATCCAGATTTTTGGGAAGAGAGCGATCTGCTTTAGGAACAGTAAGGTATTGCGCCGGGTTATCGGTGCGCAGCTTTTGCTGTTGCAGGTAACGGTAGAAGCTTCGTACCGCCGCTGCACACAGGGCGATACTGCGGGGTTTTAATCCCTGTTTACGGCAGCGGACAATATATTGTTGTAACTGGGCTTCGTTCAGGGTCAGCCAGTGCTGGCCAGGTTCTGTAAAACCGGCTGCCAGCCGGGTCAGCTGGCGCTGGTAGGTTTCAAGGGTTTTGTGGCTGTAGCCGCGCTCATAACGCAGATATTCCAGAAAACGGTTTAATAACTGCTGCCATTCGGTGGTCAGCTCAGGCAGTGACATAACGGGGCAGAATTAACGATAGCAGATCAGCCAGATGATTGATAAACAACTTGTCCATGGCTGGCTGAAAGTGATCATCTGACTCGCTGCCAAATGCCAGCAGAGCCAGCGGTTTATGCTGTTGCTGAATCAGAATTAACGCCGCTGAGCGGATTTTTTCCGGTAAAACACCTTGTTGCTCTTCTTTGTTTAAACGCCCCAGATAGACCGCATGGGATTGCAGACGGCGGGATAATAATAAACGGAAAGGATCTACGCTATCACCATTATCGGCAAAAGGTATAAGGTTGCAGCAATGCACACTGGGCATCGCCTCAGCAAAGCGTTGCAGGCTTTGTTCAACATCCTGCAGGGTTGTGGCCTGATACAGGCTGATATGCAATTGGTTCAGGGCCAGGAAAATATGTTCGTTCTGGCGGGCTACGGACATTAACCGGGTGATGTCGTCTTCCAGAGCCTGCATTTTTTCGCGCTGCAGCTCCAGCTGGCGCTCTACCAGCGACACGCTGCCACGTTGCTGGTGTGGCAGACGTAAGCCGTTGAGCAGTTCCGGGTAAAGCTGGAAAAACTCAGGGTGATCCTGCAGGTAGTCATATACTACGCTGACGGCGACTAAATCTTTATCCTGGGTCAGGGTTTCGTTCATAAGGTTATCTGTCCATCAAAAACGTGTTCTGCAGGGCCGGTCATTTTTACCGGTTGTCCCGGACCATTCCATCGAATTTGCAGG
This sequence comes from Chromatiaceae bacterium AAb-1, assembly GCA_033792355.1. Classification (GTDB taxonomy): domain Bacteria; phylum Pseudomonadota; class Gammaproteobacteria; order Enterobacterales; family Alteromonadaceae; genus Alishewanella. The sequence goes on from JARXRR010000002.1 coordinate 7,620, forward strand.
CTGCCGCCGGGTAAGTCAACCCTTACCTGCTGTTGCAGCTTTTTCTGCAGCTGCCCGATGACTACCGCAGCACAGGCTCCGGTGCCACATGCCAGGGTTTCACCTACGCCGCGTTCCCATACCCGTAGTTTAATATGCTGCGGTGACAGGATCTGCATAAAGCCAATATTGGCTTTTTCCGGAAAGCGTTCATGTACTTCAAATAACGGGCCAAGCTGGGTAACCGGAGCATTGGCAATATCCTGTACTTCCGTAACGGCATGCGGGTTACCCATAGAAGCAACACCACACAGTATAGTATGGTCATCTGCACGCAGAATATAGGTTATTTCCTGTTTCTGGGCTTTAAAAGGCACCCGGGCCGGTTCCAGCTGCGGAATACCCATATTAACGGTAACCTGCCCGTCCTGTTCAACATAAAGGGTAATTTTACCGGATTTGGTACTGACATTGATTTTGTGCTTGTTGGTCAGGCCGCGGGCCCTGACAAAACGCGCAAAACAGCGGGCACCGTTACCGCACTGTTCCACTTCTGAGCCGTCAGCGTTAAAAATGCGGTAATGAAAGTCAATTTCCGGGTCGTAGGGGGGCTCTACAATCAGCAGCTGATCAAAGCCTACACCGAAATTGCGGTCTGCCAGCTGCCGGATCTGTTCTTTGGTTAAAAACACATTCTGGCTGACACTGTCAACCATCATAAAGTCATTACCCAGACCATGCATTTTGGAAAAATGTAATAGCATCTGTGCCTTATTTTATTCTGCCAGTACGTGTTCGCCACGCCACAGGTCCTGCCATTGTTCACGTTCACGGATCAGATGGCAACTGTTGCCGTCAATCAGTATTTCAGCAGCCCGCGGGCGGGTATTATAGTTTGAACTCATGGTAAAACCGTAAGCTCCGGCTGAACGCACTGCCAGCAGATCGCCTTCAGCGACTGCCAACTGACGGTCTTTACCCAGAAAATCACCGGTTTCACAAACCGGCCCTACGACATCATACAGCTGTTGCGGTAAGAGGCTGTTCTGTACCACAGGAACGATATTCTGCCAGGCACTGTAAAGCGCAGGGCGGATCAGGTCGTTCATGGCGGCATCAACAATGGCGAAATGTTTTTCCTGACCGGGCTTTAAATATTCCACTTTGGTCAGTAACACTCCGGCATTGGCCATAATGGCGCGGCCTGGTTCAAAAATCAGCTCAAGGTGCCGATAGTCTTTCAGACGTTCCACCACCTGGGCTACATATTCCTGAGGTGCCGGTGGTGTTTCCTGATCGTAAGTTACTCCAAGCCCACCGCCGACATCAATGTGATGCAGTGCGATACCTTCATTTTTCAGTTGGTCAATCAGATGCAATACTTTATCCAGCGCATCCAGAAATGGCCGGGTTTCTGTTAGCTGCGAGCCGATATGGCAGTCTACCCCCACAACCTGCAGATGGCTGAACGCTGCCGCTTTGCGGTAGATGGTCAGTGCGGTATTAATATCGATACCAAATTTATTAGCTTTAAGGCCGGTTGAAATATAAGGGTGGGTTTTGGCGTCGATATCCGGATTTACCCGGATAGAAACGGCAGCGATTTTGTTGATATCCTGAGCCACCTGTTGCAGGCGTTCCAGCTCTGCTTCCGACTCTACGTTAAAGCATTTAATGCCGACATTGAGGGCAAAGCGCATTTCTTCTGCGGTTTTACCGACCCCGGAAAACACCACCCGTGCCGGATCGCCACCCGCAGCGATAACTCTGCGTAATTCGCCGCCGGAGACAATATCAAACCCACTGCCCAGCCGGGCCAGTATGTTGAGTATTGCCAGATTGCTGTTCGCTTTTACTGCATAACAGACCAGGCTGTGCGGGTGTGCAGCCGCAGCGCTGGCAAATGCCTGATAACGCTGTGTAATGGCGGCTCTGGAATAAACATAACTTGGTGTACCAAACTGTTCTGCCACAGCAGTAAGAGACAGTTGCTCTGCAAACAGGGTGTTGCCCTGATAATTAAATTGATCCACTTACTTCACCTGATTGTTCAACTTGTTGGTTTGTGTGCTTTTGTTGATCCGGCTCTGCCACTTCTGGTGCGGGTTGTGGTAAGGTAAGAGGACCTTTCTGACCACAAGCTGTTAATACCACGCATAGCAGTAAGCCGGAAACTTGTAATAGTGAACGTGTGGTTGTGGTAACTTGCATGGTTTTTTATTTATTAGGGTAATTGCATCCTATAATCGCATCCTTGGCGATAAAAGCAAACAGGTGAAACAGATGAATGATCTAGAATATGATGAATTAGCCGATAGTACCCTGCTGGCGGTTGAAGAAGCGATTGAAAAAGTCGAACTGGATCTGGATTATGAATCCAATGGTGGTTTACTCAGTATTACCTTTCCTGATCACAGCAAAATCATTATCAATAAACAGCCTCCGTTACATCAGCTATGGGTTGCTACCCGTTTTAACGGCCATCATTTTGAATGGCGTGACAACCAGTGGATAGATAACCGCAGTGGTGCTGAATTCTGGCAGTTGCTGAATGATGCGGCATCAAAACAGGCCGGGACACCGGTGAAGTTCGGATAATTGTCATGGCATTACTTCCTTTTGTTGATGTGCCTGCACCAGGCCAGACCCGTAGTGCAGTAGTCTGGTTACATGGCCTGGGGGATTCCGGCCACGGTTTTTCACCTATTGTGCCTGAGCTTAAATTGCCTGCTACTGCCGGTATCCGCTTTTTGTTTCCTCATGCACCGGAGCGACCGATTACCATTAATAATGGCTACCGGATGCGTGGCTGGTATGACATTAAAACCATGGATCTGGCGCAGCGCGCAGATGAAACCGGAGTCCGCGAATCGGCAGCAGCGGTGCAGCAGTTGCTGGACAAGCTGATTAGCGACGGTATTCCGGCAGAGAAAATTATCCTGGCCGGGTTCAGCCAGGGTGGGGTGATTGCACTGCATCTGTTACCGCGCCTGCCTTATAAACTGGCGGGTGTCATCGCATTATCAACCTACCTTTGTGTGCCGGATAAACTTACGGCTGAACAAAACAACATTAATAAATCAACACCGGTGCTGATGGCGCATGGCAATCAGGACCCGGTGGTGCCTTATGCTGCCGGTCAGCAGGCATTTCATGTTCTTAAAAATGCCGGATTTAACCTGCGCTGGCATGAATACCGGATGCAGCACAGTGTCTGTGCGCAGGAAGTATCGGATATCAGCAGTTTTATCCAGCGGCAGTTGCTGGCGGAGGCAGAGTAAAAATGCAACAGGTGATTCGTATTGCAACCCGTAAAAGTGCGCTGGCTTTATGGCAGGCAGAGTATGTTAAAGCGCAGCTGTTACGTTTTCATCCTCAGTTACAGGTTGAACTGGTGCCAATGTCGACCCAGGGCGACAAAATTCTGGATACACCACTGGCTAAAATTGGTGGTAAAGGGCTGTTTGTTAAAGAACTGGAAACTGCCATGCTGGAAGGGCGGGCTGATATTGCTGTGCACAGCATGAAAGATGTGCCGGTAGAATTTCCGCCGGGATTAATACTGCATACGATTTGTCAGCGGGAAGATCCCCGTGATGCCTTTGTCTCCAACCAGTTTAAATCAATAGCTGAACTGCCGGCTGGCGCCGTTGTTGGTACATCAAGCCTGCGTCGGCAGTGTCAGCTCAAAGCGCTGCGGCCTGATCTGCAAATCCGTGATTTGCGGGGCAATGTTAATACCCGGCTGGCAAAACTGGATAGCGGCGAATTTGCGGCCATTATTCTGGCGGCGGCAGGTCTTATCCGTTTAGGTTTTGAACAGCGGATAGCCGGTTTTCTGCCGGTAACGACCAGTTTGCCTGCAAATGGCCAGGGGGCTGTTGGTATTGAGTGCCGCAGTGACGATTCACGTATTCAGCAGTTACTGGCTCCGCTGGAGCATACGGCAACCCGTATTTGTGTGCTGGCAGAGCGGGCAATGAACCGGCGTTTACAGGGAGGCTGTCAGGTGCCGATTGGTGCTTTTGCCGAACTGGCCGGTAATGACGTGTGGCTGCGGGGGCTGGTTGGTTCGCTGGATGGTGCGCGGATTATCCGTAATGAAATCCGCGGTGCTGCTGAACACGCTGAAGATTTAGGTGAACAACTGGCAGAAACCCTGTTGCAACAAGGAGCAGCAGATATTCTGGCGGCAGTATATCAGAGCCAGTCATGACAGCTCCGATACTGATCACCCGGCCGGCGGGTAAGGCTGATAACCTGCTGGCCAGTATGGACGAAGCCGGTATCAGTTATCTTTACCAGCCGTTGATCACTACCCAGCAGGTTGCGCTTAAAGCGAAAGACATCCAGGCGCTGGAGCAGGCGGAACTGGTTATTTTTGTCAGTGTCAGTGCGGTAGTATCTTTGCAGCAGCAACTTGCTGTTCCCGTATTTAACTGCCCGGTGTGTGCCGTGGGTGATACCACGGCTTCTGTACTGCGCCGCTGGCTGACATGCGACATTATGGTGCCGGAAGATCAGCGCAGTGAAGGCATCCTGGCTTTACCGCAATTGCAACAGATGCAGCACAGACAGGTGGTTATTGTCAGAGGTAACTCCGGCCGGGAACTGATGAAGCAAACATTTCAGGCCAGGGGCGCTACCGTAAAATACGTTCAAAGCTACCGCCGGGTGCCATTACCGCTGGACGGTGCAATATTATGCCGGCAGTGGCAACAGCAGCAAATCAGCTGTATTGTGGTGACCAGTAACGAAATATTACAGCTTATATTCAGTTTGCTGCCGCCAGAGCAACATCGCTGGTTACAACAGCGATACTGGATTATGGTTAGTCCAAGAATGAGAGACAGCGCTGTGGAGCTGGGGATTGCGGCATCTCAGATTATTCTGGCTGCCAATGCGAATGATCTGTCATTACTGGAAGCAGTGAGCCGGTTTAAGAGGGAATATCAATGAATGATACCGTGAAGGCTAAAGAAGAAATGGTTGCACCGCTGGAAAAAATAAAACAGCAGCTGACAGAGCCTGCTGTGCCGAAAGCAGGTGGCCTGACGCGTTTTGTGGCGGTGCTGGCGTTACTTCTGGTGTTATTGACCGCAGCGGGGCTGGCTGCGATTGGGTATTACCTGTGGCCGCAGTGGCAGGCGTTACAGCAACAGCAAAACCGTTTTTTGCAGACCCAGCAGCAACTGGAAGCACAGCATCAGGAGCAACTGGCTGCCGCAGAACTGCTGCAAAAACAACATTTACAGCAATTACAGGATACGCGGCGCACATTACAACAGCAGCAGGAACAGCAGGCCGAACAAACCGCAATACAATTACAGGCATTAAGGCAGCAATTGTTACAGCGTGACAGTGCGCCTCCCCGCCACTGGGTGCTGTCAGAAGCGCAATACCTGCTGCAACTGGCGGGTAATAAAGTATGGCTGGAGCAGGATCTTACCACTGCCCGTTTGCTGCTGAGCAGTGCGGATGAGAAACTGGCCAGCCTGGATGACAGCTCACTGCTTGTTGTGCGGCAGGCTATCGCTGCCGATCAGCAACAGCTTGGCAATCTGCACAAGCCGGATTTACAGGCGGTATATCTTAAATTGCATCAGTTGCAGCAACTGACCGCATCATTGCCGCTGAAGCAGCAGGAACAAGCGTTAACCCTGACATTACCGGAACCCGGCAACAGGCTGGAGAACTGGCGCAGTACCTTAAGCTACTACTGGCATAATACCTGGAGTAAAGTTATTCAGGTACGCTCTGCCGTGCCGGAAGATTATTTCAGCCTGAGTGCAGAGCAACAACTGATGTTGCGGGTTAGCCTGAATCAGCAACTGATGCTGGCTGAGCTGGCAGCAATACGACAGCAGCAGGAGGTCTATACCAATGCCCTGCAACAGGCGGCAGCAAAGCTGCAGCGTTATTTTGTACCGGATAACGAAACGGTACTTTTGTTTGGCGAACAACTGACTGAACTGACAACCAGACCGGTATCGGCCTTAACCGTTGAGCCTCTGAAAAGCCTGCCTCAGCTGCAACAATACCTGCAAAGCCTGGGGTCTGCGGAGGATAACCTATGATGCGCTGGGGTTTGCTGATACTGGTTCTGGCACTGGCTATGGTGTTGGGACCGCTGATTGCCAATAATCCGGGATATATCAAAGTTGTACTGGCCGGACGCAGTTTTGAAATGACTGCGGTCGGCCTGCTGCTGGTGCTGACCGTAACAGTACTGGCTTTATGGTTCGTTGTCGTGTTGCTGAAAAAACTGCTGCGGTTGCAGCATATTTCCGTTAACTTCCTGCGCTGGCGCCGTCAACGCAAGGCGCAGCAGGCATTTGAACTGGGTATGCAGGCATACGCCAAGCAGCAATGGCGGCTGGCCAGCGACTATCTGAACCGGGCAACGGCAGATCGTTTTATGGCTGCAGAAAAACGTATGCTGGCAAGTTACGCCGCATTTTATGCCGGCGAAACCCAACTGGCGGCAGAGCATGTGGCCGCTTTACCGGCAGAAAGTGCCAATCGCTGGTTTGTTGAAGCCGATTTGATGCTGCAACAGGGCAAGGCTGCAGAAGCCAGCAACTATCTGGCTGAAAAAGTGGCAGCACAACTGCAGGACAGCGGCCTGGGGCAGTTATATCTGTATGCGTTACAGCAGGCCGGGCAATGGCAGCAGTTACTGACGCTGGTGCCGCAGGCATTGCAGTATCACTGGTTTACCAAAGTACAATGGCAGCAACAGCGCTTTAAGATTTATCCATCAGCCATCAGCCAGCTTAGCCAGCAACAGGCTTTCAGTGAAAAATCAGATTACTGGCAGGCGCTACCGGCAAAAGAGCGCAAAAGCAGTGCGGCTCTGGCCGGGCGGGCATGGGCTCTGGCCCAGGCCGGGCAGCCGGAACAGGCTGAGGCATTGCTTTATGATGCGCTGGATTTAGATGAATTGCCGCTGCTATGGCCTTATCTTAAAAAAATTCCGCTGGGCCGCTCAGTATTAAAGCTGCGTAAGCAGATCCAGCACTGGCTGCATACTCATGAAAGCAATGGCTATCTGTACGCTGTACTGGCTTATCTGGCGCAGCAAGAGGGTGAATTACGGCAGGCGGATATCGCCTGGCAGAAAGCCAGACAGTATCAGCCGGATCTGCAGTGGTAAAACGTGGCTGACAGAATTATTACCGGCCTGCCGCCAATTGAAAACCCGCAGGCCAGAGTATTGGTGCTGGGCAGTATGCCCGGTGAAGCATCGTTACAACAGCAGCAGTATTACGCCCATCCGCGTAATGCCTTCTGGCCGCTGATGGCTGGTTTGCTTGGTTTTCCTGAACAGCTGAACTACCCGGAACGCTTGCAGGCACTGTGTAATGGCAATATAGCTTTGTGGGATGTAATCGGCCGGTGTCAGCGACAGGGTAGTCTGGATAGTGCGATTAAAGATGAACAGCCAAACGATTTCAGCACTTTCTTCAGACAGCACCCGCAGTTACAGGTTATCGCATTTAATGGTGCCAAAGCTGCGCAGTCTTTCCGGCGCTCTGTACAGAAACAACAAATTATTCCTGAAAATATGCTGTTGATTACCCTGCCATCGACCAGCCCGGCGCACGCTTCCCTGAACTTTAAGCAGAAGCTGCAACAGTGGCAGCAGCTTCTGGATTATCTCTGAAGTGCGCTTTGAAACGCTTGCTTCAGATTATTATGGTGCTGGCTGTTCCAGCCGCTGGCGCAGTTCACCTTCAATTGGCAGGGGTTTTCCGGTTCTGATATCCAGGCAGACAATGGTAATGTCGGCATCAGCAACAATTTTATCACTGCCCTGATAAGTAATTACCTGCCGTACCACCGCACTTTTACTGCCAATTTTGCCAAAACTGGTGTTGATTTCCAGCGTATCGCCCATTTTAGCGGCGTCACGGTAGTTAATATTGATATTGGCGATAATCCAGGCCAGGTTATGCCGGGCAAAATAGGCCAGATCGCCACTGTCTTCCAGATAATTCCAGCGGGCTTCCTCCAGAAACTCCAGATAACGGGCATTGTTTACGTGCTGATATAAATCCAGATGATAACCCCGGACTTTAATGACTGTTTTGTGCATAACGAAACCTTTTCTGCATAAAATCTGATACTGGTATACCTGCTTACCTTACCACAAATGCCCGTATATTGATTTAGCACATAATCCCATCTGAAGAAATATGATGTAGTAGCAGGAATAATATAAACACCTCTTTTAATACTTACCGCTGACAGTGATAGCTGGCAGAGATGTTGTGCCGGGGAGATACGTTGTGACAAAGTGGCTGATAAACCGATCAATACGGACAAAAATTAATGCAGTGCTGCTGATTGTACTGCTGGCGGTAATGGCGGTTTCCATGCTGTTTACGGTGCGCAGTGAGCGGGGCATGGTGGAAGAAACGGTATTGCAGAATGTGCGCGATATGGCTGACTCTTACCTTGATACGCTGAATATCATGATGCTGACCGGCACGCTGGCACAGTTTAAAGAAGTGCACCGCGAAAAAGTATTAAGCCACCCCGGGGTACTGGAGGCCAGAGTGCTGCGGGCTGAACATCTGACAAAGCTGTACGGGCCCGGCCAGGAAGAAAAATATGAGACTGACCGTCTGGACCAGCAGGCACTGCAGGGGCAGGCTGTTTATGATATCCGGGATAGTGCCAATGGCCGGGTGCTGACGGTACTGCGGCCGGTAATTAATGAAACCAATTTCCGCGGCACTAACTGTACCAACTGCCATCTGGGGCAGGGAGGAGAATTGCTGGGCGCTATCCGTTTCAGCTATTCGCTGGCTGAACTGGATAAACAAATTAACCTTAATCTGCTGACCCTGGGTGGGGTGCAGGCGCTGTTGTTTATTGCCGGGCTGGCGTTACTGTCGCTGGTGTTTTACCGGGTAATTTTATCGCCGCTGTCGCAGTTACGGGCGTCAATGAAGCAGGTAGAAAGCCACTCCGATCTGACAGTCCGTACTAAGGTACATGCTGCTGATGAAATTGGCGGTGTTGCCACCGCATTTAATGCCATGCTGGAGCGGTTTGGCAGCAGTTTACGGCAGGTTGCCGCAACAACCCGTACGCTGAAAGGTTCGGCCGATACCATAGCCGCGGTTGCTGATGAAACGGTTACTGCAGTTAATATGCAGTATCAGGAAACGGATCAGATGGCCTGTGCTATGGAGCAAATGCAGGCCAGTGCCAAAGTTACGCGCGATCATGCCGAGCATACCCTGCAGGCTTCGGTTGATGCCGAAAACCAGAGCCGGATTGGCCGTTCGCTGACAGATGCCAGTATCCAGGGAATTCATCAGCTGACACAGCATTTGCAAAGTGCGGCACAGGTAATCCAGGATCTTGATAAATACAGTAATGAAGTAGGCAAGGTGCTGGATATTATTACCGGCATTGCCGAACAGACTAATCTGCTGGCGCTGAATGCGGCAATTGAGGCTGCCAGGGCAGGAGAGAGCGGACGGGGCTTTGCCGTTGTCGCGGATGAAGTGCGCTCGTTGGCGAATCGCACTTATGATGCCACCAAAGATGTACAGCGCACTATTCAGCATTTGCAACGGGAAGCCGACGGTGCGGTCAATATGATGAAAACCGCTCAGGGCAATGCGTCAGACAGCGTGTCAGACGTGGAAAAAGTAGCAGAGGCACTGAATAGCATTGCCAATGCAGTTAACCAGATCCATGATCTGAATATTCAGATGGCCAGCGCCGCCAAAGAGCAGCAGGAAGTCTCTGCCAGGGTAAACGAACAGGTGGTGCAGATTGCTGCTCTGGCAGAGCGGACATCATCTGATGCGACCAAGTCCAGCCAGGTGAGTGATGATCTGGTGCAGCTGGCAAACCGGCTGGAAGCGCTGGTTAATGGCTTTAAGCTGGAATAATCAATACCCCAGCAGAGTTACATAATTTTGTGTAACTCTGTGTTTTTATTGTGGTTATGCGACAATTTGCCACAGTGTTTCTGCGGCTTTCTTTATTTACAATCGGTGTATCGGTTATTAATTAACAGGCTCTTTGCAGTTGATTGCGGGAGCCCGGGGTATTTCAGATGCACAGTTCACCTTTTAACAGGCTCCGGGTAAATCCTGTTACGATTGCAGTACTTATCCTGCTGGGAAGTACATTCAATATTCAGGCTGACAGTAACGATATCTCATCAGATAGCACCGGCGATACCAGCTTTTCGATTGGCGAACGGATTGTGGTAACAGGTTCAAGACTGGTTGATGCCAGCCGGGTGCTGACATCGGTAGATCGTATGTCCGGTGATATTGCCCAATCAGCTGATTTTGATTACTCGTGGCAACTGGTCGGGCAATTACCCGGAGTCGTGCTTACAGAGTTTAATCAGGGTACTACAAGTGGCAAGCTGTCTTTTCGTGGCTTTAACGGCGAAGGTGAAGTAAATGCCGTAAAACTGCTGATTGATGGTATTCCGTCTAATGCCAATGATGGCAATATGCCCTATCTCGACATGATTTTTCCACTGGAAATTGCCGCAGTAGAAGTTATTCGCGGCACGACAGATCCCCGCTATGGGCTGCATAATATTGCCGGCAATGTTTCTTTTATTACTCGCTCCGGTGGTAACTATTTTGACAGCAGGCTGACGGCGGGGAGTTTCGGTAAATATGAAGGGCAGGCGGCCTTAGGTATTGAAGGTGAGCGTTTGCGTCAGAATTATGCGCTGGGGTATCGTGAAGCTGATGGGTTTCGTGATCATGCCGCATTTAACCGGATGGGCGTTTCCGGCAAGTGGGCATGGGATGCCACTGATAATATTACCATTGGAGCCAGTGCCCGCCATTATGCAGCTGATGCTGAGGAAGCGGGTTATCTGACCGGTGATATTGCCTATAGCACCCCCAAAGTCACTAATGTTTATAATGAAACTGATCGTGGCACCAGGGATATAAGCCAGTTTGGTTTATCGCTGGATGCCCATATTTCGGCAGTAACAAAATTCCGTTCGCAATTATGGCTTAACCGGCTGAAAGATGACCGTTTTGTAAAGTTTTCTGCAGCAGAATACCAACAGAACCGGTATACCAGCGAAGTGCATTATGGTGCGCTGTCGGCGATAACCTTTGAGCCACAAATCAATGGCCTGAATCGTTTATTTATTGAGGCGGGTGCCAGTATTGAAGTACAGGATAATATTTCAAAACGCTACCTGACCGTTGAGCGGGTGCCGCTAAACCAGACCCGGGATCAGCAGTTTGACCTGACGGTAAAAGGCGCTTATCTGCAAATGATGATGGAGCCACTGTCATGGCTGCGTATTACCCCGGCATGGCGGCTGGACCGGGTTAACGGTGATTTTACTGATTTACTGACCGAGGTTCAGGCTGATATTAATGATTATGGCACAATCAGCCAGCCTAAATTATCTGTGGCATTACTGCCGGCAGAGCAGGTAACCGTGTTTGCGAACTGGGGGCGCACCTTTCAGATTGGTGTTGGTTCCGGCGCTTATCTTATTCCTCCCCGGCAGGTTGATCTTGAACCATCGGTTAATGATGGCTGGGAGCTTGGGGTAAAGTACCAGTCAGATGATCATCTGGAAATGCGGTTTACATGGTGGAACCAGACTGCAACCGGTGAGTTCAGGCGCAAACTTAATGATCCCTCTGGCGACTTTGACAACCTTGGTGCTACCGGGCGTAAAGGCGTCGATTTACAATTGGCCTGGACACCTGTTGAGGCGCTGGCGTTGTGGGGAGCAATCGCATGGCAGCAGGCGGTAATTGACGAACCGGAACCGGACAAACCGGAGCTGGCAGGTAATGATATTAACCATATTCCTGAGCGGTTATATAGTGCAGGAATCGACTGGGATGTGACAAATGCGCTGAGGTTGTCAGGTTCATTGCGGGCGCAGTCAAAATATGAGCTGACTACCGCTAATGATCGGGGACGCTATGGCGATTTTGTGCTGGTCAATGTTGAAGCGCATTATGAACTGAATAATCATATTGAATTGTCAGTTCATCTTAAAAACCTCACTGATAAATATTATGAATATGTGTGGTGGGATGGCAGCCAGACTTTACACAGCCCCGGAGAGGGGCGGGCGGTAAGTGCATCAGTTCATATCCGGTACTGATTGTGCAAAGCCGGGCAATAACACCACGCAGCTTATTCAGATGCAGACATCTGTGGTTTGGTTATCTTTGGGGTTCGCCCGCTGATGGCTGCGGATCTCCGGACCAAAACCTCAGATATAGGCAAAAGCATCGGCGTACATTTGCCCGCGGTGGGCACCCTGTTGCAAAAATGCATCCCGCACTGTACCAACCATCGGGAATGGTCCGGCGATATAAATATCGTAAGCGTCCAGCGATACAAAGTCATCCAGTACCGTCTGGTGTACCAGCCCGGTACGGCCCTGCCAGTCAGCAGAAGGTTGCTGCACTACCGGAATAAAACGGTATTTGTTGTTGCTGGCGGCCCATTGCTGCATTTCTTCCTGATAATACAAGGCATCAGACTGGCGCACCCCCCAGTATAAAAAGACCGGCTGGTCAAAATGGCTTTCGGCAATGGCACGGGCAATGCTGTAGACATAAGAGAAACCCGTTCCCCCTGCCAGCAGAATAACCGGCCGGTTATGTTCGGGCTGCCACTGTGAATGACCCAGTCCGACTTCTGCAATAACAGGTTGTTGCAGTTGATAGTGATGCTGTAAATGCTGAATAGCCTGACTGGCATACTGATCTGCCGCGCCGGCACCGATATGCAGTTCCAGCTCACCGGCAGATGGAATGCTGGCAATCGAAAAGGCACGTTTATCCTGTTCATTCAGCCATAACTGCAAATACTGGCCTGGCATAAAGTGTACGGCTGATTGTGGCTTTAACACTACTTTACTGACAAAAGGCGTCAGCGCTTCTATCCGGGTAATGGTACAGGTTATCTGGGTCATGCAGGGGTATCCGGTAATTCAATGTCAAGGTCATTCCAGATTGTATCAATCCGTTGTTTTACTGCCGGGTCCATCACAATAGGTTCGCCCCATTCACGGCTGGTTTCACCCGGCCATTTGTTGGTGGCATCCATACCCATTTTGGAACCTAAACCGGAAACCGGTGAAGCAAAATCCAGATAATCAATCGGGGTGTTTTCAACCAGGGTGATGTCGCGGGCCGGGTCCATCCGGGTGGTGATAGCCCAGATGACATCTTTCCAGTCACGGGCGTTAACATCATCGTCGCAGACAATCACAAATTTGGTGTACATAAACTGACGCAGGAAAGACCATACGCCCATCATTACCCGCTTGGCATGGCCGGGATATTGTTTTTTCATGGTTACGACTGCCAGCCGGTAAGAACAACCTTCCGGCGGCAGGTAAAAGTCGGTAATTTCCGGGAATTGCTTTTGCAGAATAGGCACAAACACTTCGTTCAGTGCCACGCCCAGCACTGCAGGTTCATCCGGCGGACGCCCGGTGTAGGTGCTGTGATAAATGGGTTCTTTACGGTGGGTAAGATGAGTCACCGTGAACACCGGGAACTGGTCTACTTCGTTATAGTAGCCGGTATGATCACCGTAAGGGCCTTCTGCCGCCATTTCGCCCGGTTCGATATAACCTTCCAGTACAAATTCGGCGCTGGCCGGCACCTGTAACTCGTTGCTGATGCATTTAACCACTTCAGTATTGTCACCACGCAGCAACCCGGCGAAACCGTATTCTGACAAGGTATCCGGGACCGGGGTTACGGCACCGAGAATCGTCGCCGGATCGGCTCCTAACGCCACAGATACCGGAAAACGTTCGCCCGGATGGGCCTTTTGCCATTCAAAGAAATCGAGCGCGCCGCCACGATGCGACAACCAGCGCATAATTACTTTATTTTTGCCCAGCAGTTGCTGGCGGTAAATACCCAGATTCTGCCGTTCTTTGTGTGGCCCTTTAGTGACTGTCAGCCCCCAGGTAATCAGTGGTGCTGCATCACCCGGCCAGCAGGTCATAATGGGCAGGCGGGTTAAATCAACATCGTCTCCGCTGAGGATAATATCCTGACATGGTGCTTTTTTCAGCTGTTTGGGCGACATATTCAGCACCTGCTTAAACACCGGCAGTTTGCTGAAAGCGTCTTTCAACCCTTTTGGCGGTTCAGGTTCTTTCAGAAATGCCAGCAGCTTACCGACTTCCCGCAGGGCAGCGACATCTTCCTGTCCCATACCTAATGCCACCCGCTGTGGTGTACCAAACAGGTTAACCAGCACCGGAATATCTGAGCCTTTGGGGTTTTCAAACAACAGTGCCGGGCCTCCGGCGCGCAGCGTGCGATCAGCAATTTCGGTCATTTCCAGCACCGGATCGACTTCGTGCCGGATGCGTTTTAACAGGCCGCGCTGTTCCAGCTGGCTGATAAAGTCACGTAAATCTTTATATTTCATTAATTATCCGGCTTACGCCGCAGGCTGAAATGTGTCACGTATTATACATAGCCTGTTACAGCTTGCCAGTTTCAGGGTAAGAAAGGCACCCGGAGGTGTAATGCCAGTCAGTTAAGGTTAAAGCATCCATCACCTTACTCACACTAACACGCCGTAAATACATCCTTGTAGGCTCGGTTCAGGCATCCCTGCCTTCAACGGTTAGCTTAGAGTAAGCTGATTCCTGCTTAACTGGCTGATATTACCCTAATTGCCTTTATAAAATCAGAAGCGGTAAGTAACTTCGCCATAGTAATAACCGCCGTTAAAACCGAACGGAGCATTGATATTCGGGTATTTAAATACGCCGCCGTTAGCTGCCTGTACTGACTCAGGTTGTTCATCCGGGTAAGTATCGAACAGGTTTTGTACACCGACCGTAAAGCTCAGGTTGTCGGTATAGGCGTAGTTAACCGAAATATCAGCCAGCGTTTTGGCAGAATATTCTTTGTCGCGCAGGTTATCTGCCGCGTTATGGGCCAGGGTATAAGGGCCAAACAGGTTCAGCCTGACATTGGTGGTAAATTTACCATAGCTATGCGTTAAGCCTGCGGCACCGCTGTATTTAGGGTTGGCTTTGGTCTGGCGAACCTGTTCCTGATAGTTCAGCAGTACGCTTTCCAGCCCTTCCAGCAGTGCCGGAATCTTAATCGCCCGGATTTCATTTTCATTGTAGGCGGCGGACAGGGTAAATCTTACATCCCCCCAGCTCTGAGGTTCAAACTGATAGGCAAATACCCCTTCGATACCTTTGGTGCGGGTGTCCAGCCCGTTGGTAAAGAAGCGTACCGTCTGGGCTGGTGAGTCGCCCAGCAGTTGATCGATAACCGGGTAGTCATTACGGTTTACGGCGTTACTGGTCAGGATAACCCGGTCATCAATATCAATCTGGTAAGCATCCAGTGTAAAGGTGATGTTGTCGCCCTGATAGGTTATACCCAGGCTGACACTTTGTGATTCTTCAGGTTGTAACTCGCCTTGTCCTAATGCCCGGACCACAGGTGATACGTTATTAAAAGTACCGGTTTCGGTAATACCACCATCACTGTTAACCACAGCGGCGATACTGGAAAAATACAGCTGCTGTACGCTTGGTGCCCTGAAACCGCTGTTCAGCGTGCTGCGTACTGCCCAGCCGTTTTCAAACTGATAGCGGCCAGCCAGTTTCCAGCTGGTATTGCTGCCAAAGTCGGAATAGTCTTCATATCGGGCAGCCGCCCCCCAGCTGAAGTGGTTAGTCAGCTGGTTTTCCACTTCAAGATAGATACCGGTATTATGGCGCGATTCATCTACCTCGGATTCCGGTGTGAAACCGGGGAAACTCTGAATACCGCCCGCTTTACCCTGATAGCCGTAGTTACGGTAAGACAGCTCTTCGCCCTGGAAAATCTGGTATTTGTTATTACGATACGAAATACCGGTTGATAGTACCAGATCAGAGTCGTTAACGAATCTGAACAAACGCGAAGCATCAAGATTGACGTTCTGTTCGCTGTTTTTCAGACCGCCGGAATAAGCGCTGGTAGGGCTGTCCGGACCATAAGAAGCATTTAAAGAGTTGTTGACATAGTAATAATAACGGCTGGCGCCGGTATTGGCAGAAAGATCCAGTTGCCAGTCGGCCAGTGTAAATTTATAACCGGCAGTTAAAGAATGATCGTCAGTTTCCGGGGCTATAACAGGTAAATAACCATCGGGATATATTTCCGGAATATTCTGGGATATCTGATTCGGGCGGCGGAAAAAAGCGGCCGATTCAGATTCGCGATGGCTGAAACCACCAAAAGCATAAACTTCACCAAAGCTGCCTTCATAGCCGGCATTAACAAATAACGCCAGATTCTCAAAGGCGGCATCACCTACCCGGAAGGTATTGCGGTTTGCGGTGGCTTCGCGCGGGTCGCCATCCAGGTATTGCGGGCGGCTGTCGGCGCCGGCGCGGTTGGTGTAGTTTTTGTGGTGATATTCAGCACTCAGGTTAACAAAACCGGTATCGGCAAAGCGAAAACCGGCATTGGAATTGATTTTGTACTGTTCGCCATCACCTTCATATGTCTGACCGGCATTGAGGCTCAGCTCGCCACCTTCCGGCTGATCTTTCAGCACAATATTGATGACACCGGCAATGGCATCTGAACCGTATTGGGCAGCAGCGCCGTCCCGTAGTATTTCTATCCGTTTGATAGCTGATACCGGTATGGCATTTAAATCGACGTTTGAACTACCCCGGCCCATAGTGCCGTTCAGATGCACCAAGGCTGAACCGTGGCGGCGTTTGCCGTTTACCAGCACCAGGGTATGTGACGGTGATAAACCGCGCAGGCTGGCAGGCCGTACCGCATCGCTGCCATCGGTGATAGAGGAACTGGGGAAATTAAAACTTGGTACCAGAAACTGCAAAGCTCGGGAGGTTTCAGTCAGGCCGGTGGCCGTTAGCTGCTCACTGCTGATAATATCTACCGGAGCGGTGGTTTCTGTTGCCGAACGAACCGATAAACGGCTGCCGATAACAGAGATTTTTTCAACCTGTTCTTCTGCTGCCAGTGGCGTACTGATAGCGGGTAATAACAGGCTGCTGCTGATAGCCAGTGCAATATTTTTTTGTGTTATGTTCATATCGATGTCCTGATACTAAGGGATTTTCAGCATCATAGAATGTTTAATATTTCTAATTAAATGATATTTACATACTTTATATTCTATAAAGTAATAAAGAATGGTCGTGATATTTAGGGTCTGTTTATCTTTATTGATGGAGTTTTGTTCACTCTGAAAGCCTTTTAGGCAAGGCGCGAGGAATGCAGCTTAGTTATTCTAAGTAAATGACGAGCAACACAGCATAAAAGGCTTTCAGAAGAACCCGCAGGGCAGCGTTTGTCTGGCATTTCTACGGCGTTATCACCTGTTTATGTAGAATAACTACACGGCACAGGCTCTGCCTTGTATAAATGCCAGACAAGTCGCTGCAAAAATCATCAATAAAGATAAACAGACCCTAAGTATAGTGCAATATGTTGAATATCGGGGCGGATGCAGGTTAGCATGGCTTATCAGACTTCCAGATGCCCAAAATATACCCTGACACGGAGTAATATATGAAAAAAGACAGCCGCCTGATCCATGCCGGTCGTGATAAAAAATGGACTGGCAGTGCCGTAAATCCACCGGTAGTTCGCGCCTCCACTATTGTATTTGACACTATGGCAGAGCTGAAGCATGCCGTCGTTAACCGCGGAAACAAGGTGCCGTATTATGGCAGACGGGGTACTGCAACCCATTTTGCATTTCAGGAAGCGATATGTGAACTGGAAGGGGGCGCCGGTTGTGCGTTATATCCCAGTGGTGCAGCAGCAATAAGCGGGGCTTTACTGTCATTTCTGCAACAGGGCGATCATCTGCTGATGGTCGATAATGCTTATGAACCTACGCGGGGATTATGTGACAAGCTACTGAAAAATCTGGGCATTGAAACAACTTATTATGATCCGTTGCTGGGTGAAAATATCATTTCGCTGATCCGGCCGAATACCAAAGTGATTTTTCTGGAGTCTCCCGGTTCGCTGACACTGGAAGTTCAGGACGTGCCGGCAATTTGCCGGATTGCCAGAGAGCGCAATATTGTGACCATTCTGGATAATACCTGGGCTTCACCGATATTAAGCCTGCCGTTTGAGTTGGGTGTTGATATTTCAATTCAGGCAGCTACCAAATATATTGTCGGGCATTCAGATGTGATGCTGGGCACTGCCAGCGCTAATGCTGAACACTGGCCCCGGTTACGTGAACAAAGCTACTTACTCGGATACTGTGCCTCAGCTGATGACGTGTATTCGGCCAGCCGGGGTTTACGTACGTTAGGAGTACGTTTACGTCAGCATCAGCAAAGTGCATTGACTGTCGTAAACTGGCTGTTACAGCGGCCTGAAGTTGAAACTGTACTGCATCCGGCATTGCCGTCACATCCGGGGCACCTTTACTTTAAACGGGATTTCAGCGGCAGCAATGGCTTATTCTCGTTTGTATTAAAACAGGGCTCAGCTGAGCAGGTTGCCGCTTTTATTGAAGGTATGCAGCATTTTAAAATGGGCTTTTCGTGGGGCGGTTATGAAAGCCTGATTACCGCCAATCTGAATATACAGGCGTTGCGTACAGCAACTACCTGGCCATATAAAGGACCACTGATACGATTACATATTGGTCTGGAAGATGTGGAAGATCTGATTGCCGACCTTGATACTGCGTTTGAGCGTTTTGTCAAAGCAGGTAAGAGATAAGACAGGCTGGCTTAGCCAGCCTGTCCATAGCATCAGAAACTACATTTGTTAGTACCGGCATTGGCCAGCACATGTGATTTAACTTCATTTACCGGTAACAGGTTAAAACTGTAGGGTAAATTCAGTACGGCGGTCGGCTGTACATTCGGGCCGGCGATAATACCGTCACCGGAGGTTTGCCAGGTAACATTGGTAAACTGGTTACCTCTGGTATCCCAGTAACCATCAGCATTGGAGTAGAATGAAACAATCGGATTTTTGGTGTTTTCAAATACGTTGTTTTCAATGCGGATTACCGCCCCCATCCGGCTGTTAATACCGGTTTCCAGAATATTGCT
Organism: Chromatiaceae bacterium AAb-1; assembly: GCA_033792355.1. Classification (GTDB taxonomy): domain Bacteria; phylum Pseudomonadota; class Gammaproteobacteria; order Enterobacterales; family Alteromonadaceae; genus Alishewanella. Next base: position 26,689 of record JARXRR010000002.1, read on the forward strand.
GTAATAGTTATTGTAAATATGTCCCTGACCAAATCTGAATAGTGGTAAACGGGAATTCACATTATTCCAGTGGTTGTGATGAAAGGTGATCCGGCGGTTGTAATTGTCAGAATCACTGCTGCCCCACAATGAAGTTTTCCAGCTGTTATGCAACTTGTTGTAGGATATCGTGATGTTATTGATATCGCCTTTACCGCTGATCAGCTCATCGTAATAATCTTTATGCACATCCAGGCTATTATAAATGTCGTTATGATCGATCCAGATATTGTTTGACGGGCCATCAATGGTAATAGCGTCTTTATCGCCGGTATTAACATAGCGCATGGTCAGATTGCGGATAATAACGTTGTTGGCGCGCCAGATTTTAATACCGATACCATCAAATAAAGCGTTATTACCTACACCGATAATACTGACATTATTCATATCCTTGATATCAAACTTACTGGCACCACCTGAGTTACCCGGTGTAATAGTGCCATTGACCCGGATAGTCAGCGGGCGGTTCAGATCGCGATTGCTAAGGGCAGATACCAGCTGGGCACCGGTGCTTACTGTAACAGTGACTGCATTGCTGCCACTGCCACCTGTGGTACCACCAGCCAGAGAGGCATACCCCTGAGGGGTGGCGCTACAGCTGGTGATCGGGCCCGGTTCAGGTTCCGGCTCTGGCTCAGGTTGTGGGCCTGGCCCCGGGTTGCCACCTCCCTGTTGCAGATAAACTTCAAATTCTGCAATACGGGGAGCACCGCTGGCGGTCAGCACTTCCAGGTTAACTTTTTTGGCGCTGACAGTATTAAAATCAATAACTCTGTTACTACCTACCGTAGTGCCGCTGGCAAGCTGATTGCCGTTATCATTATTAACCAGCCGCCAACTGGTAATATTATTACCCTGTTCGCGTAGTACAACCTGGTTAAAGCTGGTAGCACTGCTCCATTTAACGGAAACACGCTGGTTGTTATTGGATGATGGCTGCCAGTATGACTGCAGGTTGCCATCTTTTACATCGCCATAACTGGTTCCGCTGGCTTTGCTTGAACCATCCGCGGCTGCGCCGGGGCCATTCAGAGCGAGATTATTGGCATAAGCACTGGTGCTTAACACGGTACCGAGCAACAATGCGATTAATGTCAGTTTTTTGGTTTGCATCTGTCTTGTCCTCTGTATTTTTAATAATGCCGGCGGGTATTTCCACCGGTTACAGAATAAGATGGACATTTTATGAGCAGCAGGCCATTTCACATCTGGAACAATAGACAAATATTATAAAGACGTAGCAATGAGGAAATATCTTGTTGATTAAGAATAGGATTTTAAAACAGTGGCTATGCTGGTCAGATATTTATCATTAAAATAGCATAAATCAGGGGCCGTATTCGTGTTGCCGTACGCACCGGAAATTTGTTTATGAGGTTATGATGAGCTCAAAGGTAGTTGATTCTCCTTCACAATTACACCGTACTCTGGCTGTTTTTATCCAGAACAGTCAGGTTCAGCACACCCTGCTGATATTAATTCTGATAAACGCCGTGCTGCTGGGGCTGGAAACAGTACCTGCAGTTGCCCGGTATGCTTACCCTTTATGGCTGCTGGATAAAGTTCTGTTAACTGTCTTTGTGATTGAAATTGGCATCAGAATTTTTGTCAGCCGGCTGGCGTTTTTTAAAGACCCGTGGGGAGTGTTTGATTTTGTGGTGGTTGCGATAGCGCTTGTTCCGGCAAGTGGGCCTTTTGCCGTGCTGCGGGCACTCAGAGTGTTCAGGGTACTCAGAGTACTGACGTTTGTGCCTTCAATGCGCAGAATTGTCGGGGCGTTAGTGCAATCACTTAATGGTATGACATCAATTGCTCTGGTGTTATTACTGATTTTTTATGTTGCTGCCGTTATTGCGACTAATCTGTTTTCAACCGTCTTTCCGGAGTTATTCGGTAATTTGCTGTTGTCGTTTTATACCCTGTTCCAGATTATGACCCTGGACAGCTGGTCCTCGGGTATTACCCGCCCGGCAATGGAACAGTTCCCGTATGCCTGGCTGTTCTTTATTCCGTTTGTGCTGATCGCAACCTTCACGATGCTGAACCTGTTTATTGCTGTGATTGTGAATGCCGTACAAAGTTTTGATGAGGAAGAGGCTCCTGCTGCTCCTGAAGAAACAGAGCATCAGCAATTACTGCGGCAGATGCAGCAAATGCAACAGGAGTTACAGGCACTAAGACAGGTTATTGAAGACAGAAAATCATAAATAGACTGTCTGCAATATTCCGCTTACTGGTGCATAAAGTTCTCAAGCGGCTGGCCGGTTAAACGGGAAATTTGCTGAAAAATATACCAGATAGCACCGAATAGCATGATCATCACGGGCAACACAATAACCGGATAACTCATCCAGGTCATTTTGCCCAGTTCTTCAGCATAGGCAGTGGTGCCGGGCTGACTGACCACGATCCATTTCGCCAGCAGATAGTTAAGTGCAGATGACACAAAAAATGCCGAGGCCACAATATAGCCGGCTTTGGCAATGCGTTGTTCAAATAAGGCTCTGTTTTGCAGGTTATCAAGCGTTTGATAGAGCTTTTCGGTATTCAGTAATTGCGTATTCAGCAACAACTTTTTGACCAGCGGAAAAGGAGTGTACTGACTGATCAGAACGACAATGCCGATTAATCCGGGAATGGCCGCTTCTTTAATCGCAATATAGGCCGGGTCCAGTTGTAACAGACTTATGCCCCCGGTTAACAGCACGCTGATCACACCAAGGACAGAGAAAAAGTTAACTTTACCTGACTGATATAACTCCCAGAGACCGTAGCTTATCGGAAAGGATAATGCGACCACCACACCCCAGACTGGCCCCAGATACACTTCACTACTAAACTTACTCAGAATAAGAGCCGGAATAATAATATTAAAAAGCAGGTTACTGAAAAAACCGCCTTGAGAATTTTTTTTGGCAGAAGCGTTACTGATCATACGGATATACAGATAAAAGCTGTCGGATGAGGCAGTATAACAAGAGTTGCTGTGTCGGCAATGGAATTAACCGACAGAATTCAGTAAGTCGGGTAAAATCTGGCGTATTCCCGGTGCTGGCCGGCTAACCCTCCGGAAACTATACTTGCTTTGCTGCTCGCTTTCTGCATTTCGTTGATCTACCATAAAAACGGATCTTGTTGTGGGAGAACACATGAAGCCCTCTGAAGCCTTAGCCTCGAACCGGGCCACGATCAGGCATGTGGTCGAGTCTCACCGTGCTTGCAATGCCAGGGTATTTGGTTCCGTAGTTCGCGGGCTGGACACCGATAGCAGCGACCTGGACATCCTTATTGACCCAACGCCGGAAACGACATTGATGGACGTGGCCGCCATCCAGGTGGAATTGCAACGCCTTCTCGGTGTATCGGTCGATGTGCTGACGCCCAAGGCATTGCCCGAAGCTTTCCGCAATCAAATTCTCTCTGAGGCGGTGCCGGTATGACCAAGGCACAGCGTGTCCCAGACTACATCGGCCACATCCTACAGGCCATCGAGCGCATCGACCGCTATACGGCGGACATGGACGAGGTGTCTTTCCTGAGTAGCGAACTTGTGCAGGATGCGGTGATCCGCAACATTGAGATTATCGGTGAGGCATCGAACAACATCCTGCGTGTGGCCCCTGCGTTCGCCGCACAACACGATGACATTCCTTGGCTGGTTATGTATACGATGCGAAATCGTGTCTCACACGGCTATGATAAGGTGGACTTGGAAATCGTTTGGCAGACGATTCAAAGCGACCTACCCGCCCTGTACGCACTAATCACCGAAGTGAATGTGGCTCTTTCTCGTAACTCCGGGATGGAACCATAACGGCACCTATAGATGACACCTATTATATGATAAGCAGACGTGAAGCAGCGATATCAGTTTGTCTGCCCCAGCAGATCTGATAGCACCTGCCGGTTACGGCGGGATAAGGTTAATTGTGTACCATCTTTTAAAATAACATCGGCATCGCCTTTATCACCGGGGCGAAGCTCTACTATGTCACTTTTACGCACAATAGCAGAACGATGAACCCGGGCAAAAATGTCAGACATTCTGTTTCCAATTTATAGTGATATTGCATTCAACGCTATCCTGGAGTAGACTTCACTATAAGTCGGGTTTGCGCTGACCATTATGCGGTGCAATGAAGGACTTCTTCACCTGGCTTACCTAATTCACAAAGGGCTGCGATATCGCGGCCCTTTTCACATCCGGGATATAGTATGCATTTACTCTATATCGACGAATCAAGCTCTGTCGCTGATCCTAACCAAGAATATTTTGTATTGGCTGGCGTGTCAGTTTTCGAGGCTAAAACGCATTGGGTAGAGCAGACGTTAAATACCGTTGCGGAATCGTTTAATACTCAAGACCCATGGTCTATTGAACTTCATGGTTCGCCAATGCGTTCTGGTCGGGAAGGCTGGAAAGCATATCCACTGCAGGACAGACTCAACGGTATTGATAAGGTCCTACAGGAAGCTGTAGTTGGACAACATGGCCGGGCTTTGCGCTTGTTTGGAGCTGTAGTAAAGAAATCATCTTTGGTAGGGGGTGCCCTGTTGAGCACGCTTTTGAGCAATTGGTCAGTCGATTTGACTTGTTTCTAAAACGGGTTTATCAAAAGTATGACGATAGACAACGTGGTTTGATGATTCTGGATAAATCCTCCACTGAAATGCGAATTCAGAATTTGGCTCGTGAGTTCAAGTATTCTGGTCATACATGGGGACAAACCAAAAATTACGCGGAAGTACCAGTATTCCTAGACTCCAAGGCATCGCGCTTAATCCAATTGGCTGACATTGTGGCATACGCCATTTTCAGAAATTTCGAGCATAAAGATCCGCGTTGGTTCGATATTATAAGAAGCTGCTTTGATTCTGAGGGCGGTGTAACACACGGGTTATACGTCAAGGAATAACCCACTGCCACAATACGACTATAAAAATTAATTATTATATTAGCTGGAGGTATTGAGTAATTCAGACAGCACCTGGCGGTTGCGGCGGGATAGTATTAACTGAGTACCGTCTTTCAGAATAATACCGGCATCACCTTTATCTGTGGGGCGCAACTCTACAATATCACTTTTACGCACGATGGCAGAACGATGAACCCGGGCAAAAATTTTAGGATTGAGCTTTTTCTCAAGGTTGGCCATCGTATCGCGCTGCAAAAAGCTTTTGCGCTCAGGATAAGTGTGTATTTCGATATAGTTGCCGGCACTGCCAATCCAACTAATGTCGTCAATATCAAGAATACGGAGCCGGCCTGGGTCGCGGATTGTAATATGGCTGGCATAAGAGCTGGGTTCAGGTTGTTGGACTGGTTGCTGTAATTGTTCCTGTGACAGCTGCTGAATAATATAGTGGCTCGCCTTCAGCAATGCCTGATTAAAACGCTCCGGACTGACCGGTTTCAGCAGATAGTCCAGGGCATTTTGCTCAAAAGCCGATACGGCATAGTCAGCATAGGCACTGCAAAAAATGACTGCCGGGCGGAACTCGAGATTTTCCAGAACCTGAATCCCGGTCATTCCAGGCATTTGTACATCCAGAAAGATAATATGTGGCCGGTACTGTTCGATTAATGCTAAGGCTTCAATTCCATTATGGGCTTCTCCGACGATATCGAACTGAGGCTGCTTGCTCAGCAAGTGGCGGATACCCATACGGGCTAAAGGTTCGTCATCGACAATCAAACAGCGTAATTTCATTTTGTTACCACATTAACAGGAATCCGGGGGCGAATTATTCGCACCAATACTGGGCGATATTGTACCTAAATGGTGCATGTTTGTCTCTTGATTCGTCTGGATTAATGAACGGTTTAACGGTTATGCAGATTTTTACTGACGGTCGTTTTTGAGCTGTGAATGGGAAATTTCTTGTTCAACCCCCTTTTGTCCCTATTTTTTGTCCTCCTGAGTATTTTTTGTGGAATTGATTTGGGAACAGAGTTAGCGTCAGCGCGGCTTCAACACACTATATAACAATGATGGATGGCCCTGAAAGAAGGGTATCCAGGGGGAAAACATGTATACCAATAATAAATTAAGTAAAGCAGTACACTTGGCTATGGCTTTTGGTGCGGCTTCAACAGCAGTTTTTGCTGCTTCAGCTTCTGCTCAGGAGGCTTCTGAAGGAGCAAAAGTAGAACGTATTGAGGTTACCGGTTCAAGAATCAAACGGATTGGTGAACTTGCACCTACACCTGTTACCGTTATTACCGGTGATGCACTGGTTGATGCCGGGGTAACTAACGTTGCCGATTTACTGCACAAGATGCCGAGTGCTTCAGTTGGGTCGTCACCGGAAACAACAAACAACACCATTTTCGCCAGTGGTTTAAATAATACAGATTTACGTGGTTTAGGCAGTAACAGAACACTGGTGCTAGTGAATGGCCGTCGTTTTATTGCTGGTGCCCCGGGCTCTGGTGCTGTAGACCTGAACAATATTCCTACATCAATGATTGAACGTATGGAGATTACAACCGGTGGTGCATCAGCAGTTTATGGCTCTGATGCGATTGCTGGGGTTGTTAACATCATTACTAAAAAGTCATTTGATGGTATTGAAATCGATGTCTCAACAGCCAGAACTGAGCAAAGTGGTGGCGAAGAGGAGTTTGCCTCATTAACATTTGGTGGTGATGTTGGTAAATGGTCATTCATTAACAACTTCAATTTAAGCCGCCAGAAGCAGTTACGTGGTGATCAGCGCGATTTTATGCTGAATGCTCCTATTACTATCGCAAACCCTGCGTTGGTTGGGTACGACGGGGATGAGGTATTACCTGGCCGTATCGTATGGGGACATGGTACTACATCTATCCGTAACTGGAGTAAAACGGGTAACTTTACTGATTCACGTGATGGTCAGCGATACACTTTTGATGCTGATGGTAACCTGAAGAAGTTTGCTGAAGGTCCTTTATTTCCTGCAGGTCCTGCAGGCACTACCAACCTGAATAACTACTATGGCCGTGATGGCGATGGTTATGATTCTGTAGGTCATGCTTATTTAAGAACACCTCTGACACGGCTGAACTTTGCATCTATTGCAAATTATGAGTTCAATGCCGATCATTCTATGACTGTTGAAGTTAATTATTCAAAAACGAAAGCGTATGGTGAGTCTTCCCCGGCGTTCGTAAATTTTGTGGTTGATAAAGATAATGCGTTTTTATCTGATGAGGCTAAAGCGATTATTGCAGCCCAACCAGATGGTAAGGCAAGTTTCAGCTATCTGGCACAGGATTTCGGTAACCGTAAGTATGTTCAGGATCGTAATCTGGCCCGTGTAGCATTAGGCTTTCAGGGTGTGATTAGTGATTCATGGAGTTATGATGCTTATGCAACTACTGCCCACGTACAATCTGATACTACCTGGTTCGGTGAGTTGCTTGAGCAAAATCTGTATAACGCTATCGATGCTGTGAATCTGAACGGTAATATCGTGTGTGCAGAAAGAGCAACTTATGATTTCAGCCGTGAAGAAGATGGTGCAGTTGTTGATTATAAAACGGGTGATGTGATCGGCGCAAAAGCCGGTTGTGCTCCGTTAAATGTCTTCGGACGCGGTTTGTATGATGAAGATGCTTATAACTCTGTTTCTACAGATGCTTCCCGTAAAGCGTCTATTGGTCAGACAGTTGTTGGGGTATCTGTCAGTGGCGATATCGTTGAATTACCTGCTGGCTACCTGTCAGCTGCATTCAGTGCTGAATATCGTGATGAACGTGCGAAGACAATGCCTGATCCGGCAATGCGGGCAGGTTTACTGTTCGGTAACCGTTCTGAACCGATGAATGGCGATTTTAATGTTCGCGAAGTGGCTGCTGAATTCTCTGTACCACTACTGGAAGGTATTTTCCTGGCTGACAGCCTGATTTTTGAAACTGCAGTCCGTTATATGGATTATTCAACATCTGGTTCTGATAATGCGTGGAAGTTGGGGATAAACTGGGCTGTAACAGATGAGCTTCGCGTTCGTGCCAGTAAGTCTAAATCTGTTCGTGCACCAAACATTGGTGAGTTATACAGCCCACCGGGACAAACTTTCCGTTCCTTCAATGATCCTTGTGCAGCCAGCGAAATAGCTAAAGCAAACCCTGTTTATAAAGACAATATTATCGCTAACTGTGGGGCCTCGGGCGTTCCTGTAGGCTGGGAACCTTCAGATACATGGAAACAGTCTAATAACTCAGGTTATAGCAAAGGAAATGCTAACTTAACGAACGAAATTGCTAACGATATCACTGTTGGTTTTGTTTATACGCCTTCGTTCATTGAAAACTTCAGTATCACGCTGGATTACTGGCAGTTTGATTTAGAGAACCTGATTCAGAGTTTCACCGGTCCTAATCTGGTCAAATACTGTTACCAGGCGGCAAGTCTGGATAACCCGTACTGCCCGTTAATTGAACGTAATGAAACTACATCAGAAATTGATAACTACTTTGAAATGCCAGTTAACTCTGCAACAAGCAAAGTTTCAGGTGTAGATGTTGAAATGGCATATCGTTTCAGTACCGAAATTGGTGAGTGGGATCTTCGTTTGATCAGTACTTATCTGGATAACTATGAGTTCAATACTACTGGTTTAGCTGAAGATCTGGTTGTTTCAACTGGTGAGCAGGCAAGACCTCGCTGGCGCCACCGTTTCAGCACAACTTACCGTTATGGTGATTTCTCTGCTGTGATGACCGTGACACATCGTAGTGCTACCGTAAATGACCGCCAGTGGAGCTTAAGCCAGAATAATTATAACGACATCAGTTCATACACTCAGTTTGATCTGACCAGCCGTTATGATGTTACTCCGGCTCTGCAGTTACGTGCAGGTTTACTGAATATTTTCGATCGTGAGCCGCCGGCAAATCCGTTCTCTTATAACAATAGCAATGGTTACTATGATTCACTGGGTCGCCGTTTGACTCTAGGTATGAATTACTCGTTCTAATGCCATTATGTTGCTAATTTAAAAAAGGCTTCGTAAGAAGCCTTTCTTTTTTCCTGCATAAGCTAAATGTATCTGCTGTTGTAACCCATCATGGTTGAGTACTAACCTGTAAGGCGGTAGGGTATGAGTCTATTCAGACAGACAGGAATCAGGTTATGGATAATTACGCTGCACTTCGTGCTAATGTTGGGCTGCTGGGAACTCAGTTAGGTAGTACGATCCGGAGTCATCTCGGTGATGCTATTCTGGACAAGGTGGAACAGATCCGCTTGCTTTCCAAGGAAGCGCGGCAGGGGAACGGGCAGCAGGCGACACAGCTTAAACAGGTGTTGCGTTCGCTGAGTGATGATGAATTATTGCCGGTTGCCAGGGCGTTTTCGCAGTTCCTTAATCTGGCTAATCTGGCAGAGCAGCATCATACCATCAGTAAAATTGGCCATACCAGCATTGAAAAACCAGAACCGCTGGCTGAGCTGTTTAACCTGTTATCTGAAAAGCAGCTTGATAAAGACAAAATTCAGCAGGCAGCAGCAGATTTATCGATAGAGCTGGTACTGACAGCACATCCTACAGAAGTATCGCGGCGTACTCTTATTCATAAACTGACGGAGATTGCATCCTGCCTGGCTGAGCTGGAGCAGGCAACCGAAGCTGTTATACGTGAGAAAACAGAAAGCCGGCTTAGCGAGCTGATAAGTCAGGCATGGCATACCAATGAAATCAGGGAACAACGCCCTACGCCGGTAGACGAAGCCAAATCAGGCTTTGCAGTAATAGAAACCTCACTTTGGCAGGCGGTTCCTGATTTTCTGCGGGAACTTGATCATAAGCTTACCCAGGCTATTGGTCACGGTTTAGCCTTACAGGCTGCGCCGGTACGTTTTTCATCATGGATGGGAGGAGACCGGGACGGTAACCCTTTCGTTACCGCCAAAGTTACCCGTCAGGTATTGTTACTGAGCCGCTGGAAAGCTGCTGATCTGTTTATACGTGATTTGGATTTGCTCAGTACCGAGCTGTCTATGAATACCGCCAGTGATGCATTACAGCAGGCAACAGAGCAGGCGTCAGAGCCGTACCGGGTATTACTGAACCGTCTGCGGGCCGATCTGGTACATACCCGTGACTGGCTGACGGAAGCACTGAAACATGACCGCCTGCAGCGCCCGGCTGATTTGATCTGGGAAAACCGGCAGTTACTGGAACCTTTGCTGTTATGTTATCAGTCGTTGCTGGATTGCGGTATGCCGGTCATTGCTAACGGTAAGCTGCTGGATACTTTACGCAGGGCTTATGCTTTCGGGCTGACATTACTGAAGCTGGATATCCGGCAGGATGCCAATCGTCATGCCCAGGTATTCAGTGAATTAACCCGTTATCTGGGTCTGGGGGATTATCAGGAATGGGATGAAGACGCCAGACAGGCGTTCTTACTGAATGAACTGGCTAACCGCCGGCCATTGTTCCCTAAAAACTGGCGGCCGGGTGCCGATGTTCAGGAAGTGCTGGACACCTGCGATATTATTGCCCGGCACGGGGCAGAAGCGCTCAGCACTTATGTTATTTCAATGGCAGGAAAGCCGTCTGATGTTCTGGCTGTGCAGTTACTGCTGAAAGAGGCCGGTATTACCTTCACTATGCCGGTAGCGCCACTGTTTGAGACACTGGCAGATTTAACGAATGCACCTGAATGTATCAGCAAACTACTGAGTATTGACTGGTATCGCGGCCATATTCATGGGCGGCAGGAAGTGATGATTGGTTATTCTGATTCAGCCAAGGATGCCGGAGTATTTGCAGCCGCCTGGGCTCAGTACAGTGCCCAGGAAGCTCTGGTCGGTATTTGTCGCAAAGCGAATGTCAGGCTTACCCTGTTCCACGGCCGTGGTGGTACTGTTGGCCGTGGTGGCGGCCCGGCCCATGCGGCGATTTTATCACAGCCGCCGGGGTCGCTGGCCGGAGGGTTACGGGTAACAGAACAAGGGGAAATGATCCGCTTCAAATTTGGTCTTCCCCAACTGGCGGTGCGTAGTCTGGAGCTGTATGCCAGTGCGGTACTGGAGGCTATGCTGTTACCACCTCCTGTGCCGGAGCAAAACTGGCGGGAACTGATGCAACAACTGGCGACAGATTCATGTGACGCCTATCGTGCTGTTGTTCGCCATAATCCGGACTTTGTGCCATATTTCCGGGCGGCAACACCTGAGCTTGAGCTGGGCCAGTTACCTCTTGGCAGTCGTCCCGCCAAGCGTAATCCGAGTGGTGGTGTTGAGAGTTTACGTGCTATCCCGTGGATTTTTGCCTGGTCACAAAACCGGTTAATGCTGCCGGCATGGCTGGGTGCCGGTAATGCCCTGGCTAATGCGGTTGCCCAGAATAAAACGGCATTATTAAATGAAATGCAGCAGCAGTGGCCGTTTTTTGCCACGCGTTTATCCATGCTGGAAATGGTTTTCCTGAAAGCGGATGCGGATATTGCTGCGTATTACGACAAAATCCTGGTGCCGGAAGCATTAAGGCCGCTGGGAGACAGCCTCAGGGCACAGCTGGATGCAGATCGTAAACTGCTGCTGAATCTTATTCATAGTGACACGCTGATGTCGAAGGAAGGCTGGATCCGGGAATCTATTATGCTGCGTAACACTTATATTGATCCGCTGCATATTTTACAGGCTGAATTATTACACCGGGTACGACATCAGCCGGAGCGGGTAAATCCGATGATGAGCCGGGCGCTGATGGTGACTATTGCCGGTATTGCGGCAGGTATCCGAAATTCGGGGTGATTTTTAGTGGCGAAATAACGTACACTGTTCCTAAGATAAATAAACTTAGCGCGCAGATGAAAAGATTTCTCCGGATTTTCTGGGTATTGTTCTTAGGGTACAGTGGTACAACACTGGCTGCCAGTAGTGGCTGGCAGCAGTCTACGCATCTTAAAGCCGAACTGGTCAGCAATTATCAGCAGGTTACTGCCGGGCAGACATTCCAGCTGGCACTGCATGTTATTCATGACGAACACTGGCATACCTACTGGCAGAATCCCGGCGACTCCGGGCTGGCAACAAGCATTACCTGGTCTTTACCTGATGGTGTTACCGCTGCTGGTATTCAGTGGCCAGTGCCGCAGGCGATAAGTATCCCGCCGCTGGTAAATTATGGTTATGAAGGCGAAACCACCTTACTGACAGCAATATCAGTGCCGCAGGATTATCAGGCTGATAGTATTGCGGTACGGGCAGATGTTGATTTTCTGATCTGTGAGGAAATCTGTATTCCGGCAGAAGCCAGCCTGGAACTGGTTATTCCTGTTGCCGATAAAGCTGAACCAACCAGGAACTACCAGGCATTATTTGAGCAAGCAGAACAGCAATTACCGCAGCCGTTGCCGGTTAATGGGCAGTTTGATACCAGTGCCGGTGCGTTTTCTGCTGCGATTACGCTGGCAGAGCCACTGGCCGTCAGCAGTTTTTTTGTTGCTGCAGCAGAGCTGGTTGATCATGCCGGCGAGCAACAAATTCTGTTTCAGGATGGGCAATTACTGCTGCAACAGCGCCTGAATACTTATTTCAGCAACGCACCTGACGAGCTGGAGGTGTTGCTGATAACCGCTCAGGGGGCTTATACCCTGCTATTGCAGGCCGTACCTGCCGGTGCTACTGATATTCTTATTACTCATGGCCAACAACAAAGCAGCCTGTGGCTGATTCTGCTGGCGGCGGCTGCCGGTGGCATTATTCTTAATCTGATGCCTTGTGTGTTCCCGGTATTATCACTTAAAGCGCTCAGTATTGCGGCAAACAGCCAGCACCGGCAACAGCAGCGTAAAGATGCCTGGTTTTATAGTCTGGGAGTGATAGGCAGCTTTGTTTGCCTGGCGGTTTTACTGATTGTGCTCAGAAGTGCGGGTTCAATGATCGGCTGGGGCTTTCAGTTACAAAGTCCGTGGCTGGTCGCTTTACTGGCTTATCTGTTGTTTGCGCTTGGCTTGAGTTTATCCGGTGTGGTGCAATTTGGACTGGGGCTGATGAACAGCGGGGCCAGCCTGACAACAGAAAAAGGCGCAAAAGGTTCATTTTTTACCGGGGTGCTGGCTGTGGTGGTGGCAAGTCCCTGTACTGCTCCTTTTATGGGATCGGCACTGGGTTATGCCGTTACACAACCGGTACTGATCGCCTTGCTGGTATTTGCCGCTCTGGGATTTGGCATGGCATTACCTTTTCTGCTGCTGGCTTATATTCCGGCATTAGCCAGCATGCTGCCTAAGCCTGGTGCCTGGATGGAACATCTGAAGCAGTGGCTGGCGTATCCGCTTTATTTAAGCGCTGTCTGGCTGATATGGGTATATGGGCGGCAAACCAGCATTGATGCGCTGGCATTGTTGCTGGCCGGATTGGTATGTCTTGCGGCGGCCTGCTGGTTATGGGGACGCCGGCAGCAGGCGCAGGCAGGTAAAACCAGTGTTATTGTCAGCATAGGGTTTTTGGTCGTAGCAATGTCGCTGGCGCTGTGGCCTCAACCGCAGCAATCAGCAGTTGCCGGTGGAACAGAAACAGAGCAGCACTGGCAGCCGTGGACTGCACAAAAGCTTCAGCAATTAAGGGAACAACGTAAGCCGGTACTGGTCAATATGACAGCTGACTGGTGTATTACGTGTCTGGTAAATGAACGGGTTGCCCTGAATACCGACAGCAGTAAAGCGGCGCTGAGCCTGTATGATGTGACCTATCTGAAAGGTGACTGGACACGGCGTGACGAACAGATTACACAGTACTTGCGATTGTATCAGCGGGATGGCGTACCGCTGTATGTACTATACTGGCCTGGAAAAGCACCGGAAGTTCTGCCCCAGATCCTGACGCCGGATACACTGCGTCAGACATTAGAACGACTTAGTTCTGAAAAATAAGATCCGCCCGTTTTTGGGCAACAATGCAACAGGAGAATATAATGAAACTAAAAGCATTACTCAGCTGTACCATTGCCGCAATGTTTTCTGCCAGTTTACTGGCTGCTCCGAAAGTAGGTGCTCCGGCACCGGACTTTACTGTGGTCGATACCAAAGGCCAGCAACATAGCCTGAAAGATTTTGCCGGTAAGAATGTGGTGCTGGAGTGGACTAACCACGAATGCCCGTTTGTAGTAAAGCATTACTCCGGCAATATGCAGCAATTACAGCGTGAACTGACCGGAACAGATGTAGTATGGCTGAGCGTCATCTCTTCTGCGCCGGGTAAACAGGGGCATGTCAGTGCAGCAATAGCAGATGACCTGACTGCCAGCCGTGATGCCGCACCTACCGCCGTGGTGTTTGATGAAAGTGGTGTAGTGGGTAAAGCATATGATGCTAAAACTACTCCACATATGTATGTAATTGATAAAGACGGTATTCTGCAATATATGGGTGGGATAGACAGTATTCCATCAGCAAAGGTTGAGGATATTGAAAAAGCAGTACCTTATTTTGCTAATGCCTCACAGGCTGTGCTGGCTGGTAATGCGGCAGATCCTGCGGTTACCCGTCCTTATGGTTGCAGTATTAAGTATTAAGAGTTGAAAGAAATGTGTCTAATGCTGGTCAGTTAAGGTGTTTAAGCATCCATCACCTTAACTGACTGGCATTAGCTGTTTTATATACCGGATTTTCTGACATCAAGCGTGGCCAGGTAAATGGCGCTTTTGCCTTCATGCGATGAATAGTAACTGATATACAGTTGCTGCTCCTGTAATACCATACCGGCATAACTGCAATCACCTGAAGAAGGTAAACTTATTATTTCGGATAATTTGCCATCTTTTTTGTCAATAGTTACCAGGCTGGTACGAATATCACTATCATATAGCCGTACGCAAGCCAGTAAACGGCCATCATCAAGCTGTACCCATTGCGGGCCACCGATACGACAGCCAATATCCTGCCACTGCCAATCAGTGTAAGGCGGCTGTGCCGTACCGAATAAGCCATTATCAGGATCCCGTCGCAGCAGGCATAATGCGGTGCCGTCTGGTTCAAATAATAAACCCGACTCATTGGCATAGCTTCCCTGATAGATTGATGGGCTTAACGGATGAAAATGCCGGGCATCATGGCTCTGGTACAAACGAACAAAGTGCGGTTTACCGCATTTATAACCCAGGGCATAGGCTGTTTGCTGATGCCAGCTCAGACGCCATAGCCAGATATCGGCTTCGCCGCATGCAACTGCATCAGACCAGTGATAGCCATCGTCTGATAACCAGATATATGACTGGTGTGTCTGCTGAGAGCGATCATGCAACGCACCGGCTCCCAGTAATAATAGCCTGCCGTCAGGTAATATACTGAGCTTGGCGTCCCGCAAATCAGCTGACGGATGGGTAATCAGTGCAACCGGTTGCCAGTTTTCAGCATCTGCTGAGCGCAATATTCTGAAACTACCGTCAGGTGAAACATGAGCAGTGCCTTCGCGGAACACGCACCAGAATGCCTGCCGGAAGCAGGCCAGATCGGTAAAAGCGTTATGCGGAGCCTGTTGCCAGATTTTTTGTACCTGCAATGACGTCATCGGAGAGGCACCTCTTAGCCCTAAATGTCAACAGGCCCTAATATAATGTTTCTGCTTCAGGCTGTTGTGCTGTGTTGAGTGTCTGGGCATGATGCAGCCAGTGATGCAACTCTGTCAATGGCATGGCTTTTGCGAAATGCCAGCCCTGACCCAGCTCTATACCCAGGTGACAGAGTAAGGTGGCCTGGGACAGGTTTTCTATACCCTCAGCGACAACCTGATAATGCAATAAATGCGCAATTTCGCGGATTTTCGGAATTAAACTGGATTTTATGCTGTCTGCTTCCATATCCTGCACAAAGCTTTTATCAATTTTAAGATAATCGGCTTTAAGGGCTCTCAGGCTGCTCAGATTCGAATACCCTGTGCCAAAATCATCAATGGAAATCTGAATACCTGCTGCTTTCAGACGGGTAAGATGCTGCTGGGCATGATGATACATCAGCTCCTGCTGCTCTGTTATTTCCAGTACCAGCTTAACCTGCCGCTGTTTTACTTCCGGTAATTCCAGCAGTTTCAGCAGGCCGCCACTGGCAATATCTTCCGGGTAAACATTTAACGCCAGATGGAAGCCCGACGGCAGCTGCGGCAGACTGCTGATCTGCTGTAATGCCTGCCTGGCAATACTGATAGTGAAACAGGCACTCAGTTTCTGCCTGCTCAGTTCAGGAATAAAATGCTGGGGGCCAAGAGTGCCCAGCTTATCCTGAAAGCGGGTAAGCACCTCGCACCCTACAACCTGTTGTGATCTCAGGTGAATAATTGGCTGAAAAACGATGGAATAGGCGCCGCTTTTCAGACCGGCTCTTACACGGTAGCTCAGAGTGAACTTCCGGTTCATAAAACGTCTGCACAGGTGAAAGGCGGTACAACTTAACAGCAATAACATGGAGGCAATGCTGACAAATAAGAATGGATAGTGCCTGATTAGCTGCAGATAGGCGTACTCCATCGTCAGGCAAAAACCTGATACTGCGGAACATTGCTGATATTGATAGCCTGTTCTGGTCAGGCCCTGAAAAGCATTGTCATTATTTGATGTGGTGTTGAACAACGCCGGAGTGCCGGCAACATGTACCGGTTCAGTCTGTGTTACGTTAACAATTTGCCAGTTCAGGTAGCGATGCGGCGGTGTGGTCAGCGTTTCTGAAATAATGGTCAGCCAATAGTCGTGCTGCCGGATTAATGCTGCTGTAATATCACTTTGCGGGGTCAGCGGCTGATTAAGCCATATCTGGCTGTCGCCGGCAAAAAATAGTGAATCCGGTAAGGGGGGTTGTAACTGTCTGCCCTCACTTGCTGAGCATTGTTCCTGCTCTGTAGCATAGTGAATATCTCTGATATAACGGCTGGTAAGCAATAACCGGCGCATATGGCGCAGGTTTTCTTCACGGCACTGATGTGCCGGCAGACTGTTAAGATGTTGCAGGATTTGCTGTGACTCATCAATAATATTGTCTGTCGTCTGCAGATATTGGCCGGCAGTATCCGACAGGCTATTGTGCAACATGGCAGAAATTGCCCCACAGGCCAGAATTGACATCGACATTGCCGCCAGCAACATTACCAGAGTGGCCAGTATTGTTACCCTGGACGGAAGAATAATACTGGAGTCAGGCATAGAGAATTCCGCAGAATAAAGAAGGGAGGCTGTGGCATGTCTTTCCCATAACGGCCTCTTTACAATAAAGTCACTCTTTGAAAAAGCGACGGTTATAGCGGTTTTCTTTAATTATTCTGCGGTGATTGTGAATTCACAAAGATCATTGCTCTTTTCAGTTGAGTTGCATCTGTTCAGGGCTGTATTTGCTGTATAAGAGCGATTAGCTGCTCTGTATGTTGCAGCTCGTTACGTTGCATAATAAGTATTTTGCCAAGTTGCAGAGCGTTTTTCTCACAAGCTGCCTGTAAATCTGTATTTTTGATAGTGTCCAGATCGGCGACATGGGCCAGGCCGACAGTACGGCGTATCAGCTCTGTACCGGCATAACCTACCGCATCAGCAAAAATCTGCCGGATAAAGCGTTGCTGGTAGAGTGGGTTTTGCAGGGCTGGATCGGTAGTTTCTTGCTGCATTAAACGACTGAAGATACTGGCGAAAGTATTCCATAATACGTCAATCTGTTGTAACAGATAAGCGCAGTGGCTGTTCTGTAACGCGGTATCCGGGGTTAAACCGGGCTGGGCGCAGTAATTCAGCAACAGATTACCCAGCATACTGCCCACATCGAAACCTATCGGGCCATAGAAGCCAAATTCGGCATCGATCAGTTTGCAGTTCTCTTCATTAATAAAAATACTGCCGCTGTGTACATCTCCGTGCAGCAGAGCCTGGGGTTTTGACAGAAAATCAGCTTTCAGGCTGGCGACTTCTGCCTGTAAGGCTTCGTCGTACCACAGCTTCTGTGCCTCAGGTAATGTTGCAGGGTGAATATTATTGCGCTCGTGGTTGCAGTAAGGATCAGTAAAAAATAAATCTTCAGTGATCAGGCACAGGTCCGGGTTGATAAACTGGGCAACTCTGGCCTTTTTATTGGGGCCGTCCAGAACAAAGTCGCTGGTGTAGAATAACGTGTGGGCCAGATATTTTGCCAGCTGCGGCGCCAGATGAAGATATTGCTTTCCGGTAAGCAGAGCCTGACGCAAAATCTGATACTCTTTCAGATCTTCCATCAGAATGGCGGCCTTAACCGGATCATAATGCAGAATTTCTACGGTATGTTCAGGGCATAAACGGCCATGAATCAGCAGTACTTCTGCTTCTATTCTGGCGCGATCTGTCGTCAGCGGCCAGCTTTCACCAACACAGCGGGCATAGGGCAGCGCCTGTTTTACTATCAGGCTGGTGCCTTTTTCACTGGTTACCCGGAAAACCAGATTCAGGTTACCATCACCAAATTCCTCGCAGCTTAGCTGACTGTGGCCGTTGAACAGGTGACTGTTATCAGTGGCAAAGCTGGTAGCGTCTTCCGGAGTAAAGGTGCGATATGCTGTCATCTTGTTTTCCCGTTACTTGTATTGCATAAAACAGCCCTGCATAATCGCAAACCACTCTTTTTGCTGCAATCTGTTTGATAGTCTTAATAGGAATAATGCATGAAAAACTTGTCTGGATTAAGTATTAAAACACAGCAGGGCCAGCTGTTTATTCTGGATCAGACATTACTGCCTCACCAGCAGGTATGGCTTTTATGCAAAACCGTGGCAGAAATGGTGGCAATGATTAAACAGCTACAGTTGCGGGGGGCGCCTGCAATTGGTATCGGGGCCAGCCTGCTGCTTGCTTACCGGGCAGAGCAGGGAGACAGCAGGGAACAATTGCTGCAGGATGCTGAAATACTCAGGGCGGCCCGGCCCACAGCCGTAAACCTGATGAATAATCTGGATGCCATGATAACGGCATTACAGCAGGCTGATTATGATATTGCGGCTGTGGCTTGTGCCGAGTTGCTGTTTGAACAGGATGTTTTGCTGTGCCAGCGTATGGCTGAAGCCGGAGCGGCACTGATTCAGCCCCGGGAGCAAATACTGACACACTGTAATACCGGTGGCCTGGCTACTGCCGGCAGCGGAACTGCATTTGGCGTTATAGCGCTGGCGCATCAGCAGGGTAAACAGATCAGTGTCTGGGTTGATGAAACCCGGCCTCTGTTACAGGGCGGGCGCTTAACCGCCTGGGAGTGTCGGCAACGGGGTATTCCGCATCAGCTGATTTGTGACAATATGGCAGCGATGCTGATGTCCAAAGGAATGGTAGACCGCATTCTGGTCGGAGCTGACCGGATTGCGGTAAATGGTGATTTTGCCAATAAAGTAGGTACTTACAGCCTGGCCGTGCTGGCGCATTATCATAAGATCCCGTTCTATGTGGTAGCACCGCATACTACTGTCGATCCGGAGTGTGCTGATGGCAGCCTGATCCCGATAGAGCAACGGCATGCCGATGAGGTCCGGGGAGCCAGTGGTGCTTTCGGAAAAACCATCTGGGCACCGCAGGATTCGCCGGTATTCAATCCGGCATTTGATGTAACGCCAGCAGAGCTGGTAACCGGCTGGATACTGGATACCGGTGTTTACTCGCTGGCGCAAATTCGTGCAGGTATGCTGAACACTCTTTAATAAAAACATAAAAAAACCGGCAGTGTGGCTGCCGGTTTTTCGTAAGACGTGATACAGATTATTCAGGAATTGATACGCTGGCCAGTTCTAAACCGATGTCTGCATTACGGATAGCTAACTCCAGTCGTTGCAGGTTATGCACGTTGATGGTGTTAGTGTTCAGTTCTGCCGCACG
This sequence comes from Chromatiaceae bacterium AAb-1, assembly GCA_033792355.1. Classification (GTDB taxonomy): domain Bacteria; phylum Pseudomonadota; class Gammaproteobacteria; order Enterobacterales; family Alteromonadaceae; genus Alishewanella. The sequence goes on from JARXRR010000002.1 coordinate 46,531, forward strand.
TTTAAAATCTTCCAGTGCACCCAGATTATCATTGTTTTTCAGACGTAACACACCGCGGTTGGTGTGTGCATAAGCCCGCATTTCACGTTTCTGAGATGCTGGTGTCTGCTGATATTTCTGAGCAGCAGTAATGGCTTTGGTACAGGCGGTTTCTGCATTTTCCAGCTCACCCAGTCTGGTGTACCCTACACACAGGTTGGTATAGCGGGAAAAGTTATCGGCTTCCCATACCGGGCTTGCCAGAGTTTGCTGAATACCTGCTGCCAGCTTACCAGCCTGCAGGGCATCCACACCCGGAACGTCTTCAATTAATACCATTTTATAACTGTTGGCAGCGGCATTGGCGAGAAATGATACTGAGCTCATCAGCACCAACGCCAGAATTCCGCCCAATTTAAGTGATCTCGCTTTCATTTGTCTATGCTCCCAATTACCCATTCAGGCAGGCTTCAGTTTGTTTGTGCCTGCGAAGGTAATTTTGAGCATTAACTCTAAATCTGACAAACGATAAAAAAAAATCTGATAAGTGAATTTTTTTCACTTATCAATATGGAAGCTTTGTAATATCCAGTTTACCAGCAGCTGGATCTCCGGGCGGGCCGGATCGGTTTCGTGCTGAATAAGGTAATACCAGTCGCGGGTAACCAGTTCCTGTTCAAACAGCCTGACCAGCGAACCATTGGTAAACCAGGCGCCACTTATCGGCAGTGGTATCAGTGCAATACCCAGCCCTTGCTCTGCGGCACGGGCTACGCTGAACATACTGTCCAGTTGCAGAATTTGTTTGGGGCGAAAGGCACTGAATTCGACAAAATCTGCCCAGTGGTGCCAGGCATAGGGACGGGCCTGGTGCAGCAGCAACGGCACCCGGTTGAGGGCCTTAAACCCTTCCTGATGTAACTGGCTGTAAAGATTACGGTTACATGCCGGAACATAGCTGATCGGAAATAGCTTGTGATTGGGGCGTTCAGGTGGTTTCAGGCCGGATAAACGAATCGATAAATCGGTATATTTTGGTGAGTCCTGCCGTGATTTAATGGTTTCCAGTACCAGGTTGATGTTTGGATATTGTTCTGACCAGCCGATTAGTTTCGGCACAAACAGTTCGCTGGCAAAAAACTCCGGCATACTGATACTGACCACCTGCGTGCGTTCTGCCCGGCTGAATTCACTGATCGTGGCGGCCATCTGATGCATTAACGGGCTGACAGCATCATAAAAACGTTTGCCTGTCGTTGTCAGCTGAATGGCGCGGGTATGCCGTTCAAACAGCTGCAGGTTCAGGTTTTCTTCCAGTTGTTTTATCTGGTGGCTGACGGCAGATGGCGTTAAATACAGCTGTCTGGCTGTTTCTTTGAAGCTTAAACATTCTGCAGCTACGCAAAAACAGCGTAAACCGCGCATAGGAGTATGCACTGGCATAGTAATCCGCTCTGTTAACCTGAGTTTAAATCGTTATAAAACCTGTAACTATTACTACTGTATTACCTGAATATAACAAAAATAATCAGCGTCAGACCAGAGAACAATGCCTTCTGCAATATCACTTTATATTTACAGGGGTCAGGCCAGCAATGGGAAATGGCTGGCGATGGAATCTCCGGTAAAATGGGCTACCCAGCCATCCTGATTATTGAACAGCCGGATAGCGGTAAAATCCGGTGCACTACCCATGTCAAACCAGTGTGGTGTACCCGCAGGGACGCTGATTAAATCATTTCTTTCACACAATACCTGATAAATATGTCCGTTCAGATGCAGACAGAATAATCCTTTCCCTCTTACGAAGAAACGCACCTCATCTTCAGTATGAATATGCTCTGACAGAAATTTCTGCCGTAAAGCGGCTTTATCCGGATGGCTGGCATGCAGTGAAATCACATCAACCGTAATATAGCCCTGTTCAGACTTTAGCCGGTCTATATCTGCTTCATAAGCCTGCAGAATTTCTTCGTTGCTGGTGTGCTCGTTCACAGGGGCATTCGCCTGCCATTGCTCAAAACGAACGCCTGCTTTTGCCAGTTCGTCAGTAATTTGTGCAACATTGTGGCTTTTGAGCACCGGAGTTGTCGGATCCGCATCTGTGAATACAGTTAATATTGTCATGTTGTCAGCTCCTTAACCTGATAAAAATCGCGGGCAGTGGCATGGTCAGTGGCAGCCTGTTGTTCGCGGATTAGCTGCACGGTATTGATACCTGCACCGCGTGCCGCATCCAGTTCTGCTGTTACATCGGATAAAAACAACACCTGCCCGGGGGGCAGCTGAATGTGTTGCAGTATCGCCATGTAAGATGACATATCGCGTTTTGCTCCGATCCTGGTATCAAAATAGCCGCTGAGCAGCGGGGTTAAGTCGCCAAAATCGCTATATTTAAACAGCAGTTGCTGAGCCTCAGCTGAACCAGAGCTGTAAATATAAAGTTTAACACCTTGTTGCTGCCATTTTTTCAGCTGTGCCGCGGCATCAGGATACAGGTGGCCGGTAAAGTCTCCCTGCTGATATCCCTGACGCCAGATCATGCCCTGCAGGCTTTTTAACGGGGTAAATTTTTTATCTTCAGCAATCCATTGCTGCAGCTGTGCGGTAATACGCTCAACTGATGCACCGGGTTCATTCAGTTGCCGGCGTACTGCATCCAGCTCTGCCGCTACTTTCGGCAGGTGCTGGTTTTGTTTAAGAAACTCAGGTAATTGCTGCGCCGCATACGGAAACAGCACATCAGTAACAAAACTGATACGGCTGGTGGTGCCTTCAATATCGGTAATAATAGCCTGATAATTCATAATATTCCTGCTTATGGCTGTATGAGAGGATTATGCGGAAATATAGCGGAGTGCTCAATGCCTGATGCTGTAGCTTTATGCGATCAGGCAATAACGATTTTTTATATTATAAGCTGTTTACTATGTTACCGGTTGCTCAGTTTCAGCCGTTCCAGTTCGCAGTTGATCAGAAATTCCCAACCCTCCAGATGACGTTTAGCCTGTTCCAGACTATTACCCCATACATAGAGGCCGTGGCCACGTACCAGCAGGGCGTAGTTCAGGGGGGCCTGTTGCCAGCGTTGCCGGACCTGCTCTGCCAGGGCCGGAATATCCTGCGTATTGTCGAAAATTGCCAGCGGGCAGGGCGTATCATGGCTGAGGTTGCCGCTGATGGCCTTTTGCATTTCATAGCCGGTAAAAATGTACTGTTCTGCCCCAATCAGTCTTGAAAACACTGTGGCACTGACAGAATGGGTATGCAGCACCGCTTTGATACTGGTATCAAGCTGATATAAACAGGCATGTAATGCCGTTTCGGCTGAGGGCTTACCTGCGGTGCAGCTAAGTTCGCTGCCGTGCCAGCTTACAGGCAGTAAGTCCTGTGGGCTGAGTTCGCCTTTATCTTTACCCGAAGCCGTAACCAGCGCGCTGTTGGCTGTCTGACGCACAGAGAAGTTACCACCGGTGGCGGGCACCCAGTGGCGGGTTGCGATCCAGCGGCCGAGGGCGCACAGCGCAATAGCGGTTGGATTTAACTGATGAACATTGGCTGAGTTATTCATTTTTGATATACGTTCTTACGTTTAGATGTCTATACATAAAACTGGCAGAATGATAGCATCCGCAGAAGTTTTGGCAACTTTTCTTGTATTATCCATGCAGCTAAGCAGTAAACTTCCTGATACAGGTACTACTATTTTTACCCGGATGTCGCAGCTGGCGGCAGAATATGGAGCCATTAATCTGTCGCAGGGTTTCCCTGATTTTCCGGTGAATGACTTTTTGCTGGAACAACTGGCAAAGTACAGCCGGCAGGGAATGAACCAGTATGCGCCGATGCCCGGCATTCTGCCATTGCGCGAAGCCATTGCAGCATTGGTACAGGGTTGTTATGGCCGCACTGTTAACCCGGAGCAGGAAATTACGGTGACCTCCGGTGCCACCGAGGCGCTGTTTGTGGCGATTCAGGCGGTGGTGCGCCCCGGTGATGAAGTAATAGTGTTCGATCCTGCTTACGACAGCTATGCGCCGGCGGTTGAACTGGCGGGCGGGTGTACGGTACATATTGCGTTACCGGCACCGGATTTTAAGGTCGACTGGCAGCAGGTTACTGCCGCTGTTACTGCTAAAACCCGGCTGATTATTGTGAACTCGCCACATAACCCGACGGGTATGGTGTTCAGCCTCAGTGACTGGCAGCAACTGCAACAGTTAGTGTTACGGCATGGCTTGTGGTGTATCAGCGACGAAGTGTACGAACATATGGTGTTCGATCAGGCTGCGCAGCTTAGTGCCAATGGTTTTGAGGCGTTAGCTGAACGCAGTTTCATCGTGTCTTCCTTTGGCAAAACCTTTCATGTTACCGGCTGGAAGCTGGGGTATTGTGTGGCTCCTGCTGCACTGACTACGGAGTTCCGTAAAATTCACCAGTATGTCACTTTTTCCAGTTTTACTCCGGCGCAATATGCTGTTGCAGCGGTATTACAGCAACAGCCACAACAGGTCAGCGGGTTAAGTGCGTTTTATCAGCAAAAGCGCGATCAGTTTGCCGGGGCGCTGCAGGCCGGCCGGTTACAGCTGTTGCCCTGTAGCGGTACGTATTTTCAGCTGGCTGATTATGCTGCTATCAGTGAGTTACCGGATACAGAATTCTGCCACTGGTTAACCGTTGAGCATAAAATTGCAGCTATTCCATTATCGGTGTTTTATAAGCAGTCGCCGGCAAGCCGTATTATTCGCTGCTGTTTTGCGAAAACTCCTCAGACGCTGTCTGCGGCAGCGGAGGTATTATGTCGTCTGTAACAGTGGCGTTGATTCAGGCGGCACTGCACTGGCAACAGCCGGCAGCTAACCATGCACATTTTGAGCGGCTGATGTCAGAGTTGCCACAGGTTGATCTGATCGTACTGCCGGAGATGTTTAATACCGGTTTCTCGATGCAGAGCGAAACAATTTCCCAGCCTGAATATGGCGAAACGGTACAATGGATGCAGCGCCTGGCCTCTGCCCGGCAGGCGGCAATATGTGGTTCGGTGGCGACACAAACTGCTGCTGGCCCGGTTAACCGGTTGTGGTTTGTTACGCCTGAGGGCAATGTGGCTTTTTATGATAAAAAACACCTGTTCCGGATGAGCGGTGAACATCATGCCTATCAGTCTGGCAATCAGCGGGTAGTGGTGAACTGGCGTGGCATGTGCTTTTGCTTACAGGTATGTTATGACCTGCGGTTTCCGGTGTTCAGCCGTAACCGTCAGGATTATGATGCACTGATTTATGTCGCTAACTGGCCTGCGGCCCGCAGCCATGTCTGGACTACCCTGTTACAGGCCAGAGCAATTGAAAATCAGGCTTTTGTGCTGGGATGCAATTGTGTCGGTACTGATGGTAACAATATTACTTATAGTGGGGACAGCCTGATAGTTGACTATCTGGGGCAGCCATTGCAGCAACTGCTGCCACAGCAGGAAGGCGTGTTATATGCGGAATTGCAACCGGAAGCGCTGCATCAGTTCAGGCAGAAATTTCCGGCCTATCTGGATGCCGATGCTTTCAGCCTGAATTAACCCCGCTGGATTTGCCTTACTGTTGGTTCTGGGCTATGGTGTGCCATAGTTATTTTATTATCTGGTAGTTTTAACAGGACACCCGAAGTGAAAGTGATTCTGCCTAATTATCCTCTCGCCTTTCAGTATTAAGCCGGACGCAGGCGCTGCGTCCGGCCTGATTCGTATTTCAATATTTCAATTTTTATTCCTGATGTAGTTCTGACATTCTCAGAGGAGTGTATGTCATTGTATCGCTTTACATATTGGCTGCAGCAGTTGCCCGGCAGGCTGAAGTATTTCTGTCTGACCACATCCTTTATGCCACTGACGCCGGTATCACTGGCAGGCACTATTCACCAGCTTGCCGTACAGCGTGACTGTAATGTGCTGTCACGCCCGCTCAGTGTTGGTCTGGGTAGTTCGGTACTGATAACCGAATTGCCGACAGAAGAGAAAAACTGGGTGAAGCTGGTTGAACCACAAAACAGCGCCCCGGAGCGGGGATTGGTGTCAGTGTTGTCACCGCTGGGGCGGGCGCTGTTGGGTAAGGTGGCCGGAGAAGTGGCAGAGGTATGGGTACTGCGCAGGAAAATACGGTTTTTGTTATGTGATGTGCTGAATGTCCGGAGGCATCAGGCATTTCCCGGCCCGGTAAAGCAACTAAAGAAGGAGAACCTGCCTTGAAGTACTTTAGCGCCGCAATACGACAGTATCATTAAATTAACTGCAGGTCCGGCTTTCTGCGGCACAAGCCAGCAGCAGTGATCTCACCTGAGGATTTAATCATGAGCAAAGAGAACGTAAAGAAAAAACCAGCCCAGACCCTGAAAGAGAAACGCCAGCAAAAGCGTCAGAAAAAACAGGAAGGCTGATATCGTGCTGAGTACAGCCTGTCGTGTTGCAGGCTGCTGAAATAGTACCGAAGCAGGCAGACTAATTGCGGTCTGCCTGCTTTTTTTGCCGGTGCAGCCACTAACTGGCTGTATCTGCTATCGGGATAAAGCCGGGCGGTTTATAATAGTATTCCTTTTAGCTCTCTTCTGTTGAAACTGGCAGGTATTCTGGTATGTCGCGGCTGCATCCGACCATTGTAATTTTCAGTGGCTTTTTTCTATTGGGTAATCTGATCATTTTATGGGGATTACTGCTACCTGATATTTCTGCCTCATTAAATATGGATCCGGCTATCAGCGGCCTGTTTTTTATGCTGATGTCAGTGGGAACGGTTACCGGTGCCATTCTGGGGGGGAAATATGTACAGAAATTTGATTTTCTGAGGCTGTTTGGCACGCTGGCATTTGCCGAAACCTTTCTGTTATTGCTGGTTTCGCACAGTTATCACTGGCAGTTACTGTTACCACTGATTATTGTGGTCGGGTTGCTGTATTCCGTTATGTTTACCATTGGTCATACGTTGATTGCCCGTCTGTATATCAACCGCCGCGCGGCGATGATGGGAATGATGGATTTTATGTTCAGTCTGGGCACACTGGCTGCACCATTCTGGGTTGTGGTGCTGTTCTGGTATCTGGAAGACTGGCGCATTCCGCTGAGAATTATTGCCTGCGGTATGTTGCTGCTAAGCGGTTATACCTGGTGGGTGGCTGGTAAAATGACACAACCAGTGGCGAAAAGCAGCAATCAGCAGCGAAGCTTGTCATATCTTACGGTATTAAAACAACCGGTATTTTTGTTGCTGTTATTATCAATGATTGGTTACGGTGCCGCAGAATGGGGTAATGGCAACTGGTTTGTTACGTATGCGATTGATGGCCTGAATTACCCGTCTGAGCAGGCCCGGCTGATTCTGGCCTGGTTTACCGGTGGTATGGTGATTAGCCGGTTAGGGTTTGCCCTGTTGTTACGCTGGTTCAGTCCGGCACAGCTGATGGTGATTCTGGCTTCGCTGGCGCTGACCGGCGGTCTGATGCTGAAACTGACCGATGGCCTGACACTGCTGGCGTTGGGTAATTTAGCGCTGGGGCTGGGAGTTGGCGGGTTGTTTCCGCTGATGCTGGCAACAGCAATGGATCTGGACAGTGATAATGGCCCGGTACTGTCCGGGCTGGCCAGTATCGGTAATTCGCTGGGCTTTCAGCTGGCAGGGTTACTGACCGGTTTCTGGGCTCAGCAATCCGGTATTCTGGTCGCGTTCTGGGTTATTCCGGTGGCTGCGGCCTGGATGCTGGTGATGGTGTGGTTGTTTCAGTATTGCCTGAAGCGGCTGGCTAAATGATAAAACGAAAGGACAGAATCGTGTCTGAAATTAACTGGCAGCAATTGCATGATGTTGCAAAAGACGCTGCTGCAAAAGCTTATGCACCTTACAGCCGGTTTCCGGTCGGGGTGGCCGTACTGGCAGATAGTGGCCGGATTTACAGTGGTTGTAATGTCGAAAATGCTTCTTATGGGGCAACCGTCTGTGCCGAGCGTAATGCGATTGCCGCCGGTATCGTCGCGGGTGAAAAAGCCTTTACCGCACTACTGGTGTATACCCCGCAGGAACAACTGACGCCGCCCTGTGGCATGTGCCGGCAGGTTATTGCAGAGTTTTTCGCGCCTGACAGCCCGGTTGCCAGCAGTAATCATCTGGGGCAGCAACAACAATGGACATTAAAACAATTGCTACCGGATGCCTTTACCCCGAAATTTCTGGCAGACAGCACCAAATTTGATGCAGGAGTCTGATGTGTATATTCCTCAGGAAATTATTAAAACCAAGCGTAATGGTAAGGTGTTGTCTGATGCCGAAATCCGGCAGTTTGTACGTGGCCTGACAGATGATTCTTTCAGCGAAGGGCAGGTAGCATCGCTGGCAATGGCCATTTATCTGAATGGCATGACCACAGATGAAGTGGTGGCACTGACGTTAGCCATGCGTGATTCCGGTTCGGTATTAAACTGGCAGGGTAAACTAAACGGCCCGGTGGTGGATAAACACAGCACTGGTGGGGTCGGTGATAAAGTCAGCCTGATGCTGGCTCCGATGGTTGCCGCCTGTGGTGCTTATGTGCCAATGATTGCCGGGCGCGGGCTGGGCCATACCGGCGGTACAGTCGATAAACTGGAAACGATTCCCGGTTACAGTTGTTCGCAGCCGTTGTCGAGAATACAGCAACTGGTGCCGGAGCTGGGTTGTGTGATTGTTGGCCAGAGCAGTGAACTGGCACCGGCTGATCGCCGCCTGTATGCCATTCGCGATGTTACGGCAACAGTGGAATCTGTGCCGCTGATTACCGCATCTATTCTGTCGAAAAAACTGTCAGCCGGGCTGGATGCGCTGGTAATGGATGTGAAAATTGGCAATGGGGCATTAATGCGTACTATTGATGATGCCAGTGCGCTGGCAACCAGCATCGTCAATACAGCTAATGGCGCGGGTGTACCAACCAGGGCATTGCTGACCGACATGAACGAAGTGCTGGGAACCACAGCCGGGAATGCACTGGAAATAGTAGAAACACTGGATTATCTGACCGGTAAATACCGGGAATCACGTTTACATCAGGTGACGCTGGAACTGGGTGCCAATATGCTGATGCTGGGCGGGTTATATGTATCTAAAGATGCTGCGGTTGCTGCGCTGGAACACAGTTTAAGCTCTGGCAAAGCGGCAGAAATTTTCGCCCGGATGGTGGCAGAGCTGGGCGGCCCGGCAGATTTATTCGAGCGGCCGCAGGCTTATCTGCCAACTGCTGCGGTAGTACAGGATATTGTGGCAACTGCCAGTGGTGTTATCAGTTATACCGATACTATAGGTTTAGGTATGGCGGTAGTACGGCTGGGTGGCGGGCGTTCGCATCCGGCTCAGGTGATTGACCCGGCTGTGGGATTCAGCGATATCAGAACGACAGGTACGGCCGTCACCGAAGGTGATGTGATTGCCAGGGTACATGCTGCCAGCCCTGAAGCGGCTGCCAGAGCCAGCTCGGAATATCTGGCCGCTGTCAGCATAGTCACCTGCACCAGCGTATTCCCGCTGGTACATCATATTATCGGTTAGACGGTCATGCTAATCAGTTAAACAGGGAGCAGCGTAACTGATTGGCATGATGCGTTAGCGGGTATAATTAATGCAATTTTAATCGTGGCCGGACAATTCGATTGATTTTTGCCACCATACTGATGGTGATCATACGTAACCAACCATGTAATGCTACCTGATGCATCCGGTATAACGAAATATAGGCCAGGCGGGCAATACGGCCTTCAATCATCATGGCACCACCAACCAGATTGCCCATCAGGCTGCCGATGGTGCCAAACCGGCTCAGTGAAATCAGTGAACCGCGATCACGGTATACAAAATCTGTGGGTGATTTATTATGTAGCCGGGCCAGAATATTTCGGGCCACATGGCTGGCCATCTGATGTGCGGACTGGGCCCGCGGCGGCACCCATTTGTTATCAGGTAACGGGCAACCTGCACAATCGCCGATAACATAAATATTGTCATCCACGGTGGTTTGCAGGGTAGGCTTTACCAGTAACTGATTAAGGCGGTTATTCTCCAGCCCGGCCAGATTATGCAGAAAGTCCGGGGCCTTGATGCCTGCGGCCCAGACCATCAGTTCTGCTTCCAGCGTTTCGTTTTCCAGTTGCAGACCCTGCCCGGTTGCGGCTGTCACTTTGGTGCCGACCCTGACATCAACACCCAGTTTGACCAGTTCTTTATGCGCGGCGCTGGCAATACGCTCAGGCAGGGCAGGCAGAATGCGGGGGCCGGCTTCTATCAGGCTGATGTTGAGGCGATCTTTTCTTAAATCTGCAAAACCATAGAGATTCATTTCGGCAGCGGCATGGTAAAGTTCCGCAGCCAGTTCAACACCAGTGGCACCGGCTCCGACAATGGCGATATTCAGTTTGTCTTTCGGATGGGCCGGGGAATTAAGTTTCAGATAAGCATCCAGCAGATGACGATGGAAGCGGTTAGCCTGAGCAGGACTGTCGAGAAAAATACAGTGTTCGGTAATACCGGGAGTGTTGAAATGGTTAGACACACTACCGATTGCCAGCACCAGATAATCGTAATCCAGACGGCGTTCTTCCAGTACTGTTTCACCATCTTCAGCAATAATCGGAGCCAGGATAACCTGCTGTTGTTCGCGATCAAGGCCGGTTAAGGTTCCAAGCTGAAAGTCGAAGTAATGAGCACTGGCGTGGGCGCGGTAGCTTAGCTGATCAATATCGGTGTCGAGTGTACCGGTAGCTACTTCGTGCAGCAGCGGTTTCCAGATATGGGTCTGATTACGGTCTACCAGTGTCACTTTGGCCTTCTTGTTACGACCAAGTTTATTACCTAAACGGGTTGCCAGTTCCAGACCGCCCGCGCCACCGCCGATAATCAGTATCCGAGGGTGTGTCATATTTTCTTCCTTTGTATAACCTGAAATTATGCTATAAAAAAACCGGCACACAGGCCGGTTGATTCATTATGATTTTTGCCGTTTCATGGAGTCGAAAAACTCGTCGTTGGTTTTGGTCATCAACAGTTTGTCGATCAGGAATTCCATGCAGTCTGTTTCGTCCATCGGATGGAGGATTTTGCGCAGGATCCACATTTTCTGCAGTTCGTCCGGCGAGGCCAGCAGCTCTTCGCGGCGGGTACCTGAGCGGTTGAAATCGATAGCCGGGAATACACGGCGTTCAGCAATTTTACGTGACAGGTGCAGTTCCATGTTACCTGTACCTTTAAATTCTTCGTAAATAACTTCATCCATTTTGGAACCGGTATCTACCAGCGCGGTGGCGATAATGGTTAAGCTGCCGCCTTCTTCCACATTACGTGCCGCACCGAAGAAACGCTTCGGTTTGTGCAGGGCGTTGGCATCAACACCACCGGTCAGGACTTTACCTGAACTTGGGATCACGGTGTTGTAAGCGCGGGCCAGACGGGTGATGGAGTCGAGCAGGATGATCACATCTTTTTTATGCTCAACCAGGCGCTTGGCTTTCTCAATAACCATTTCCGCTACCTGAACGTGGCGGCTGGCCGGTTCGTCGAACGTAGAGGCAACCACTTCGCCTTTAACCAGACGCTGCATTTCGGTTACTTCTTCCGGACGTTCGTCAATCAGCAGCACCATCAGCACGCATTCGGGATGGTTAGCCGCAATAGACTGGGCAATGTTCTGCAGCAGAATCGTTTTACCGGCTTTAGGGGGGGCCACAATCAGGCCACGCTGACCACGACCAATCGGCGATGCCAGATCCAGTACCCGGGCGGTAATATCTTCGCGGCTGCCGTTACCACGTTCCATCCGCAGGCGCGAATTAGCATGCAGAGGCGTTAAGTTTTCAAACAGAATTTTGTTACGGGCCTGCTCCGGGCGGCCAAAGTTAACTTCGTTTACTTTTAACAGTGCGAAGTAGCGCTCACCTTCTTTAGGCGGACGGATTAAGCCGGAAATGCTGTCGCCGGTACGCAGGTTAAAACGGCGGATCTGGCTTGGTGAAACGTAGATGTCATCAGGGCCTGCCAGATAAGAACTGTCTGATGAACGAAGAAAACCGAAACCGTCCTGCAGGATTTCCAGTACGCCGTCGCCGAAAATTTCTTCACCGTTTTTGGCATGAGATTTTAATATTGCAAAAATAATATCCTGTTTGCGCAGGCGGGCCATATTTTCCAGGCCCATAGATTCAGCTAAATCAACCAGCTCGTTAATTGGCTTTAGTTTTAGTTCTGTTAAATGCATAGTTTGATGGGTTCTTGTTGATAAAAACAGGTAGTGCTTATCAGTTCGATAAATTAAAGGTTTGGAAGTTGGTTTATTCGACGGACAAGCGTGGTTTAGAACGTTTGATTATTACACAATAGCAGGAGATAGCTGACGCGTCTACCCTGCCAACGATAAAAGGCGTATAAAAATACGCCTTTTTGCGGCGAATTACTCAGATATTGCTGTCTAAGAATTCTTTTAACTGGGTTTTGGACAGTGCGCCTACTTTTGTAGCTGCCAGCTGGCCGTTTTTGAATAACAGCAACGTAGGGATACCACGAATACCAAACTTAGGAGGCGTGTTCGGGTTGTGGTCAATATTCAGTTTAGCTACGGTAACTTTGCCGGTGTATTCTTTAGCCACATCTTCCAGAATAGGTGCGATCATTTTACAAGGACCACACCATTCTGCCCAGAAGTCTACCAGTACCGGTGCATTGGCTTTCAGTACGTCGGTTTCAAAGCTGTCGTCAGAAACCTGTAAAATATGTTCGCTCATCTGTATCTCCGCTTTTCCTGTGCAGTCTTACTTACTGCAAAAATGTGTTATCAATTTAAACGTGCCTGTTTCTTATTGCAAGCGTAACGGTTATGCTAGGCGGGTATGAATAAAACACACTTAACTTCACATAAATTTGCCGATTTTGCATTGGCACCACAGGTTCTTGACGCTTTAACAGCGCAAGGTTTCAGCTATTGTACGCCAATTCAGGCTCAGTGTTTACCACTGGCGCTGGCCGGAAAAGATATTGCCGGTCAGGCGCAAACGGGCACTGGCAAAACGCTGGCATTTCTTACCGCTACATTCCATCATTTACTGACAGTTGCTGCAAAAGGCAGTGGCCAGCCGCGAGCCATTATTATGGCTCCGACACGGGAACTTGCTGTACAGATCCATCAGGATGCCAAAATGTTGGCGGAAAAGTCCGGTTTACGTCTTGGTCTGATTTATGGGGGCGAGGGTTACGATTCTCAACGCCAGATGCTGGAAAAGGGCGTAGATATTTTAATTGGTACCACAGGCCGGCTGATTGATTATATGAAGCAGGGGCTGTACGACCTGTCGCAGATTCAGGTCGTGGTGCTGGATGAAGCCGACAGAATGTTTGATCTGGGCTTTATTAAAGATATCCGCTTTATGTTTAACCGGATGCCTCCGGCAACTGAACGGCTGAGCCTGCTGTTTTCTGCCACGTTATCCTACAAGGTGCAGGAACTGGCATTTGAAAAGATGAACCAGCCGGTGCATATCCATGTCGCACCGGATGAAATGACCGGCAGCCGGATTAGCGAAGAACTGTTCTATCCGTCAGATGAGCATAAGATGTCATTGTTACTGACGCTGATGGAAGAGGAATGGCCAGACAAGGCCATCGTATTTGCTAATACCAAGCACAGCTGTGAGGATATTCATGCCTGGCTGGAAGCTGATGGTCACCGGGTGGGTTTGCTGACCGGTGATGTGATCCAGAAAAAGCGGCTGCGTATCCTGGATGAGTTTACCAAAGGTAATCTTGATATTCTGGTGGCAACCGATGTTGCAGCCCGTGGTTTGCATATTCCTAAGGTCAGCCATGTCTTCAACTATGACCTGCCGGATGACTGCGAAGATTATGTACACCGCATCGGTCGTACCGGCCGGGCAGGTGAAAGCGGCAAGGCAATCAGTTTTGCCTGTGAACGTTACGCGCTGAATCTGACGGCAATTGAAGATTATATTAGACATTCTGTTCCGGTAACACAGTACGATGCGACAGCGTTGCTGGATGATATAACTCCACCAAAACCGCGGGTTCGCCGCCGTCAGGGGCAGGCCCGTACCGGTCGTAACAGTGGTGGACACACTTCTAATGGCGCAAGAAAACCCCGCAACCGCGCTCGTTAATCCGGCTATTGCCAGTACATCACCGCACAGAGATATCTATGCGGTGATCGATCTTGGTTCAAGCAGCTTTCATATGCTGATGGTCACGGTAGTGGGTGGCTCGGTACAGGTTATTGGCCGGGTCAAACGCAAGGTACGGCTGGCGTCCGGCTTAAACGAGAATCTGGTTCTCAGCCGTAAAGCAATGAAACGGGGCTGGGAATGCCTGGCATTGTTTGCTGAGCGGCTACAGGATATTCCTGCTGAAAATATTCGTATTGTCGGTACTGCCACCTTGCGGCTGGCCCGCAATGTCACAACCTTCCTGAAAGAAGCTGAGGCGATTCTCGGCCATAAAATTACGGTTATCAGTGGAGAAGAAGAAGCCAGAACCATTTATCTGGGGGTGGCGCATACTTCAAACTCAGACAGTAACCGGTTAGTGATTGATATTGGCGGGGCAAGCACCGAAGTGGTGATTGGGCAGAGACTTACCCCATTATTATTGTCCAGCCTGAATATGGGATGTGTCACCTGGCTGGAGCGGTATTTTACCGATCAACAGCTGAATGAAGAAAATTTCAGTCAGGCTATTGCTGCCGCAGAACGGGAAATCCGTACTATCTCTGGTCAGTATCTTACCGAAGGCTGGCAAATTGCAGTAGGTGCATCCGGTACTGTGCAGGCGATGCAGGAAATTCTGATAGCACAGGGTAAAGACGAGGTTATTACCCTCAGTAAGCTGGAAGATATCAGGCAGCAGGCCTTGCTGTGCTCTTGTATTGATCTGCTGAGTATCACTGGCTTGGCACAGGAGCGAAAGCTGCTTTTTCCTTCTGGCCTGGCTATTCTGATTGCGTTATTCCGGGTGTTACAGATTACCGGCATGACGGTTTCCGGCGGGGCGTTACGGGAAGGTGTGCTGTACAGCATGTTACCCCAGTTGCAGCACAGTAATGTGCGTAACCGTACCGTTAGCAGTTTGATGGTCCGTTATTCTATCGATCAGAAACATGCTGCCAGCGTGGCGGATATGGCAACAGAACTGGCCGGACAATTACAACCGGTATGGGATCTGAAGCAGTTTGAAGGCACTGAAATGCTGCGCAGCGGTGCGATGTTGCATGAGCTTGGTTTACTGATCGAATATAAAAATCACCATCATCACGGTGCCTATATTATTAATCATTCCGACTTACCCGGTTTTACCCGCGCCCAGCAGCAACTGGTTATGGCGCTGGTTTACAACCACCGGGCAGATATCAGCCGGGAAATTATTGCCCGTCAAACCATGACTTCGGTATTACTGACTGTACGGCTTACCCGGATTTTACGGCTGGCGGTGATTTTGTCGATGCGACGGCGTAACGAAGTACAGCCGCAGGTACTGATTAGTGCTGTTGCCGAAACCCTGACATTACAAATGCCACTGGGCTGGCAGGAGCAACACCCGCTGATGCGGGCTGAACTGGAGCAGGAAGTGCTTTATCAACAGTCTGCGGGCTGGAAGTTACTGATTAAGTGACAACCTAAGCTGGCCAGCAGGTCAGCTGCCGCTCTGATCTGAAGTGATGCAGCTTGCCACTTACCGGATCGGTAAAATGCAGTGTGCTGGCCAGTAGCTGTAACGGTTTATCAAATTGCGGCGGCTGTTTGGGCTGCAATTGCGGATAGTATTTATCATGCAGAATGGGCATACCCAGACTCAGCATATGCAATCGTAGCTGATGGGTTTTTCCGGTATAAGGTTGTAAATCAAACAATCCGATGTCTTCCCGGCGTGCAGTCAGCGTAATCTCTGAACGGGCATTAATTTCGCCATCTGGTTGCTGCTTCATAATAAAAGCCGGTTTGCTTTTACTGATGTGATTCTCGATATGCCATACCTTGGGTAATAAAACACTCTGGTAATCGGGTATCAGCCGGGCAACTGCCTGATAGTGCTTCCGGATACGACCACCGGAGAATAATTCATAATATGCCGCCCGGCTTTGTGGATTTACCGAAAACAGTACCAGCCCGGCAGTTTCCCGATCCAGACGATGCACCGGCGCAATATCTTCCAGCCGGGTATCACGCCGTACCCGTTCAAGCAGGCATTCATTGACGTATTCTCCGCCAGGTGTTACCGGCAGGTAGTGAGGTTTACAGGCTATCAGAATATGGTCATCCTGATACAGGATGTGGTGGGCAGACGGAATCACCGGCTCGGCTGCCACTTCACGGTAGTAGCACAGTCTTTTTCCCGCAGCATAGGGTGTTTCTGAAGTTATCGGTAAACCCTGATACCAGTGTACTTTTCCGGCAGCTATGCGCTCTTGCCATACCGTTGCCGGAATAAACGGAAACTGTACGCACAGAAACTGCAACACGGTCTGCCACCCCTGATTGGGGGGTAAAGTAATTTCTGATGCGTGTCTGGCAATTGACATCGGCACTCCTGAAAAAAATGCAGGCTTAACCCTAATACCGATCAGTTAAGGTTAAAGCATCCATCACCTTACTCACACTAACACGCCGTGAATACATCCCTGTAGGCTCGGTTCAGGTTGCCTTCAACGGTTAGCTTAGAGTAAGCTGATTCCTGCTTAACTGAGTATTAAGGCTTAACCCTGCTCTTTTAACCAGATAGCGGCTTTTTTGGCAAAATAGGTCAGGATGCCATCGGCGCCGGCGCGTTTAAAGGCCAGCAGGGATTCCATAATAGTGGCTTCTTCGGCCAGCCAGCCGTTCTGAATGGCGGCCATATGCATCGCATATTCACCACTGACCTGATAGGCAAAGGTTGGTACGCCAAATTCGTCTTTTACCCGGCGCACGATGTCCAGATAGGGCATGCCCGGTTTTACCATTACCATATCAGCACCTTCTTCAATATCCAGCGCCACTTCGCGCAGGGCTTCATTGCTGTTGGCCGGGTCCATCTGGTAGTTCTTTTTATTGCCGCCTTTCAGGTTGGATGCTGAGCCAACCGCATCCCGGAACGGGCCGTAGTAAGCTGAAGCGTATTTGGCAGAGTACGCCATAATCTGAGTATTGATAAAACCTGCGTCTTCCAGTGCTTCGCGAATGGCGCCAATACGGCCATCCATCATATCAGATGGCGCCACAATATCGGCCCCGGCTTCAGCGTGAGACAGTGCCTGTTTTACCAGGATCTCTGTCGTTATGTCGTTAATAACATAACCGCTGTCATCGATAATGCCATCCTGACCGTGGGTAGTGAACGGGTCCAGCGCAACATCGGTAATGATGCCAAGCTCTGGTACGGCGGCTTTCAGCGCCCGGACTGTTCTTTGTGCCAGTCCGTCCGGGTTCCAGGCTTCTTCGGCCTGCAAGGTTTTCTTGTCTGCTGGTGTTACCGGAAACAGCGCAATAGCCGGAATGCCCAGAGCGGCTAATTCTCTGGCCTCTTCAACCAGTAAATCAATTGACAGACGCTCAATACCCGGCATTGAAGCAATACTTTCGCGTTTGTTGTCACCTTCAAGTACAAAAACCGGATAGATAAGATCGTCTGTGGTCAGCCGGTGCTCTGCCACCAGCCGGCGGGAGAAGTCATGCTTGCGCAGACGGCGCATACGGGTGGCCGGAAAAAAACTGTTATGGGACATTCTCTGCTCCTGAATGGTTAAGGGAAGGAGGCGTAACGGGTCTGGGGTAGGCCTGTACCTGATTACGCCCGGCTGCCTTGGCCCGGTATAATGCGGTATCGGCATACATTATGTACTGATCTGCATCACTGTCGGCATCAGCCAGAGCTGCGTAGCTGCCGATACTGACATGGACTTGCAGCGCTTGCCCCTGCACGAGCAAGGGGGTATCAGCCAGCCGTTGCCTTATTTGCTCTGCCAGTACAAAAGCGCCCTGAGAGTCAGTATTGGGCAGAATAATGGCGAATTCTTCTCCGCCATAGCGGCATAACTTTTCTGTACCCCGCTTCAGGCAAAGGGCGATACGCTCTGCCACTGCCCGGATAACGCGATCACCTGTCAGATGGCCATATTGATCATTAATCTGCTTGAAATGGTCGATATCCAGTAGCAACAAGGCAAGATATCGTTGCTCGCGACGGCTGCGCCGCAGCTCTGCCTGCATGGTTTTGTCAAAATAGCTCCGGTTATAAATACCGGACAGGTTATCCAGCAGGCTTTGTTGTTCTAATTGCCGGTTTTTTTCTGCCAGTTCGTCCAGTGTTATCTGCAATTCAAAATTGTGCTGCTGCAGGTGGCTTTCCAGTTCAGTAATGGCACCCCGCCAGTGGCGCCGCTGCCGGTACCATACCAGAACTAACAGGATTAAACCTGTCAGCAGTCCGGCAAAATAGTAAATGACTTCATTAAGCATGGGGGTCTGCCGGTTGGGTTGGATGACGGAATAAACGCTGGCTATTGGCAAAGGTAATAGCGGACAGCTGTTCGAGGCTGGTTTGTCTGAGTGTGGCGACAGTACCGGCAATTGCCGGTAGCAGAGCCGGTTCATTACGTCTGTCTGCTGGTTTGGGGCTGATATTACGCGGCAGCAGATAGGGTGCGTCAGTTTCCAGCAGCAGGCGATCATCGGGAATATAGGGTATTGCCTGTTGTAGTGCCTGTCCCCGGCGTTCGTCACAGACCCAGCCGGTAATGCCGATATACAGCCCAAGGTCGAGATAGGCTTTTAACTGGGTGGTATCGCCTGTGAAACAATGCACTACCCCGAGGCTGATCTGATGTTCTTTCAGGATGGCCAGTTGTGTGCCGAAGGCATCCCGTTCATGCAGATATACTGGTTTGGCGAATAAGCGGGAAAGCTGCAGCTGTTCTGTAAATACGCTGATTTGCTGAGGTCTTGGTGAGAAATTACGGTTAAAATCCAGGCCGCATTCACCTACCGCAACACTGGATGAATGCTGTAACAACCGGCGTAATTCTTCCTGCCAGCCAGGCTGAACCCGGGCGGCCTGATGCGGATGCACGCCTGCGGTAGTAACGCAGCCCTGATGTTCTGCACACCAGCTGATATTCAGCCGGGTTTCGGCAAGATCGCTGCTAATCAGTAATAACTGACTGACACCTTGCGCCCGGGCCCGCTGAATTACTGCGGGCCGGTCTTTTGCAAACTGTTCACTGAACAGGTTTACACCAATATCATACCACTGCCGTATCATTACTGTTCGCGACGGACCCTTATTGTGCGGTTGTTACTGTCGTTACCGAGAAAGAAAGAATTCAGGGCTCCGCGTTTCAGGTAGTGCTGTTCACCAACCGCAATTTTGTAGTAGTCAGTACCTGTCTGACGCCAGCGCTGGCCGTTATCAAATTCAACAATTAATTCTTTCCGCGGTGAGTATTGCACACTTTTTACGGTGCCATACAGCGTATCCGGTGTTTCTTCCGCCGCTCTTTTACGGTGTTCTATGCCAAAATCATCTGCGGCAGATGTTGCCGGGGCAGGCGTGGTGACGGGTGCAGGAGTCACGCTTGCTACCGGCGCCGGGGTGGCTGGTGCCGGTACGGCTGTGACAGTGCTTCCGGCGTTAATTTCGTCATAACACACCAGACGCTTTAAAGCATTCTGCTCGGTGCGGCATTGTTGTAAAGCCTGTTCCAGCGATGCCTGTGCTGCCGCAGCGTGAGGTAAGGTAAAAGCCAGTAAGGATAGGCATAATGCGGTAACGGATTTCATATTTCCTCTTCCTGATGAGTTTCGTTGGTGTCCGAAGGCTGATAAAAGCGGCTTAGCCATAAACCCGCTTCAAACAGCAGGCACATCGGCACGGCCAGTAAGGTTTGTGACAGTACGTCAGGCGGTGTCAGTAACATCCCCAGAATAAAGGCACCGACGATGATATAGGGACGTTTTTCTGCCAGTGTCTGGCGGGTGGTGGCGCCGGTCCAGACCAACAGCAGAATGGCCACCGGAATTTCAAAGGCCAGCCCGAAAGCAAAAAACAGTTTAAGTACAAAATCCAGATAATTACTGATATCCGTCGCTACAGTAACGCCTTCAGGGGCAACGCTGGTGAAAAAGGCAAAGATAATCGGAAACACTATAAAGTAGGCGAAGGCGATACCGGCATAAAACAGCAGGGTACTGCTGAATACCAGTGGTGCTACCAGGCGTTTTTCCTGCCGGTACAGTGCCGGGGCGACAAACTGCCATATCTGGTATAACACATAAGGTATCGCCAGACACAGCGAGACAATAAAGGTAAGCTTAAAGGGGGCAAAAAACGGTGCGGCCACGTCAGTTGCAATCATGCTGCTGCCTTCAGGCAACACTGACAATAAAGGTTGCGCCAGATAGTGATAAATATCCTGGGCAAAATAAACCAGTGAAACAAAAACCAGTAATACAGCTACCACGCAACGTAACAAGCGGGTGCGTAACTCAATTAAATGTCCCAGCAGACTGTCGGGCTCAGCTTTTATGCTCATTTTGATTCACAGAAGTGGAATTAGACTGCCCGGAAGTGGATACCGGAGTATTCACATCTGCGGCTGCTTGTTTCAGTTCAGCCAGTGCGGCTTTTTCCTGTTCGGTCAGATTCAGGAAACCTTTTCCTTCAGCGTCTTTCAGTTTCTGGTGCAATTCATGGGTGCGCAGATCCGCATTCAGCTCTGCCTGCATCTGCTGGCCGAACTGTTTGACGCTGCGCACGGTTTTATATACCGCCCTGATTGCACCCGGTAATCGCTCTGGTCCCAGAACCAGCAGTGCCACAATAGCGATAACCATTAACTCCCAGAAGCTCATTGCACTTTATCTTTCACTGAGGCTTGTTGTTCAGGTGTTTTTTGTTGCTCTTCAGGTGTTGTCTTATGCTGTTCTGACAATTGGTGCAGTGCTTGTTCTTTTTCTGCTTTCTCTGCCTCTTCGTCTTTCAGTGAATTACGAAAGCCTTTTACTGCAGAACCCAGATCTGAACCGATGCCTCTCAGTTTTTTAGTTCCGAACAGCAGCACAATAATTGCCAGAACAATAAGTAAATTCCAGATACTGATGCCACCAAATCCCATGTTTATATCCTCTGATATTTGTCTGTTACTGCTTAGCTTACCATTGAATGCGGCAGGTTAAGAGTGAATCATGACAATAGTGCTTTTACGGTAAAAAAGATAGTCCCGCCAAATAACAGTACGGCGGGTAACGGCCAGTTCATGCCCAGCATGACACAGCCGCTGATCAGGGTACCGGTTGCCAGTACTGCGCTGATTATCCGGCGGTTGTTTTTATGCTGTTGTAACTGTAAAAGCTGCAACTGGGCCAG
The DNA here is from genome assembly GCA_033792355.1 of Chromatiaceae bacterium AAb-1. Classification (GTDB taxonomy): domain Bacteria; phylum Pseudomonadota; class Gammaproteobacteria; order Enterobacterales; family Alteromonadaceae; genus Alishewanella. The sequence goes on from JARXRR010000002.1 coordinate 67,902, forward strand.
CAGTTGTGCCTGCTGTTTTGGCCCCTGCTCCAGATAACGGTGTATCAGGGTTGGCATTTGTGGCAACTTTTCTGCCCAGAAAGGCATATTTTCTTTTACCTGACGCCACAGGGCCGGTAAACCAACCTGCTGTTTGACCCAGTTTTCCAGAAAAGGTTTAGCGGTTTTCCATAAGTCCAGCTGTGGGTACAGCTGCCTGCCCAGCCCTTCGATATACAGCAGCGTTTTCTGTAACAACACTAATTGTGGCTGAACCTGCATATTAAAACGGCGGGCGGTGCTGAATAAATGCAGCAGGACATGGCCGAATGAGATTTCGGCCAGCGGTTTCTGAAAAATGGGTTCGCATACGGTACGGATGGCACTTTCAAATTCTTCAACGCTGGTGTTAGCCGGCACCCAGCCTGAGTCCACATGCAGTTGGGCAACCCGGCGGTAATCCCGGTTGAAGAACGCGACAAAGTTTTCTGCCAGATAGCGTTTGTCTTCGGCATTCAGGGTACCGACAATACCGCAGTCGATACCGATATATTTCGGATTGTGCGGGTGTTCACGCGAGACGAAAATATTGCCCGGATGCATGTCTGCATGGAAAAAGCTGTCGCGGAATACCTGGGTGAAAAACACTTCTACGCCGCGTTTTGCCAGCAGCTCCATATCCGTATCCTGGGCATTCAGAGCCTGAATATCTGACACCGGAATACCGTAAATACGCTCCATCACCATAACGTTATGACGGCTGAAATCGCTGTAAACATAGGGAATGTAGAGTGAGTCTGAGCCTTCAAAGTTACGTCTGAGCTGGATGGCATTGGCGGCTTCGCGTTGTAAATCCAGTTCGTCCAGAATCGTTTTACGGTATTCGGCCACCACTTCGCGTGGCCGCAGCCGTTTACCATCCGGCAGAAAACGGGTGGCGGCATCGGCCAGTGTTTCCATCAGGGCCATATCCGCCATAATCTGACGGCGGATATTCGGTCTGATAACTTTAATTACCACGTCAGCCTGCGAGCCATCCGGCAGCGTTAACACCGCGGCATGTACCTGTGCAATAGAGGCGGAGGCCAGCGGTTGCTGCTCAAACTGGCTGAAACACTCGGTAATGCTGTTTACTTCCAGCGCCCGCTCAATAATTTGCTGCGCCTGCTCACCGGGAAATGACGCCACTTTATCCTGTAACAGGGCAAGTTCATCTGCGATATGGGGTGGCAGCAGGTCTCTGCGGGTTGACAACATTTGCCCGAATTTTACCCAGACCGGGCCAAGGCTTTGTAACGCCAGCCGCAGTCTTACGCCGGTTGGTTGATCAGGGTAACGGTTACGCAACCAGAAGGCACTGCGGCGTAAGGCTCTGGCATACCAGGGTTGCCATGCCGGAGGGATCAGCTCATCCAGACCATATTGCAGTAGCGTTTTCTGGATTTGATAAAAACGGCTGAATCGCACTGGTTACCCCTGTATCTGTTTTATTTTCTGTGAGATTAACTCGACACTGCTGTGTAACTGGCTGACCTGTTCACTGAATAGCTGTAACTCGGTGGGGGTAGGGCTGAGTTGCAGCTCATCCTGTACCAGCTCTGTGGTCAGTTGTTCCAGTTGCTGTTGTTTCAGCAATAAATAGCTATGCAGGCTGTGCAGCAAGTAACTGATCTTATGTGCCAGTGCATCTCCGGTATAGCGCGACAGCGCCTGCTGCCAGTCCGGATCAAGCTGCTGTATAAAGTAACTGAATTGCTGGGCAACCTGAATATCACCTTCTATTTGCAGAACATCTGCTTTTATCAGCCGGGTTAACTGGCTTGGATCACGCAGCAGGCGCAGGCTGGCTAAATCTGTGCTGATGGCGCAATCTACCGGTTCATTATGCTGATTAAACAGTATGGTTTCTGCGGTTGCTGTCAGTACGATTGTCAGTGGCATTTCACGTAGTGTGAATGACAGCTGTTTTCCCTGCAGTCTTGCCAGCCGGTTACGGGCCTCCGGATCCATCGCGATCAGCCGGGTCAGCAGGGTTTCGGCTGCCGAGCACATAATCTGAGGCAGTAATGGCAGCATCAGAACTTGTAACCCCGGTGCAGTGCCACAATGCCGCCGGTCAGGTTGTGATAACTGACTTCGGCAAAACCGGCCTGTTCCATCATGCTTTTCAGGGTGTCCTGATCAGGGTGCATCCGAATCGATTCTGCCAGGTACTGATAACTTTCTTTATCATTCGCTATCAGCTGGCCCATCGTCGGCAGTACTTTGAAAGAATAGATATCGTACAGTTTACTCAGCCACTGCTGTTCTGGTTTTGAGAATTCCAGTACCAGTAATCTGCCACCGGGTTTTAATACCCTGAACATAGAGCGCAGCGCCGCGTCTTTGTCAGTAACATTACGCAGGCCGAAACCAATGGTGATAATGTCGAAGGTATTATCGGCAAATGGCAGGGCTTCGGCATTGGCCTGTACAAACTCAATATTGTTTACCAGCCCCAGATCGCGCAGTTTGTCGCGGCCGACCTGCAGCATGGATGCGTTAATATCTGCCAGTACCACTTTCCCGGTAGGGCCAACCCGTTTTGAAAACAACGCGGTGATATCGCCGGTGCCACCTGCCAGATCCAGCACCTGCTGGCCGGGCCGTACACCACTGCAATCGATGGTGAAGCGTTTCCACAGACGATGAATCCCCATCGACATTACGTCATTCATAATGTCGTATTTGGCAGCGACTGAGTGAAATACATCGGCGACCAGAGAAACCTTTTTCTCTGCCGGAATGGTTTTAAATCCAAAGTGGGTAGTGTTGTGATCTGGCTCTGTCATGTCCGTGCCTGCTTGCGGGAAATTACTGCTAGTGTAAAAGATTCTGCAAACAGAACCAACTTATCTGTAAGTGGTAATGGCTTATTATCTGATCCAACGCAGATTACAGTGTCATTTCCTCACCGGATGATGCGGTGTACTGTAACTGGGCGGCTTTTAACACTTCACTGGTGCGGGCCAGAAACTGATACCAGCTTTCGGTTGCCTGATAAAGAGTGACCCCCAGCGACAGCGTAACTTTGGGCAGGGCTTTTTTATTGCGGGATGAAATAAAGCGCAGCTTTTCTACCCCTTTGCGCACCTGCTCGGCAATTTCAGAAGCGGCACGTAAATCGACATCGGGTAGCAACAGCAGGAATTGTTCAACGCCTGAACGAACCGGCATACCGCTTTCCTGCACGTAGCTGCTGATTTTTCTGGCCACCCGGGACAAAATTACATCGCCAACCAGATGACCATAGTCACGGCTGAACTGACTGAAATTATTCAGATCAATGGCAATAGCGGCAATGGTGCGATCCGGGTAGTCTGCCAGCCAGATATCCACCTGATTCTGCATTGCGATTCTGTTGTAAAGGCCGGTTTGCGGATCCTGCAATTGTTTTTGCCGTGTTTCTTCCAGTTCGCCACGTAACTGATGGCTTTGCTGGTTTGCCAGCTCCAGCTGATGTTGCAGCTGTTGCAGACTGAGCTGGTAGTCGGTCGTAAAAGATTGCAGCGAATTAATTAAGATCAGGGTTTTGCTGTCCTGAGAATGCTGCAGCTGCTGGCGTTGTAATTCCAGTTGCTGCAGGTAATCGGTTACGGCTTCTGAAGCGACATCGGTAAAACCGGATAAACGGCTGACCATGCCTGATACTTCTTTCAGCAGCTGTTCCTGCTGCTGGTTATCAGGCAGCAGCCAGCGGCTGTAAAGCTCAGACATAATGAAATCGTCAAACGCAGTATTGGCCGCCAGTTTCTGTTCTATGGCGTCAACCAGCCCGGCATTGTTACCGCTGATATATTCATAGCTCACGGTATAGTTAACCGGGTGCGGTGCCAGTTTATGGCGGAATAGAAAAGCACTTACCTGCGTGGCTTTTTCGCTGGCCTGCTCCAGAGAATCCTGATACTTCATAAGACCAAGTGGCGCTCCATTAAAGGTCTGGGAAACATAATGTCGTGTTTATAGTACGCGAATCCTGGCGGCTGACAACCAGGCAACAGCGGAAAAAATACGATTGGGTGAAAATAGCAGCAGGCTGGTGCTTTAACCGGCAATTGTCTGTACCTGTTCCGGCTGGTTTCATCCGTGCCGGATCAGATTAACCGCAGCTTCTGCCGGTTAACTGCACTGTTATTACCGGAAAAAGTCGTTACAATCGGGTGAATTGCGTAAATAGGAATAATAAAAATGAGAAAGTACCTGATAAGTGTGGTGGGTGCGGTTTTTCTGGCGGCGTGTGCCGGGCAGAATAATACGGCGAACCCTGATCAGCAGTTTACGCTGCTGGCTGAAGCATTATGGCAAGCTGAAACTGAACTTAACCGCCCTGGTCCGGGGCAGTTAGCCGATATTTCTGCCGATACGCTGCAACAACGCCAGCAGCAGCGTCTGCAGTGGCAGGAAAAACTGCAGGCGGTAGATACCGGTAAGTTATCAGAGCAAAATCAGATTAACCATGCCATCCTCAGCTACCGGCTGGCCAATGAAATTGATGAGTATCGTTTCGGGGCTTATCTGCGGCCTCTGACCTCTGAATCTGGTTTTCATACCGGACTGGCATTTTTACCGCAGCGTACTTCTTTCCGGCAATTAACCGATTATCAGAACTATTTACAGCAATTATCAGCTATTCCCCGTTATATGGCGCAACAAACTGACTGGCTGAAACAAGGGCTGCAGACGGGTATGACCCAGCCGAAAGCGGTGCTGGCCGGCTTTGAGGAAAGTATTATTTCCTATATTACCACAGCGGAACAAAGCGTATTTTACCGGCCGTTTTTGCGACAGCCGGATTTTGTCAGTGCGCAGCAGTGGCAACAGCTTACTGCACAGGCGCAGCAGCTGATTACCGAGGCGGTAAATCCGGCCTATCAGGCATTTTATGATTTTATGGTAACAGAGTACCTGCCAAATGCAGCAGACAGCATTGCTGCCAGCGATTTACCGGATGGCAGTGCTTATTATCAGAACCGGCTGGAGCACTATACGACCCTGAAAATGACCCCGCAGCAGGTACATCAGCTGGGGCTGGAAGAAGTGGCACGTATCCGGGCAGAGATGCAACAGGTAATTGATGAGCTGGGCTTTAAAGGATCTTTTGCTGACTTTGTGCAGTTTTTACGTACTGATCCGCAGTTTTACCCTAAAACGGCTGACGAACTGATGCGTTACGCCGCTTATCTGTCTAAAAAAGCGGATGCGGAACTGCCTAAATTATTTAAAACCTTACCGCGTACACCTTATGGCGTGGTGCCGGTACCTGCCGAAATTGCCCCTAAATATACGACTGGCCGTTATTCCGGAGCGTCACGCGACGATCAGGCCGGTTTTTACTGGGTAAATACTTATGCACTGAATCGCCGCCCGCTGTATGAAATGGAAGCGCTGACACTGCATGAAGCGGTGCCGGGTCACCATTTACAGATTTCTCTGGCCAGGGAACACAGTGAACTGCCGGCGTATCGCCGTAGTTTCTATACTTCTGCCTTTGGTGAAGGCTGGGGCTTGTATGCCGAACATCTTGGCCTTGAAATGGACTTTTATCAGGATCCGTACAGTAATTTTGGCCGCTTAACCTTTGAAATGTGGCGGGCTGCCCGGCTGGTAGTTGATACCGGTATGCACAGCATGGGCTGGAGCCGCCAGCAGGCAATAGATTTCCTTGCTGAAAATACGGCGTTATCAATGCACAATGTCACGACTGAAATTGATCGCTATATCAGCTGGCCTGCTCAAGCGTTGTCTTACAAACTGGGTGAGATCACCATTAAACGCTTACGGGCAGAAGCAGAGCAGGCGCTGGGTGAACAGTTTGATATCCGTGAATTCCATGATGTGATTCTGGGTAACGGCAGTCTGCCGTTAGCTGTGCTGGAACAACAGGTTCAGCGTTATATTGCGGATAAAAAATCTGCTTCGTAAACTCAGTGTCGTAACTGAATGGCCGGATCGATATCGATCTGGCCGTTCTGATCAACCGAGGCCATCCGGCTGTTGTTAAATAATACCGCCAGGCTGTTGTCTGCCGTTTGGCGCACAAACATCAGTTCATACCCGAAGCGCTGTAACTCAATAACAGAAAATTGCTGCGCCGGGTTCAGGGTTTCCCAGAAATAGTAAAGATCTTTATCAGTGTGGCGCCGGTCCGGCTTCATATCTGGCTCCAAAATCAGGGAAAATATTAATCGTTATAATGGGGTATTCAGCTCCAGAACGGCCTGCCACTGTGCCGGAGAAACGGGCATGACTGACAGTCTGTTACCTTTCTGAACCAGAGGTAATTGTTCCAGCTTAGCTGAGCTTTTTAGTTTGTCCAGCGGGATAAGCTGTGGCAGTTTTGCTGCAAACTGCAGTTCAACGGCTACCCAGCGCGGGCTGGCCGCGGGGGATTTTGCGTCATAATATATGCTGGCAGTATCAAACTGGCTGGGATCGGGATAAGCCGTTCTGACCACGGTAGCGATACCGGCAATACCAATATGTTTGCAGCTGGAATGATAAATAAAAACCTGATCATGCAGCTTTACCTGATCGCGCAGAAAGTTGCGGGCCTGATAGTTTCGCACCCCTTCCCAGACAATGGCTTTATCCGGCGCAGCGGCAAAATCGTCAATGCTGCATTCTGATGGTTCAGTTTTAAATAACCAGTAGCTCACTTTGCTCATCTCCGGTGTTTGCGGCACAATAGTATGGTGCAGATCCGTCATAAACAGAAGGCTATAGTATGAGTCAGGTATTGGAAAAACTTTTATCTTTGCTGAAATTAGAAACCATAGAGCAGGGGCTGTATCGTGGTCAGAGTCAGGATCTGGGGTTTAAGTCGGTATTTGGTGGCCAGGTAATGGGGCAGGCACTGTCTGCTGCCAAGGAAACCATTGATGAAGAGCGTAAAGTGCATTCGTTCCATTCTTATTTTCTGAGACCGGGTGATGCCGAAAAACCAATTGTGTACGAGGTGGAGAATATCCGCGATGGTAAAAGCTTCAGTACCCGCCGGGTCAGTGCTATTCAGTACGGTAAGCAGATTTTCCATATGACGGCCTCATTCCAGATTGAAGAAGAAGGCTTTGAGCATCAGGATCTGATGCCGGATGTACCGGGGCCGGAAAAACTGGTGTCTGATCTGGCGTTTTATCAGCAGCATGCGGAACTGATCCCTGAACAGCTGCGCAGTAAATTTATTTGTGAAAAACCGATAGAAATGCGCCCGGTGGATTTTCAGAACCCGTTTCAGCCGCAGGTCAGCGAACCGCTGCGTTATGTGTGGTTTAAAGCCAACGGTAATATGCCGGAAGACTTGCGTATTCATAAATACCTGCTGGCGTATGCGTCAGATTTCAACTTTCTGCCTACGGCATTACAGCCACATGGTAAATCCTTTATGGCGCCGAACATGCAGGTTGCCACTATTGATCATGCGATGTGGTATCACCGTGACTTCCGTTTTGACGACTGGCTGCTGTACGCGGTGGAAAGCCCCGCTGCATCAGGCGGCAGGGGGCTGGTAAAAGGGCAGTTTTTTAACCGGCAGGGGCAACTGGTGGCGTCCACCATGCAGGAAGGCGTTATCCGCCAGTATCCGTCAGGGCGCTGAACCTGACGGTTGCGACATAATACTGTGGATGCTCTGCAACACATCGTTACGCAGCAGGGCATTTACCGTAGTGGCCAGCTGCGGCAGGCCGGAAGCCGGTGTCAGGCGGTTTTCGTTATTACTGAGGATATAGCCAGCGTCTTTCAGTGCGTTGGTCAGGGTACTGAACAGCTGTTTGTCATAATATTCCGGTGCCGTAATACCATGCAGGTTCAGCAGGCGCTGGGCCAGCTGATGGCTGTTTTTCTCCAGGTCGGCTCTGTTTTGGGCATCCTGTGTCAGCAGCAGGTTCAGCACAATGGCATAACGCTGTAGCGTATCTTCGGCGTTATGTGCCAGCAGGTTCAGCATAAAATAGGCTTCGCTTTGCTGAGGCGCGGCGCGGTAAATATCACCCTGCATTTCAACCAGCCCCTGTTCCTGAAAATATTGCAGCACTGCCTGGCAGTAATCCTGCAAAGACGGTACTTCCAGAAATAATTCCTGCTGCAACAGCGGATATAACTGTGCTGCCAGTTGCAGGATTTTCTGATTAGTCAGCCCACGCTGGTGCAGAATGGCCGATGCCAGAATAGCCGGCAGCATAAACAGGTGCAGCACGTTATTACGGTAATAGCTGAGTAAAATCGCATTTTCTGGGCTTAAACTCAGCATTTCGCCGAAGTTGTCTGTCGTTACCTGCACCTTTTGCAACTGAATGGCATGATCTATCAGCGCCGCAGCGGTGTCATCCGGCCGGGTGACCTGCGCGTGGTAAGGTACAGCCTGTTGCAGTGCAAGACAGAAGTTGATTTGTTTTTCCAGCTCAGGCCGGGTCAGGGTGCGTTTATCCGTTGCCAGCAGGCAGAGCGCAACCAGATTAATGCCGTTAAGTGCGGCGGCCTGATTAATCTTCTGCATGACGGTGTTTGCCAGAGAAGCTACCACCGGGTTCAGCCACTGCGGTTTTTGTACTTCCAGTGGGTGAATACTGTTTTTCCAGTCCGGCGCATGCTGGTTCAGATAACCGTTCAGTGATATCGGTTCGCCAAAGTTAACGTAGCCATAACCATAGCCACGCAGGCTGCGAATAGCTTTCAGCACACCAGCGACAGATTCTTTCTTTTTACCTGAGCCCTGTAATTCATTAAGGTAAGTGTTTACTTCCATCACATGCTCATAGCCCAGATACACCGGCACCAGCGTTACCGGGCGATCAATACCGCGCAGCATCGATTGTACCGTCATCGCCAGCATGCCGGTTTTGGGCTGTAGTAAACGCCCGGTACGGCTGCGTCCGCCTTCTGAATAAAATTTTACCGAATAGCCTTTGCTGAACAACTGGCACAGATACTCACGGAATACGGCAGAATACAGTTTATTGCCACTGAAGCTGCGGCGGATAAAGAAAGCACCACCACGGCGGAATACCGGGCCGGCCGGCCAGAAATTCAGGTTAATACCGGCGGCAATATGCGGCGGTACCAGCCCCTGATGGTAAATTACATAGCTTAACAGCAGGTAGTCCATGTGGCTGCGATGGCATGGCACATAGACGATTTCGTGGCCTTTCTGGGCCAGATCCCGCAGCAGGTCGGCATTATGCACCCTGATACCGGTATAGAGCTTTTTCCACAGCCAGCTTAATATCCGGTCTGCCACCCGCAGGGTAGATTCGCGGTAATCGGCGGCAATTTCCTGTAATAGCTTGCGGGCTTCCTGCCGGGCCGTTTTCAGTGGTACTTTTTTGCTTCTGGCTTCATCTTCAATCGCTTTTTTCAGCGCTGGGGATGCCAGTAACGCATTAAACAGCTGGCTGCGGTTGACCAGCCGGGGACCGGTTGCGGCCAGCCGTTGCCGGTAAAAGTGAAAACGCGACATTCTCAGCAACTTGCGGGCGGTATCTTCCCGGGCACCAAACTGCGCTGCCATTTGCTGTAACGATACTGCCCGGCTGAATCTGACCAGGGTATGACGACCGGAAATCAAGATAATCAGCAGTTTTGCCAGCCAGTTAGGCGCATGAGCTTCACCCAGCAACCAGCGGATACTGTTTTCTTTACCCGGTGCCCGTCCCCACAGAATGGCGGCGGGGATCAGCTGGGCATCCAGTTGCGGGTTATCCAGATGGAGTTGCAGCAGTGCCTGCCCTTGTTGCAGGGCAGTTGTTTTACGCCGTCTGCCAATCAGGGCATGGGGTTTTTCCAGGTACAGCACCCGGCTGACTTCCTGTCCTGCCAGCCTGATATTTTCTGTGGCGGATGGCAGCCCCAGCTTACGGGTAACCCGTTCCAGCGCAACCAGATCGCTGGCTGATTCTGTATGGCAGACATAAAGAATCGGTCTGGACAGGTCAATTTCCAGATCAGAAACCGGATGATCCGGAACAATCTTGTATTTTATCAGTGGCCACAGCGGCCATTTTAATAATGCAGCGAACAGCTTTAATCGCGAAAACATAATTATCCGGCTTTTAGCATAAAGTGCTAAGAATAACATGACAGCCGATGCAGGCAAATTGCCGGCGCTGGCAAAGGGTTGCATTTCGTTAAAGGCTGTATATACTGACAGTATTTACTGTATAGGCAGACAGCATTATGAGACCATTAACCCCAAGGCAGGCAGAAATTCTGCAATTGATTAAGGATTATCAGGCAGAAACCGGTATGCCGCCAACCAGGGCAGAAATTGCCAGTCAGCTGGGTTTTAAATCTGCCAATGCGGCAGAAGAGCATCTGAAAGCACTGGCGAAGAAAGGGGTGATTGAAATGCTGCCGGGAACATCCCGTGGTATCCGGCTGGTTGATGATGAAAACGAACCGGAACAACTCGGGCTGCCGTTAATTGGTAAAGTTGCCGCCGGCCAGCCTATTCTTGCTGCCGAGCATGTACAGAATCACTATCAGGTGGACCCGCATTTATTCAAACCCCATGCAGACTTTCTGCTGAAAGTGCAGGGCATGAGTATGCAGGATATTGGTATTCTGGATGGCGATTTGCTGGCCGTGCATAAAACAAATCAGGCTCAGCCTGGTCAGGTAGTGGTGGCCAGAGTGGATGAAGATGTCACCGTAAAGCGTTTTCAGCGTGACGGACATCAGGTGTTGTTACTGCCGGAAAATACCGATTTTGATGTAATAAAAGTAGACCTGCGACACCAGCAATTTGCAATAGAGGGGCTGGCTGTAGGGGTGATTCGGAATGGCAGCTGGTTATAAAAAGTCAGTAGCTCAATAAGTTATTTCTGATGAAGGCGCTGGTAAGACCACATGGTTTTATCGGCGCTTTTGCTATTTTAGGGTTGGCACTTTTCGAAATCTGGTTAATTCTTAAACCGGAACCGATTAAAAAATATCAACAGATCGGTTTGCTGATTCTGTAGCAGGGGAAAAGAATCGGTATAAAAATAACAATAAATAAAATTGCAGAATATTTAGCACATTAGGTTCGTGATGGGTGAGTAAGTGATATGAGAACCGTGTAGTACTGTGTACTGATATTCCTGCAGTTTGCGTTGCAAAATGACAGAGGAGAAGTAACAGTGACGAAAGCGCGTTGTCTTCGTTGGTTGCTGCCTGTCTGGTTCTGGGGGATGACAGCTGACGCAGCTGATATGCCTTTGAATATGACCAGAGGTGCAACCGAAATCAGCCTGCAGGTATATAACCTGCACATGACAATATTCTGGATTTGTTGTGTTATCGGTGCCGTGGTATTTGGTATTATGTTCTGGTCCATTTTCCGGCACAGAAAATCCCGCGGGGTTCAGCCCGCACAATTTCACGAAAGTACCAGGGTAGAAATACTCTGGACCGCCATTCCGGTAGTTATCCTGATCCTGATGGCGATTCCCGCCACCCGTACACTGATTGCCATGGACGACACCTCTGAGGCCGATGTCACTGTGCTGGTGACCGGATCGCAGTGGAAATGGCACTACAGGTATCTGGAATACGATGTTGAGTACTACTCCTTGCTGGCAACTCCGCGCCAGCAAATCGAAAACCGCTTTGCCAAAGGAGAGAACTACCTGCTGGAAGTTGACCGGCCGCTGGTTATTCCGGTGGGGAAAAAAGTCCGGTTTTTAATGACGTCTGATGATGTTATCCATTCCTGGTGGGTGCCTGCCTTCGCCATCAAAAAAGATGCAAACCCCGGTTTTATCAATGAAGCCTGGACCCGGGTTGATCATACCGGTACTTACCGTGGGCAGTGTGCTGAGCTGTGCGGTAAGGATCACGGCTTTATGCCGGTGGTGGTTATTGCTAAAGAACAGGCGGATTTTGAGCAATGGATTGCCCAGGAAGAAGAACGTATTGCCAACGCCAAAGCAGAAGAGCAGGAATTGCTGGCAATGAATATGAGCATGGATGAACTGATGACAGTAGGAGAGCGGGTATACATTGCTCATTGTGCTGCCTGTCACCAGCCAAACGGTGCCGGGCTGCCCGGTATTTTCCCGGCCCTGAGAGGCAGCGATATGGTTCGTAATGATATCCCGGGTCATATTGATATGGTGGTAAACGGACGTCCCGGTACTGCGATGCAGGCATTTGGACGCCAGCTGAGTCTGAAAGAGCTGGCAGCAGTTATTACATACGAACGTAATGCCTGGGGTAACAACACCGGAGAGGCAATACAGGCTGCGGATATTCATGCCGTTACGCAGGGCGGGGGGAACTGACAGATGAGCGCGATTATTACTGACGAACATGAACATCATGAGCATAAGCCGACAGGCATAAAACGCTGGCTGTACACCACCAACCATAAAGATATCGGCACTATGTATCTGGTATTTGCGCTGATTATGTTTTTTATCGGCGGCAGTATGGCCATGGTGATCCGGGCAGAACTGTTTCAGCCCGGGATGCAGTTTGTTGAACCACAGTTTTTTAATCAGATGACCACAGTACATGGTCTGATTATGGTATTCGGTGCGGTAATGCCGGCTTTTACCGGGCTGGCAAACTGGATGATCCCGATGATGATTGGGGCGCCGGATATGGCCCTGCCGCGTATGAATAACTGGAGCTTCTGGATTTTACCGTTTGCTTTTCTGATTCTGCTGACGTCGCTGTTCTTACCTGGCGGCGGGCCGGATTTCGGCTGGACTTTCTATGCTCCGCTGTCAACCACCTACAGCAACGACAGCACTGCACTTTTTGTGTTTTCAGTGCATATCATGGGTATTTCTTCGATTATGGGGGCAATTAATGTCATTGTAACCATCTTTAATATGCGGGCGCCCGGTATGACCTGGATGAGAATGCCGTTGTTCGTCTGGACCTGGCTGATCACCGCATTTCTGCTGATTATGGTAATGCCGGTGCTGGCAGGGGCCGTTACTATGGTACTGACCGATAAATACTTCGGGACCAGCTTTTTCGATGCTGCCGGCGGCGGGGATCCGGTGTTGTTCCAGCATATTTTCTGGTTCTTTGGCCACCCGGAAGTGTACATCATGATTCTGCCGGCTTTTGGTATTATTTCCAGTATTGTCCCTACCTTTTCCCGTAAGCCGTTATTCGGCTACGCCTCTATGGTATATGCCACATCCAGTATTGCCATTCTGTCGTTTCTGGTATGGGCACACCATATGTTTACCACCGGGATGCCGGTATTTGCCACGCTGTTTTTTATGTACTGCACCATGCTGATTGCAGTACCTACCGGGGTTAAAGTATTTAACTGGGTGGCAACGATGTGGCGTGGCGCCATGACATTTGAAGTGCCGATGATGTTTGCCATCGCGTTTATTGTGCTGTTTACCATCGGCGGCTTTTCGGGGTTGATGCTGGCGATAACCCCGGCTGATTTTCAGTACCATGATACCTATTTTGTGGTGGCGCATTTTCATTATGTACTGGTAACCGGTGCGATATTTTCTATTATCGCAGCAGCTTATTACTGGTTGCCGAAGTGGACAGGCCATATGTACGACGAACGATTAGGACAGTGGCATTTCTGGTGTTCGCTGATTTCCGTCAATATGTTGTTTTTCCCGATGCACTTTGTCGGGCTGGCCGGTATGCCCCGCAGAATTCCTGATTATGCGCTGCAGTTTGCTGACTTTAATGCCTTTATCAGTATTGGGGGCTTTTTGTTCGGGTTGTCACAGCTGATTTTTGTCTGGGTACTGGTGAAATGTGCCAGGGGCGGAGAACCGGCAACAGCCAGGGTCTGGGAAGGTGCCGAAGGGCTGGAATGGGAAGTGCCGTCTCCTGCGCCTTACCATACGTTTGACACGCCGCCGGTGATCAAGCAGGAGGTCAGATGAAAACGCTGCATAAGCCACTGGCGGTAAAACTGCTCATCGTGAGTGTGGCGATGTTTGGTTTTGGCTTTGCGCTGGTGCCTTTATACGATGTGTTTTGTGATTTAACCGGCATCAACGGAAAAACATCCGGTGTAGCCGCAACGGCTGATGCGGCGAAGCCTGATACTGAACGTGAAATCATCATTGAGTTTCTGGCCCGGCCGAATAAAGACATGGCCTGGATTTTTAAACCGGAAGTCCGGCGGATAAAAGTTCATCCGGGAGAAATTCATATAGTGAACTATATCGCCGAGAACCCGACTGCCCGTTTTATTGCCGGGCAGGCCGTGCCTTCGGTATCTCCCGGTCAGGCAGCACTGTATTTTCATAAAATAGAATGCTTCTGTTTTACCCGGCAGCAACTGGCTGCCGGACAAGACATGCTGATGCCGGTGCAGTTTTATGTCGATCCGGCGTTACCACGCCAGTTCTCAACCATTACCTTATCTTACACCCTGTACGATGTTACAGCCCAGCAACCAGACCAGACGGCTGAACCGGCACAGATGGGGGAATAATTATGAATAAGACCTATGAGAAATATTATGTTCCGGCGCAGAGCCCGTGGCCGATAGTCGGGGCGGTAGCGTTATTTTTTATTGCATTTGGTGCGGGTAACTTTGTTAACGAAGTGACTAAACAGCAAAGTGGCTATGGCGGGTATATGCTGCTGCTGGGCTTTTTGATACTGTTTTTTATGCTGTTTGGCTGGTTCCGTAACGTGATTCATGAGTCGATGAGCGGGCTTTACAGCGCGCAGATGGACCGTTCATTCCGGCAGGGGATGAGCTGGTTTATCGTATCTGAGGTGATGTTTTTTATGGCATTTTTTGGTGCGCTGTTTTACGGGCGCATGATAGCCATGCCGTGGCTGGGCGGCGCCAGTAACAACGCCATGACATTCGAGCTGTTATGGCCACAGTTTGAAGCTGTATGGCCATTACTGAAAACCCCCGGTGGTACAGAAACCCAGGCTATGCCTGCACTGGGGTTGCCATTGATTAATACCGTTATTCTGATGGTGTCTTCGGTAACACTGCATATTGCCCATACCGGGCTGGAGCAGAATAAACGGCGGCAACTGACCGTGATGCTGCTGCTGACTATTTTGCTTGGCCTGATATTTCTTGGCTTGCAGGTGTATGAGTATATCCATGCCTATCGTGATCTGGGCCTGACCCTGGATTCCGGCTTCTACGGCAATACCTTTTTTATGCTGACCGGTTTTCATGGCATGCACGTTACGCTGGGGGCACTGATCCTGATTATTGTGTTTTTCCGGGTATTAAAAGGGCACTTCACGCCACAGAAGCATTTTGCGTTTCAGGCTGCGTCCTGGTACTGGCATTTTGTCGATGTGGTATGGCTGTGTCTGTATCTGTTCGTGTATGTACTGTAAGACCAGATACTTTAATAAGGACGGGGATGCTGGCTGATAACACCGGTCGCCAGCGCCAGTACGATAATCAGCATCACAATAACGGAAAGGATAAGTCTTCTGCCCAGAAAACGTGACATTTTTATATCAGCAGGGTTATTTCTGAGCATGATTACACCGGCCCGGAACAGGTTGAAAATGATAAACATCAGCAGTGCAATCAGAATCAGCTTAATCAGCAACATTATCAGTTTTCTCCGGAGTAGTGGTTATGCAGTTTAAGGCGTTTAACCAGACTTTCACTGTGAATATTGTATGGTGCGTTATTACTGTGGCAGCGATGCTGATATTAATCAAGCTGGCCTGGTGGCAGCTGCAACGGGCGCAGGAAAAAGAGCAGCAGTTGTCACAACTGGCGGTATTACAGGCAGAAGGCGCAATTGGCTGGTCGCAATTACGCCAGCTGGCCCCGGCAGATGCCGATGGTATACCGGTAAAAGATCACGGTTACTGGCTGGAACCCTACATCTGGTTGCTTGATAACCAGATTGTGGCAGGCCGGGTTGGATATGATGTGATTATTCCGGTGCAGTTCCGGCAGGATGAACCGGCATTACTGGTTAATCTGGGCTGGATTGCAGCAGCTGACAGCCGCAGTGAACTGCCCCAGCCGGAAATTCCATCGCAGATTAGCGTTGACGGATTACTGCGCAGCCGTCTGGGTAACTTCCGGCTGGGACAGAATATGGAGCACCGCCAAGGCTGGCCGGTTCGGTTGCAGCAGATTGAAACTGCGGAAATAGCCGCACTGCTGCCGGTGGCGCTGTATCCGGCGATGGTTTATCAGCAACAGGAAACCCGGTTCAAACCACATTATCAGCCGGTGGTGCTGCCACCGGAAAAACACCGGGCGTATGCATTGCAATGGTTTTTACTGGCAGTTGCAGTAGTCGGCGTTGCGCTGGCTGCCAGCGTCAGACAGGGGAAACACCATGAATAAATATAAGTTTCTGCTGCTTTTTATACTGTGTTGCGCTTTGCCGCTGGCTGCGGCCAAAGTGGTGCTGGAGTTTGGCTGGTTTTCTGCAGGTTTTTCCAGCAAGGGGGAATGGCTGGAGCAGGAAGTCTTTTTACTACCGGACGCGCATCAGCAGGTTGATCACTGGCGTATTGCGGTGGTGCCTGCTCTGGCCTGTGACAGCCCGTGTCAGCAGGCGCTTTATACCGTCAGACAACTGTATACCGGCCTTGGCCGCAAGCAGACACAGGTACAGCCGGTGCTGGTTAATGCAGAGCTGCCGGCAGATTATCTGATGTTCGAATCACAAAAAGCCCTGGTGCCGCAACTGGATGGACTGGCCGGGTACATTCTGCTGATAGATCAGCAGGGGCTGGCGCTGTTGCGTTATCCGATGCCGGCAGAAAAAAGCCAGATGGCACCTACTGCCGCAGCTATCCGGGCAGATCTGCTGAAACTGCTGAATTATGACAGGACCAGCGTATGAATTCAGAGTACACCTTAATGCGACGGCTGGTCAGTGCCGCTTTTGTACTGACATTATGTGTCATCCTGCTGGGGGCCTACACCCGGCTGACTGATGCCGGGCTTGGCTGCCCGGATTGGCCGGGGTGCTATGGTTTTCTGAAAGTCCCGCAAAAAGCTGAGAGTATCGCCCATGCTATGGCCGTGTTTCCTGAGCGGCCACTGGAACCCCATAAAGCCTGGAATGAGATGGTACACCGCTATTTTGCCGGGGCACTGGGATTACTGATAGCCGCTATTTTTCTGTACAGCCTTGCTAAAAAGGGCCGCCCCCGTTTGCTGCCAGCATTATTGCTGGTGCTGGTTGTTTTTCAGGCGTTACTCGGTATGTGGACGGTAACGCTCAACCTGATGCCGCTGGTGGTTATGGGGCATTTGCTGGGTGGTTTTGCGTTGTTATCGCTGCTGGCATTGTTGTGGTTGCAGCTTTCCCCGCGATTGCGGTTACATGATGTTGCGCTGCGCAGGCTGAAACCGCTGGCCTGGCTGGCCGGTGTGGTATTGCTGTTGCAGATTGCCCTTGGTGGCTGGACGGCAGCCAACTATGCGGCGCTGGCCTGTATTGAGCTGCCGGTATGTGAAGCCGGCTGGCAGTCGCGGCTGAATATCAGCGAGGCTTTTGACCTGCATCTTGGCCATGATGATTATGAGTATGGCGTAATGTCAGCAGATGCGCGGCAGACAGTGCATGTATTTCACCGGCTGGGAGCGGTAATTACCCTACTGGTACTGGGCGGATTATTATGCTGCCTGTGGCGTTACGGCCGTGAACGCAATACCCGGTTGCTGACAATGCTGCTGACAGTATTACTGCTGGTGCAGTTTAGTCTGGGCGTACTGAATGTGGTGCTGCATTTACCGCTGTTTAATGCCGTGGCGCATAATGTGGTGGCGGCAAATTTACTGATGGCAATGGCAGTGCTGTTGTATCAGCTGCAGCAGCTTAAAACGAAGGAGGTGCCGTATGGCTCTGTCAGTCAGTGATAAATACCGTAACAGCCAGTGGCAGGATTACCTGACACTGACCAAGCCGAAAGTGGTGGCACTGCTGGTGCTGACCGCCTGGGTAGGCATGATGCTGGCCAGCCCCACATGGCAGGATATTCCGGTGCTGCTGATGGCTACGGCCGGCATTGCCCTGTTATCGGCAGCTGCCGCCGCGCTGAACCATGTGGTGGATCAGCGTATTGACGCGCAAATGGCGCGGACTTACAGCAGGCCGGTGGCCAGAGGCCGGCTGACAACCGGGCAGGCAATGCGGTTTGCCCTGGCGCTGGCCGGCGGCGGATTCTGGCTGTTGTATGCCGGGGTTAATCCGCTGACTGCCTGGCTGACACTATGCAGCCTGTTTGGATATGCAGTGGTTTATACCATGTTCCTGAAACGGGCTACGCCACAGAATATCGTCATTGGCGGGCTGGCCGGGGCGATGCCGCCATTACTGGGCTGGACTGCCGTCAGTGGTGACATACATGGCCATGCCCTGTTGCTGGTGATGATTATTTTTGCCTGGACTCCACCGCATTTCTGGGCGCTGGCCATTCACCGTAAAGATGACTATGCCAGAGTGAATATGCCGATGTTGCCGGTAACACATGGTATTGAATTTACCAAAAGCATTATTCTGCTGTACACCGTGCTGCTGTTTCTGGTTTGTCTGTTTCCTTACCTGACCGGCATGAGCGGTGCGGTGTATCTGCTTGGCAGTACTGTGCTGAACTTACGGTTTATGCACTATGCGTGGAAGCTGAAATTTCAGCCACAGCCTGATACGGCAATGGCAACGTTTAAGTTTTCCATTGTGCATCTGATGTTGTTATTCTTACTGCTACTGATAGATCACTATTTTAAGGTATCGCCCTTTTATGTTCCGTAACGTTGGTATTGCAGTAGTGGCTGTAGCCGCGCTGATTGGCGGTGTGGCATTCTTTATGGTCTGGCAACAGCAGCAGGAACCTGAGCAGGCGCTGGTGTATCCTGCTGCCCGGAATCTGGCAGAATTTCAGCTCACCGATCAGGATAACCAGCCGGTCAGCCGTGAAAATCTGTACGGGCAATGGACGCTGGCGTTTGTTGGTTATACCCATTGCCCGGATATCTGCCCGCTGACACTGGCTAAACTGGCCGGGGTGCAGCCACAACTGGCGGCTATGGTCAGTGAGCCACTGAAGATCTGGTTTATTTCGGCAGATCCGGCCCGCGACACACCGGCACAACTGGCAACCTATACCGGATATTTTGAGCAGCCTGCCATAACAGGAATAACCGCGGGTCATGATCAGTTGTTCCCGTTTGTGCGGCAACTGGGGCTGATGTATTCACTCAGCAGTACCACCGAAACCGATTATCTGGTTGATCACAGTGCTTCGGTAGTGCTGCTTAATCCGCAGGGACAACTGGTGGCCATGTTTAAACCTGTCATGGCAGCCGGCGAAGTACCGGTGATTGATACCGGTATTTTGCTGAGCGACTTTCCTAAAGTGCTGCGCCGCCTGGCCGGTTAACTGGTTTTTAATTCAGCCACGGCTGGGAATACCAGTAGTAATAACCTTTTTTGCTTAACGATGGCGCCGTACAGTTATAGCGGCTGCGTCCTTTAGCAACCGGTTTGCTGGCAGTCACTTCAAAAGTATTACTGTCCAGCCATACGGGCTCCAGTACTTCTGTTCCGGCGTAGCAGCGTAACTGGCGGGGCAGAAAATCCTCAATCTGCAGTGTTAAGCGCAGGGTTGGCGGATTAGCGCTGATTACCTGATCCGCAGCAAGGTAGTCTGTAATCGGAAAGGCCAGGGTACGGAATTTCTCGGCCAGACTTTTTAACTCTGCATATTGCCCGGCAGCCGGGTAACGGGGAATACGGGTCAGCAAGGTATGTGGCCCGACAGCACCGGATTGCTGACCAATACCAATAAAGCCCAGCTTGCTGACCAGTTTTTCCAGATCATCACTGAATTCACCATAAGGGTAAGCCAGCCAACGGTGACTTTGCCCGGTTTCTTCCTTGATTCGCTGTTCTGCCCGCAGAATGTCGTGTTCCATCCGTTGCAGCCAGTCGGCATGGCTTTCGCCTTTTTCAGGCCGGGCCATGTGATCATGCAATGAGCTGTGATTTGCAATCAGTACCCCGGCTTCGGCCATTTCTCTGAGCTGTTGCCAGTTCATTACCGGCCCGGTTTTTTTATCAATAACGTCAGGGCTGACAAACACCGTGTAAGGGAAACCAAATTCCATCAGGATCGGATGAGCGGTGGTGTAGTTATTCTCGTAACTGTCGTCGAAGGTGATAACAACGGCATTATCAGGCAGTGTTTCACCCTGTTGCAGTTTACTGATCAGCACATCAAGACCGATAACCTGAAAATCATGTTGTCTGAGATATTGCAGATGGGCGCGGAATTCATCAGCAGTGACACTGGTAGAGCGCGGGGTATCACTGGCAACATGATGGTAAATCAGGATTACCGCCGCCTGCAGGTTAAATACCGGAACAAGGATAAAGCAGCACAGCACACAAAGTTTTTTCAGCATAAACAATACTCAGACGGTAAGAACCGCCTGAGTATAACGGCTATGTCTGAGTTTGTGGACCCTAATAATAGGAGTGTTCGCCGCGCTGGTGTTCGGTAATATCTCTAACACCGGCCAGTTCGCCACTGAACCGGTTCAGCAGTTCTTTCTCAATCCCTTCTTTCAGGGTTAAGTCAACCTGTGAACAACCGTTACAACCGCCGCCAAACTGCAGTACTGCCACACCGTCACCGGTCAGTTCAATGACGGATACCCGGCCGCCATGATTTGCCAGCTGAGGGTTAATTTCAGAATCAATGACGTATTGCACCCGTTCACGCAGCGGGGCATTGTCGTCTACCTTGCGTACTTTGGCGTTCGGCGCTTTTAATGTCAGCTGGGAACCCATCTGATCGGTAACAAAATCAATTTCAGCGTCAACCAGAAAGGGTTTACTTTCGGCATCAACAACAGCATCAAACCCTGAAAAATTAAGACGGATATCGGTTTCTTCCACTGCATCAGCCGGGCAGTAAGATACGCCACATTCCGCCTGGGCTGTGCCTGGATTAACAACGAAAACGCGGATATTTGTACCGGCAGGCTGCTTTGCCAACAGCTTGCCAAAATGCTCCTGGGCCTGTTCAGAAATAGTAATCATTTTTAATACCTGACTAAATTACTAGGTTAATTGCTATGATACTCCTACTCATCAGCAGATGCCAGTCCCGCTTGAGTTTTGCTGCTGTTTCTGGCTAACTGAACAGCCGATTATGGAGATAATAATATGAAATTGGGTGTTTTTCTGCTGACATTCTGGCTTGCAACTGCGCAGGCTCAATATTTTCAGGAACCGGTAAATCAGTTACTGCCTGCACCGGAACAGATTCTGGGTTTCAAAGTGGGTGACTGGCATGTGCGCCATGATCAGATCCAGCGCTATTTTGAAGTTCTTGCCGAACAGTCTGACCGGGTTCACCTTGAAGTCATTGGCTATACTCATGAACAGCGGCCGTTGTTGCAGCTGATTATTTCTTCAGAGCAGAATATCCGGCGGCTGGATCAGATCCGTGAGCAACATCAGCGGCAGGCCCGGCAGGGCGCCGATATTGCCGAAAATACCCCCGTTATTATCTGGCTGGGATACAGTGTGCACGGCAATGAAGCCAGTGCTGCCAACGCAGCAATAGTATTGGCGCATTATTTAACGGCGGTACAGACCGCAGAAGTTAACAGCTGGCTGGAGCATGCGGTAATACTGCTGCAACCGGTGCTGAATCCGGACGGGCATGACCGTTTCGCTATCTGGGCCAATATGCACAAAGGCCAGACAGCAGTGACTGACCCGGTGCACCGGGAACATATCGAACCCTGGCCCAATGGCCGTCCTAATCATTACTGGGCTGATCTGAATCGTGACTGGCTGCTGTTACAACATCCGGAAAGCCGTGCCCGTATTGCCCAGCTACAGCAATGGTTGCCTAATGTGGTTGGTGATTACCATGAAATGGGCACTGACAGTACGTTTTTCTTCCAGCCGGGCATTCCCAGCCGCAATTATCCGTTAACGCCGGCCCGTAACTATGAACTGACCCGCTTACTGGCCAGTTACCATGCCGGGGCCTTTGATACAGCGCAACAGCTTTATTACACCGAGGAAAGCTTTGACGATTTCTATGTTGGCAAAGGTTCAACCTATCCGGATGTTAACGGCGGAGTAGGCATCTTGTTTGAACAGGCCAGCAGTCGCGGCCATGCGCAGGAATCAGTAAATGGCGTGCTGCGCTTTCAGGATGCCATTCAGAACCAGTTTACCGCATCGTTATCTTTAATCCGTGGTGCTGTGGCACAGCGCGAGTCATTACTGACATATCAGCAGGAGTTTTTCAACTCTGCATTACAGCAGGCCCGTAACGATAAGGTAAAAGGCTATATTCTGACTGAGCCGGATGACAAAACCCGGCTGGAAGCATTGCTGGATTTATTGCAACGCCATCATATTGATGTTTATCCGCTGGTGCGTGACTGGCAGGATGATAACGAGCGTTTTACTGCCGGCAGCAGTTACTATATTCCGTTGCAGCAGCCACAATACCGCCTGATTAAAGCCGCATTCAGTACGGAAAAGAATTTCCGTGATAACACCTTTTATGATGTTTCAAGCTGGACCTTACCTTACGCTTACAACATTCGTTTTAAAGCGGTAAACCGGGAACCGGGAAAAGTTGTGTCTGAACAGCGCTGGCTGTCCCGCCCGGTTATAACTAAACCGCTGCCGGCAGATGCTTATGCTTATGTATTCAGCTGGCATGATCAGCAGGCACCGTTATTATTAAATACCTTACTGCATGAAGGTATTGCTGTAAGAGCCGCAATGGCTGATTTTACCGCAGCAACAACCGAAGGCGAACAGCGTTTTAAAGCAGGCGCCATGGTAGTTGTTGCCGGCCAGCAACAACGGCCTGACTGGTTTGCCCGCCTGCAACGGCTACAACAACAGTCTGGTTTAACACTGAGCGCGGTACGCACCGGCTTGACCGTGGAAGGCAGTGATCTTGGCAGTAACCGCTTTGTGCCGGTTAAATCGCCCCAAGTGTTGCTGATGGCCGGGCCGGGTATCAGTTCGGTTGAGGCGGGTGAAGTCTGGTACAACCTTGAGCGGCTGGCGGGGATTTCACCAACACTGGCAGAACCCGAGCGGCTGTCGCGGCTGGATCTTAACCGTTACACCCATATTATTCTGCCGGATGGTAATTACAGCCAGTGGCAGGAAGCTGATATTCAGCAGCTGAAACGCTGGCTGGAAAATGGTGGCGTACTGTGGGGACATAAACGCGGCGCAGCCTGGCTGGCCCGTAACAAACTGGTTTATGCCGGTGTATGGCAGGAACAGGAGATGAGCAGTCTGATCCCCCGTCAGAACCTGACATATGCTGAC
The DNA here is from genome assembly GCA_033792355.1 of Chromatiaceae bacterium AAb-1. Lineage (GTDB taxonomy): Bacteria > Pseudomonadota > Gammaproteobacteria > Enterobacterales > Alteromonadaceae > Alishewanella. Next base: position 91,178 of record JARXRR010000002.1, read on the forward strand.
AAAGAACAGCTGGCCGGTAAGCAGCGGATTGCCGGTGCGATTTTCAGTGCCGAACTGGATTTAAGCCATCCGCTGGCATTTGGTTTTACCCGTACCACCTTACCGTTGTTTAAAAACAGTACGTTTTTATTGCAGCCTGCGTCTGCTCCTTTTACCAATGTGGCGCTATACAGTAATAAGCCACATCTGGCCGGGTACACTGCCGCAGAGTATGTTTCCCGTATCGGACAGGGGGCGGCTTTAATTGCCCATAATGCAGGTAAGGGCAGGGTGATTGCGATGACTGATAATCCGGTATTCCGCGGGTATTTTCTGGGTTCCAGCCGTTTGCTGATTAATGCCCTGTATTTCGGCAGTAGTTTCAGTACACCGGTACAGGCCGAATAGGCTGCCTTTGTGAACAAGGTTTCAGGGGCTGGCAGGTGTTACTGCCAGCGTCCATAAGCTGATGGTTGTTGCTCCCTGTTGTTTTAATAAACGGCATAGCTGGTTAGCGGTAGCGCCGGTAGTGATAACATCGTCAATCAGTGCAACATGCGCGGGTAACCTGCATGAGGTATTGATAGTAAAAGCCGAACGCAGGTTCTGCTGCCGCTGTTTTCTGCCAAGCCCTACCTGAGCCGGAACCGGTTTTGTCCGTTTCAGCTCATGTAACAGGGGTAAATGTAAATGATCGCTTATCGCTTTCGCCAGCTGCTGAGCCTGATTGAATCCCCGCTTTCGTTGCCGTGACGGATGCATCGGTACATACAGAATTGCCTGCGGCACAGGGTTTCCTGCCTGTTGGTAGGCAGACAGCAGCTGACAAAATTCCTGTTGCAATAATTCACCTGCTGCCAGCTGTTGCCGGAATTTCCATTGTTGTATCCAGTGCCGGTACGGTTGCTGATATAACGCCAGGCTGAGCAGATAATCAAACTGTACATTTTTAAGGCCTGAGGCCACAGCCGGCAGCCACAACAGATTGTAATGGCAAAGTGTATAAGGTAGCTCAGGCAGCGCATTACTGCAGACAGAGCACAGCTGATGGTTATAATGTTGTACCGGCAGTGAACACCACAGACAATCGGAAGGCAGCAGCTGATGCCAGAGATATCTGAGTATTGCCAGAAATCTTTTAAGCATAAAATCAATAGAATATTTACAGGATTTAAACTATGACAGATGCAGACCGGTTACACAAACAGGATCTGGTATTACTGCATGGCTGGGGCGTGAACCGGGGCGTGTGGCAACATTTGCAACAGCCACTGACAGAGCGGGTTAATTTACGGACGCCGGATTTGCCCGGCTTCGGGCTGTCAGCAAATTTTCCTGAACCCTATACGCTGGATGCGGTGGTTGCTCAGCTGGCAGAAGATATACCTGATAACAGTCTGGTTTGTGGCTGGTCTTTAGGGGGGCTGCTGGCTATTGCTCTGGCAGCAAAATTTCCGCATAAGGTCAGGCGGCTGGCGCTGATAGCCGCGACTCCGTGTTTTCTGGCCCAGGATAACTGGCCGGGAATGGCGGCAGCAGTAATGCAGCAGTTTGCGGAATCGTTAAGCCGTAATCTGCCGTTAACTATCGAGCGTTTTCTGGCGATACAGGCAATGGGCAGCAGTAGTGCCAAAGCGGATATTCGTCAGCTGAAAGAAGCCATTCTGGCTTATCCGCCCGCACAGCCGGCAGCGTTAAGTGGCGGGCTATCACTGCTGGCCGGGCAGGATTTACGACAACGCTTTGCCAGCCTGCGGCAACCGGTTGCGGGTTGCTTCGGGCGGCTGGATTCTCTGGTGCCGGCCTCTGTAGTACCGTTGTTGCAGGAGATGCAACCGACAGGCCGCTTTACCCTGCTGGCTAAAGCGTCGCATGCCCCTTTTATTTCACATCAGCAGGAGTTTATGGACTGGCTGCTGCAGTGGTTGCAGCAGTAAGCGGGGTTCTGGCCTGGCTGTTGTTCTTTCCTTTCGCAGCATTATGGTTAATAATTAAGCATTATGATGTTTTGAATGGATTGGCGTATGGAAATTCAGTCAGCGTTTTATTCCGGTTTACAAGGTGTGCAGCGGGCTGACCGGCTGGTGACCGATGCTACCGTAAATATTCATAACCAGACGGTGGCGAAAACTCAGGAACCGGCTGTTGCAGAGCCTGTCAGCCGACCCGCTCCGACACTGGAACAAAGCCTGATTCAGTTACTGCAGGGCGAACATCTGGCCGCCGCCAATGTGCGCAGTATTCAGAGTGCAGATGCGATGCTGGGCACCCTTATTGATACCAGAGCATAGTGGCAGATGATAACCTCTTACTACCCCAGTGTAAGTGTTCATACCGCAAACCCGCCGACAGAGCTGGCGCGGCGTGATGCCCTGCGCAGGGAACTGGTGCCGCCGGTGCAGCAACCGGAAAAGGGTACGGCAGAAAAACCGGTCGTAACAGAAGATAAAGGCCGGCAGGGTTCGGCACAGTCTCCGGTGCAGGGGTTGTATGACACCAATGGCCGTGATGCCGAAACCAGCCGTGCCGTTGAAGAACGACCACAGGATCAGCAGCAATCCGGACGTGATGCCGATGAGCAACAGCAGAAACAACAGCAGCAGGCTGAACAGGCAAAAATTCAGGAGCTGCAGGCACGGGATCGCGAAGTCAGGGTACATGAGCAGGCACATACTACTGTTGGCGGGCAATATGCCGGTGCGCCGTCTTATGAATATGAAACCGGGCCGGATGGTAAAAAATATGCAGTAGGCGGCGAAGTCCGGATTGATGTTGCTGAAATTTCCGGCGATCCTCAGGCCACTATCCGGAAAATGCAGCAGGTAAAAGCTGCAGCGCTGGCTCCGGCAGAGCCTTCCGGTGCGGATCGGCAAATCGCAGCAGATGCCTCACAGAAATTACTGCAAGCCCAGGCCGAACTGATGCAACAACGCGGCAGTGTGATAGCCGGTTATTATCAGCGTGCAACAGAACCTCAGATCAGACACTCCATACAGCAGGTGTAAGCTGTAATATCAGTCAGTTAACTCACTGCTCTTCCTACGTATTAATTTCACCGCAAATCTCACACCCAGAAACGGCAGATATCAGTTTTCTATAACTTACTGATTAATAATCAATAGATGAAAAAAAGAGAATAAAACGGCTGTAAATAGATCTACAGCCGTTTCCTGCAGATTGTCCATTGCCGTTTCTTACTTCATGCTTCGCCTGAAATATCAGCAAGATATTGTTAACAGTGTCGGACACAGACAGGAACCTGCTATGGCTCGTTGGATTCTCAGTTTTATTACGTTGCTTACCATTGTATTTTACCTCTGGTGCTTTTCACCCGGATTCACTTCTACCCAGGATTATTCCATATTGTTCCGGGGTAATACCGTACAGGCAGCGACAACCACTTCGGAGCTGGATGACGGGCCTTATGCATTTTTCAGCGATGCCGCACAGCAGGTTGATTTGAAGTGGGTATGTGATAATCAGGTTATTTATAAACAGCAGCCTGTTACTTCAACCATCAAGGCCGTTTGTGCCTATAGCAAAGATATTACTCTGCAAGTGCAGCATACCGTTGCGCCGGAATTGAAGTACACCGCAGAGCAAGTTGCGGTTATCAGTGATATTCACGGGCAATTCAGGATTATGACGGAATTACTGCAAGCCAATGGTATTACAGACGATAACCTTAACTGGTCGTTTGGTGATGGCCATCTGGTCATTGCCGGTGATGTTATGGACAGAGGCGATAAAGTAACGGAAAGCCTGTGGTTACTTTATCAGTTGGAGCAGCAGGCGGAGCAGGCCGGAGGTAAAGTGCACCTGCTGTTGGGCAATCATGAAACCATGGTTTTTTATAATGATCTGCGGTACATCAATAAAAAATATGCTCAGGTTGCTGCAATGCTGGGTACGGATTATAGCGGGTTGTTTGCCGAAGATTCAGTGCTCGGGCAATGGTTAAGAACAAAACCCGTGCTGGTACAGGTAAATGACATGCTGTTTATGCATGGCGGATTACACCCGGATTATCTGGCACTTGGCATGTCGATGGCTGAAGTGAACGAGCAATACCGTCAGTCACTGGGTATTGCCAGAGAAAAATTAAGGGACGTTCCGGTACTGAACTTTTTGTATGGTTCACTGGGTCCTTTATGGTATCGCGGTTATTTCCGCCCCGAAAATGCGATTACAGAGCCTTTGCTGGAGCAGCTGTTAACCACTCTGAATGTCAGCCGGATAGTGGTGGGCCATACCTCTATGGAAGGAGTATTCTCACATTTTGGCGGCCGGGTTATCTCGGTTGACAGCAATATTAAACGCGGTACAAGTGGCGAAATCTTATTATGGAATGCCGGAGTATTACAGCGGGGTACTTTATCAGGTGAACGCCTGCCAATGCGTCCGTTACCGGCAACCATCGGGCATTAAAAACGGCTTTATGTGCTAATGCCGATCAGTAAAGCAGGAATCAGCTTACTCTAAGCTAACCGTTGAAGGCAGGGATGCCTGAACCGAGCCTACAGGGATGTATTTACGGCGTGTTAGTGTGAGTAAGGTGATGGATGCTTAAACCTTAACTGACCGGCAGCTTCTTTTCTCCCTGATAAGGCAGCTCTTTAATGTGAAGGTGGCCTTTCTATCTTAATGATTTATAAAGAATAGATATTAAATAGAGTTAAAACTGGTGAAGAATAGACTTGGCTGTCATTGCTTTGTCCTGTCGTGAAGATAAACCTGCTTATGGCCTTGGGTAATTATGTTTTGTATTACTGGCTTATTCCCTGTTACCGCTTTGGGGTAAACAAAATTAAATAATATTGGCGTAACAAGATCTCAGGAACATCATAATGACAAATAAAACACCATTGGCATTAGCCATCAGAACGACGCTGCTAACCGGCTTGTTTGGCGGGTTAAGCGTATCTGGTAACCTTTACGCGCAGGACAGCACCACAGCAGAACCGGTTGAACGTATTGAAGTGACCGGTTCCCGTATTAAACGTACTGATATGGAAGGCGTGGCCCCGGTTGCGGTTATTTCTGCCGCTGATATTGAACTGAGTGGTTTCAGTAACGTAGAAGAAGTATTACAGGCATCTATTGCTAACGCCGGCCGTACTATTGAAGGTAATGAAAGCAGCTGGACACAGGGTGCCAGCACTATCAATCTCAGAGGTATGGGCGCCAACCGTACCCTGGTGCTGGTAAATGGTAAACGGGTACCACAATATCCGGCGGCCACCGGCGGTACGTCAAATTTCGTCGATACCTCAACCTTTCCGACCAGTGCGGTTGAGCGTATCGAAATTCTGACCGGTGGTGCTTCGGCCATTTATGGTTCTGATGCTATCGGCGGGGTGGTGAATATCATTCTGAAGAAAAAATATGACCGTACCACACTGAACCTGCGGCATGAGAATCCGCAGCACGGCGGGCGTGATCGTACCAAGGCATCACTGACCACCGGTTTCCAGACACGTCTGGGCCAGACTATGCTGGTACTGGAATACAGTGATGATGAAATTCTGCGCGCCGGACAGCGTGCCTATACACAAACAGGCGGCCCGGATGGCACCGATACCTACAGCTCTACTTCTGCCTATTTACGGGACTATGACAAAGTGTTTCATAACGTCGGCGTATCTGGTTCAACGGCTTCCTACATTATGGCAAACCAGCAGCAGTGTCAGGATTTGTTTGGTGAACGTGGTATCTGGAATGATGAAGAAAGCCGCTATAAGTGTCGCTATGATGCCACGACCGACGATGGCCTGCATCCGGGTAAGAAAGAATACAATCTGGTGCTGAACCAGTCCGGTGATTTAAGCGAAAACTGGCAGTACAACCTGTTGTTGCAAGGCAGTGATAAAGAAACCACCCGTGGTAATGGCCAGAAAAGTATCAGCCCGACTATTTATATGGATCGTGATAACCCCGGTAACTACAGCTATGACGCAACTGATTTTAACAGTACCCGCGAGTTCCGTTTATACCGCCGTTTAGACGACTACGGTCAGATCCGTGATTACACCGGTAAAGAAAAGAATATGAATATGTCGGTCGGGGTTACCGGACAGCTTGGTGATTATGATCTGGAAGTTAACTGGGCATATGGTAAAAGCAAATTTGACCGCTATGGCCGCAACCAGATGCAGGGCGATCGCCTGCTTGATATTGTCAGCTTTGATCCGGCCGATTCTGCTAACCCGGAAAAATGGTATCCGCTGGATAAAATGACGCCGGAGCAGATTGAATATCTGTATGCCGAAACCCTGACTGATGCCGGTTCGGGTATGAATCAGCTACAGGCAGTATTAACCGGCGACCTGATTGATACCGCTAATGGCCCGGTACAGTTTGCGTTGTCTGCTGAGTGGGCGCGTGACTGGTACTACGATATCAAAGACGAACATACTTTAAGCGGAAACCTGCTGGGACAGGGCGGTACACAGGGCCGGGGAGAGCGTAAACGGTACGCTCTGGCAGGTGAACTGGCTATTCCGTTACTGGACAGGGCTTCCGGTTTCGGCAAGATGGATGCCAGTGTGGCCGTTCGTTATGACAGATATGACGACAAATCTGATGTCGGCGGTGCGATGACCCCACAGGTTGGTATTACCTGGCAGCCACACGAAGACTGGCTGTTCAGAGCCAATACCGGCCGTAGTTTCCGGGCACCGGATTTACACCGGATGTATGCCGGGGTCAGCCGTTCATTCAGTTCCACCACTATTAAAATGGACCCTAATCATCCGACGGGCGTAGATGATCAGTTTGAATCCATCAGTGCCGGTAACCTGAATTTAACCGAAGAAAAAGGTAAGTTTTTTAATATTGGTGTGGTGGGTCAGCTGACTGAAAATATCAGTACAACAGTGGATTTCTGGCGGGTATCGCTGGATGGTGCGGTCTATACCGAAACCGTTAACCGTATACTGGAAAACCCGGCCTATGATATGACCGGACAGGCCAGCTCCTGTAATGATTTAACCTCTATCGGTTACATTATGCAGCAGCTGCCGGGGCAGGATTATCAGGATCTGCTCTGTGTACGCCGCGGTATTATCAACAGCTCCTACGAAGCATCGCAGGGCATCGATGGTGAAATCAGCTATGATCTGGACCTGAACGACTTTGGTAAAATCAGGCTGAAAACCAGCCTGTCTTATACCATGAAAAAAGAGTATCAGGCCTTTGAAGGCAGCGAACGTATTGATGAAACTGAAGACGATTACCTGCCGGTATGGAAAAGTACCGTATCGCTGGGCTGGAATCTGAAAGATCTGAGTGTCAACCTGAGCTGGTACTATCTGGGTACGGCACAAGGCTGGAATACCTGGACTCTGGCTGATACTGATGGCAACAGCTATCAGGAAAAGGTCTGGAGTAAACTGGATGCTTATAAACGCCTGAACCTGAATAGCAGCTATCGTTTCACCAGGGATACCAAGCTGACGCTGGGTATCAATAACCTGACTGATACGATGCCGCCGGTTTATGCCGAGGGCCATCCGTACCGTAACGATCATCCGTATTACCGTGGCAATATGGGCTATAACGTGATTGGTCGTACTTTCTATGCTGCATTGGAACATCGTTTCTGATTTCTGCTAATTTATCGCCCCGGTAACGGGGCTTTTTTGCATCAGGATACCCCAGATGTTACGTATCTTATTGTGTATGTTTTGCTTTATTGCCGTGCCGGCAGCAGCCTTCAGTTATCAGCTCCCGGATGAAAAGCTGGCGCAACTGGTGGATGCGTCGGCTACCGCATCGTGGCAGCTTTCTGCCGGTGAAAACTGGTTGTTACAGCTGGAGACCGCAGAAAATCCGCTGCTGGCAGAGTTACAGCAGGAAACCGCAGAACTGGCCGGGTTACGCATTAATATTGCCCGGCTAAGTGCCGGTTTAGGGCGCGGTTACCAGCAGGTGACTGTACAACAACTGGCCGGTGATAAACGTTATGTATTGACTGCGGGTCAGCAGCAGCGGTTTTACCGCCCTGTAATATCACCCGATGAACAGTGGCTGAGCGTGGTAGTGGCTGAAAAACAGGGGTTGTTTATTGAGCTGGTCAGCCTGAAAAACGGTAAACGCAAACGCTTGTCTGCCCGCCTTAATGCAGTATTTGGTATTCAGTATCAATGGCTGAACGACAGTTCCGGCCTGCTGGCTGTTATGGCGCCTGCCGGTAAAACTTCAGTCTCTGCACAAACAGCGGTACAGCCAAAAATTCAGGAAAGTACTACCGAGAAAGTTCCGCAGCGTACCCTGCAACTATTATTGCAATCAGCAGCTGATGCTGCACATTTTGAGCAACTGATCGCAGCGCGTCTGGTGCGGGTTTCCACCGGTATGAAAATGACGGTGCTGACAGAACAACCGTTATATGATTTTTCATTATCGCCAGATAACCGTTTTGTGCTGACCCAGCGGATTGTCCGGCCCTATTCTTATAGTGTGCGGGCGAGCAATTTTCCGCGAACAACCGACGTTTATACACTGGGCGGGCAGCACCTGACCACAGTGGAAGAGCTGGCTCTGCATGAAAGCCGGGAAGTCCGTAATGGCCGCAGAATAATAGCCTGGCGGCCGGATCAGGCTGCCAGCCTGTACTGGGTACAGAAAAGCCAGCATCAGCAATACAAAGATGAAATCTGGCAGTGGCCGGCCCCTTTTGCTGCCGGACCGGAAAAACTGTATGACACTGAATGGCGGTTCAGGCAGGTACTGTGGTCTGATAATCAGCTGGCAGTGTTATACGAAGCTGACAGTAAAACGGAGCAGGAACGGGCATGGCTTTTCCCGTCCGGCCTGACAGCTGAAAAACAACTGTGGTATCAGCGCCATGTTAAAGATTTACGCGCCTTTCCGGGAGAGATTGTTACCCGGTTAAACCGTTATCTGCGGCAGGTCATCAGGCAGCAACAACCGGATACTCTTTATATTAGCGGTCAGCATGACGACACTTTGCAGGCTGAGCTGCTAAGCTGGAACTTTGTCTCCGGGCAGCGTCAGCTGCTGTGGCAATCCGGAGCCGATGCCGATGAGCGGGTGATACGGCTGCTGAACGATGATTCGCTGCTGTTCTCAAGGCAGACACCGGTACAGCCACCACAACTGTTGCAGCTGAAACAAGGTAAAGAATATCAGCTGGTAACCAGAGCGCATCCGGCACCGGCGTATCAGGGTGTGTCACAACAGTTTGTGGAATATCAGCGCGCTGATGGCGTAAAACTGAGCGGCTGGTTGTATCTGCCTGCCGGGTATGATGTTTCCCTGGGGCCTTTACCTACCCTGATGTGGGCGTATCCCCGCGAATATGCGTCGGCGGAGCTGGCAGAGCAACGTACCGTCAATGCCAATCGGTTTGTCAGCTTCAGAACCAGCAGTGCCCAGCCTTATGCCGCCTTAGGTTATGCCGTATTTGATCAGGTCAGTATGCCGGTTATCAGCCAGCATGAACGGGCTCCGAATGATGATTTTCTGCCACAGCTGATTGCCAATGCTGAAGCGGCAGTAACAATGCTGACCGAACTTGGCGTATCTGAAAAAGGTAATATTGCGGTTGGCGGCCACTCGTACGGTGCTTTTATGGTGGCCAACCTGCTGGCCCATACTGATTTGTTCAGTGCTGGCATTGCCCGTAGCGGTGCCTATAACCGGACATTAACACCCTTTGGTTTTCAGTCTGAAAAACGGCATTTATGGGAAAACCCGCAATTGTACAGCGATATGTCGCCTTTTCTGCATGCCGATAAAATTACCGCGCCGTTACTGCTGATCCACGGTGAGGCAGATCCGAATTCCGGCACGTATCCGATGCAGTCTGTCCGGATGTTTGAGGCGCTGAAAGGGCTGGGTAAAGTATCCAGATTAGTATTGTTACCGTATGAAGGCCATCACTATCAGGCCAGGGAATCGGTACTACACCTGTTATGGGAGCAGCAGCAGTGGTTGTTACGCTATCTTAAGCCGACATCTGCTATGGCTGAACTGCATAACAAAATACCTGAAAAGTGAACCGTTAAACGGCCAGAGCCGGTATATTGACTGATCTGACTAATGGTTGTTAACGGGTATGTTAGGATGGCATTATTTACAGCAGCAGGAAAACATCTACCGGACACTCATGACTAAGCACCAATCGTTTTATCTGGGAGAATTGCTGATTAACCCGGCGGAGTCTGTGATACAGACAACTGCCGAAGCAATATCCATGCAGCAGAAACCAATGGAAGTGCTGGTTTTTCTGGCTCTGCAGCATCCACGGCTGGTTAGCCGTCAGGAACTGATCGATGCGGTATGGGCTGGTAATGGTTATGTTGGTGAAAAAGCGCTGACTAACGCCATCTGGCAGCTGCGTAATGTGTTACAGCAGTTGTCGTCTGATGAACTGATCGTCACTGTCAGGAAAAAAGGCTATCGCCTGTCAGTGGCGCCATCCTATACCGGGGAGCCGGTTGTTGAGCAACCAGAGGTGCCGGTTGCTCCGCCCGCGGTGATTTCTGCCCCTGCTGCGGTGGCAAAATATCTGGCCGTCGTATTTTTTATGCTGCTGATTGCTGCCGCGGGTTATATTACTTATGTCCTCAACGCAGATAATTCTGTTGCAGAAGCTGAAGTGACAACCCTGACCAAAGGCGCCGGACGGGCAATGTTTCCGGCATTATCGCCGGACGAACGTTACCTGGCTTTCAGCTGGCGTAAATTTGAGAGTGCCAGCGATCTTTACCTGATTGATTTAAAAGACAGCTCAAGACCGGTAAAACAGCTGACATTTTCGGCCGATGATGAAAGCCGTCCGTTATGGGGAAAAGATAACCGCCATATTTATTATTCCAGCAAAACCGCTATTTACGGCGAGTGCTACATTATGAAGCTGGATACTGTCACCCTGCACAGCCAGAAACTGGCAGCCTGTAACCGCCATAGTACGGTATATACCGATATTTCACCTGACGGGCGTTTTCTGGTCTTTAACGGCAGCATCAATAAAGAAGGGGCCAGTCTGTATCAGCTGGATTTACAAAATCCGGAAGCGTCTGCCCAACCTATCGCCTGTAAAATAAACTGCCAGTACCGGGCCAGAGATCTGGCGTTTTCACCTGATGGAAAATATCTGGCTGTTACCCGGCGGGCCAACCGGTTGTCAGAAGAAATTTACCTGCATAACCTGCTGACCGGAGCAGAGACAAAACTGACTCAGGGAGAGGAAGACGTGCTGGGGCTGGTTTGGCACCCGGATGGTAAGCGGTTACTGTATTCTGCTTTACGGCATGGGCGGCGGCAGGGATATGTGATGAATACCGACACTAAAAGTACCGCTTCGCTGGAACTGGACGATTTTGCCTGGCCAACCCGTATCAGCCATGATGGTTATGTTTATTACCATACCAGCAGCAATGTGCCGCAGCTTGGTTATTTACCGCTGAATAAAGGGGTGGCTGGTGCGGTTTTTCCGCTGACGGCCGCAGAAGCCCGTTACGAAGCACCACATTACAACAAGATGCAGCATGCACTGGCGTATGTCAGTAATGAGTCCGGTTATATGGAAATCTGGATGGCAGATCCTTACATGGAAAACCGGCGGCAGCTTACCCGGTTGTATGGCATGGTGAAGTATCCGCAATGGTCGAATAGCGGGCGCTATATTGCCTTTGTCGGGCGCTTTCCGGGTGAAGAAGAAGACAAGCTGATGCTGCTTGAAGTGAAAACCGGCAAACTGATTCAGCTAAAAACCGGTGCCCGCTGGCATGGACAGTTAAGCTGGTGGTATGACGACAGCGCTGTTATTTTTTCACACAGCAATAACCTGTTCAGTATTAATGTCAGTAATGGTGAAATCCAGCAGTTAACGGTAAAAGGTGCGGTATGGGGCCAGATGCCGGCGGCAGATAAGTTTTATTTCAGTAAAGGCCGCAACCGCGGATTATGGCAGCTGTTGCCTGATGGCGGGGAAGTACAGCTATTACCGGGCAGCGTATTCAGTTCTCGCACCGCCTGGGCGGTTGCTGAGCACGGAATTTATTTTCTGCAACAGAAACCGGGGCAGTTGTTGCTGAGTTACTTTGATACCGGAAACGGCACGACCAGCGATGTTATTCTGCTGCCGTCTGATCTGCTGCATCCGTTAAGTACCATGAGTTTTGATGCTGAAAACGCAAGGCTGTTGTTTGAACTGTCAATGCATCCCCGAGCGGATATCCAGCAGTTAAAACACCCTTTACTGCAATAATAACCTGTTGTCTGGGCTAAACCGGCTGGTTTTGCGCCATCACCGCCTGTTTAACGGCAATGGCGCATTATGGATAAAAAAACAGCCGTTATTTTTTCATTTTGGCGAACGCTTCGGCAAATGCATTACCCATCGCAGCATTTGGTGCTTCCGCTTTGGCCGGGCGGTTTGCCGGTTTCTGCTGTGGAGCTTTGCCGGCTGGTCTGGCCGCCGTGGTATTTTTAGGCGCAGGCTGTTCATCCATTCGCATGGTCAGCGCGATACGCTTACGCTCAATATCCACTTCCAGCACTTTTACTTTAACGATGTCACCGGCTTTGACCACCTGATGCGGATCGCTGACGAATTTATCGGTCAGTGAAGAAATATGCACCAGGCCGTCCTGATGTACGCCGATATCAACAAAAGCACCAAAGTTGGTAACGTTAGTCACTACGCCTTCCAGTGTCATACCGGTTTTCAGGTCTTTCAGGGTTTCGACGCCATCTTTGAAATTTGCAGTTTTAAACTCCGGCCGTGGATCGCGGCCCGGTTTATCCAGCTCTTTCAGAATGTCGGTAATGGTCGGGATACCAAAGTGATCATCGGCGAACTTGGCGGCATCCACGCTTTTCAGGAAGCTGCTGTTACCGATAATCTGCTCAACGCTTTGCTGGTGCTGTGCCAGGATCCGCTCTACCAGCGGGTAGGCTTCGGGGTGAACAGAGGAAGCATCCAGCGGGTTGCTACCGTTGTTAATCCGCAGGAAACCGGCGGCCTGTTCGAATGCTTTCGGGCCAAGGCGGGCAACTTTCAGCAGTTCAGAGCGCTGGTTAAAACGGCCATTGCTGTCACGGAACTGCACGATATTCTGGGCCAGGGTTTTATTTAAACCGGCAACTCTGGCCAGCAGTGGCACAGATGCGGTGTTTAAGTCTACGCCGACGGCATTAACGCAATCTTCCACTACGCCGTCCAGCGAGCGGGTTAGCAGGCTCTGGTTAACATCGTGCTGGTACTGGCCAACACCAATGGCCTTGGGTTCAATTTTCACCAGTTCGGCCAGCGGGTCCTGTAAACGGCGGCCAATGGATACCGCGCCACGCAGAGAAACATCCAGCTCCGGAAATTCCAGTGCGGCCAGTTCCGAGGCGGAATAAACCGAAGCCCCGGCTTCTGATACCATAATCTTGGTCAGGTGTAAGTCTGGCACGGCTTTGATCACATCTGCGGCCAGTTTATCGGTCTCACGCGAAGCGGTGCCGTTACCAATGGCAATCAATTCCACTTTATACTGCTGACACAGCAGGCTCAGGGTCCGTACTGATTTATCCCACAGATTCTGTGGCGCATGCGGGAAGATAGTGGTGTGGTTAAGCAGCTTACCGGTTTCGTCGATAACCGTTACTTTTACGCCGGTACGCAGGCCAGGGTCCAGTGCCAGTGTCGTACGCATCCCGGCCGGAGCCGCCATCAGTAAGTCTTTAAGATTGCGGGCGAATACCTTAATCGCTTCTTCTTCGGCTTTTTCACGCAGTTCGCTTAGCAGATCATTTTCCAGATGCAGGTGCAGCTTTACTTTCCAGGTCCATTGCACCGCGGTACGTAAGAAGGCATCAGCCGGGCGGTTTTCGGCACGGATATCAAAATGGCTGGCAACCGCCTGCTCGCAGGTGGCATGAGCGGTTTCTTCGTTGCTGTCAGGAATAAGCTGTAGTTGCAGCACACCTTCATTACGGCCCCGGAACATCGCCAGCGCACGGTGTGACGGCACATTTTTCCAGCTTTCGGTATGTTCGAAATAATCGCGGAACTTGGCACCTTCCTGTTCTTTACCGGTAACCACCGTACTTTTCAGTACGGCATTGCGGGCCAGGTGCTGGCGTAGTTTATCCAGCAGGGCGGCATCTTCGGCAAAACGTTCCATCAGAATATATTTGGCGCCATCCAGTACCGCTTTAATATCAGCAAAACCGGCATCAGCATTCAGATATTGCGCTGCTTCCGTTTCGGGTGACAGCTGCGGATTGCTGAGCAGGGCATCGGCCAGTGGCTGAATACCGGCTTCAATGGCAATCTGGCCTTTAGTGCGGCGTTTGGCTTTGTAAGGCAGGTATAAGTCTTCGAGCCGGGTTTTGTTGTCAGCGGCCAGAATGTCCTGTTGCAGTTCTGGTGTCAGCTTACCCTGTTCCTGAATAGCTTTCAGAATAACCTGACGGCGATCTTCCAGCTCCCGCAGGTAGGTCAGACGCTGATCCAGATGCCGCAGTTGCGTGTCGTCCAGCCCACCGGTGACTTCTTTACGGTAACGGGCGATAAATGGCACGGTTGCACCTTCGTCCAGTAAGGCTACCGCAGCCATAATTTGTTCGGGACGGGCAGCAATTTCTGCAGCAATCTGTTTGATAATCATTGACATAAATTAAAATCCTTTGGCTTTGCGACAACTGTTTGCACGCCGGGTGATGTTTTACCATATTTCAGCAGGCTGAATTGTCCACTTTCAGCCTGCAAAATCCAATCGGTTTCTTGAGAAAATATACTGGTTTTAGCGTACCACATTCAGAAAATGCAGATGGCGTTCATATTGATCGAGTAAATCCTGAATAATGTCTTCCTGTGTCCAGTCCATAATATCGTAATCCTGACCGCCTTCTTTCAGGTACACTTCTGCCCGGTAATATAAAGGTGGCTGTTGCGGATTATCCGCAGTGTCATCGGTCATAAAGCTTGGCGGCTGATGGGGTTTGGCATGCACCGCATAGAAAAAGTCATGCTCATCCTGATGCCCGACCTGTAGCCAGAGGCTCTGTGGTTTATCCTGCACCATGACAGCTTCAACTGACTGCCGTTTTAATTCGCGGGCAACAGCGTTCAGAGCGGGCTTTACCTTTTCTTCCAGATAGAGCAGCACATCTTCTTCGCTGTTGGGGGTATGCATAATCAGCCGTAAACGCTGCTGCCAGCTGCGCGGAGCAGAGGCCGAAGACTGAGGCGTTGTTCTGGCTTCCTGTATACTGGTTTTTTTCAGCACGTCAAGGCGCATGGCGGTAAACAGGCCAAAGCACATAAACACCATAATACAGGCAAAGGGCAAGGCGCTGGCTATGGTGGCGGCCTGCAATGCGTACAGACCACCTGCCAGCAGCAGAATGGCGGCAATCAGCCCCTGTAATACGGCCCAGAAGATCCGTTGCCAGGTTGGGGTGCCAGTCTGTTTGCCGGATGTCAGCATATCGACGACCAGTGAGCCTGAATCTGACGACGTAACAAAAAACAGAATAATCAGGATGGTTGCCAGCAGGCTGGTAACAGAGGAAAGCGGCAGATATTCCAGAAACTGGAAAAGCGCCACTGAGGTGTCGGCCTGCACCGATGTCACGAGCTGTTCGATACCATCTTTCAGTACCATATGAATAGCCGTATCACCAAATACCGTCATCCATAAAAAAGTAAAACCGGCAGGAATCAACAACATACCCAGTACAAATTCGCGCACGGTTCTGCCGCGTGATACCCGGGCAATAAACATTCCGACAAACGGCGACCAGGCAATCCACCAACCCCAGTAAAATAATGTCCAGCCGCCGATCCAGCCGGATTCTTCATAGGCGTACAGGTTAAATGTCATGCTGAACAGGTTAGACAGGTACATGCCGTTATTCTGCACAAAGGTCTGTAACAGGAACACAGTTGGGCCGGTAACCAGTACAAACAGCATCAGTATTAGTGCCAGCACCATATTCAGCTCTGACAACCGCTTTACACCTTTATCGAGCCCGGATGCCACCGATAACGTCGCAATACCGCTGATAACAAAGACCAGTGCAATCTGAATACCGGTTGTTTGCGGTATGCCGAACAGGTAATGCAGACCGGCATTGACCTGACTGACGCCAAACCCCAGTGACGTGGCAATACCGAAAATAGTCCCCAGTACTGCAAAAATATCCACCGCATGACCAATCGGGCCGTAAATTTTATCGCCAATCAGCGGGTACAGTGCTGAACGGATTTGTAATGGCAGGTTATGGCGGTAAGCAAAATAGGCCAGCGATAATGCCACTACCGCGTAAATTGACCAGGCATGTAAGCCCCAGTGAAAAAAGGTAATTTGCATCGCCTGGCGGGCTGCCGCTACGGTATTGGGTTCACCGGTTGGTGGCATCGAGTAGTGCATAATGGGCTCTGCGACACCAAAGAACATCAGGCCGATGCCCATGCCGGCGGTAAACAGCATGGCGTACCACGATGCGTAGCTATAGCTGGGTTTGCTGTGATCAGGCCCCAGCTTGATTTTGCCAAAATCAGAAATAGCGACCAGCACGATAAACAGCATAAAACCGGCAACAACAAGAATATAAAACCAGCCGGCTTTTTCAGTAATCCAGTTTTTAATACTTTCAGTGTAAGCGCCCAGTGTTTCGGGCATCAGCAGTACCAGGAGCAGAAAAAGCACAATAAAAATGCTGGAACCGAAGAAGACCGGCGGGTTTACTTCAAACCGGATTTTACGGGTGGTGACGGGTTTTTGCATATTTTCAACCTTGAATATCTTCTATCGCCCCTGGTGGCGGCAACGATCAGGATCCAGGGGCATCATGGTCTCCCGGAGAGAATTGCGGTACAGGAATTTTCCTCATAGACTACCTGATTATCAACAGCACACCAAAAGTAAGTTAACATAGCTATGAGAAAAACCTATACACCCGCAACGGCAGCCGTTGGCGTGGAAGAAGTACTGCGGCTACTGGAAGGGCGCTGGAAGCTGATTATCCTGTTCCATCTGTTTGACGGCAAGGTGCAGCGCTATTCAGACTTCGAGAAACTTATCCCTGGTATTTCACAGAAGATGCTGGCCCAGCAGTTGCGACAACTGGAAGCCGATGGCATTGTCGCCCGTAAGCTTTATCCGCAGGTTCCGCCCAAGGTGGAATATCGCCTGACCGACTGGGGACAAGCATTGTGTCCGGCGCTGGATGCTCTGCTGAAGTGGGCAGAACAAAGGGCAGCGTTTCTGCCAGAGGATACCGGTGAGTAATGCGAGGCCACTGCCTGCAATGTGAGGCGCTACCAGGCCAATACGTACCGTCCCGCCACCGCACCTATGGCCGTTGTGATGAAGATCGCTACCATATACCAGATGGCGACGAACATGGCGCCATCGTTAACACATGCGATTGTATAGGCCAGGGCGCCAATCGAACCTGAAAGAAATCCGGCAGTTGCACCGGCGGCGGTGAGTCGCGTCGGTATCCCCCTGCGTAATCCGGCCATGATCAAAGCCAGACCTGGCAGCGAGGCCATGATGATAGCGCCCACACACAGCGGCACTGACATCTGTCTTGCTCCCAGCAGAGGGAAACCCGAACGATCGAAAAGTATGCCGATAAAAAGCAGTAGCACACCAGGTAACACGGCCAGCAAAGGTTTTAGTGTCATACCAGGTATGCCGGCAGCACGGACGAGTATTGCACCACCACCGGCAAACAGGGTCATTGTGGCAACCTTGAACTGAAAGCTCCATGTCATCAGCCATTCAGGCAGGCCGGGACGCAATCCGGGTATACCGATGATAACAAGCAGGGCTATGAGCAGGGACAGCACCAGACTCAGGCCCAGCGCGCGGTCAGGAGATACGGCCGCTGGTGCTTTCCTGCCCGCCTGCCCGGACAAGCCGCGGATCAGCTCATCCGTACGCATAACTTCTTTACTACTTGTCTGCATCATTGTCGTTGTCTCCTGGCTGCTGCTATCAGTTTTTTCAGTGCGCGATGAAATGCAACTCTCACTGCGCCCTCCTTCATACCCAGTTGTGCCGCAGTTTCACGATGAGATGCTCCGTGGATACCAATCGCACGGACAACCGACTGCTCTCCTGAAGGGAGTTCAGAGATCAGGCTCTCGATATCAGCGCCCGATATCTCCGGTATACCCTGATCAAGAGGAACAAGGGAGGACCATTCATCATCACTAAGCTCCACCCGTCCCCGGGTTTCTTTTCGCAGACGACGTGCTGTGTCGATGATCTTATAGCGCGCAATAGCGTCCAGCCAGGGCCGGAGAGGTCGCTCAGCGTTCCACTGATCGCGTTTTGAATGGACCGCGACCAATACCTCCTGTACTACATCTTCCGCCTCTGCGGGATTCAGGCCCAGATGCCTCAGCCGATACCGGACAATCCGCCGCAGATACGCCGCAAACTCCTGAAGAAAGCGCTGATAGGCAGCACGGTCTCCCAACCGTTCTTTGTGCATTGCATCTGCCCAGGCTGTTTCTTGTGAGTTCACACCGGATGCTCCGTTATTGCGTATCAATACTTTTCCTGTGCTGTACGGCCCTGTTCATTTACCCGCAGCTGCCAGGATTACTGCTGCGATCTCCTTCGGGTGTGAAATCAGCGAGAGATGCCCGGAGTCGATTTCGGTGACTCTGGCCTTCATGCGTTCAGCAAGAAAGCGTTGGAGATCCGGTGAAGTAGTGTTGTCTTGCCTGGAAACCGCATACCAGGATGGCTTGTTTTTCCACGCAGCAATGGTGGTTTTACCGGAGAACAGATCCGCAGCGATTGGTTGCTGCACGGAAAAGAGGGTCTGAGCCTTCTCAGTGGGCACTCCATCTGCGAAGTAATTCAGGAATGCTTCTTCTGAGATGGTCAGGAAGCCATCATGTGCTTTGACTCCGGCACGGACCGGCATTGTTGGGAACCTGCCGGCAAGCGCCACAAAGTCTTCTCCGGCATCCGGTGCCCGCGCCGCGACATAGACCAGCGCTGTAACTTTCGGGTCGCTGCCCGCCTCACTGATTACGCTGCCGGCGTAGGAGTGTCCGACAAGAACTGTGGGGCCATCTTGCAATGCGAGTGCGCGCCGGGCGGCGGCAACATCATCTGACAGCGACGTCAGCGGGTTCTGCACCGACGTGACCTTCAACCCGGCTGCCCGGAGATAAGGAATGACATCGGCCCAACTGGAACCATCAGCCCAGGCTCCGTGGACGAGGACAACGTTCTCAGCCTCAATAAGCGCTTTGTCCTGTGCGAGCGCGGAACCTGAGAAGATCGGGAAGGCAGTAGCCAATAGTAATGTGATAGCGAACATAGACGTTTTCATTAATTTCCCCATGAACAATGTGAAGCACAGCGCTTCACTATGTATATTCGGCGATGGGGCCCATTTGTTACACCGGCATGCAAAAAAATGATGGGCGTGCAACGTCGCTGGCAGATTGCGCGCATACTGCGCTGAGATACCTACTCTTTATAAAACCAGATCAACAGCAGATTATTTATATTCAATACTATTGATGTACCAGGTTTTTTCTCCGTCAGGTGTGCGCACGGTAACTTCATCGTCCTGGGCTTTTTTCAGCAGGGCGCGGGCCATTGGAGAGTCAATTGAAATATAGTCGTTACGGCCATAAATTTCATCGGGGCCGACAATACGAAAGGTCATGGTATCGCCCTGCGGGTTTTCTACTACCACCCAGGCACCGAAAAATATCCGGCCTTCCTGCTGGGGCGAATACGGCACCACTTTCAGCACTTCCAGTCGTTTACGCAGAAAACGCACCTTGCTGTCAATTTGTCTTAACAGGCGTTTATTTTCTTTGTAGTCAGCATTCTCTGACCGGTCACCCAGGCTGGCAGCCCAGGCGACTTTTTTGGTAATTTCCGGCCGGTATTCCCGCCACAGGTAGTCCAGCTCTTTTCGCAGCTGATCATGACCTTCCTGAGTGATCAGATTTGTTCTCATAATTGGGGATGGTTTTACTCTGTATGTCGTTCGCAGGTACTTATAACATCTATGCCGGATAGTTTGAAGTAACGCTGGCTGGCAGTGCACTGAAAAACTTTGTAACACACTTTAATTGCCTGAGTTTTCGTTGTGGCGGCGTTTTCGTTTATAGTGAATCGAAAATAAGGGAGTGTTTATAAATGGCACCTTTGGAAACCCCAAAAATTATTGTAGTGGATGACGATATGCGGCTGCGTGCTTTGCTGGAGCGTTATCTGGTGGAACAGGGCTATATAGTCCGCTCTGCGGCCAATTATGAGCAGATGCAGCGGCTGATGGAGCGGGAACATTTTCATCTGGTGGTGCTGGATTTAATGCTGCCGGGCGAAGACGGGTTATCTATCTGCCGCCGCCTGCGCCAGCAGGAAAATGAAGTGCCTATTATTATGCTGACTGCTAAAGGCGATGAAGTTGACCGGATTATCGGGCTGGAAATGGGGGCAGACGATTACCTGCCAAAACCGTTTAATCCGCGTGAGCTGCTTGCCAGAATAAGAGCTGTGCTGCGCCGTAAAAGTAAAGAGCTGCCGGGTGCGCCAAGCCAGGAAGAAAGTGTGGTTGAGTTTGGCCCCTTCCAGTTTAATCTGGCAACCCGCGAAATGCGTAAAGGTGAACAGATACTGCCGTTAACCAGTGGCGAATATGCCGTACTGAAAGTGCTGGTAACGCATCCGCGCGAGCCGCTGTCGCGTGATAAGCTGATGAACCAGGCACGTGGACGGGATTATTCAGCTATGGAGCGCAGTATCGATGTGCAGGTTTCCCGGTTAAGGCGAATGCTGGAAGACGATGCCGCTAATCCGCGTTATATCCAGACCGTCTGGGGGCTGGGATACGTATTTGTACCTGATGGCAGTACCGGTTAATGCATATTTTCCCGCGCAGTGCGTTTGGCCAGACCGTTTTTCTGATTGGGCTGTTGCTGCTGATTAATCAGCTGGTGTCTTATCTGTCGGTGGCGTTTTATGTTATTAAGCCGACAACGCAGCAAATCAACCATCTTATCGCCAAGCAGATTAAAGTGGTTTTTCTGGATGTCGGTCAGGAAGGAATGGTGCTGTCGGCAGATCTGGCCGCCCGGTTTCAGGATGTCACCGGTATTGAAGTGTACACCGAAACCGAAGCACTGCAGCAGGGGCTGGCAGACGCCAGTTATTATGAATATTTCTCGTCAGAAATGTCGCGGGAACTGGGTGGTCCGGCGGAAGTGCGGGTAGCACAGAGTAACACTTATGCGTTCTGGGTCCGGCCGCCACAGGCACCGCATTACTGGGTTAAGGTGCCGCTGACCGGGCTGGATGAAACCGATTTCCCGTTACTGACCTTCTATCTGCTGATGATTGGTATTCTCAGTGTCGGTGGTGGCTGGTTATTTGCCCGCCGCCTTAACCGGCCATTGCAAAGTTTACAGCTGGCAGCGCTGAAAGTCGGGCGGGGAGAAATACCGCCAGCTTTATCGGAAGACCGGGGCGCCACAGAAATTATGGCCGTAACCCGGGCATTCAATCATATGGCAAACGGTATCAAGCAACTGGAGCAGGATCGGGCACTGTTAATGGCCGGGGTGTCGCATGATTTGCGTACCCCGCTGACCCGTATCCGGCTGGCATCTGAAATGATGTCAGAGCAGGATAGCTGGATACGTGACGGTATAGTGAACGATATAGAAGATATGAATGCCATTATTGACCAGTTTATTGATTACCTGCGCCACCATAAAGAAGAGCTGCCGCAAAAAGCAAATCTGAATAATCTGATTACTGAGCTGGTACAGGCTGAGCATGTGCAGCAACGTAAACTGATTACCCGGCTGGAACAGAAGCTGCCTGATACATTGTTACGGCGTATCGCGATTAAACGCCTGCTGAGTAACCTGCTGGAAAATGCCTTCCGTTACAGTGATGGCGATATTGAAATCAGTACCGGTTACGAGCGCAGTAAAAAACAGATTTACCTGCAAATTCGCGATCATGGCCCCGGTATTCCGGAACAGGATATGAAAGCCATGTTCGAGCCTTTCCGGCAGGGCGATTCAGCCAGAGGCAGTGGCGGCTCCGGCCTGGGGCTGGCAATTATCAAGAAAATTGCAGATATGCACGACGGTGAAGTCCGGTTGCATAACCATGCTTACGGCGGGCTGGTGGTAACGGTTTACCTGCCGGTAAAATCCTGAGCTACGCAGTGATAAAAACTGGTGTGGGTAATGATACTCACACCAGCTGCCCTCAGGGGAAATCAGGCTCAGAAGCGAGCTTCAATCGCTGTCAGATCTGCAACTGAGAAATGATAGGTTTTATTACAGTATTCGCAGCTAATCTCCAGCTGGCCTTCGGCAATATGCTCTGCAATCACGTCACGGCCAAGGCTGATAATAGCTGTTTCACATTTTTCGCGTGAGCAACCACAGAAAAAACTGACCGGTTGCTCCGGGAACAATTCGGTGTCTTCCTGATGGAACAGCCGGTATAACAGTTGCTCTGTCGGCAGATTTAGCATTTCTTCACCGGTCAGGGTATCGGTCAGGGCTGCCAGATCATCGAAGTCGGCTTTCGCTTTCTGCTGGTCCACCGGCAATACCTGTAACAGCATACCTGCCGCCCGGGTATGTTTTTCCTGAATATCGGTATACAGATAAAGCCGGGTCGGTAACTGTTCAGATTGTATAAAGTACGCTTCCAGCGTTTCCGTCAGGCTGTCGCCGGTCAGGGGAATAATACCCTGATAACGTTCGCCTTGTCTGGGAGTGATGGTAACCAGCAGATAGCCATTGCCAATCAGCTGCCTGAAACTGTCACCCTGTAATTCGGCCTGCATTCTGACCACCCCCCGGAACTGCTGTTGTTCCGTACCGTTTACGGCGGCAAAGCGTACCGGGCCGTCTCCCTGTACCTGGAGGGCAATATCGCCTTCAAATTTCAGGGTAGCCGTTAACAGGCTGGTAGCAACGACCAGCTCTGCCAGCAGTTGTTTTACCGGTAAGGCATAATTGTGATTCAGCAGCATCTGATCCAGGCTGTCAGCTAAGTGAACTATTTCACCTCTGACGTGTCTTTGCTGGAATAAAAAGCGCTGTAAAGTATCCTGTGTCATACGTGTTCTCTTACTGCTGTGACTTTAAAAGAAGTAACTGGCGCCGCATTTTCTTGTCGGGCTTGGTTTCCGGGTGCGGCGCATACAAGCTGTTGGTTTTGCGAAGTTCTGCCCTGGCCAGGCGTTGCTGTATACTCTCTTCGGTTTCCTGATACAGTTCCTGGGCTAACGGCGCAGCAAGGCGTTTATCTGATAACCCCAGCACAGTAACTATTTTTTCATCGTTACCCTGGGTAAGGCGGACAATAGCACCAACATCAACCAGTCTGCTTGCTTTGCAACGCTGACCATTATAATGTACTTTGCCGCCTTCAATCATATCTTTTGCCAGGCTGCGGGTTTTATAAAAGCGGCATGCCCAGAGCCATTTATCCAGACGCAGGGAAGGTGTTGTAGTACTGTCGGACTGCTGTGTCATAATTAAACCGGCTGTTGCAGACAAAACAGCATTATAGTGCCAAAGGAAAACAGATGCTTAACCATAAAACCTTTTTTGTGGTTAACTTTATGTAAATTACGGCTGCAGACTTGTTGCCAGGCAACCAACTGGGTAAGATAACCTCTTGCTTATTATAGATGGCATTAACATGAATCTGTCTCTGACATCACAACATATCGGACAGCGGCTAAAAGCGGTACCGCTGAAACCGCTCCGTCAGGCAGCTACGCTGGTACTGGTAGTACTGCTTGCCTGGCTGCTGGCCAAGTTCAGCTGGCAGGTGTTGCCTGTGCCAGCGCCGGCAGTGCTGGAGCCGGTATATCGTCAGGCAGATACCGCCAATACTCCGGCAACGGTTAACCTGAATGCCTTACTGAGTTTTGCATTGTTTGGTAAAGTGGATGCGCAGGCAGAAGCTGCGCCAGCGCCGGTGGTGAGCGAGGCGCCTAAAACACAACTCAATGTTAAGCTGACCGGGGTGGTGGCAATTCAGAGCGATGCCAGCAAAGGCAGTGCTATTATCGAAAGCCGCGGCAGCGAGGCCACCTATGCCGTGGAAGATACTATAGATGGTACCAATGCTGTCCTGAAGCAGGTACTGGAAGACCGGGTATTGATTATGCAGGCCGGTCGTTTTGAAACCCTGATGCTGGATGGCGTGGAATATACCCGGATTGCCCAGGCGAATGCCGGGCTGGGGCGTGAAGATAACATTACAGAGTATTCTGATGTTGTTGCTGACGATATGGCCCCTTCGCCTGAGCCGATGGCAATGGAAGTGGCGCAGGATGTACAGATCAACCGGGGTGAATTGTTATCTGAACCGATGAAATTTTTTGATTATATCCGGGTCTCACCTCAGCATCGGGACGGACAACTCGCCGGATACCGGCTGATGCCGGGAAGAGAACCGGCCCTGTTTAATCAGCTTGGCCTGCAGCGTAATGATCTGGCGGTAGAGATTAATGGCATCAGGCTGAACGATATGCAGCAGGCAATGAAAGTGATCAATGAATTACGTGATGCCAGAGAAGCATCAATAAAAATAGAACGGGATGGCGAAACCAGAGATATTCTGGTCAGTCTTTCACAATAATTATGACAACTAACTGGTTAAAATCCGAATGATATCAGGCCAATTTTCCAGCCTATGCCGCCGCTCAGTGGGGTTTATTGCGGCAATAGTGCTTACCTTTTCTGTTACTGCCAGTACGGACGTGCAGTATTCTCCGAATTTTAAAGGCACCGATATTAATGAATTTATTAATATTGTAGGGATGAACCTGAAAAAGACCATTATTGTGGACCCTCAGGTTCGTGGCCGGATTAATGTCCGCAGCTATGAAATGCTGAATGAGCAGCAATATTACCAGTTTTTCCTGAATGTGCTGGAAGTGTACGGGTTTTCTGTCGTGGAGATGGACAGCGGTGTACTGAAAGTTGTACGCAATAAAGACGCTAAAACCTCTAATATTCCGGTTGTTGGCGACGATAATCCGGGTATCGGAGACGAAATGGTCACCCGGGTGGTTCAGGTACGTAACGTATCAGTGCGGGAACTGGCGCCTTTATTGCGGCAGTTCAGCAACCAGGCCGGTGGTGGCCATGTGGTTAACTATGATCCATCCAACGTGATTATGATGACCGGCTCTGCTGCGGTGGTTAACCGGCTGGTGGATATTATTCAGCGGGTGGATAAAGCCGGTGATCAGGAGCTGGAAATCATCAAACTCAGCTTTGCTTCTGCCGGGGAAATTGTCCGTATTCTGGAAAGTATTTACCGCACTCAGGGCCGGGCAGAGCAACAACCGGATTTTCTGATCCCGAAAATTGTGGCAGATGAGCGTACTAACAGTGTAATCGTCAGTGGTGATTTACAGGCCAGAAAACGGGTGGTCGATTTAGTTAAACGGCTGGATGCAGAGCTGGAAAATAATGGTAATACGCGGGTTTATTATCTGAAATACGCTAAAGCTGAAGAACTGGTGTCGGTACTGAAAGGGGTCAGTGATTCTATTGCAGCAGAGGTGCAGGGTGCCCAGGCTGCCGGGGCCCAGGCGGCACGCCGGACAGGAACCGGTGGCCGTTCTATCAGTATAGAAGCCCATGCAGACAGCAATTCGTTAGTTATTACCGCGCAACCTGACATGATGCGTTCACTGGAGGATGTGATTCGCCAGCTGGATATCCGCCGGGCCCAGGTACTGGTTGAAGCTATTATCGTAGAAGTGTTTGAAGGTGACGGTATTGACCTTGGGGTGCAGTGGATTAACGAAAAAGGTGGCGGCACTAACTTTAATACCGGCTCGAATATTCCGATTATTAATATTGCCGCGGGCGCAGCACAGGCTTCTCAGATTACCCGGGGTACAACAACATCTGCACGGGATCCTGCAACTGGCGATCTTATTACCACTACGACACCTGACTCAAACCGTGATTACTCATTACTGGCAACGGCGCTGCAGGGTTTAAATGGTGCTATGCTGGGCTTTTATAACGGTAACTGGGCGGCAATTCTGCAGGCGGTGCGCACCAATACCAACTCCAATGTGCTGGCCACGCCACATATTACGACGATGGATAATCAGGAAGCCTTTTTCCTGGTTGGTCAGGAAGTGCCGGTAATCAGCGGCTCTTCACTGGGGTCTAATAACACCAACCCATTCCAGCAGGTAAATCGTCAGGAAGTGGGTATTAAGCTGAAAGTCACACCACAGATTAACGAAGGCGATGCCGTACAGCTGACTATTGAACAGGAAGTCTCCAGTATTGGCGGCGCAACTGCGGTTGATATCACCATTAATAAGCGTGAAATAAAAACAACCGTACTGGCAGATGATGGTGCTACCGTAGTACTGGGTGGCCTGATTGATGAAGATGTGCAGGAAAGTGTATCCAAAGTACCAATCCTGGGTGATATTCCGATACTGGGGCACCTGTTTAAATCGACCAGTGTGACCAAACAGAAACGCAACCTGATGGTATTTATCCGTGCGTCTATCGTACGTGACGGTAATGCAATGTCGGGTATCAGCCAGCGTAAATATAACTATATCCGTGCCCAGCAACTGGAGCGTGACGAACAGGGTATCAAACTGATGCCATTTACCCGCCAGACCGTATTACCGGAATGGGATGAATCACTGATATTACCGCCGACTTTTGAAGAGTTTATGCAGCAACAGGAACAGGATATTAAACCTGACAGCGGGAAGGGTGAGTAATGGACGCGGTATTCAGCGACGAGATAGTGCCGGTTAGTCCGCGTATTCGTCTGCCTTTTGGTTTTGCCAAAAGATACGGTGTGTTGTTGCAGCAACAGGCTGATGGCTGGTTATTGTGTGTTAATACCACAACTCTGCCTGCGGCATTGCTTGAAGTCAGGCGCTTATTGAATGAGCCCTTTACCGTTAAAAAGCTCTCAGTAACTGAATTTGAAATGCTGCTGGAGGCTTCCTATCAGCGCGATTCTTCAGAAGCGCAGCAGCTGATGGAAGATATCGGCAATGAAGTCAATCTGGCATCGCTGGCTGATGAAATTCAGGAAACGGAAGATCTGCTGGAAAATGAAGACGATGCGCCGATCATTAAACTGATTAATGCCATGCTGGGTGAGGCGATTAAGCTTGGTGCCTCAGATATCCATATCGAAACATTTGAAAAAGCCCTGGTGATCCGTTTTCGAATTGACGGCATTCTGCGTGAAGTACTGCGCCCTAACCGCCGCCTGTCGAGCCTGCTGGTATCACGTATCAAGGTTATGGCTAAGCTGGATATTGCAGAAAAGCGGGTGCCGCAGGATGGCCGCATCAGCCTGCGTATTGCCGGGCGGGCGGTGGATGTGCGGGTATCGACTATGCCATCCAGTCATGGCGAACGGGTGGTGCTGCGTTTACTGGATAAAAACAACTCGCACCTGAATCTGGCCGATCTGGGCATGACACTGGCGGTGCAGCAGGCGTTCTCAAAACTTATTCTGAAACCGCACGGTATTATACTGGTCACCGGGCCTACCGGTTCGGGTAAAAGTACTACCCTGTATGCCGGTTTAACCGAAATTAATACCAAAGACCGTAATATTCTGACGGTTGAAGACCCGATTGAGTATGAACTGGAAGGCATCGGCCAGACCCAGGTTAATACCAAGGTTAATATGACATTCGCCCGTGGACTGCGGGCAATTCTGCGCCAGGACCCTGACGTTGTGATGGTAGGGGAAATCCGCGATCTGGAAACCGCGCAGATCGCCGTACAGGCCAGTCTGACCGGGCATCTGGTGTTATCTACCCTGCACACCAATACTGCCGCCGGAGCCATAACCCGTCTTGAAGATATGGGGGTTGAGTCTTTTCTGCTGTCGTCCAGCCTGCTGGGGGTACTGGCACAGCGTCTGGTCAGAACTCTTTGTTCACACTGTAAAGAAGCGCATGAGCCTGATAAGGAAGAGCGCAACCTGCTGGGTGTTTCCAAAAAAGATGATGTCCGTATCTTCAGGGCAAAAGGCTGTGAGCATTGTAATTTTACCGGCTACCGTGGCCGTACCGGTATCCATGAACTGATTCTGATTGACGAACATATCCGTGAGCTTATCCATAATGGCAAAGGCGAGCAGGCCATTGAAAAATATATCCGGGCCAGTAGTCCCAGTATCCGGGCCGATGGCTTCAGCAAAGTACTGACTGGTGAAACCACACTGGAAGAAGTGCTCAGAGTTACCCGAGAGGACGTCTAGTGGCAGCGTTTGAATATCAGGCGCTGGATGGACGGGGCCGTAAAACCAAAGGGGTGCTGGAGGCCGATAATGCCCGTCATGCCCGTCAGTTGTTGCGTGAGCAGAAACTGGCCCCGCTGACAGTAGAGCTGGCATCCCAACAGGAAAAGCTGCTGGCCAGCGGTAAAAAGTGGTTCCGGCGTAAAATCTCCGCCAGTGAACTGGCATTGATTACCCGGCAAATGGCAACGCTGGTAGAAGCGGCATTGCCAATAGAAAGTGCCTTACTGGCTGTGGCAGAGCAATGCGAAAAACCACGCCTTAAAAATATGATGATGACAGTACGCTCTAAAGTCGTCGAAGGGTACAGCCTGGCTGAAGGGCTGGCCGAGTTTCCTCATGTTTTCGATCACTTATTCCGTTCGATGGTAGCGGCGGGTGAAAAGTCAGGGCATCTGGATCAGGTGCTGAACCGGCTGGCCGATTATACCGAGCAGCGGCAGCATATGCGCAGCCAGATCCTGCAGGCCCTGCTATATCCTATTATTCTTACCTGTTTCGCCATTCTGGTTATTTCTATTCTGCTGGCCGCCGTGGTGCCGAAAATTGTCGGCCAGTTTGAACATATGGGGCAAAGCCTGCCCGGCACCACATTATTTCTGATTGCTGCCAGTGACTTTATCCGGCATTACGGTGTTTTGGTATTAGTGGCAATTATGCTGGGGGTTATGGCATTTCAACGCGCATTGTTGCGGCCGAAATTCAGATTCGCCTGGGATCGCCTGTTATTGCGCAGCGGCCTGTTCGGCAAAGTAACCAAGGGCCTGAATACTGCCCGTTTTGCCCGCACCCTGAGTATTCTGAATGCCAGCGCCGTGCCTTTGCTGGAAGCCATGCGTATCAGTGCCGATGTACTGGACAACAGCTATATGAAACAGGCCGTGGGTGAAGCAACCGCCCGGGTCCGTGAAGGTACATCACTGCGTAATGCGCTGGATCAGACAAAGCTGTTTCCGCCGATGATGCTGCATATGATCGCCAGCGGCGAAAAAAGCGGGCAGCTTGACAGCATGCTGGAGCGGGCAGCCAATACGCAGGACCGGGAGTTTGAAACTCTGGTCACGGTGTCCCTTAAAGTCTTTGAGCCTGTACTGGTTGCGGTAATGGCCGGTATGGTGCTTTTTATTGTAATGGCAATTTTACAGCCGATACTGGCACTAAATAACATGGTAGGTGGATAAATGTTACAGCGACAAAAAGGTTTTACCCTGCTGGAAGTGATGGTGGTTATCGTCATTCTTGGCATTATTGCCAGTATGGTGGTACCTAACCTGATTGGTAACCAGGAAGCTGCCGCCCGGCAAAAAGTGGTAGTGGATATTCAGCAACTGGAAAGTGCACTGGATATGTACCGGTTGCGTAATGGGTTTTATCCAACTACAGAGCAGGGTTTGCAGGCTCTGGTAACGGCCCCTTCATCCCAGCCGGTGCCGCGTTCTTTTCCTGAGGGTGGCTTTATTCGTCGTCTGCCGCAGGACCCGTGGGGAGAAGACTATATTCTGGTCAGCCCCGGCCAGCTCGGACGTATTGATGTATTCAGTAAAGGCCCGGATCGGGTAGCCGGTACAGATGATGATATCGGTAACTGGAATCTGAATAACGAAAATACAGGAAACCGTTAATGCGCAGAGCGCCGGCTGGCACAGGCAGAATAACCGGTTTTACCCTGCTTGAGGTAATGCTGGTATTACTGCTGATTGGCCTGCTGGCGACCGTGGTGGTGGTAAATTTCAGCGGTGATTCAAGAGATGAGCAGCTGAACAAAGCGACAGAGCAATTTCAGCAGGTTTTTCAGTTTGTCGCAGAAACCGCCATGCTGAAACAGCAGGAATGGGGGCTGCATGTTGATACTGACCGTCAGGGTCAGTCGCGTTATGTGTTCCTGTTCTACCGGGATGACAAATGGCATGTTGCCGATGAACCGCAGGCATTACGTCCGGTAATCTTGCCGGAAAACATCAGCTTACGTCTGGAGATGGAAGGGCTGCCCGGTGCCGAATATAACCTGCTGAGTAAACTGGAATGGCAGGAAGAAGACCAACAGCAAGAGCAGACGCAGCCGGCTTTGCCGCAGGTATTTATACTGTCGTCAGGCGAAATCAGCCCGTTTAAACTTATTTTTAGTGAGCAGTCAGCGTTTATACCCTTATACAGTACTGCGGGTACAGACTTTACCATTCCCCTGACCCGTACCGAGGCAACAGAAGAACAGCCATGAATGCACGTGGTTTCACTTTACTGGAATTACTGGTGGCCATGGCTATTTTCGCCACGGCCGGTTTAGCTATTATGCAAACCAGTGCGGCGCATCTGCGTGCCCTGACACAACTGGAAGAGCTGACACTGGCATCCTACATTGCAGATAATGAATTACAGAAAGTATTGCTGAAACGCGATAGCTGGCCACCGAAAGAAAAAATGCAGGGGCAGCTGGAAATGGCTAACCGGCACTGGTTATGGCAAATCCAGATCAGCAAAATTGCAGATGACGATTTACGTCTGGTGCAGATTAACGTCAGTCAGGCAGAGCAGCCGAACGAAGTGCTATACCAGCTGCAAACCTATATAGGTAAGCATGATGGTTAGCCGTTATCGCCGGATGCAGGGGTTCACTTTTCTGGAGATGCTGCTGGCCGTCGCTATTTTTGCGCTGGTTGGGCTGGCATCTGTCGCGGTGCTGACCAGCGTCACCAATAGTGACGAGCTGTCAACTGAGGCCACTGCCCGTTTACAGCAAATGCAGCGGGCGATGCTGATGCTGGAGCGTGATTTCTGGCAAATCAGCGCCCGGCAGGTACGGGTTAATGGTGATGCTCCGCAAAGTGAGCGGTTATGGGGTGAAAAGTTTTTTCTTAACAGTGAGGATCATGGCGTCAGTTTCAGCCGGCAGGGCTGGCGGAACCCGGGGATGATTCTGCCCCGCAGCGAAATTCAGGCCGTGGCTTACCGGTTGCAGGATGGGCAGTTGCAGCGGCTATTCACCCTGTACCCTGATGCCGTAACCGGTACAGAACCTCAGGTGCAGGTATTGCTGGAAAATCTGACCGGTTTTGACATTCAGTATCTGCAGGGAGATGACTGGGAGGAAGAATCACAGTGGCAGGAGCGCTGGCAGGGCAACCGTTTTCCCGGCGCGGTAAAAGTGATTCTTACCCACCAGTATCTGGGGCAGATCGAGCGGATATTTATGCTGCCGGATGGCCTGCGCAGTGAAGGAAATAACGGATGAAGCGGCAGTCCGGCGCTGCACTGATTACGGTGCTGATGATTATCGCCATTGTTATGGTCCTGGCCGTCAATATGACCGGGCGCTTACAGTTACAGTTGCAACGCCAGCAGAATATACAGCAACAACAGCAGGCATTCTGGTATGCGATAGGTGCCGAAGAGTTCAGCCGGGTGCTGTTGCGCAGAACCGTTGTCGGGCAGGAAACCGTAAACCTGTCGCAGGACTGGGCACTTGAAGGTGCTACTTTTCCGGTAGATAACGGCACCATAAGCGGGCAAATTCAGGATCTGCAAAGCTGTTTTAACCTCAATGCTCTGCAGCAAAGCAGTCCGGCTGCGGGACAGCAGAGCGTGATGCAGAGTGCTTTTCAGCGGCTGACAGAGCTGGTGGCAACAGAGCTGAGTATGCCGGCCGAATATCTGGCCGCCCGTATCAGCGACTGGATTGACAGCGATACGCTGCTGTCGATACCCGGCAGTGCCGAAGACGATGACTATGCCGCATTGCTGTATCCCTATTACAGTGCTAACAGCCTGATGGTATCGGAAACAGAACTGAGAGTAATTCTGGGTATAACGCCGGCAGATTATCAGCAATTACGGCCTTATATCTGTGTTATTCCCGAAGAAACCAGCTTACAGCTGAATATCAATACCCTGACCGAAGATAATGCCGTGCTGTTAGCGGCGCTGATTCCGCAACTGGATGCCGGGGCCGCACAGGATATTATTGCCAGCCGGCCAGAGCAGGGTTTTGGCTCGGTGGAAGAGTTATTCAGCAGCAGTGCACTGTCAGGAATTACGGTGGCTGACGAGGTAAAATCATTATTAACGGTTAAGTCGGTTTACTTCCGGCTGACCGCAACAACGGCTTATCAGGAAAGTGGTTTCGTGCTAACGTCAGTATTAAAAATTGATGGCAATAATCAGGTCAGGGTACTGGCGCGGCGCTTTGGAGGCCAGGAGTGAGTGAACAGATAGTGATCCGGCTGGGCAGCCGGGCAGAGCAGAGAATTTCCTGGCTGGTATGGGCAGGGTTTTCACAGGAAGTAATTGCTTCCGGTGAAATTTCCGGCGCCGCCGGGTTAGCGGAACTTGCCGGCAGGCTGGGAGCCCGCCCGGTCACTTTACTGGTGCCTGCATCTGACGTGGTATTAAAACACGTTAACTTACCGGGAAAACCAAACCGGCAGTTGCTGCAGGCCTTACCCTATATGCTGGAAGAAGAACAGGCCGAAGATATAGAACAACTGGTTATTACAACCGGCAGTGCGCAACAACAGGACGGGCAATACCTGCAACAGGTGGCAATTATCCGCCGTCTGCAACTGGAAAGCTGGCTTGACTGGCTGCAGCAGGCAGGTTTTCAGGTCAACAGGATGGTGCCGGATGCATTGCTGCTGCCGGGGGATACCTTACCTGCTTGTATCCAGCTGCATGAGCAGTGGTTACTGAAACAAGACAACTGGCAGGCGACAGCGATAGACAGTAACTGGTGGCAAGACTACCTGACACTGGCGCAGCCGCCGCAACTAACCAGCTACAGCCCCTGGCCCCAAGGGCTGGCTGTGCCGCATCAACTGGCAGAGCCTGAACTGCCGCTGGCTTTACTGGCTAAAGGCCTGACCCAGACCGACTTTAACCTGCTACAGGGCAATTATGCACCAAAGCGTCAGGCAAACAGAATATGGCAGCAGTGGCGCCTGGTCGCCGCATTATTAGTGGCTGCTGTGAGCATTCATTTACTGAACGAAGGCGTGTCGGCCTGGCAGCTGAGCCGGCAGGCAGCGCAATTACAGCAGCAGGCTCAGGCGGCATATACAGAGGCTTTTCCATCTGAACGGGTGGTAAACCTGTCGGTACAATTGCGGCAGAAGCTGGCGGCGGTGAATGGCGGCGGGCAGCCGCAGAGTTTTCTGGCGTTATTATCGGTATTGCAGCTGCAACTGGGTCAGATCCCTGATATGCAGCTGGATAACCTGCGTTATGACGGGCGGCGCAACGAACTGCGGTTTCAGGCAAAAGGCGCAGGTTTCCAGAGTTTTGAACGCCTGAAAGCCGCGCTGGAACAGGCTGGTTTTACTGTTGAGCAGGGTGCACTCAGTAATGATGGTGCCAAAGTGCAGGGTACTGTTAGTATGCGGGGTAAAGTATGAAGCAACAGCTCCTCGGATGGTGGTATGGCCTGCAGGTACGGGAACAGCAACTGGTGATGCTGGCCTCTGCTGTGCTGGCGGCCGGAGTATTTTACTGGCTGGTATGGCAACCGGTACATCAGCAGCATCAACGGCAACAGCAGGCGTTGTTGCAGGCTCAGCAACAGCTGCATCAGTTACAACAGGCATTGCCACAACTGCGGCAGGCAGGCAGCGCGACCAGAACCGGTGGCAGCCTGGCGCAGATTATCAGTAACAGCGCGCGAACGCATGGCATTCAGGTCAGCCGTATGCAGCCACAGAATGAACAATTGCAACTGGTACTGGAAGATGTCAGTTTTGAACAGCTGTTACAGTGGTTGTATCAGTTACAGTATCAGCATGGCGTAAATCTGATAAATCTTGATCTGTCTGAATCGGGTAAATCGGGCATTGTACGGGTCAGACGAATGGTTATTGAATAAGATGAAGTATTGGAAGCTTTTTGCCTCAGGTATCTTTAGTTACCTGATTTTTATGTTATTTCTGACACCGGCTGCCTGGTGGCTGAAGCTGGTCAGTTTACCGGCCGATGTCAGGTTAGGTCAGGTTAGCGGTACTTTATGGCGCGGTGAAGTAGCCGTGGTGCAGTATCAGCAACTGCAATTACAGACCCTGCGCTGGCAGCTGAACGGCTGGGCATTATTTAGCGGTAAGCTGAAGCTGGCACTGCAAAGCGGTAGTATGCAACAGACACAGCAGCCTTACCTTAACGCGCATATCAGTTATAGCCTCAATGGTATTCAGGTTCAGAACAGTTTGTTGCGCTTACCGGTCAGTCAGTTAATACCGTTGCTGCAACTACCTTTACCTGTTCAGGCTACAGGTGAGCTAATGCTGGATATTCGTGATTATCAGTATGGTGCCCCGTGGTGCGATACCCTTTCAGGTGCCGCCAACTGGCTGGACGCCCGCCTGCAACCGCCAGGCAGTAACTGGCTGGATTTACAATCAGTATATGCAGATTTAAGCTGCCAGGAAGGTGAGCCATTATTGACTACCGATGGCCAGAATGCGTTGGGACTGGCCATTACTGCCCGGCTGAATCAGGCCGGTAAATTGTCGGTTGATGGCACGGTAAAACCTGAGGCGTCGATGCCGCAGGAAGTGCATCAGGCGATGAAGTTTATCGGTCAGCCGGATGCCGAAGGGCGGTACAGCATCCGGTTCTGAAGCCTGATGCTTATTTCAGCGGGGTGAGCGGATATCCTGTAGCAGTACCTGATAATCCGTAATCGCCGGAAACTCTGCTATCTGCCGCGCTGGTTGCTGGCTGTCAGGGTTGGCAACTGCCAGCAGGTGCTTAATGCCGAACTCTCTGGCCGCGTCCAGTATCGGCAGGCTGTCGTCTACAAATAACGTCCGTTGTTTATCAAAGCCAAGCCGTTGCTGCAATTGCTGCCACAGGCTCTGGGTTTCCTTGGTAGTACCGAATTCATGAGTGGAAATCTGATGGCTGATATACTGGTCGAGATCAGTACATTCGGCTTTCAGTGCCAGGCTGGCCGGGTGAGCATTAGTCAGCAGAATAATGTCACGCCCGGATTGCTTCAGGGCATTCAGAAAAGCCGGGGTGTCATTGCGCATCTGTATTTTGTGCATTACTTCGCGTTTCAGCTCGGTAATGGGCAGTTGCAGGCGGCGCTCCCAGTAATCCAGACAATACCATTCCAGCTTACCGGTCAGCGCAGCATATTCTGCTTTTAGCTGCTGCGAGGCTTCAGCTGCACTGATACCGGAGATTTCTGCCCAGCGGGCAGGCAGGTGATGCAGCCAGAAGTAGTTATCAAAATGCAGATCCAGCAGGGTGCCGTCCATATCCAGTAATACAGTGTCAATTTCTGCCCATTGCAGCATAGGTTTTTCCTGATAATCGTTTATAGTAACAACAGCAGATTGTAACAGAGGTCACAGCATGACGCAGCGACAGCATGACACGCCTTCAGAACGACAGAAACCGGAAATTCTTCATCAGGAAATCGTAGCGCAAAGCCGTCTGTTCAAAATAGAGCAGTTGCAGCTGTTATTCAGTAACGGGGAACAGCGGATCTTCGAAAGAATGCGGGGCAGTGGCCGGGGTGCTGTAATGATTGTTGCCTGCCCGGATCCCGAAC
Organism: Chromatiaceae bacterium AAb-1; assembly: GCA_033792355.1. Lineage (GTDB taxonomy): Bacteria > Pseudomonadota > Gammaproteobacteria > Enterobacterales > Alteromonadaceae > Alishewanella. Next base: position 127,010 of record JARXRR010000002.1, read on the forward strand.
ATTTTTATCTGATACGTGAATACTGTGCCGGTACACATGATTATCAGCTGGGATTTCCGAAAGGGCTGATCGATCCCGGAGAAGATGTTGTCACCGCCGCTAACCGTGAACTGAAAGAAGAAGCCGGTTTTGGTGCCAGACGCTTTGTCGAGCTGAAGTCGCTGGCTTTAGCGCCGGGTTACTTTAATGCTACAATGCATATCGTTCTGGCCTTTGATTTGTATCCTGAAATATTGCAAGGGGATGAACCTGAACCACTGGAACTGGTGCGCTGGTCACGTAATGACAGCGAAAACCTGTTACAGCAGGCTGATTTTACCGAAGCGCGCAGTGTTGCTGCGCTGTTGTTAGCACAACATTATTTGGAACAGCATCCAGATGTTTTTAAGCAGACTGCTTGAACCTGTACAACAGACAGCCCGGGAGGCTGGCGACGTGTTATGGCAGTTATATCAGAGTGGCCAGTTTGAACAGCAGCAAAAAGCCGATCAAAGCCCGGTAACTACGGCTGATCTGGCTGCAAACCGGGTTATTCTCAATCGTCTGTCAGAGCTGACGCCGGATATTCCGGTTATTTCTGAAGAATCTACTTTTATTCCCCTGGCCAAACGGCAGCAATGGCCGCGTTACTGGCTGATCGATCCCATGGACGGCACGCAGGAATTTGTGGCCCGCAGCGGTGATTTTACCGTCAGTATCGCTTTGGTAGAACACGGCTGGCCGGTATTAGGGGTGATTTACTGGCCCAAAGAAGACATGATGTATTATGCCAGCCGCGGGCATGGTGCTTTTAAGCAGCAGCGTAACCTGATTAACCGGATCCGCGTTCATCAGCATCAGCAGGGAGAAACGCTACGCATTGCTGTCAGCCGGCGCCAGCCGCTGGCACCAATCAGCGAACTGGTTACCGACGGGCAGCCGGTAGAGTTTATTCCGCTGGGCAGCTGTTCACTGAAAAGCTGTCTGGTGGCAGAAGGTAAGGCAGATTGTTATCTGCGGCTGGGGCCTACCGGAGAATGGGATACCGGAGCAGTACATATTATTGTCGAAGAGGCCGGCGGCAGAATTCTTGACAGCCAGTTTCTGCCACTTAGCTACAACCAGCGGGAAACGCTGGCAAATCCGGATTTTATGGTTATTGGTCAGGCACACCAGCCCTGGTCTGAGCTTATCCGTGCCACACCAACTGTTCGCCAGTTGTAAAATGCGCCGGACATAAAAAATAATTAAATCCATTCAAAGTGCAGGGTTTTTATAGGCCGATACAGTATTGGCGTGGCTTTTAGGCACACTCTGTGACTGGTGAACTATCTTTTTTCGCCTGAAAACGCTATGATGACAGCGTACTACGTGAACGGAGAGCATGCTGTCTGTTCACGTAGTAACAATAAAAAATAAGTCCGCCAGAGACTGCACCCTTACCTACACTACAGTACCCTTAGGAGTTACATCATGTCCGATATGGATCTGGGCCAGTACGGCATCACAGATGTCACGGAAGTTGTTTATAACCCGTCTTATGAGCTGCTGTTTGCAGAAGAAACTCGTAGCGACCTTGAAGGTTATGAAAAAGGCAAACTGACTAATCTTGGCGCTGTTGCCGTGGATACAGGTATTTTTACCGGTCGTTCGCCTAAAGATAAATACATTGTGCGTGATGACATCACCCGCGATACCGTGTGGTGGTCTGATCAAGGCAAAAATGACAACAAAGCCATTACACCTGAAGTGTGGTCGTCGCTTAAAGCACTGGTAACAAAGCAGTTATCAGGCAAACGCTTATTTGTGGTTGATACTTTCTGTGGTGCAAATGCCGATACCCGTCTAGCTGTGCGTTTTATTACCGAGGTGGCCTGGCAGGCGCACTTCGTGAAAAATATGTTCATTCGCCCGACAGACGCTGAGCTGAAAGATTATAAGCCAGACTTTGTGGTAATGAATGGCGCCAAATGCACTAACCCGGACTGGCAGGCCCAGGGCCTGAACTCAGAAAACTTTGTGGCCTTTAACCTGACAGAGCGCATCCAGCTGATTGGCGGTACCTGGTACGGCGGTGAAATGAAAAAAGGTATGTTCTCTATGATGAACTATTACCTGCCGCTAAAAGGTATAGCGTCCATGCACTGTTCTGCCAATGTCGGCGAAAAAGGCGATGTTGCGGTGTTCTTCGGGCTGTCAGGTACCGGCAAAACCACACTGTCTACTGATCCTAAACGTCAGCTGATTGGCGACGATGAGCACGGCTGGGATGATGACGGCGTATTTAACTTTGAAGGTGGCTGCTACGCCAAAACCATTAACCTTTCAAAGGAAAATGAGCCTGATATTTATAACGCGATTCGCCGCGATGCCCTGCTGGAAAACGTGACGGTAGCAGATGATGGTACTATTGATTTTAACGATGGTTCCAAAACCGAAAATACCCGGGTGTCTTACCCGATTTACCATATTGATAACATCGTAGCGCCGGTATCAAAAGCGGGTCATGCGAAAAAGGTTATTTTCCTGACGGCAGATGCATTCGGGGTTTTACCACCGGTATCAAAGCTGACTAAAGAGCAGGCTAAATACCACTTCCTGTCAGGTTTTACTGCAAAACTGGCTGGTACAGAGCGCGGTATTACCGAACCTACACCTACGTTCTCCAGCTGTTTTGGTGCAGCCTTCCTGAGCCTGCATCCGACTCAATATGCTGAAGTGCTGGGTAAGCGGATGGAAGCCTCCGGCGCCGAAGCTTATCTGGTTAATACTGGCTGGAACGGTACCGGTAAACGTATTTCGATTAAAGCCACCCGCGCTATTATTGACGCTATTCTGGATGGCAGCATTGAGAATGCGGAATTTGTACAATTGCCGTATTTTAACCTGGCAATACCTGCCAGCCTGTCAGGCGTAGAGGATACCTCTATTCTGGATCCGCGTAATACCTATGCTAATCCGGCAGACTGGGATAACAAAGCGCGCGATCTGGCAAAACGCTTTATTGATAACTTTGTTAAGTTTACGGACAACACCGAAGGTAAGGCATTGGTAGCGGCAGGCCCGCAACTGTAATTACTTTTAACGGTAAGCTTTGAAAAACCAGAACTTTTTGAAGTGACCCCATAAAGTTGGACTCATTTCTAAGCGGCTACCAAGGCCTGATTTCGATACTCTATCGGACTCAGGCCTTTTAGTTTGAGCTTAATCC
>JARXRR010000149.1:0-1018 GCA_033792355.1 Chromatiaceae bacterium AAb-1
GTGTATCCTGTCTGAAACCAACCCCTTGAACAACAACTTTAAAAATTATTTCATCCATTCTATTAGCACCATTTTTTTATTGCGCCCATTCCACCACATTCTTTCATCAGACTGTTACTTTTCTCATTTTCAGACTCCAATGATCTATTCTTCAGTATTTCCATTAATTGATCATATGATACAAAATTACCATCAGGAGCCATATAAGAACCACCTGATGGTAAATAGCTTGTTGGATCAACGATTTCTGCAGCTTCTGCAACCTGATCCAGAACATCTGCTGTACCCAACAATGCTGCTGTCATTACAGACCAGAAAGTATGCCCTCTTTTTCCTTCAGTCTGGAAATGTGATTTTCCTGTAGAACCATCTGACAACCTATGGCCTTTATGTTTCAGTAAATCATCAGTTCCATGAGCCGCACTCTCTATTTGCTGACTAACTTGTTTTCTATCACCTAGAACGTTATCACCTTGTCTTCTTGCAGCAACTGCTTGCTGCTGAGTCAATCTTCCAACTTTCCTCATTCCAGAAGCAGTAAGTCTTACTAACCAAGCTACTTTAGACGCTTCACCTGTTGGATCACTCATATTAATAGGATCATTCCCTACATAGGCATAAAGATTCATCTGATCTTCATAGCCTATCGGGTCTGTTTGCAGAAAACGACCTAGCTTTGGATGGTAAATCCGGGCTTTATAATAATTCAGCCCTATCTCTGACAGATACAGTTGTCCGGTATAGCCAAAGCGTCCTTGATTTACCGCTTCAGGTACTCCATATTCATCATATTTATTCTGGAAAAGCACAGCGCCACTACTATTCGCTCCGATAGGTTAAGGATCTAAGTGATAGTGCTTTACCGATATCCTTGAAGGGATAAAAAGCAAACCATTATCAGTATCTCTATAATCGTGTTCAAGCATCACTCCATGGATAGTTACTTTTCTGCCAGAGAATACTTTTATCTCTTGATATATATCTATTGGCATTTCTAAAATAATACATTGCCTAGTAT
>JARXRR010000144.1:0-1207 GCA_033792355.1 Chromatiaceae bacterium AAb-1
GAACGTAATAAACCGCACGTAAACGTAGGCACGATTGGTCACGTAGACCATGGAAAGACTACATTAACAGCAGCTATCACCAACGTATTGGCCAAGCACTACGGCGGCCAGGCGTTTGCGTTTGACCAGATAGACAAGGCGCCGGAAGAGAAGGCGCGTGGTATCACTATCAACACGTCCCACGTAGAATATGACACTCCGACGCGTCACTACGCGCACGTAGACTGCCCGGGTCACGCTGACTATGTTAAGAACATGATTACGGGTGCGGCACAGATGGACGGCGCGATTCTGGTGGTTGCGGCGACTGATGGTCCGATGCCCCAAACGCGTGAGCACATCCTGTTAAGCCGTCAGGTAGGTGTACCTTACATCATCGTGTTCATGAACAAATGTGACATGGTAGATGACGAAGAGCTGTTAGAGCTGGTAGAGATGGAAGTGCGTGAGCTGTTATCAGACTACGATTTCCCGGGTGATGACCTGCCGGTAATCCGCGGTTCAGCGTTAAAAGGTTTGGAAGGCGATGCAGACTGGGAGCAAAAAATCCTGGAGCTGGGCGAAGCGCTGGATACCTATATCCCTGAGCCGGTGCGTGCGATTGATAAGCCATTCATCATGCCAATCGAAGACGTATTCTCAATTTCAGGCCGTGGAACGGTAGTAACCGGTCGTGTAGAGCAGGGAATCGTGAAGGTAGGTGAAGAAGTTGAAATCATCGGTATCAAAGATACGGTGAAGACGACGTGTACGGGAGTAGAGATGTTCCGTAAGCTGCTGGACGAAGGTCGTGCGGGCGAGAACATTGGAGCACTGCTGCGTGGAACGAAGCGTGAAGACGTAGAGCGTGGTCAGGTACTGGCGAAGCCGGGTTCAATCAAGCCGCACACGAAGTTTGAAGGTGAAGTGTACGTGTTATCAAAAGAAGAAGGTGGACGTCATACGCCATTCTTCAAAGGTTACCGTCCACAGTTTTACTTCCGTACGACGGATGTAACGGGCTCAGTGGAATTACCGGAAGGTGTGGAGATGGTAATGCCGGGAGACAACCTGAAGTTTGTGGTCGAGCTGATTTGTCCAATTGCGATGGATGAAGGTTTACGCTTTGCTATCCGAGAGGGTGGCCGTACAGTGGGTGCGGGCGTGGTATCGAAGATACTGGCGTAATCGCTGGTGTGATGAAGAGGCCCCTCATGGGGCCTTTTTT
>JARXRR010000187.1:0-316 GCA_033792355.1 Chromatiaceae bacterium AAb-1
GTATATAGCTCTTTTTACTCAAATCAGAAATGCCATTATTAACGACATAGCTTTCTATCAACTTATTTACCGGATTATGAATGACACCAATCTTTTTCTTATTAATATTAGTACATTGAAGTAAATCATTCTGCATACCAATGCATTGATTGAGCACAAAATCAACTTCAAAAAATAACTTATTTATCAATGGCATAACAACAAACTTTCGCCATAGAGATATAGCCTGCTTACGCTTCTCACTTAATGTATTGATATTTCTTGCAACAATACGAAAATTTAATCGCAATATTTTACGAATGAATACCAGCAAAAC
>JARXRR010000120.1:0-3071 GCA_033792355.1 Chromatiaceae bacterium AAb-1
GTCTTTGATATTAGAGGGCGTTACTGTTTATTATTGGAAGTATGTTGTAAATAAAAGCGGTTTCGCAAAACAATAAGAAAGAGTGCACTAATGGTTAAGCTAGTTGAATGCAAAGGCTGCCGGGGTATGGTTGCTGAATATGCTAAAAAATGCCCTAGCTTCGGTACAGAATCACCCGCTGAAAGACCAATTGATTTATCAAAATTAATTAAGCCTGTTCTGGGAATATCTTTTGCCCTATTGGTTGCGCTTAGTCTTTATTCTTGGATAAGCGATTCACCTGAAGAACGGCAACAAAAGGCTGAAGCAAAAGCTCAAAAAAGAGCTGCGACAGAAAAGCAGGTTTTCACTGCTTAAGCGCATGGGATGGTTCCAGTCACAGAGTGGTTAGTCAGGTTAAAGACCAGCTACGAGATCCCAGCAGTTTTGAGCATATAACCACTCGTATTACACCAGTTGATGATGCCGGTAACCACCGACTGGTAATGACCTACCGTGCAAAAAATGGCTTTGATGCATTAACCACCGGTGTGGCCACTGAATCGGTTAGAAACGCAGGTTGTGAAGCGACGATGCAATCGGTTGATTAGAAAATAATAAAAATCATAGGTTATGGGAGAATGTGATTGCATAAGACTGTTGAGGGGACAAAAGCAGGTAACGACTGGCATGCTGACGGAGTAGTTGATGGCATCAGAGATGTTCATTGCAAGAGCTGGCTGGGTTTTGTTGATTTTCTGAATGGCTCCTTGAGTGAGTATGATAAATATGTATATCGAGGGCAGGCATCATCAGAATGGAAATTAAAATCGTCATTAGAGAGGATTGCTCCAGCTTATCGGGCCCCGCGAAAAGGAATAGATTTAATAAAATCTCATTTGGATGGTTTTAAACGAGCTGCAAAGGGAATCAGATACTACCCCATAAATATGTCGGATGATGATTGGTGGGCATTAGGACAGCATAATGGGTTTGCCACCCCATTGCTTGATTGGACTGAGGCACCTTATATAGCCGCGTTTTTTGCATTTGAAGGCAATCCAGAAATGATGGCAGACGAATGTGTCATTTACGCTTTGCCGTCATCTATTGGCTATTGTGATTCGCGTACAAAAGTGAAGTGGGATGGTTTAAGGCTTTTTAAGTCTAACCCTGATGAGAATCGTCGCATGGTAAGTCAGAGGGGGCTGTTTAGTATTGCAAGTTTTCTTTATTCCTGTGTTGAGGAGTATTTCAAAGAGAAAGTTGTTGGTAATGGCGAAGCTGCGTTACTTAGAATTTTTATACCCAAAACTGAGCGTGATACAGCATTGCGAAACCTCAATAAGATGAATATAAACCACCTATCTTTATTCCCTGATTTATATGGTGCATCGAAGTACAGCAACTTTCAGCTAACGATTGATAAATATTGAATGAGGGTTTTCTGCTTATGTTGAGGTGGGGCAACTACATCGATTAGGAGTGCAGGTTGTGAAGCAACGGTGTTGTCGGTTGATTAGAAAAAATCAAGTGTGGTTTGGATGATTATTTAACTAAGGAAGTTTGTAATGCAAATAACAGAAGCAATTTTGCACCAAATAAAAAAAGAACGGAGCAAAAAGGATGGTAAAGTTGAGCCGAGAAAGGCGGTTCTTCCCTTGGACGCTGTATTAACTAGTCTTACTGAAAGCGTCCACAGTAAGTACTCTAAGGAATACAATCAGCATGGCTCATTTGGTACCAACCCTGCAGTCAATCAATTCCCGGTTATTTTGACGCAGTATTTAACTAAGCAAAAGGATTTACTGACTTTTTCCAAAGAAACGGCAGATTTGATATGTGCTGAAATGAATAAGAAGCCTTTGACAACTTCGGGGTTTGTGAAATTTATGCGATATGTTGATCATGGTAGGGATTGGCTGTTAGTGCTGATGCTTAAAACAAAAGCCAGAGCAGGGATTGACGAAACTACCTTAGCATTAACAGAGTCGTATATTTTTGATATTGAGCATTTGCATGAAGCTGCTCGTATAGATGTCCAGAAATTTCTGAAGAATGAAACTCCTTATCTGACTTTCGTAAAACCCAGATCAGGTAAAGATGATCCAAGCGATTTTTTCAGGGATGCATTAAGCTGTACTGATTATGTTGACTCTAAACACAATACGAAAGTAGTGTTAGATGCATTGGATAGCTATGCTTCTGCAAAAAACTGGTCAGCAGAGCAGAAACAAGAGGCAAGGCAGAAGTTATATGACTACTGCAAGGAAAAGACAGCAAAAGGCGAGTCAGTTAATTTAACGGGGTTGTCTGCTTGGGTTGATGATCAGAATCCAACAGACTTTCGAGAGCATATTAAAACTAATGATTTTCAGGTTAATGATAGCTTTGCGCCTCACGCAGCAACTTACTCGCGGCTCAAGAGAATTTCCAAAAAGTTTGGTCATGTTAGTTTGGCATTCGACGTAGATGATGTTTTGTCTCATCGAATTGAGCTTGTGGATGCAGGGAATGGAAAGTACCATCTACAAATTAACGATGTGCCAGATGTATTAGTGCAGGACATTAAAAAAGCTAAAGGTTCATGATTAACTATCCAGATAACCCACATCAGCTTGCTCTCTTTCTGTATCGTGAGTTACAGGATGTTACGCTGCTTGGTGACAAAAGGATATCAGGGACTGTACCAAGTGGGTGGAATTGGGATAAGTTAGAAGATGCGTTGAGTTCGAACTACATATTTGATTCTATAAATGAAGTTCAGCGCATTGTCATTTTTAACTACCCGTCATTGTTTATAGATAAATTCCAAGAGCTACTTGATAGTGGAGAATACTGTAAGAAGGCACCAGATCATTTTTATCTTATGCCTGAGAATTACGCATACCCTGATCCAGATGAACCGCCCATTGTCAGTAGCTATAAAAAGGCTCTTAAACTTATAGAGTTGATGAAGAAAATTGCTGATTATGCTGTACCTACTCATTCGCCAGATACACTGGTTTTTATTGGTAAAAACAAACTTGAGCTTGAAATTAAATTTAATTCAGAGCAACTGTTAACTTTCGGTAGTTTTTGCAGTTTAGATA
>JARXRR010000177.1:0-409 GCA_033792355.1 Chromatiaceae bacterium AAb-1
CATCTAGGATCATAATTACTTTAGAGTTAGCCAAAGAATATGCTTTAACTTGATTGGATAGCATTTCTGATGCCCCCACTGTCGCAGCTTCTACATCTGTAATAGAATAAATTTCTTTCGCTAATTTATGATGAGCGCTATCTACAAATGCTGCAAGCAGAGAATCTTCCGCAAGAAGTAAGGTTTTATTAGATGCTGGCTGACCAAGTCGATGGAATGCACCTGATTTCGTTGGCTCCATTCTAGCCCTAACTCCATCAACTAAATCATCTAATACAATTAATGATTCCTCTGGTAATAGCTCTACAAAAGTTGGAGAATGCGTTGAGATTAATACTTGAATATTTTTATCTTTCACAACGCGAAGTAGATATTCCAAAAATCTTTTCTGTGCCCCAGGATGTAATGA
>JARXRR010000159.1:0-692 GCA_033792355.1 Chromatiaceae bacterium AAb-1
GTTTATAACCAACTGCCTGGGAAAACCTCTGGCAGGGAAAATAAATGGATTAACAAGCTGAACAACGTCGTACCCCTTTATTGACAACAGCTGTTTTAGCAAGAAAAAACGATACTTCATATGATCTAAAAAGTTTTTTCTTGGATAATACAGGTTAATATCTGTATCAACTTTCTTCCAACCATCGCCATTTGATGCAATAGTCACATCGTGCCCAAGCGCCACCAATCCTTCTTTAAGGTTTTTGTGCAGCGCACTAAAATCGCCTAATAGCAGGATTTTCATAAACGACCTACGTGCTTTATCAAATCACGTGATAGCACAAAAGCATCTTTGCCATACCTGTCTATCAAAATATCAAGCAAATTGTAAAATTCAGTTCGATATCTGTCATCACCCTTTAATGTCATATAATGCGTAGCAATACTCAGGTAGCCAAGCTGTTCTGCATGGTTTAGATTTCTACGCAAATAACTCTCTGCAGTATCGTTCAAACCAAAAGTTTTGCTATGTAACAATGTAATACCGGAATAATGATAAGAGTGCAGAGGCTTCCTAGTCAATTTGTACAAAACAAACGAAGGATTATGCCATATCTTCATCGAAATTAGTTGAATAAACTCTTTAAAGTTATCACAATCAATACCAGATGATGATATCAAGTTGAGATTGAGACGCCGTAAGATATTGAG
>JARXRR010000190.1:0-298 GCA_033792355.1 Chromatiaceae bacterium AAb-1
GGATACACATATTGAGATCGTACAGATATCAAAAAAACAATGGGGAACAAATGGTTATTTTTGGGATATAAAAGCGAGAATAACAGATGGCCCAATGACTGGAAAAATTGTTTCGTTGCCAACCTATGTATATCACTTAGGAGAAGCTTGGGTTAATAGAGCAAACAATGATGAGTTGAAATTTGATAAAGACTTTATTCAGCAATGCTATGGATGGTTGCTACTTTCTAAACCGATCGATATCTTGACTTCCATCACTTGAATGAGTATTTATAACAATGGCAGCACAGATAACATT
>JARXRR010000143.1:0-1262 GCA_033792355.1 Chromatiaceae bacterium AAb-1
CCCTAATATACAGCTCATAACTAGCACGGTATTTATCCAAGATATCTGGCCAATTAAAGGCTAAGTAATATATCGTCGAATCGTCAGCTTTTGCGTAGGACAGATATTCCCAAATCGACACTCTTAATGTCGAAAGTTTCTCTTCTTTGTGTGGCAATGCTGCCGGTAAACGTAACTCATTTAGTAAAGTTAAATCTGGGATGCTATCGAGCTCAAGTAATTCTTCAGTGAACTTTAACTCAATAGATTTCGGTGACAAACTTTTATTCGAGTCATCACTGATGACCAATATCGCTCGGCTTTTACCTGTTGGTGTAACATCATGAAAATGGCATATATGATGCTTAATCGCGTCGATAAATAAACATAAACCTTCTAATTTGGCGATATATGGATCACTCTTACTATCTTTATCATTTGGGTAATGATAGTCTCGGTCAACAATATAGAATTCTTCTGGAAGCCTTCCTGTATTAAGGGTTTTAGCTCTAGCCACAAAATCGTTAATGCCTCTATAGAACTGACCATCATCTTTTCTTGATAACTCGACTTTTATGTTGTTTGCTTTCTCGCCAATTTTACTCTCTAGTGTCTGCGGGTCTTTATCGCCGCCTGTCAGCCTGTCAGCGCCAATAACAACTTCAACTGAAAACCCTGAAGATGGATAACGCCAAGCTCCGTAAACCGCTTCTACTATATCCTTGGTTAAAATAATGTTTCGAGATGAAAAAACGTTACTGCCGCCAATTGACGGTTGCTCCAACAACCGAAATAGCTTAACGGAGTATGAGAGCGCAGACATTTTACTCCCCACGTTCTCTTAGTACTTCATCTATTTTCGTTCTAATTCTCTCTGACAAGTTTCTTATTGTTATATATCCACCATCGTCGGGACAAAACTGGATATCTGCAGAGGAATCTGTACCAAACACTCTTTTTTCAAAATTTAGTGACCAACTACCACCGATGTCTTTTAAAAGCACCTTCTTTGCCTTTCTAAGCTCGCCGGAATGGGTGTAAAAAGAATCCGGCACATTAAATGGGGGATTATTTGCATATTGAACGAACGTATCATTAAGCTCTTCAGCCAAATCAACAGGTATTAGCGCGTTTACAACATGATTGATATCATCAATTGAGCAAGTTTTATCATCCCTTGATAAGCGGAGTTTTTCAAGGTAGTTGTCCGATTTTCCCGTTTTATGCTGCTGCCTGAATTTGCACGATTTCCCGCTCCGGATTCAGACTTACTGGCCCTATAG
>JARXRR010000113.1:0-4701 GCA_033792355.1 Chromatiaceae bacterium AAb-1
CAGCTGAGCAGCAGCCATCTTACCAACCAGCAAAGCGGCGTGATTAAAGCCGGTAACCGCGGCACCGTCACCACCGGTACGCTGACCAACCTCGGCACCATCAGCAGCCACGACACCTTAACACTTAACTTAAGTGGTAACCCCGGCATCAACCACGGCACCCTTGCGGCCAATAAGACACTGAATATCACCGGCAACCTGGAGAACACCAACCTGCTCTACGCCGGGACACAACTGACGATGACCGGCAGCCTGCTGAACCTGACCGAAGGCGAGGGCTTAGCCAGTGTCTATTCGGGCGGTAACCTGCAGATTAGCGGTACTGAAATCGTTAACCGGGGCGGCAGTATCGCCGCAGCAGGGGACCTCGCTCTGAGTGGCAGGATCACCAATACCCATACCGGGGAAGTGTCATATGATGAAAAAGGTGTTGTTAGTACCAGTCAGGGATTTGTTTCTGGTGATCCTTTAGCCGGATATGATCAGCATGGCCCCTCAAAATTAGTTACTTTAATTACTGAGAGGCGAGTCACCACAACTTATCAGGCGTCACTGGAAGGAAAGCAAGGTACTATCACCTCTGGCAGAGATATGACGCTGACTGGTGAAATTGCGAACTACTATAGTGCGATTTCCGTTGGAAATGATTTGACAATATCAGGTCCGGCACTGAGAAATTATGCGGCTCAGAATAGACAGCATCATAATATTGAGGTTTCCGAGATAAAAGTCAGGGTTGGTTGTCTTGTTCCTATTACAAATTTGGGCTGTATGGAGCCAGGTCCAGGATTTGAAAGTGATCCAGTAAAAGTTGGAGAACGCACCGAAACGACCTATACCGGCGGTGCATTCGGCACGGTTGTCGTCGCAGGCAAGATTTCAGGAAATATCGACGGGAACTTAGAGAATATTGATGCGGATCCCCGCTCTCCCAATCAGGGTATCGTTCAAACCGATGTCGACACCGCGCGTGACAATATCTCCCGTGGCAGTGCCGGTACGGTGACCTTTATGGAAGGCAGGGCACTCTCTATCCGGGCGAATGACAATATTACCCTGGTTGATGCTGCCGGTATCGGCGAAGGGGCGCTGGGCAATGAGATAGTGGTACGGGAAGGCACGGTACTTAGTGCCAGCCCGGAGGTTACCATCGGGGTGAGTGCCGGCAGCGAGATTGATGCGGCGCAGCTGCAACAGGCGCTGGCGGGCCAGGCTGAGGCTGCCGGTGGGCTGGATGAAGGACAGGTGGCGCAGGCCGAGGTGGATAAGCAGGTCACACTGGCGTCCTGGCAGGATAGCCGCGCATCTTCTATGCCTTACAGCGACGCGCAGATGGCCCGGTCCGGCAGCGTTCCCAATACGGATGCCGTAGCCCAGAAAGCCCTGAAAACCCTGTCAGACAGCCACGCCGGCATTATCGCCGAGCAGGATTTTGTGCTAAATGCGGGAAGCCATACCAGCCTTGCAGGCAGCACGGTACCGGCGGACAACACCCCGGTAGGCCAGAATGTGTTTATGACCGACGAGCAACTCCGGGTACTGACCGAAGACCTGGGCTTTGATGCCGGGGATATCAACACAGGCCAGCAGGCGCTGTATGCGGCAATCAGCTTAAACGACCTGCTGCCGGACGGGGTCACGTTAAGTGCCGGCGGCATTATCGATATCTATGCCGCTGAAGGCATGCGGATAGATGCGGGGGTGCATGCCGGAGACGGGCTGATGCTGCGCACCGACGGCACGCTTGAAACCAAAGACACCACCTTCCTGGACAGCGATACATTTATTGGTCTGGAGATAGGCGGTGATTTTACCAATACGATGGCCTTAAACAGCGACGAGCTGTGGCTGGATATTGGCGGCAGCTTTACCAACAGCGGCAGTATGGCCGGGGGCTGGGTAGAGATTAGTGCCGGCAAGGACATGCAGAACCTGGGCAGCCTGAGCGGGACCCATATCGGTGTCAATGCCGGGGGCAACCTGCTGAACACCGGCAGTATGATAGCCGAGGGGCTGTTGAACCTTAACGCCGGCGCCAACCTGATAAACCAGGGCGGCCACCTCGAAGGGTATGATGTCAGCCTGAGTGCCGGGGGCGATATTATCAACCGCACCGAATACAGCCAGCACACCTATACCGACAGCCAGGGCAACAGCCGGACCTACACCCTGGTCGGGCCCGCATCCGACATTATCTCGCACAACAACCTGAGCCTGGAGGCCGGTCATGATATCGACCTGCAGGGCAGCAAATTCTCTGCCGCCAACAATATCGATATTGCTGCTGGTAATGATGTGCTCTTGGGCGCAATTGAACACCTCAGCGGCCATGAGAAATACTTTAAAGGCGGCCACGATATCGAAGTGCACCGCACCTATGAGGTGGTCAGCCTCGATGCCGGTAACAACCTCAGTATCCGCGCCGGCAATAATCTTGAATCTGAAGGGGCGCAGTTTAGTGCCGGCAATATCGCCTCCCTGATAGCCGAAAACGAGATGAACCTGCTGGCGGTGGTGGAATCGCACTACGATGCCGATAAAACCACCAAAAAGAGCACCTTCAGTAAACGGGTCACCGAAACGGTCAGCCTGCACGAAGAGGTGCAGGGCACCGGTATTACCGCCGGTACGATTTTACTCAATGCCGACGTGGACGAAGACGGCCAGGTGGTCAAAGCGGCCGCCGGGGATATTACGCTGGTCGGCGGTGCGCTTCATGCCGACAACGACATTATTGCCTTCGGTAAAGACATCACCATCACCGCCGGCACCTACCAGGATTACGAGTACAGCCACACCAGCAAAAGCCGCTTTGGCGGTTTATCTTCCAAGAGCAAAGAGGAGCTGGCACAGGATGACCTGCTGTCCGGCGCCACAGTGTCTGCCGGGGGCAACCTGCTGCTGCAGGCTGATAACGATATCGCAGTTATCGCCAGTGGCCTTAGCGCCCAGGATATCGGCCTGAAGGCCTTTAACGAGATATTGATAGCCTCCGGCGAAGAAAGCCGCCTGCGTGAGTCGCGCAGCCAGTCCGGTGGCTTTTTAAGTGGCGGCAGTTTGTATTCCTCTGTCGAGCAAATGACTGGCACGGCCAGCATTACCGCCAACAGCTCAAATGTTAACGCGGCTGGTAACCTGCTCATCGATGCGGGCAGTGCCACCGTCATTGGCTCAAAGGTCAGTGCCGATGGCATATTGCAGGTCAGGACCGATATCGGTGATATCCGGATACTGGCCGCAGAAGAGCGCACAGAAACGGTGTCTTACGAGCAGCGCATCAAACTGGGGCTGGATGCGCTGACCAATGCAATTACCCGCCCGGATAAGATTATCAGCACCGACAATGGGCAGGTGACGGTTAGCCTGGGTAAAGCCGAATACGAAGAGAACGCGTTTAAGGGCACCGCGACCACCCACAAAGGCAGCACGCTGGATGGCAAGCAGGGGGTTATCCTGGATGCGGCAGGCGATATCCTGGTGGAAGGCTCTGCAATTAACAGCGACGAAGGCGATATTTACGCCAAAGCCGGGGGCGATATCACGGTCCGGGATGTGATTGACCGCTACGAAGAAGAGAGTAAATCGGTACAGGGCAGTGCTGAAATCAGTGCCGTGGTACAACACCAGGCGGTGGAAGTGGCCAAGGCGGCGATGGCGGTGGATGATGCCAAAGATTTGGTAAAGCAAGCTGAAGCGGATTACCGCAAATACAAAAAAGAGCGCGACGCACTGGAAGAAAGCCTGGCAAAACTGGAGCAGGATTACCAGAACAACGTGCCGGGGGTGACTTACAGCGATATTAACGAGCTAAAAGCCCTGCTGGGAGATGTCAAAGACGACGAAGCCTGGTATCTGGCCGGGATTGTCTCTGCCACGGCCAACCTAACCAGTAAGGTGACCCTGCTGGCCCAGCAAACAGCGGCGGCAGCCCAAAGCAGTGCCACCTATGGCTTTAATGTTGGCCTGCAACTGGCGATTAGCGGCAGCGAAACGCAAAGCCAGATGACGGCCACCACTTCACAGGGCAGTACCATTACCGGCCAGAATATCCTGCTGGTGACCGGTGAAGACGGTAAAACCGGCTCGGTCAACATTCAGGGCAGTGTGGTAGACGCCGAACAGGCGCTGGCGATTGCCACCCATACCCTGAATGTACTTGCCGGGCAGAATACGGTGCAAAGCCAGAATAGCCAGCAACAGGCCAGCCTGGTGATATCACAAACCGTCTGGGGCGCGGCAGGCGGGCCATCGGTCAATGCCAGCTACAGCAACAGCCAAAACAGAGACCAACAGACTACGCATACCAACAGCAGTTTAAGCGGCGATACGGTGACCATTATTACCGCGGGAGACACCAATATTATCGGTGGCAATCTCCACGGCGACAGCAGTGTCTACATGGATATCGGTGGTGACCTGCGGCTGGAGTCGGTACAGGACCGCGCCAGTGGCAGCAGCAAAGGCTTTGGTATCAGTGGCGGCATGAGCTTTGGTGGGAAGTTTACCAATACCGGTGGCGCCAGTGCCGACCCCAATAAGGTGGTGAAGACCACAGAGCTGGGCACGATAGAAGGTGTTGCCGGTGTTAATGGCGGCCTCAACGCCAGCAGTGGCCGCCACCAGAGTACGGAAACCGTCATCAGCAGCATCACCGGTGGTGAAGTCGATGTCAACGTTACCGGCCATACCGACCTGATAGGC
>JARXRR010000084.1:0-11800 GCA_033792355.1 Chromatiaceae bacterium AAb-1
AATTAACATTTATTTATATCAATTTCTTTTATTCAGGAATATAAAAAAGTAAGGCCGCAACAAGTGCGGCCTTTCAAATACGAAGAATAGTTTACTCAGACACCTTCTGTCATAAACTTTATTGCTGCTGCCAGTTCATCATCAGAACAATTAGCACAGGTGCCTTTGGCCGGCATATTACGGATACCTTCGATAGAATGTTTCAGTAACACATCAAAGCCCTGTTCCATCCGGGGTTTCCACTCCGGGGCTCCTTTTTTAGGAGCATCCAGCGCACCTGTACCATGACAGGCAAAACAGGCAGTCTGATAAACCTGTTCACCACTACGCGGGCCACCGGCACCCGCAGCTGGTGCAGCGGCCGCCGCACCGGCAATATGAACCTGGCCGACCGGTGCAATACGTTTAGCTAATGCTTCCCGATCTGCATCTGAACTGGCATTTACACCAACTGTCATCAGTAACAGGGTAAAAGCAATAGTCAATTTCTTCATCATGAGTGATCCTGTCGCGAAGGCCATACAATTTTTGTGGCATTATAGCCCTCAAGCTACCACAAGGGGAAGCCCCTCTGAGACAACCTGCAGACTTATATCTGTAAACACCCGGTATACATCACTGATGTTTACTGGCCGGCACTATCTTTTGTCAGCGACAATACCGCCCTCACCAGTTTAGCGATACCTTCGCTGGCCTCTGCAATTGACTGCGCCAGCATATAAGCAGGCGTTGAAACCACTCTGGCAGCGTGATCGATCACAATATCCTGCACCCGGCAATTAATATGTCTGGCACCCATTTGCTCAATAGCCGCTGCGGTATCAGCATCAGTACCAATCGTCAGGCTAACCTGTTCCGGGTAAATCAACGGAATCATTGCCGGAGCAATACACATAAAACCTGCCGGTTTTTTCCGGCTAATAAACTGCGTAACGACCTGCTTCAGCTCTGGTAATACGGTTGCCTCTGCTCCCTTAAATGCAAAATCACTCAGATTTTTCGCGGCACCAAACCCGCCAGGGATAATCACAGCATCATAATCGTCAGCATTAAGCTCTGATAATGGCCGGATATTACCTCTGGCAATCCGGGCCGATTCTGTCAGTACATTGCGTTCTTCACTTTGTACTTCACCGGTAACATGGTTAATTACATGCAACTGAGGCTGATCGGGTGCAAAACACTGATAGGTTGCACCGCTTAAATCCAGATGCAGTAAAGTCAGTACTGACTCATGGATTTCAGCACCATCATATACTCCACACCCACTCAGAATAACGGCTACTGTTGCCATATTGTGCTCCTTCGGTTGCCCAGGGTGGCCCCTGGCTATTGCCACTTGTGCTTTATGCTTTTACCGTCTTTAAAATAACTTTTTAAAAGCAAAATTATTTAAAATAATCACTATCAAACCGCCTGCTTTATGGTAGTCTACACGACCAGCCAACATACGTCTGCCCGTTTTTTCTCCGGCTAAAATGGTTGGGGTGGAAAAGTTTTCCACACAACGGAAATATAATAACAATAGACAGGGAATCAGTAATAAATCCCTTTAATACCATGTTATTCAAGCAGTTATAAACTTCCTGTACCGTAATATTCAAAATATTCGCGGTTGTCTGCTATTGTTTTTTCACAAAGTTATCCACAGTTTAGTTATGGTTTTAATGGTAATTGCCGCCACGCCAAATCTGGCTGTTACTGCTTTGCTGTGGCATGCTATACGAAATAGCTGCAGGATGATTTATTATGGTTTATATCCCCACCAATCCATTAATTTTAGTTGATGGTTCTTCTTATCTTTTTCGTGCATACCATTCGCCTCCGCATCTGACGAATTCAAAAGGTGAGGCCACCGGTGCTGTTTACGGCGTAGTAAATATGCTGAAAAGTCTGCTGAAGCAATATTCTCCCAGCCAGATGGCGGTGGTATTTGATGCCAAGGGACCAACCTTCCGTAATGAAATGTACGCAGAATATAAAGCCCACCGCCCGCCAATGCCGGATGATCTGCGCAGCCAGATAGCGCCTCTGCATAAAATTATTGAAGCTATGGGTTTACCGTTGTTGTGTGTCAGTGGTGTTGAAGCCGACGATGTTATCGGTACGCTGGCCAGACAAGCCAGCCAGGCAGGCCGCCACACCCTGATTTCCACCGGCGATAAAGATATGGCCCAGTTGGTTGATCAACACGTTACCTTAATTAACACCATGACATCTACTTTGCTTGATCCTGAAGGAGTAGTGGAGAAATTTGGTGTTACCCCGGAACTGGTAATCGATTATCTGGCTTTAATGGGCGATAAGGTTGATAACATACCGGGTTTACCGGGTGTGGGAGAAAAAACAGCAGCGGCCCTGCTGCAGGGGCTCGGTAGCATCGACAATATTTACCAGCAGTTGGATGCGGTAGCAGCGCTGAGCTTCCGTGGCGCTAAAACGATGGCCGCCAAACTGACGGAATACAAAGAACAGCTGGCATTATCCTATCGTCTGGCCACGATAAAAACTGATGTTGAATTACCTTATCAGCTGGATGATCTGACTATCCGCCAGCCGGATAACACCCAGCTGGCAGAGCTTTACCGGGCCTGTGAGTTCCGTAAATGGCTCAGTGAAGTACTGACACACACCAGCGGACAAACAAATGAGCAACCGCAAGACACCGCAACAGAGTCAGCCTCAACCGAAGTGGATCGCAACCACTACCAGACCGTTCTGACAGAAAGCGAATTTGCCACAATGCTTAAACAAATTGAGCAGGCAGACTTAGTGGCTTTTGATACCGAAACCACCAGTCTGGATTATATGCAGGCAGAACTGGTCGGGTTGTCATTCGCCACCGCAACAGATAAAGCCTGGTATCTGCCGGTGTGCCACGACTATATGGGCGCACCACCGCAGCTATCCCGTGACTGGGTGTTACAGCAATTAACCCCCTGGCTTGAAAACCCGGCTAAAGCCAAAGTAGGGCAGAACCTTAAATACGATAAAAGTATTCTGGCCCGCTACAACATCACGCTAAACGGTATCGCCTTTGATACCATGCTTGAGTCCTATATCTTCAATTCTGTTGCCGGCCGGCATGATATGGATAGCCTGTCACTGAAATATCTGGGGCATAAAACCATCAGTTTTGAAGAAATTGCCGGTAAAGGCGCCAAACAGCTGACCTTTAACCAGATCCCCCTGGAACAGGCAGCCCAATACGCCGCAGAAGATGCGGATATTACATTACGGCTGCACCAGGCACTCTGGCCCCAATTACAGCAGGATGCCACGCTTGCCAGCGTGCTGACCGATATTGAAATACCACTGGTCAGTGTCTTATCAAAAATAGAACGCAATGGGGTACTGATAGATGCGAAACAACTGGCACAGCAAAGCCTGCAACTGACTGAGCGGATCGCAGAACTGGAACTGCTGGCTTACCAGCAGGCCGGTAAGGAATTTAACTTATCCTCACCCAAGCAGTTACAGGAAATTCTGTTTGATCAGATGAAACTGCCGGTGCTGAAAAAAACACCAACCGGCACTCCTTCAACAGCTGAAGAGGTACTGGCAGAACTGGCTCTGGAATACGACTTCCCGAAACTCATCACCGAACACCGTGGCCTGAGTAAACTGAAATCAACCTATACTGACAAACTGCCGAAAATGGTCAATCCGGTGACAGGACGGGTACATACCTCCTACCATCAGGCCGTTGCAGCAACAGGCCGGCTGAGTTCAACAGATCCGAATCTGCAGAATATCCCTATCCGCACCGAAGAAGGTCGCCGTATCCGGCAGGCTTTTATTGCACCACCCGGTAAGAAAATTGTGGCGGTTGACTACTCGCAGATTGAGCTGCGGATTATGGCACATCTGTCACAGGACAGTGCACTGCTGAATGCGTTTGCCCAGGGGCGCGATATTCACAAAGCCACTGCCGCAGAAGTATTTGGCGTGACACTGGACGAAGTGACGGCAGAACAACGCCGCCGGGCCAAAGCAGTTAACTTCGGCTTAATTTATGGTATGTCTGCTTTCGGGCTGGCAAAACAGCTCGGCATCAACCGGGGCGAAGCTCAGCAATATGTTGATCGTTACTTCGAGCGCTTCCCCGGTGTACTTCACTATATGGAACGTACCCGCAAACAGGCTCACGAAAAGGGTTATGTCGAAACCCTGTTTGGCCGTCGTTTATATTTACCGGATATTAATGCCCAGAATATGGGCCGCAAAAAAGCCGCAGAGCGGGCAGCCATTAATGCTCCGATGCAGGGAACCGCCGCAGATATCATCAAAAAGGCCATGATTATTGTTGATAACTGGATCACAAAACAGGCTGCCGGCAAAGTATTAATGATTATGCAGGTTCACGATGAACTGGTGTTTGAAGTGGATGCTGCAGCAACAACAGAGATAAAACAGCAGCTTGTTACACTGATGGCTACGGCTGCGCAACTGGATGTACCATTGCTGGCAGAAGCAGGTAGTGGTGATAACTGGGATCAGGCACATTAAAAAAATGAACTTTCCTGATACAGCAAAGTCCTATCAACGATTGTGTTAATCCCTCTCCTGCAGTTATACAGCCCTGGTCATACCAGGGCTTTTTTTTACCCTAATGGTAATTTAATTACATAAAAGCATTTAAAAAGCACCGATATCGTTTTTTTGTAGTTTTATTACAGAAAATACTTGCAATCTTTTCCGGCTTGGCTAGAATCTGAGCTGTAGGGTACAGAGGTAAGATGTTCTGCCTTCTGAAATCTGAATCCCGATAAGGTCTCAGACAAAGAAAGCAGGCTTATTTTAGCCGCCCCGCTGCTTGCAGTGGGGCGTTTTTTTTGCCTGTTTTTCAGACACAAAAGCCTGCCATAGCAGTACAGACATCCGGTCAGATCAGGAATAAAATTTGTAAGAACACTACAAAATGAAATTTTCTTAGATTTTTTAGAGTAAATACTTCAAACAGGGGAAAATTGATGTATAATGAAGACGTCTTAGCAATAAGACACCCTGTTGATTTGAAATTATAGCTTCTCCCCGTTTGCTATGACCGACGCCCCAAAATGCGTCGGTTTTTTTTATCTGTTATTCGGTATCAGCAGCCAATGGTATAAACCAGCTATCCAGCACCTGCTCCAGTTCGGTTAATCCCAGCTTACTCAAAGAGCTGAAAGTATGTACGATAATATTTCCCATAAATGCCAGCGAGGCTTCCCGCACTTCAAGCAAGGTTTTCTTACGGGCGCCCGGGCCCAGCTTATCCGCCTTGGTTAACAATAACAGTACCGGCAGCTGGCTTTGCACTGCCCAGTGGATCAGATCCTGATCCAGATCTTTCAGCGGATGGCGGATATCCATCAACACCACCAGCCCTTTCAGGCTATCTCTTTTCATCAGATATTCGCTTAATGAACGCTGCCATTTTTCTTTTACCGCCAGCGGTACTTTGGCAAAACCATATCCGGGTAAATCGATTAAACGCTTGTCTTCCCCTAATGTGAAAGTATTGATTAACTGCGTACGCCCCGGCGTTTTACTGGTACGTGCCAGGCTGTTTTGTCTGGTCAGGGTATTCAGTGCACTCGACTTACCCGCATTTGAACGTCCGGCAAACGCAACTTCAATACCGCTGTCGGCAGGTAATGCTTTAATATCAGGGGCGCTGGTCAGAAACATTGCTTGCTGATAATTGATTTTTGCTTTGTACACAGCCATCTCCGGCAGAAAATTTGCGACATTGTAGCGGATATAACAGATCGGCAGAAGCTTTTGCCTACTTTGTGGGATTTTACTTTGACCAGTTTCGTGTAAAATAGACATAAAAATTAGGGTTATTATATTTAGTTGCCAGTTTGCTGGCTGTTTAACGCGGATAGAGACGGATAAAAAATGAAAAAACTCGTACTTCCACTGGTGCTGTTATTCGGTGTAACTGGTGCAGCATATGCCTTTGACGGTGATGCTGAAGCCGGTAAAGCGAAATCAGCAGTCTGTGCTGCCTGCCATGGACCAGATGGTAACAGCCCGATAGATATGTACCCCAAAATTGGGGGGCAACATCCCACTTACCTGTATAAACAACTTAAAGAATACAAACTGGGTATGGAGTCTGGTGGCACTGCCGGACGCTCCAATGCCGTTATGTTTGGTATGATTGCGACATTGTCTGATCAGGATATGAAAGATCTGGCAGCTTACTTCGGATCACAGAAAATGACCGCCGGAACTACCCCGGAAGAGGTGATTGAACGTGGTCAGCAACTGTATCGCGGCGGTGATGCAGAAAGAGGTATTGCTGCCTGTATTGCCTGTCATGGCCCGCGTGGTTCAGGCAGCAGCCTGGCAATGTTCCCGCGTATCGCTTTCCAGCATGAAGCATATCTGAAAACGACCCTGGAAGAGTTTCGTAACGGACAGCGGGCAAATGATCCAAATGGTATGATGCAGGATATCGCCAGGAAACTGACCAACGAAGATATTGAAGTACTGTCCAAATATCTGGGTGGTCTGCACTGATTCGTTTTTTACCAGCAACAGGGTAAAATTCAGCAGGCAGCTTCCGGTATAAGTTTGACACGGGCGATAGGATTTTCTTATCGCCCTTTTTCATAGGTATAAAGCATGACTCGTCAGAAAAAAACGCGCTCTTCCGGGACCAATGGCCAGCGCCATTTACCTGTTGAAGAAATCCGGAAAACCAGAGCCCCTAAAGAAGAAAGCAAGAAAAAAGGCGCAGGTCTTAAATCTGGCAGCCGTAACAGCCAGACAGAGTCTGAAAAAATTGCATCAACTTCTTCTGCTGCACCAAAAGATAAGCGCCTTGGCAGTAAAAAGCCTGTCGCATTATTGCCAGCTGAAGCACACAGTACCACTATCGCCCAAACGGTCACGGCACCAAAAGCGACGCTGGTAAAAACGAAAGCACCGGCATTAAGCCCGGAACAGGAACTGGCCCAGATAGAAAATGACGCTTATCTGCAACAGTTACTGGAACGTGTGGAAAATGATGAAGTTCTGACCGGCAAAGACGCAAAATATTTTAACGCCAAAACAGCCAGACTGGATGTTTTACTGAAACTGCTGGGTTTAGATACCGCAGACGAAGAAGCTCCGGTTGATAAACTGGCACAGTTTGAAAACACGGACTGGCGCAAATCTATTTTAGGTGACGACGACTAATGCCAGATACCATAGCAATTATTCTGCTCGTTGTTGTTCTTGTTATAACGCTGGTACTGGCCATCTATGCAGGCAGGTTGTTTCGCCTGCTGCAACAGCAAAAAACCCAACAGCAAGCCCAGGATGACAAACGTATCAGCTACCTGAACGAAAGTATTCTGCTAATCAGCAAAGCAATGCGTGAAGAACAATGCGAGTATTCTGAAGGCGCATTGCGGATATGGGTATTACTCGAAAACCTGCAACAACAGACCGCTGAACAGCGAATGGCGGCTTATCCCGGCATTTACCAGATGTATCTGACAGTTAAAGATATGCCGACCCATAGTGCCCGTAAAAATCAGGATAAAAAACTGACCCGGCAACAGGATAAAATCCGTCTTCAGGCAGAGCAGGATTTAAAAACGCAGATTCAGGCGGATATCAGCCGTTTAATCGCTGAATTCAAAGACCGCTGAGCAGGCACACCTGCAATAAAATATTGCAGGTGTCTGAACAAATATAATTACTGTTTATAAACCACGCCGTCCTTCATTACAAAGCTGACCTGGCCCATCAGTGCAATATCGGTTAACGGATCACCCGGCACAGCAACAATATCGGCTATTTTACCTGCGGTGACAGTACCCAGTTCATCATCAATCCCCAGCAATTTTGCCCCTTCAATAGTGGCAGAACGAATAGCGGTTATTGCCGGCATACCGGCCTCAACCATATAGCCGAACTCGCGCCAGTTTTCGCCATGTTCTGAAACACCGGAATCCGTACCAAATGCAATTTTTACCCCGGCTTTATAGGCTTCAGCAAAAGTGTTCTGGATCCTTGGGCCAATATCCGCCGCCTTAGGGCGTACCAGTTCAGGGAAGAAACCATCAATCCTGGATTTATCCGCCACCCATTTACCGGCAATAATTGTCGGCACAAAATAAGTACCGTGTTTTTTCATCAGATTCATGGTTTCCTTATCCATAAAGGTCCCATGCTCAATTGATGTTACGCCGGCTTTAATCGCACGCTGCATTCCCTCTTTACCATGCGCATGTACCGCAACGGTGAAGCCGTAGTCTTTTGCCGTACTGACAATGGCCTGCAATTCTTCATCGGTAAACTGCGGGTTCATACCGCTTTTGGCTACACTCAGTACACCACCGGTGGCCGTTATTTTAATCAGATCAGAGCCTTCTTTATAACGCTGGCGCACTGCTTTTCTGGCATCATCAGCACCGTTAATCACCCCTTCTTTCGGGCCCGGATCGCCAAGTAATGCATAAGCAGCACCATTGGTAGGATCAGCATGGCCGCCGGTTGAGGCCAATGATTTACCTGCGGCAAAAATACGGGGGCCTTTGATATAACCCCTTGCGATAGCCCGCTTTAATGCCACACTGATACGGTGGCTGTCGCCCAGCTCCCGCACTGTGGTAAAACCGGTCAGTAAGGTTTTCTCGGCAAATGTACTGGCACGCAGGGCGTAATCAGCTTCGTTCAGGGTGTATTTTTCTGCATAGGCATTTGCACTGTACTGTGATGTAAGATGCGTATGCATATCCATCAGGCCAGGCATTACCGTATGCTGGCGTAAATCAATAACAGTATCGGTTGCCTCCGGTGTTTTATAACCGGCTTCAATGCTGATGATTTTATTCTGCTCAATAATAATCGTTTGCTCAGACAGAACTTTGTTGTCTTCTGCGGTAATCAGCTTACCGGCATGAATATAGGTTGCACTGTATGCGAACGGGCTGCAGCCAATGCCAAGCAGCAGTAAAAGCGGGGCTTTCTTCATTATTTTTATGCCTCTTTAAGTAAACCGGGATCGGTCAGTTTCAGTGTTGAGAATAGCAAGATAATCAACAATCAGAATGCGACAAAAGCGCCTTTTTAATCGATAAAGCTGAAAAAAACAGGAATGGGGTGACTGATGGGACTTGAACCCACGACAACCGGAATCACAATCCGGGGCTCTACCAACTGAGCTACAATCACCATGATGTCTGATTATTCTAGTCGGAATTTATGCTGATACAAGTAGCAAAACCTTTTCCCGGCCCCGTGAAAACCGCAACAACACAGCATTTATACGGCATATACGATGTGCTATCATAAAAACGTTTTGTTCGTCTGTGTATTCACCTTCCGATTTCAGAAAGACAAAGCATCAGTATTCATTATTCACAATGGATGTTCATATTAAACAAGCGAAGCAGGAGTAACTATGAAACTGTTTAATATAATGGCGGCAGTAAGTTCTGCCCTGGTAAGTACGGCGACCATTGCTCAGGATGCAGCGCCGGATGATTCTCAGCCCCCTGGCCCACCTAAGATATGGACGATTTCAGCCGAACTGGGTGCAATTACCACTTCAGGTAATACCGAAGGTACTTCCGTAACCGGAAAAATTGATGCCAGGCAAGAACTGGAAAAGTGGAGCAATCAGTACATTTTCAGTGCTTATTTTAAACAAGACGAAAAAACAAACGATCAGGGCGACAAGTACACAGAAAAGTCTGCAGAACGTTATCTGGTATCAGCCAAAGGCGCATATAAGCTGGGCGATGAATTCGATACGTTATTTATTTTCGGTTCTTTTACTGACGATAAATTCGGTGCCTACCGCAAATATTCCACGTTCTCTGCCGGTTATGGTACACGGCTGTATCATGCAGAAGACAAAAGCCTGGATGTTGAAATCGGTCCTGGTTATTTCAGTGGTGAACGTTCAACCGGTGAAACAGAAAATGGCCTGATTGTTCGTGGTGCCGGCAGCTTCAAATGGCAGATCAGTGAATCAGCTACCTTCACCCAAACCTTAAGCGTGGAATACGGTGAAGATAACACCCGTACCATCGCAGAAACAGCGCTTAGCGCCAAAATAAACGGTGCCCTGCAAATGAAGGCCGCCTTTCTGGTGCAGAATGACTCTGACGTACCGGTTGATAAAAAGAAAACCGATACTCAAACCTCTTTAACCCTGGTTTATTCTTTCTGAGTCAGTTCAGCTTCAGCAAGCCTGGGCTATCAGGCTTGCTGAACATAAAAAAATCGGCAGACCTGCTGCCGATTTATATCAGCTGAAACCGCTAACTTACTTATTTAACTTCAGATTATCGTCAATACGCTCTGGCAAGCTGGAACAGAAATTATACTGCTGTTGCTGCAGCTACCACCCGGTTACGGCCACTATGTTTCGCCTGATACAAGGCTTCATCGGCGCTACGCAATGCCTGCTGATAATCAGGATGACCATTATGCATGGCCAGCCCGATACTCAGGGTCAGATGCCGGGTTTGTTCCCTGGGCAGCAGGAACACTTCGCTCTCCACCTGCTTACGGATTTTCTCTGCCACTTTAAACGCATCCTGGGGGGTAATATCCACCAGCAGCATCAGAAACTCCTCACCTCCCAACCGGAATAAATAATCGCCGCCCCGGCTGTTATTGTTCAGTAACGACGCAACCTGCTGTAACACCATGTCACCGGCTTCATGCCCATATCCATCATTAATCTGTTTGAAATGGTCGATATCAATTGCCAGGATTGCAAATAATGTCTGGTGCTGCCGGGCAAAGCCAACTTCTTTTGCCAGCACAGCAGGCAAAAACCTGCGGTTCAGCAAACGGGTTAAAATATCGCGCCCGGCTTCCAGCTCACTATGTTGCTCAAACAAAGTATCAAGATGATAACGGATACCTTTTGCCTGCTCGCGCAAGTCGCGCAACCGCTGCAAACTGGTTTCCGGTGTCTGCCCTGCGGTTAAATCAAATAACGGGATCAGTGCTTCATCAATATGCTGCATCGCCTGCAGAATAATGCCTGACTCCGTCGCGCCTTCAAACGCATGGGCACCTTTATGACGAAACCACAGCCCGAATTCAGATGCTGAAATTCTCGGTAGCTGGCTGGCTTTTAAGCCGACAGCGCAATCAAACATTAAATGATTTTCCCAGTCCAGCAATGCTGCCCGCTGTTTATCCCGCTCGTAAGCAATATTCTGGGCAACCGAAAACAGCCGGTATGCTTCTTCTGTCCGTGAGTAACGTTCATATGAGCGTGAATAAGCCTGGCTCATAATCTCCATTGCCAGATCAATCAGCTCTAAAGCAATCTGCGGCTGTAACACATTCTGCTGCTGCAACAAAAAGTACAGCTGCTCTTTAAGATGGCGGGCACCGCGCAGTACCAGATGCACCGGAATACCGATACGGGCATGCACTTCACCAATTTTAATCTGTTGGGCAATAGCAACCTGAATATCATCAGCAGAAACATAGCTGAACAAACTGGTCAGCCAGTTTTGCATTGAGCTGCTCAGGCGGGTTTTTACCAGATCATGTGATAAATAAACCGCTGCAGCGCTGTCCTGCAGCATATGCCGGTAAAATGACTCTGCCAGTATCTGTTTATGTCCGGAAGTAATTTCCCGGCTCTGCTGTAAAACATCTTCCTTAAAACGCGCCAGCAACTGCGCCCATTCCTGAGCCAGTCGTTCGTTATCAAGTTTTGGCATTTATAATTACAACCCCAATTACATTAGGTAAATCTTATTTTATAAAAACTCTGCTAATGTACCTTCTATCGGTCAAATCACAAAATATGTCTTCAATGTTTTAAAGAGTTTATATC
>JARXRR010000166.1:0-554 GCA_033792355.1 Chromatiaceae bacterium AAb-1
CTATAAACCCAACCAGTTTCAATTGTTGCAATTACAGCAGCAATTAGGAAAGCCCAAATACTAAATCTCATAAATTGCAATCTATTAGAAATTATTTTTAGCCTTTGCTCAAAGTCTTTGCTGAACCCATCTATTAACCCCCCTATTTCATCTCTATCATCTTCTGGTTCATTAGACAGCCCCAGCCGCCGGTGAAATCTTATTAATGAGTTCAGTGTTCTGGACTTTACCTGATTAACTAAATACAACTGATTCTCGAGTTGAAACGAAACAATGATAGTTCCGAACAGAATCACAAAGCATAAACCAAAAGCAAATTTCCAGTCGAAATTTGGGCTTCTAAGAACAAACAACCAGACTGCAAATAGTGATGGCACAGATAGTGTTTTGACGACGACATCGTTGACAAGCTCATTGGCGTTTTTTATTGCATTATAAATAAAGTCGCTAACTTCATTGCTAAATTTATTAAAAGAAAATCCCCTAATATACAGCTCATAACTAGCACGGTATTTATCCAAGATATCTGGCCAATTAAAGGCTAAGTAATATAT
>JARXRR010000157.1:0-782 GCA_033792355.1 Chromatiaceae bacterium AAb-1
GAAAAAGATTGGTGTCATTCATAATCCGGTAAATAAGTTGATAGAAAGCTATGTCGTTAATAATGGCATTTCTGATTTGAGTAAAAAGAGCTATATACTTTGTGTTGGTAGACTTGAGAAACAAAAGGCATTTCATTATGCAATTATAGCCTTCTCTAGAATCATAGAGCAATATCCAGATCTGCGTTTAAAGATTGTTGGAAAGGGGATACTTGAACCTCAACTAAGGGCTTTATGTGATGAGTTGCAGATAAGTAACTTAGTTGATTTTGAAGGATTTAATCAGGATGTAATCTCATATTATCTTGAAGCTAAACTAACTTTGCTTACATCTTTGTATGAAGGTTTTCCAAATGTTCTGGTTGAGTCTATTAGTTTGGGAACACCTGTGGTGGCGGTTGACTGTCAAAGTGGCCCAAGAGAGATTATTACAAAAGATAATGGCTATCTGGTGCCTCCGGCAGATTTGGATGCTTTGGTGGGAGCGATATCAAAAGCGCTGAATAGAGAGTGGGATGTTGAGGCGATTTTAACCTCCTCAGAAAAGTTTTCATTGCAATATGCAATAGCGAAATATGAGGAGCTACTACGCTAATGATGTCGTATATTACAATATTTTCATTTTCAGCATTGCTAGGATTACTGTCACTTGACAGGAATAAAAATCTAACGCTTTTTATACCATTTTCTTGCATATTAGTTATTGTATTTGTTGGTTTAAGATATGATTCTGTTGATTATTTTAACTACTGGGGTATTTTTAACTATATTAACTATTATTC
>JARXRR010000134.1:0-1620 GCA_033792355.1 Chromatiaceae bacterium AAb-1
GGCAACTGCCCCACCGCCTGTTGCAACCCGGTATTCCCCGACCAGACACTGACCAGCTGTAACAGGGCACTTAAGGTGGCCAGGTAGCTCTTGGTGGCCGCCACCGCTTTTTCCTGGCCGACGTGTAACGGAATCACCCGGTCTGCCTGGGCGGCCAGTGGTGAGGAAATATCGTTGACCAGCGCAATCACCCGGGCCCCGGCGGCTTTGGCCATTGCGACCTGGGCCAGGATATCCGGGCTGCGGCCGGACTGGGAGATGACCAGCACCAGTGCCTGCGACAGGCTCAGGGTTTTATGGTAGATACTGGCCACAGACGGGGCGGCTGCCACTACCGGCAGGCCCAGTTCGATTTCAATCAGGTATTTGGCAAACACCCCGGCGTGGTCTGACGAGCCACGGCCGACCATGTAGACGAAGGTGGGCGGGTGCTGGTGCAGGTCAGCGGCAATCTGTTTGAGGGTGTCGGCATTGGCCAGGAGTTGTTCGCTAATCCGGGCCGGCGCTTCCAACGCTTCTCGTTGCATTATGGTCTGGGGTATTACATTACTCATGGTTTAATACTCTTCTTTTCTGACTGATGAACACGGGCAAAACTCACTGCACCGAATTCAGGTAGCTGTAATGCAGGACGGATTACCGCACGGATATCGTCTGACAGATAAGGTTGTAATTGCTCTGATACCCCCCCGATTAATGACAAACGCGATGGCTGCAATTGCAGCAGACGCTGTGCGATCTCATTAATATAGGCGGCACCCTGCTCTACAATCTGCCGGGCGGTAATATCTCCGGCGACGGCGCAACGAAATACCAGCGGCGCATATTTAGCATATGTTGTCGGGCTGGCGTTCATAAAATAAGCCGCCAGATCCAGTGTGCTTTGCTGACCAACAGCCTGCTGCAATGCCGCCGTCATTATCGTGGCTGGCGCCAGCCCGTCCAGACTGCGCAGCACATGGTGTAACATCTGTAAGCCAAACCAGGCACCGCTGCCGTTGTCTCCGAAGGGAAAGCCATGTCCGCCGATTTCCAGTAATTGCCCGTTTACCGATGCCAGCCCGCAGGAACCTGTGCCACAGATAATAACAGCCCCATCCTCGCCACCATGAGCCCCCAGACAGGCAATATGTAAATCAGTGGTAAGGTGTAAAGCAGCAAACGGATGCTGCCATTGCATAAACTGCCGGTAATAATACGGCAGATTTACCCCTGCCAGCCCGGCACCAACAATTAACTGTGACAAAGCACTCTGTGGCAAAGATGCCTGCTCCAGAGCCTGCTGTGCCGCATCCAGCACCGAAGCGGTAGCGACATCCATTCCCCGTAACGGGTTTGCTGGTCCCGATACCCCTTCGCCCAGGACATTGTTATAGCCGTTTACCAGGACTGCCCGACATTTACTGCCACCACCGTCGATCCCCAGATACAGAACCCCGTCGGATCCATCTGTTTTATTCATCCTAAGTCCTCGTCACAATTAACAATTTTATCAGCAGGCTGGCGATATTTTATCTTTTATTCTGCTCTTTTACTGTCCGGTCTTTTATAGACTTTAGTAATAAAAACCAAATTGACAGCGTTGTCATTTTCTGATTTCAGCATATAATAATTCAGATA
>JARXRR010000137.1:0-1487 GCA_033792355.1 Chromatiaceae bacterium AAb-1
AGACCCAATCATACAAAATCCGGGCGATTCGCAAAGCTTTAACCCGTATAGCTACATAATGAACAATCCGCTGGCGGGTACGGACCCGACGGGATATTCGATAGAAATAGTTATACGATGTGGAGGCAGTAATCCGGCTTGTGATGGACATATCCCGGCAGGGCCGAAAGACTCAGCCGGAGGTTCAGAATCGGTAGGTAAATCGCCGGAGAGTGGGTTGCTAGTTAATAATGGCGCTAGTTCTGCAGTGCAGCGATTGGGTCAGTCCTCGGTGGATATTGGGCAGCTGCAAAATACTAATAACCAAAGCCAAACGTTGACAAGCCAGCAAAAACACCAGATTTATTCAGATACCTTGTCTACTATCGGTTCTGGTGCAAAAGCGGCAATAGGAAATTTAATACCGGATACTGTCAACGGTATAGCTGGCTGGACGGAGCAGTTTTTACACAAAGGTGAAGGCTCACTTGGCCGACTCGATCAATGGGTTGGTGTTGAGAATGAAATCGTACAGGAAGTTGCCAATGACCTGAGAAAAGTCGGGGCAGTTGCAACGGCTAATATTCCGTTAATGAGAGGGGCTTCTACTGCAAGAGGACCTGTGGTTATTGGCGAAACTATGACTCGGGTTGAAACCGCAGCATCAAAAATTCCTAATTCCAAAATTCTTAATGATATGCCTGATTTTAGAGCGATGGGGCAAAACCCACACCAAGTTACTAGTTCAATGATGCATTACAACAGGATATGGATTCTTGAGCAGATGCGTAGTGGACGTCCAATTCTTGATATTGGTAAAGATCCTAATCGGGCTGCTCCCAGTATTTTTTATCAAATGGAACAGAGCATGCTCAAGAATTATCAGAGACAGCATCCTGAGTGGAACAGTGTTTTAAGGCAATAGGAGATGGAGATGAACGGGCAAGACTTTTTAAGAGTGACTCATGATGCGTTTGAGCCGTTTTTAGTGGCGTTGGGGTTTACGATCGAAACTCCTTCGATCAGTGGCCGATTCTATAGAGCAAGTTTTAGTAGTTCAAAGAACACTGTCTCTGTTTCTTATGAGCCAGGAGACAATGCTCTGTTTGTACTGGTGTTCAGTCGAGGAGAATATGGGCTATCAGATATAGATGATAAGATGAAGACACCAAGACTTGCAGACTTGAATAGCCGCTATATGCATTTAGTAAGTAATGAGGAGCGAGTGTTGAATGAACTGTTCTTTCAGTCCGTTGTGGTGAAAGATCAAGAAGAGCGTTTGCTATTAAAATGCGCTAAAGAACTGCGCCTTGTTCTTCCCAGATATTTAAACGCATTGTCCCGTTCATACCCGTTCGCATGGTTGGGATGAATAAAAACAACCGGGTTTTGTTTTAAATTTAAGCAACTTCCGGTTGTTGATTGTTAGAAATCTGGCTATTTTGGCAAGTGTTTAATGACTTTTTTCTTTCATAGGTCGATTTTTGCGATAATGTATAATTTTGGGT
>JARXRR010000173.1:0-466 GCA_033792355.1 Chromatiaceae bacterium AAb-1
GTTAGGCATTACGGAGAGATTTTCATGATCTGGACTATTTACGCTGCTCTACTTAGCTTGTTCTTCGCATTTCTCACTTTCCGCACCATTCGCCTTAGGCAGCGCTACCGCGTTTCGCTCGGTCACGGAAAGAATCTTCTCCTAATGCGGGCCATCCGCGTCCACGGTAACTTCGCCGAGTACGTGCCGCTCGGACTGCTCCTTATGGCAGCGTCTGAGCAACTGGGTGCGCCGAGTCTGCTGGTTCATTCCCTTGGCAGCCTGTTGGCGCTCGGTCGGCTCGTCCATGCCTACGGAGTGTCGCAGGAGAACGAAGTCTTGCGATTTCGGGTCACTGGCATGGCGCTTACGTGCATCTGTTACGTCCTCGCCGCCGGGTATATCCTGCTTTCAGCGTTTTCTGGTAATGCCTAACAATTCATTCAAGCCGACGCCGCTTCGCGGCGCGGCTTAATTCAGGCGTTAG
>JARXRR010000170.1:0-482 GCA_033792355.1 Chromatiaceae bacterium AAb-1
GTTAGATGTTATATATCTAAATTTTATAATTAATGATATTAGTGGTCGGGTTATATCATCTCACTTTGTGGTTAATAAGAATATTAGTGTGGGAGTAGATCATATATCAATAGTGTTGGATGATAGAGATATATCTTTATATGGCTTGAAGCGTGAGGAGGCTTTAATTCTTTCTCAACTTTGTATTGAACCTGAAGTGATAGTGAAGCACTACGATAAATTAGATTCCTGGTACAGTGAATACTGTGGAGAAATAGGAACTGAGAAGGCTTTTTGTGGAGATCGTTGAGAGACATTACAGACATTATACGGTTATAGTTGTTGCCAGTCCTATTCAGATACATCAATAATTTTAAATTGAACGATTTTGGGTACAGTTTGGCAAGCAGCAGGCATTTTTATGTCTGAGGTCATGGCAAGTTTGAACCCTATTGGTATCAATTTTAAGATAGTGTTCAAGCACATGTTCAATACAATCTGTG
>JARXRR010000176.1:0-438 GCA_033792355.1 Chromatiaceae bacterium AAb-1
CTCCAAATTAAAAACTAAATAATTTATCATTATATCTCTTATTTCACATCATTAAACTCAACAGAATCCAGATAGCAAAATACCTTAGCAGACCCTTTCCAGATAATTGTCTTTTCACCTCTGAGAATCACGTTATTCTTGGCATGATAAGCCGATAACAGCAAGCTAAGGTTAGTATCAAAGCCAGGATCTGTACGGCGCAGCCAGTAACCGGCAGAGCAAAAAGAAGAGTTTTTATCCATTTCTACTACCACATCGCCATTATTACGTTCTGAATAACCTACTATTCTGATCACCTTAGCTGGTGCAGAAATTTCCAGCTCTGCCGATACTTTAAAGCTAAAAAGCAAGCATATTGCTAATATTGATATAGTTATTCCTGGCATTTAATACTCACTATTATATTTTTTAAATAGAATAATGTTATCTGTGCTGCCA
>JARXRR010000174.1:0-461 GCA_033792355.1 Chromatiaceae bacterium AAb-1
TGCCTATAGGTTTTAATTCAGGAATTAAAGTGTTTACAACCTCCATTTTAATTTTATCAATCCACTTTTGGAAAGACCTAGCAGGCCCTCCATTTCTTGGTCGATACTTCTGGGAAATAAAACCAATAAATTTTGGAGGATTTGCAGGTAAAGGATAAACGATATTTCTATCGCGAAATGGCACTATTTCCCTATTCCACCTAGGGAGGACATTTGTTAAGGACTTGATAGCTTGGGCACAGAAGAAATCCGGGGCAGTAGGAAGAATAAAATAATCGCTAGCCATCAATAAACATTCGTTTAAAGAACCAACACTTGGACTCATGTCAATCAGAACATAATCGAATTTATGCTCCGTTGCTTTTTGTTTAATGAACGCTCCTATACTTCCTGGTATATTTCTAATTGCAGGAATAGCAGCGCTTGTAGTCAATGCAACACTTATTTGTGTTTCTATCTCA
>JARXRR010000154.1:0-827 GCA_033792355.1 Chromatiaceae bacterium AAb-1
CGCGGGATATGCAGCTTCAATAAAGTGGCTGTCATAGCTTATTTTATTAATATTTCCTCTTGTATCATAGTTATAAAAGGCGCTGTGATTTTCTCCGCCAATTTTTTCAATCCGAAACATCTGGTTTTTATAATTAGGGTATAACCATACTGTGGTATCCCAGGTTTTTATTCTGGTCGGCACCATAGAATCCAGATTAAATTGAACTTCGACAGAATTATGCCCCCCACTGCGGTTGGCAATATTATATGATTGGTCATATGAAACTGCTGCCCGGTAATTCCATTCTGCATCACCAATCCAGGCTTTATTTAATCTGGCTGATTCAACAATATTCAAAGTTCCAATACCTATGCCTAGTTGTGATCCATTAGTAATATTTACATATTCATAATTCATAACTATTTGGTCTGCACTGGCATCTTTAACCTGCACTACCCTCGGAATAAAACTTACACCAGGCGGATAACCTGCACCATTCACATGCTCATCAATTGCGCGATGATAATAAATGGTCTTCCTGCCTTCAGCATCGACCACTGAGAATTCACTATCTCCTATATACATAGCTCTGGGCATACCATCAGGCCAGTTATAAGTAACCACAGGCCAGTTTTCAGATAATGTGCAGGGTGAGTTATTTACGGCACAATATTCGACAGCATTATTAATGCCTTTAATATATCTTGGCATCCTTGTTGACCAGTCTACTGAGTTAGCAAATATCCTTGGATTATTAGTGGCATTTCTTTTCGAGGCTTCTAAAGGTCGTGAATGGATATCATATATATATTTCAGCTGAAACCCGGTATTGGTTGTAACACTAT
>JARXRR010000172.1:0-469 GCA_033792355.1 Chromatiaceae bacterium AAb-1
AGTATCCTTTTGAAAGATTGTTTATCACGATTAACTGCCTATTATCAAAAAGAGCAATTGGTATAGCAGGCTTTACCCTGCATAGTGATGGTAGCGGTAAAGCAATAGAATTTGGGGTTATGCTTATACCTGATTATCAGGGGCAAGGTATTGCAGCAAGTATAACCCTGAATGCAGTAAACTGGATTTTCAGTTCACTGAATATACAACGTGTTATAGTAGAAATAGATGGATTAAATATTGCGGCAAGAAAGACTGCTGAGAAAGTAGGTTTTCAGCCTTCTGAAAATGATCCGCGTTTTTATATCTTAACTGCTAACTATTGAGGAAAGCTCATGAAAAATGTAATTAGCTTTTTAGAGAGTATGGGAAAAGTTGCTAACTGGAGTAATGACATTAGTGCTGATTCTTCCAACATTGCAGAAATGCATCAAGTTAAGGTTGAGCATATTTCAGAAATGCTGAATAG
>JARXRR010000178.1:0-391 GCA_033792355.1 Chromatiaceae bacterium AAb-1
TGCAACTCCTGCGCAAAATATATTGCAGAGTTTTCATTACCTAGATTCATAGAAGAAACAAGCCATTTATATCCTTTATCTTGATCGTAAAACCCTTTTTTTGAGAAGACAAACAGGTTACGCATAGCTTCGGTATTGCCACCACCAGATGCATCTTCTAATAATTTTACCCCTTTCTTGATATTGAAATAGCGGCCGTCACTAAAGTAGATAGTACCCAGAGTCCCCATAGCATCATAATTATCACTATTCGAGGAGCTCTCAAGATATTTAACCGCTTTATCAATACTTTTCAGGTTGTCAAAATATAACAAGTACAACAAACCAATAACATAATCTGAGTAACCTTGACATTCTTTACTGTATCCAGAGAAGTACTCCTCTATTAGAT
>JARXRR010000140.1:0-1314 GCA_033792355.1 Chromatiaceae bacterium AAb-1
ATGTTGCAAATAATGCGATATCGCTTTTTTGATGAACCCTTCCCATTCGGAATAAATGCTTAACACGGCCTGTCTAACCAAAAAGCTCTTATGCTCAGGAATCATAGAATAACGGAGATGTACCGTTTTGCATTTAGCCATATTTCCTTGTAAAGCATCAAGCTCGCTGCAAAGGGTTAATAGCAAGCTATTCATCTGGAGCAAAGACCTCCAAAGCCCTTGAAATCCTCTTTTTTACACGCTCTTTATAATTAGAGGAGACGCCTGAAGCTGCTTTAAAATCAGCATCATCTTTCAATGCATCAATTTTCTTCTGAATAGTTTCCCCAGATTCAGCCTCATAATAGTCAATATTGCCTGCAATGCCGTTGAAAACACCATCATATAAACTAGTCGAAAATAGTGCATTTTTTCCACTCAACGCTTTACGTCCTATTGGCTTAACAACTTTCAGTACTCGATTAAATATGTCAACATTGTCTTTATAATTAACTTCTTTTTTAGTCGCCATTCGCATGTATTCCGTCATATGTTCGGACAGCTTCTTATTCACTGTTTGATTCCGAAATAATGAGAAAAAACGTAATACTAACTCGTCCAAATATAGCTCTTCTGTCTGTTTTTGGGTTGGTTGAACTAATTCGATGAAATCTGGATTAGCAGCCAATTCTTTTATAAGATGAGTGAATTCGACTGATATTCCACGGAAAATACAATTACGTATTTCTTGGTCTGTAAGAGGCGAACCACCAGTGTTTAATCTGTTAAATAGCTCATACCGCATGTCATAATCACTATCCCATTTAACAACTTCGATACGACAAACAGACCTTTTAATATTAAGTTGATACTTTATAGGTAGGTTCTCAAGCTTGAGGCCATCAAGTGATTCCACTACGTCTCCAGAAACAAGTGCCCAGCCATTTTTTTCGGGAGTGTGCTTCAACATCCCGAAATAGGAGAGGATCGTAGATAATCTTTGGAGCCCATCAACAATCTCCCATTTGCCATCTGTGTCTTCCGCAACAAAAATTGATGGAATTGGAATGCCAAGCAGGATCGATTCAATAAATCTGGATCGTTGCTCTAAATCCCAGCGGAATAATCGTTGGAACTCAGGATCAACAACCAGTTCATCATTAGAATACATATTCATCAGTTCGCCAAATGACATGTCCAGCCTATCAGCTGACAAACTATTTCTTCCCTTTAGAATCTCTTTTTCTAATTTGTCCATTATTCCCCCGCTCAGCTGCGGCAGTGAAGCTGCCATAGCCTTAATTCATTGAAAGAAAGACGT
Organism: Chromatiaceae bacterium AAb-1; assembly: GCA_033792355.1. GTDB lineage: Bacteria > Pseudomonadota > Gammaproteobacteria > Enterobacterales > Alteromonadaceae > Alishewanella. Next base: position 1,301 of record JARXRR010000140.1, read on the forward strand.
TACAGAAAGTTAAT
>JARXRR010000162.1:0-625 GCA_033792355.1 Chromatiaceae bacterium AAb-1
GCTTCAGGTGATGAGGCATCGCAACAATATATTGACCATATGGATATGGGCGGCACCCTGCTGGCGGGTGTTGCATTTGGTGCCGCAGGCTCTGGAGGAATTGCAGCGGCGATTAAGGATGTTGGCGGTGGGAAGAAAGCATCTGCTTCGTCTCCAGTTAAGGAGCTTGAGGTTGATTCTTTAAAAGAGCTTAAAAAACGTGAGCAAGTTGGAGACGGGCTTGAACATGATCATATACCATCATTTGCTGCACTGAAGCTTGCAGAGGAAAATAAGCTGGGTAGGCGATTGACTCCAGATGAGGAGCGTGTGTTATATAACAATGCTGTGGCTGTAGAGGTGCCTCGTGACATCCATCAGCAAAGTCGAACTTACGGTGGTAGAAATACGAAGCTCCAGATTGAGCAGGATGCTATTGATTTATGTGGTGCAATTTGCCGTGATACAAACGTCTTGAGACAGAATTTGCTAAATAAAGGTTATAATCCAAATTTGGTAGATGAAACGATAGATGCAATTATTAAAAGAAATAAAGGAGCGGGAAATTAATTTTGATTTCTAATACATTTATGATTTTGAGGCGTGCACTAGGAGAGAAGCACCCTTCCCCCAAAATACTTAGAGC
>JARXRR010000175.1:0-447 GCA_033792355.1 Chromatiaceae bacterium AAb-1
GATGTAGAAGCTGCGACAGTGGGGGCATCAGAAATGCTATCCAATCAAGTTAAAGCATATTCTTTGGCTAACTCTAAAGTAATTATGATCCTAGATGGTGATCAATCTAAAGTTGGAGAAATTTTTAAAAAAGATTTTTCAGCTTTATCAAAAAACGATAGAGTTGAACTGGTTAAGCAATTAGCCGTGCTGAATGTCGGGCTCGCTGGAGGGGAGGAATCTCTGGAAACATGGGCATCTTGGTGTAAAAATCATGTTGTTTTCATCGATCAAATTTGTGCTGAGCAGTTATTACTAATGTGTCTTAATCCATCTCATAATCTATTAAAAAATGTTTCCCAAGCAACGAATAAGCAATTTAAATCGGCAGTTAGAGATGAAATGCGTAAAAAAAATTTAGATACAGACCCAAAATCTATAGCAGCTACTTTTAAAACACTATTATGC
>JARXRR010000188.1:0-306 GCA_033792355.1 Chromatiaceae bacterium AAb-1
ACGCCATAACACTGCACAGGTTTCTGCAAGATATATAAAGAAACTTGTTTCTCGCCCATAAACGCAGCCATTAAGGCAGATGCCTGAACATTATAATCCCTGTTGTCCGGGTTTAATGAAAAGCGCCCTCCATCATTACAAGAACTAACTTCAGTATTCTTATAGCTTGTAATAAACGCCAATCCTTCACTGGTTGGGTAAAGCTGTTCAATTTTAGTCCACCCAGATTTAATTTCAACAGACCACAAATTGAAAGAGAAAATTGCAAGAAATAAATAAAAAATCTTCATAGCACTACTCCAAAGT
>JARXRR010000179.1:0-391 GCA_033792355.1 Chromatiaceae bacterium AAb-1
CTTATAAGTGGTTTTCTGCTGCTGAAAGAAAGTAACGACTTCGCTTTCAGAGGTTAATGCGTTGTTGGTGCTCTACCCTGAGTTTATTTAGACGTCTAAACATACAAGGGCTAGTAGATATACCGACATATTCCACAAAAAGCAAGCTGGATTTGCTTGATTTATGCTGATTTTGTCTTTCTGTATTAACCGCTACAGCTGAAAAATAACGACATGGATCTTGGTTTTTATGGTTTTTTATACTGCTTTTTCTGCTTCAGGTTTTGATGGTTATTCTATTTTTTATTTCATAATTATGCTGAATTGTAAAAGTCTTTTACGGACACAGAATTACTGCCAATTGGCAAAGATGTCAATACAGGATACTCTATCTCTATTAGAAGATTTAACT
>JARXRR010000074.1:0-15566 GCA_033792355.1 Chromatiaceae bacterium AAb-1
GAACTCAGAAGTGAAACGCAGCTGCGACGATGGTAGTGTGGCATTCGCCATGCGAGAGTAGTTCACCGCCAGGCGCCTCATAAATGAACCCTGCTCATTGAGCAGGGTTTTTTTATGTGTTTGCCTGGGTGATGAGCTGCCCGAGCGGGGCGAAGAGCCATGCGACAAATTCGTCTGGAACGAATTTGAACGCCGAAGGCGGCCCGCAGGGTGGAGGGCAGGACGCCCGGAATACTGTTGTTCACCGCCAGGCGCCTCATAAATGAACCCTGCTCATCAGAGCGGGGTTTTTTTATGTGTTAGGCTTTTATCTGCCAATTACTTCAGGCCGCTTTTACGCCTTAAATGAGCTTTTTTCTTTGTGTAATAAACGCATTTTCTGATGCTTGGCTCGACAAAATGTTCAATAAGGACGAAACTGAACTTGTCGTCAGAAGGAGCTGAGCTTGTTTTTATCACATTTAGTTGCTAACAGGGCTAAATATCTGGGTTGGATGTTAGTTGCTCTGTCATTATTGCTATTTAATCTGAGCCATATTGTGCTTTCATATTATTATGAGCAGCAGAAATTACAGCAACTGGTCAGTTTGCTACCTGAAAATCTCTCTCCACAACAACCTGTGTGGCTTGCTTTAGCTGAAAATGGAAAGATTATTGTGCATTCAGCAGCGGTCGCAGAGTTGCGTTTTAAAGCTGTAACTACAAACTCGCAATTGTTATTTATTGATCGGCAGTTGCTGAATCAGGCAGAGCCGGTTATCCGTTATACCCTGCTGAATATTTTGTTTTTACTGGTGTGTTTTCCTGTCTGGATGCTGCTGAAGCGCTACTTTGAGGCTGTTGATGCCAGATTTTCAAAGATTGATAAGGCTGTTCTGGCATTACAAAAGAAGCTGAATATCAAAGTACAGGATGTTACCCCGCCGGAAACCGCACTAACTAAAATAATCTCGCATATCACTTATCTGCTAAGAAGAGAGAATGAAGTTCGTCATCTTGTCAGGGTTCAGGGTCTTATTGATCATGAGCTTGAGATAGGTAATCGAATTTTCTTTGAAAGCCGCTTACAACATTATCTGAGCGATGTTTCAGAAGTGGCATATGGCGCATTATTTATTATTCAGGTGGGCTATAAAGAAACCGGTAATTTTGTACAGCAGCGCGTAACCCGTCTTAAAGGCTGTATTGATACGCTGAATAACCTGATTACTGCTTATCCGGAAGCGGTGCTGGCACGGTTGTCGGAGAATGATCTGGTATTGCTGATACCTGGCATGGCTGACAGAGATATGGAAAAACTGGCTGATAAAATGGCTTCTCTGCTAAGCAGGGTACGTTATGTTACCGAGCATGATGATGCGGTATATATTGGTTATGCCTCTTACCAGCAAGGGCAAACCGCTTATCAGTTATTATCCGAAGCGGATATGGCGTTGAAAACAGCTCTGCTGCATGGACCTAACGCCACCTATGGTTTTATAGAGCAGCAAAAACCACCGTTGAAGGGGTCAGTGTGGTGGCGGTCTGAATTGGCTAAGGCGTTACAGGAGCAACGCTTCTTTCTGACATTTCAGCCAGTATTCTCATGGCATGATAAAGAAGTGTTGCAACAGGAAGTGCTTATCCGGTTGCATACCCGTGAAGGAGATAAAATTCCGGCAGCGATCTTTTTGCCAATGGCTTATAACTGCGGGCTGGCGGTTGAGATTGATCAACATGTGCTGCTGAAAACTGCCAGGCTGTGTGCGGCGGAAAGTAAAGGTGGCAGCCGTTGCAGCATTAATATCAGTATTCAGGCATTACAAACCGAAAGCTGGTGGCAGTGGTTAGAACATGCCATTAATACGGGATTGATTGATCCGGAATTGCTGGCCCTGGAAATAAGTGAACGTTATATTCTGCGCTATATTGGGCAATTAAAGGATAAATTGCTCAGATTACATCGTGCCGGTTTTGCACTGATTATTGATCAGGTTGGTCTGGCAATTGATACGCCGGTTAATATTGACGATTTGCCGGTGGATACGATAAAGCTGCATCCTTCAGTGGTACGGAATATTGATCAGCATCTGGAACAGCAGTTATTTGTGCGTGGGCTGATTGCTGGCTATGCCGGGCGCGGTATCAGAGTTATCGCAACCGGAGTTGAACGCGAAGATGAATGGCTGACGTTGCAAAAACTTGGAATTGCTGGTGGCCAGGGCTTCTATTTCAGCCCGCCGTTGTCGCAGATAACAACACAAAATCATCCTGGCTGATAAGCCGACGATAGTAGAGCCCTGTCAGCCCCTGCAAGCCGCCGGTATGAAAAAAACTGATCCGGCTGCCCGGCGCTATCTCACCATTCTGCACCATCGCAAACAGGCCGTATAATGCCTTGCCAGTATAGACTGGTTCAGTGCTCAGTTGTGAGGTTTGCTGCAGCTGCCGGCAAAATTGCAGTAACTCCGGGGTAAAACGGGCATACCCCTTACCGGTATAATAGGTATTCAGCTGCCATGAGCATGTTACATTTGCTGATGATAATAGCTGTTTAATTTTGCCCGGTAATGAAGAATCAGCAGTAACTGCGATGCCGGTAACAGCTGTCGTCTGGCTGCCTTTGATTATTCCGGCCAGAGTACCGCCACTGGCGGTGGCACTGACGATCAGATCGGCTTTTCCTGCGGGCGTATATTCCAGGTTAAATTCAGCAACACCCTGCATTCCCCATTCCGATGACCCCCCTTCCGGTACAATCAGGAATTCAGGATATTGCTGTTGTAATTGCTCAATAAAGCTGCGATCATAGCGTTCTCTGTATAAGGTTCTGCTTAAGCATTGTAGTTGCATTCCCCGCTGGCGACATGCCTGCAATGTAGGATTGTTATCATCAAGGACGTCTGTTCGCACATAGCCAACGCTTTCTAAACCTGCATACTGGCAGGCTGCAGCAGTGGCTATCAGATGATTGGAAAAAGCACCGCCGAAAGTCAGGATGCCTTTCTTGCAGTTCTCTTTAATATAATTTAGAGGATATTTTAATTTCAGGTATTTATTGCCTGAGATTAACGGATCTTCGGTCATCAAATGGCAAACCCACAAGGTAACATTGTTCTGTCTCAATAATGGGTGAGATATATATTGCCAGCTTTGTTGAACTTTCATTAGAAATATAGAAAATATCTTACTGAGTAAAAGTGCTGCCCAGTATACCTTTGATGAGGCTTATTAACGTTGTATGCTTAAAAAATTATTGAAGGATTCTGGATTTTTCTATTCGGGTAACCGATTTGCCAGTATACATCTGGCGAATAATACAGTGCATGTTCTTTTGCTGGAAATGTCAGCTCAGGGAAGCTGGCAGGTAACTGACTTTCAGCATATTGTGCACCGGCCCGGACAATGGCAGACCGCATTACATCAGGCTCTGGCATTATTGCCCGCGAATACCCGGCTTTCTGTTGTACTTTCATCCTCGCAGTATCAATTGCTACAGGCTGATAAGCCTATGGTTCCCGGCTCAGAAATTATTCAGGCGTTACCCTGGCAAATCAAGGAACTGATTAGTACCGATATTTCTGACATCGTCGTGGACTATATTGATCTGCCTGTTAAACCACAACAAACAGAGCGCATCAATATTGTTGTGGCATCCAAATCATGGCTGAAAGAACTGATAGAAATTATCCATCAGTATAAAGTCCGGTTGCATATCATTCAGCCGGAAGAATGGCTGCCAATGACATTACTGCCTTCAGAGACACAGCCATCTATGCTGGTGATGCACCAGCCGGAACAAGAGCTGCTTATTCAGATTATTTATAAAGGTACTTTGTATTTTTCGCGAAGGTACTTTGTATTTTTCGCGCCGGGTACGTGGCTTTAACCAGTTATATAGCTCAGATATGCTGCAGCAGAGTGTGTTCGACAACTTTCTGCTGGAGCTGCAACGCTCAATGGACTATTTCGAAAGCCAGCTCAAACAGCCGCCGGTAAAAGATATTATTCTGTCTGTGTCTCAAACGGAGTTCCCGCTATTTGCAGAGTTATTCAGGCAGAATGCCTTCAGTCAGATCTTTCCTCTTCAGCTTAAAGCAGAGTATCAGTGGTTACCGCAGGAACACCTTGACGAGCATTGGCCTGTGCTGGCCGGTATGGTGTCACTGCTGAAACAGGCAGCAGCAATATGAAGCAAACGGTTAATCTTTATGTCGATGCCCTGAAACCGGTTAAAGAGCGGTTAAGTTTAAAGCGGTTGCTGATGGTATGGCTGTTGCTGATGATCACATTGCTGGTGATATGGCAGATACAAGTGCTCAAACAGCAGCAGCTTGTTGCCGATCTTGATGCTGCCAGGCAGCAGCTTGTACTACAGCAGAAAAAAATTGAGGCACTGAACGGCGCCATTACCCAGCGTAATCCTTCGGCTGCTGTCGTCAGTGAATATAATCGTTTACTGGCGTATCGCCAGCAGCAGGAATTAGTGCTTAGTTACCTGTCTGCCCGTAAAGCGCGGACAGAGTTTATTCCCAGCCAGATATTTCTGCACCTTCAGGCTGCAGACTTACCTGAGCTATGGCTGACCCGCTTTTCACTGGAGGCCGGCCAGAGTGCGTTTTACGGTATTTCATTGCAACCAGTGATAGTTACCCGCTGGCTGGAAGGGTTACGGCAGCACTCTTATTTTCAGGGACAAAGTTTCAAAGGCGTAACCTTGCAGCAGCTACCACAGCGCCCGGCGGTCAGTTTTGAGCTGATTGCGTCACCGAAGGAGGGAGTATGACGCTGTGGCTTACCTTATCTGAAAAATATCGCGCCCTACAGAAGCGGGAAAAGGTTCTGACCGTACTTACGTTGCTGTTACTGACATTCTGGCTGGGCATGGTTTACCTGCTGGAACCGGTCTGGCTGCAAAGCCGGGATATCCGCCAGCAACTACAGCAGCTTGAACAACAGCAAACTGAGGCAGCACAGGCGTTTCAGGTGCTGGAATTGCAATTACAGGAAGATCCGGATGCCGGTTTGCGCCAGAAAATAGCCGAACTGCATCAACAGCAGCCACTGCTTGACGCCAGATTGAGCCGTTCGGCAAATGACTTTGTCAGTGCAGAAAAAATGGTAACGTTGCTGCATGATATTCTGCAGCAGAGCCGTGATTTACAACTACGTTCGCTGACTATGGCCGAAGCCGAAGCGATTACTATGCCAGGGCAGAATTCACAGCTAAAAGCCGGGTTATTTCGTCACAGCACAGAACTGGTTGTTGCCGGACATTTTGAACATTTATTGCAGTTTTTACAAAAGCTGGAGCAGTTGCCCTGGGTATTACAACCAGAGCGGCTTGATTATCAGGTAGAGCAATATCCTGCAGCCAGTATGTCTTTAACTTTCAGTACGGTCAGTGAACATGAAAGCGTTATTAAGCTTTAGTCTGTCTATGCTGGCAGCCGCTGGCGTTGTTATGGCGGATCCTACCCGACCTGCTGCCGGATGGGAAAACCCGTCAGATACCACGGCATCTGCCAGAAAGTCTCCACCATTGCATTTGCAACTGATTAAGCAAACGGATGCAGGGCCGGTAGCCATGATTAACGGGCAACTGCTCAAGCCGGGAGAATTTTATAATGAATTCAAAATTGTACGTATAGATACCAGTACCGTGACGATACAGCAGGGTACTGGTTATCAGACCCTGAATTTACTTAATACAACGATTAAGCACTATGATTAATAAACCAGTAAAAACCATATTGTGGCTGGGCAGCAGCCTGCTGTTAAGTGCCTGCCAGGGGCTGGTGAACAGTCATGGACCGGCAGAAGCAAAACATGAACTGCAAAAGGCGCAGCAGGTAAAACCAGCAGAAGTTCCGGCTGCGCCATTAGTGCCTGCAGCTGTGATGCAGGATTTGCTGATGCCTGCTGCGCAGGCAGTGCCTCAGCCACAAATGCCCCGGTTTAATATCTCGGCGGCTAACATTGATCTTGCTGACTTTTTCCAATCACTGGTTGCTGACACTCCCTACAGTGTGGTTTTGCATTCAGGTGTCAGTGGTAAAGTAAGCTTGCAGCTGAAGCAGGTAACACTGGCTGAAACGATGGCGATAGTACAGCAGCTTTATGGGTTTGATATTCGCCAGACCGGACCGGTGTATAAAATTTACCCTGCCGGGCTGCGCACCGAAACCATTGCGGTGAATTATCTGATGTTGCAACGTCAGGGGTTTTCATCGGTGTCGGTTAATTCCGGTGGTGTGTCTCAGGATAATACCAGCAACAACCGCAACAATAATAACCGCAGCAACTCTCAGACACAGCAGCAGGGCAGCATACTGGATGATGAATACAGCCGGGAATCGCGCTCACAACAAGGGCAGACAGAGTTTAACGGCAGTACGGTTCAAAGTGAAAGCCGCACGAATTTCTGGAAAGATCTCGAAAAAGCTATCCAGGCAATTTTAGGCTCTGGCCGTGATCGTATTGTCGTGGTCAGCCCTCAGGCCGGTCTGGTTACGGTACGCGGCATGCCGGATGAAATAGCGGCCGTAAAAACCTTTCTCGGCCGCTCTGAAATACAGCTGCAACGACAGGTGGTATTGGAAACCAAGATTATTGAAGTTACGCTGAACGATGAATACCAGCAAGGTGTGCAGTGGAACCGGTTAATCGCCAATATTGGTTCAACAGACTTCAATTTTACAACCAGTGGTGTTGTGCCGGGCAATGCATTAAGCACGGTACTGGGTGGTGTTACCGCGGTTTCATTCAATAATGCTGATTTCAGCGGCGTAATTAACCTGCTGGAAACGCAGGGTAATACACAGGTGTTATCCAGCCCCAGAGTTACTGCCATGAATAACCAGAAGGCCGTGATTAAGGTCGGGCAGGACGAATATTTTGTGACTAACGTTACCAGCAATACCACTATTGCTGCCGGAGCAACGACCACTTCGCCGAATATCTCATTACAGCCGTTTTTTTCCGGTATCGCACTTGATGTTACTCCGCAGATAGATGAACAGGGCAGTGTTATTCTGCATGTGCATCCCTCTGTGACCGAAACTGCAGAACAGATCAAAACCATCCGCTTCAGCGGCACCGATGAAATTCAGCTGCCACTGGCACAAAGTAATATCAGAGAATCTGACACTATTATCAAAGCCCGCAGTGGTGAAATAGTGGTGATTGGCGGATTGATGCAAACCATAACCAGCGACACCGAATCACGCACACCGGTGCTTGGTTCAATACCGTTGCTGGGGCAGCTGTTTACCAGTAAAAATAAAGTCGAAAGAAAAAAAGAACTGGTGATTCTGCTTAAACCCACAGTCGTGGGAACGGGCGTGTGGCAGCAACAGTTACAGCAGTCAGCAGATCTTATTTCTGACTGGTATCCGAAGTTATAGCCATGTACCGCCAGCACTTCCACTTACATTGTCTGCCATTCGGGTTAACACCCGATACGGCGTTTTATGTGGATTTGCCACAACATCAGGCGGCCCTGAATGTATTAAAAACGGCTTTGTTAACCGGCGAAGGTTTTATTAAAGTTACCGGCGAAGTCGGAACCGGTAAAACGCTGCTTTGCCGCAAATTGTTGCAGGAAGCTGATGCCGACTGGCAAATTGCCTGGCTCCCGGACCCTTACCTGACGCCGCTGGAGTTACGCTGGGCGCTGGCGGCAGAGCTGGGCATGAAATACTCCGGCAATATTGATTCACCGCAACTATTGCAGCTACTGCAACGGCAACTGGTGGCACTGGCAGCCCAGGGCAAACGGGCGATCCTGATTATTGACGAAGCGCAGGCGTTACCAGATGAAACCCTGGAAGCACTGCGGCTGTTAACCAATCTTGAAACAGAGCAGCGCAAGCTGTTGCAGGTGGTACTGTTGGGGCAGCCGGAGCTGAATAAGCGTCTGGCAACGTATCGTTTCCGCCAGCTGCGCCAGCGGATCAGCTTTTCTTACCCGTTAACGGCAATGAACCGCCAGCAGGTTAATGCCTATCTTGCGGCCCGCGGTTATATTGCCGGCAGTGCGGTGGCGCTTTTCAGCTTACCTGCTACCGTGGCTATTGCCCGTTACAGCCGGGGCATTCCCCGGCTGGTCAATATTCTGGCCCATAAGGGGCTGATGCTGGCATTTGGTGAAGGTAAAACGCAGGTGAGCTGGCGCCATATCCGTCATGCCGCTTTTGATACCGATGATGTCAGTATCCGGCCACTCAGATATTATCTGCTGGGGGGCAGTATCACGTTATTAGCACTGACCTGCTACGGAGCTGCCCTGCTATGAGCGTGATTAACAAAATGCTGCAGGATCTGGATAAGCGGCAGCAGGCTGTACCCTTATACCAAAGTACATTACCGGCGAACCCGCACCATAGTCGTTTGCCGCTGGTGCTGGTTATGGTGTTGTTACTGGGAGGCGTGGCTAGCTGGTACTTCCTGTATCCGGCAACGCTTGCAGCCTCAGCCAGTGTGATACCGGTTGAGCCGCTGGCCGCTGCCGCTGCTGTAACCGATTATCCTGTAGCTGAGGAAACAGCACATCCGCAGTCCTCTGTTGAATTTGCTGTACCGCAGGCGGAAGATATTCCGGCGCTGCAATATTCAGAACCTCCGGCAGCACTGCAACCTATGGGATCTGTTGTTATAGCAACAGATCCGGAACAGCATGAGAAACAGCCGGTAAAGGCCCCACTGGTAACCGCACCGGCCGCTGTTGATACGGTGCCTGAATCGCATTTGCAGATAGAGCAACTTCCTGAAAGCCCGGCACAACGCATGCAACGTCTGCAACAACGTGCTGCTGAAGCCCAGCAACAAGGCCAGACTGATGCAGCTATTGCCGGCTGGCAGGCGGTATTACAACAGGATACCGGCAATACAGCCGCTTATCTGAATCTGGCTGCGATATGGCAGCAGCAGGGGCAGGCACAAACCGCCTATCATGCACTGTTACTGGCTGTGCAGCAGGGTATTTCAGATGCCCGTATTTATCTGCAACTGGCCAATATTGCGGCACAACAGCAGAACTGGCTGCTGGCTTTGCAGTATCTGCAAACAGACTTTAACCTGCTGGCGTACCCGGAATATTACGGCATGAAAGCCACCGTATTTCAACAGCTGCAGCAGCATCAGCAGGCGCTGGCATTGTTTCAGCAGTTATTGCAGGCACAACCGCAGCAAGCCCGCTGGTGGCTGGGAGCAGCACTGTCACTGGAAGCCCTGTCAGAGTCCCGGCAGGCGCATCAGTATTACCTGCAGGCGCTGCACTTCGGTGGCAATTTATCGGCCAGCAGCCATCAATTTATTCAACAGCGTTTAACAGCAACAGAGTAGTTATGCAAAGACCTCGTTTAAAAATGCGGCTGGGTGATTTACTGGTACATGAAGGCATCATTACCAGTCAGCAACTGACCGAAGCGCTGGATCAGCAAAATAAAACCGGGCGTAAACTGGGTGCCACGCTGATCGACCTTAACTTTCTGACCGAGCAGCAACTGCTGCAATTTCTGGCGCAGCAGCTGAAAGTCCCGTTGCTGGATATTGCCCGGCTGCGCATTGATCCTAAAACTGCGCAATTACTGCCTGAAGTCTATGCCCGTCGGTTAAGGGCGCTGGTTATTGAGGACCGGGGAGATTCAGTACTGCTTGGTATGAGCGATCCGGCAGACCTGGCGATACTGGATCAGATTGCCCCTATTCTGGCACCGAAGGACATCAGTATTGCCGTGGTGCAGGAAGATCAGCTGCTGGAAGCTTTCGATACGCTGTACCGGCGAACCAGGGAAATTGAAACGTTTGCCAATCAGCTTAAAGAAGAATACCGCAGCAATATCAGTACTGAACTGAATGTACTGGAAGAAACCGATACTGCCGACAGTACGGTTTCACGCCTGCTGAACTCGATTTTTGAAGATGCGGTACAGGTTAAAGCGTCGGACATTCATATTGAACCAGACGAAAACGTATTGCGTATCCGGCAACGGGTTGATGGCGTGTTACAGGAGAATCTCCTGAAAGAAGTCAGCATTGCTTCTGCACTGGTACTGCGTTTAAAACTGATGGCGCATCTTGATATTTCAGAGAAGCGATTGCCGCAGGATGGTCGTTTTCAGATTACCGTAAAAAAACACCGTATTGATGTACGGATGTCAACGATGCCGGTGCAGCATGGCGAATCAGTGGTAATGCGTTTACTGGATCAGTCTGCCGGTTTACTGAGGCTGGAAGATACCGGTATGCCTGAGCCTCTGCTGAAACGGCTGCGCAGGCTGATTAAAAGCCCGCATGGCATGATTCTGGTCACCGGGCCTACCGGTTCCGGTAAAACCACCTCATTATATGGCTTGCTTAGCGAGCTTAATCAGGCCGGCAACAAAATTATCACCGTTGAAGATCCGGTGGAATATCGCCTGCCACGGATTAATCAGGTACAGGTAAACCATAAAATCGGTCTGACATTCAGTAATGTGTTAAGAACCGCACTACGTCAGGACCCGGACATTATCATGGTCGGGGAAATGCGTGATCAGGAAACCGCAGAAATGGGGTTACGCGGTGCATTAACCGGCCATCTGGTGCTATCTACCCTGCATACCAACGACGCAGTAACCAGTACCCTGCGGTTGATTGATATGGGTGCTGCGCCTTATCTGGTCGCCAGTGCTTTACGCGCTATCATGGCACAGCGGCTGGTCAGGCGTTTATGCGAGCATTGCAAAAAAGAAACCCCGCCGGACGAACTCGAACTTAACTGGCTGAAGCATTTCAATGCCAACCATCATACCCGTTACTGGCGGGCTGATGGCTGTCGCTCCTGTAACCATACCGGCTACCGGGGACGGGTTGGGGTATTTGAATTACTGCTGGTCACCCGGCCTCTAGCCGATGCCCTGCGCCGGGGCGATACCGAAAGTTTTAACCGGCTGGCTTATCAAAGCCCGGACTTTATACCATTAGGTGCTATGGCATTACAGTATGCACAGCAAGGTATCACCACACTGGAAGAAGTGATCCGGGTATCTGAATATCTGGAAATTGAACCGGTGCCGCCGGAAGACATTCTGCCACCACCGGATAATACATAGTTATGGCAAAGTTTCTTTATAAAGCCCGTAATGCCGAAGGCAAAGCCATCAGCGGTGAGGTTGAGGCCGATTCAGAAAGTGCTGCTGCCGACCAACTGAGGCGCTGGCAGTATATTCCACTGGATATCAGCCAGAAGAAAGAAAGCTCTTTTTCTGTCAGCAACTGGCTGAACTGGTTGCCGAAATCGGTAAACCTGGATGAGCTGATTATTTTTACCCGGCAAATGTATTCACTGAGTAAAGCGGGTATTCCTATTATCAGTGCGATTAAAAGCCTGGCTGAAAGTACGCGTTCTTCCTATTTCCGTGAAGTACTTAACGATATCGTGCAGCGGCTGGAGCAGGGTAATTTCTTATCGGTGGCACTGGCTGCCCACCCCGGAGTATTCAGCCGGTTAGTGGTGAGTCTGGTGCATGTGGGGGAAAATACCGGCCGGTTGGATACGGCTTTTCAACAGCTCAGCTATTACCTTGAACAGGAGCAGGAAACCCGTAAACAAATTAAGCAGGCTACCCGTTACCCGCTGTTTGTGATGGTGGCCATTGTGGTGGCGATGTTTGTACTGAATATTCTGGTCATTCCGCAATTTTCTGCGATGTTTTCCCGTTTTAATGCCGAGCTACCCTGGTCGACACGGGTACTGTTAAGCAGTTCAGAGCTGTTTGTAAGCTACTGGCCACTAATTGCACTGCTGTTACTGGCATTGGCAGCCGGGTTCCGCTACTGGGCAAAAACCCCGGCCGGGCGCTTGCAATGGTCGCGCCTGAAATTATCGATGCCCATTATCGGCAATATTATCAACCGTGCCAGTCTGGCCCGGTTTTGCCGTAGCTTTGGCATTATGCTGAAAGCGGGTTTACCGATGACCACGGCGCTATCGCTGGTATCTGACGCCATTGCCAACGACTGGCTGGGTGACAAGATTACCGGTATGCGGCGCGATATAGAGCGTGGCGAAAGCCTGTCTGTCGTAGCGGCCCAAAGTAAGATTTTTACCGCACTGGTATTACAGATGATGGTAGTGGGCGAAGAAACCGGTCAGATGGACGATATGCTGATGGAAGTTGCCGGCTTTTATGAACGTGAAGTAGCGTTCGATTTAAAAGGATTAACGGCAAAAATAGAACCGGTACTGATAGGCGTGGTGGCGGTCATGGTGCTGATACTGGCCCAGGGTATCTTTACACCTATGTGGGATATGCTGAATGCGTATAAAACAGGAACAGGCTGATTTGTCAGCAGTATTTATTAGTGCAGATCATAAAGACATTATTTAGTTGCTGAGAATATAAAAGAAAGCCGATATAATTTACGCCAGCATTTTATAAGGGCATTTAGTAGTGAGAAAGCAGTCGGGGTTCACATTTATTGAACTGGTTATTGTCGTTATTATTCTGAGTATTCTGGCAATTACCGCATTACCCCGTTTTCTGAACCTGACTGATCAGGCTGAAAATGCCGCTATCGAGGGTATTGCCGGTGGTTTTGCTTCTGCTGTTACGCTGGTAAGAGCCGAATGGGAAGTTAGTGGCCGGCCAAATAATCAGGCCGGTCAGACAACAATACAATACGACGGTATTCAGATTGGGGTGGATGGAACAACAGGCTACCCCACAGGCAGCCCGGTGGTGCCGTCAACAACAGCCGGTAATATGACAGCAGACAGCTGTTTATTCCTTATAGAAAACTTATTCCAGAACTCTGTAAAAGCCAGTACGGTTTTTGCGGTTCAGAATACACTTTATGTCCGGTTAGCTAATAACCAGTGTTATTACCATCAGACATCAGGATTAACCACCGCGCCGGCCGATACCAGCAGCAGTAACGGCTTTAGTTACCATCCGGTAACCGGACGGGTTGCCACCTTTTTATTAAAATAAATCAGTATTTAGTACGGAGTAAATTATGAAGCGTAATCAGGGCTTTACCTTAATTGAATTAATTATTGTTATTGTAATTTTAGGTATTCTGGCAGTAACTGCTGCGCCTAAATTCCTCAACTTTGGCGGCGATGCCAAAGCGTCTGTTTTAAAAGGGGTGGAAGCCAGCCTGAAGTCATCAATAGCAATGATAAATGCTAAAGCTCAGTTAACAGGGACAGCCTCAGCCCAGCTTTCCTGCTTCAGCGACAATAAAGTCGCAGCACTGGCCAGCGGTGAAACAGCCTGTACCTCAGGTGTTGATGTGATTTATGGTGCACCGGCGGCAACATCAGCCGCATTACAGGCCGTAGCTGAACTGGGTGATTTCCAGTTTGGTACTCCTGCCGGTGGCGTGATCAAAATTGCCCAGGATGCCGGAGCTTTAACCGCGACTACAACATGTTATGTGGAATATACCGCAGCCACAGAAACTGTCCCGGCGACAGCTGTCGCCAGAACAGATGACTGTAAATAATCTGCTTAGCTGACAGATTGATATGCAACCGCACCGTGGTTTTACTCTGCTTGAGTTAATCATTGTGCTGGTACTGATAAGCGTGCTGGCAGTAACCCTGCTGCCACGCTTTTTTACTAATAGCGGTACCGCAGAATATCTGTATCGTGATCAGGCGTTAAGTTTGTTACGCCGGGTACAGATGCAGGCCATGCAGTGTACTGATACTGCTAAGTGCCCTGATGCCAGCGTAACGGTAAGTGCTGCTGTTATCACGCCCAATGTGCTGCATTTTGATGCTCTGACCATAGATCCAAAAGATAAAGTGACTTTCAGCCCCGGTATCACTATCCGTTTTGACAGCCTGGGCAGGCCATTACCCATGCCAACAGAAATTATCTTAAATATTAATCAGCTCAGGCTCTGTATTAACCGTGAAGGCTATATTCATTCATGTTAAAACAGCGGGGCGTTACCCTGATTGAGCTACTGGCCGGTATAGTGGTGCTGGGTATTGCGCTTACGCTGATTACCGCTGCGCTTGGGCCCTTATATGTAAAAACTGTCGACCCCTGGCATCAGGTGCGGGCCGCCGAACTGGGCCAGAGCCTGATGAATGAAATTCTGTCCCGCCGTTTTGATAAAAACAGTTTTAAACATGGCAGCCTGCTGCGCTGCGGTGAAGGCATAAATGAAGGTATTGATGTCTCCTGCAGCCCGATACCGGATCACAGCGGTATAACTGACAGATCAGGCTTTACCGGAGTAGAAGACTATAATGGTTATACCGCCAGCGGCGATCAGATTATTGATGCAGCAGAGCGTGAACTAACCAGCCTGTACCGGGAATATAAAGTAAAGGTTACGGTATTTAACGCAGGTGCAGAGCTTAATCTTGCACACAATCTGTCAGCCAGACGTATTACGGTGACAGTTACCACACCTGCTGGCAGCAGCCTTGATTTTACCGCCTATAAGGGAAACTGGTAATGAAAGCCCGGGGCTTTACGCTAATCGAACTGCTGTTAACTATGGTAATACTGGCGATTCTGGCCAGTGGCGTCAGTTCGTATATCGGGCTGGGTGCTACCATGTATACCGATGCCATTGAACGCGAGCGGATATTAAGCCAGAGCCGGTTTGTGGCAGAGCGGATGGTACGGGAGCTGCGTAATGCCGTACCAAATAGTGTCAGGGTATCTGATAATGGCAACTGCCTTGAATTTGCTCCGGTTGTTGCTGCCGGTCTTTATACTTCACTGGACAATACCACTCTGACTTATCAATGGCTTTCCGATGCAAGCCAGGTGACTGTCGGCAATAAGGTGGTGGTTTATCCGCTTAAACCGGAGCATGTGCTGGATATTGATGAGCGTAACCGCAGTATCGTAGCGCTATCTGATCCTGCGACACCGGATACTTTCACCCTGAATGGCGCTTTTGAAACAGGCTCTCCGGCCAGACATTTTTATATCTATAACGAAACCGTTAAATATTGTAAGACCGGCTCTGCGATTACCCGTAACGGTATTGAAATGGCACGGGATGTTAATGTCACAAAAACGCAGTTTATAACAGAGCAGCCTACCCTAAAACGTAATGCACTGATTAACCTGCACTTACAGTTTGGCAGTGGCAACCATAACGATATGTTTTTTAACTACGAGGTACATATTCCGAATGTACCCTAATCCCTATCAACAACAAGGCAGTGCACTGGTAACTGCGGTCTTTATTATGCTGGTAATGCTGGCACTGGTATTAAGCTTATCGCGGCTTTTAGTGTCGGGCAGCGAAACACTGGTTTATGAAGTGCAGGGCACCAGGGCATTTCTGGCTGCCCAAAGCGCGCTGGAAATTGCGATGACAGATGTACTGCCGTTGAATAATATTGCTGCTGGAGCCTGTGAAACAACAAAAACGATCACATTTCCTTCTGTCTTCCCTGAAATATCTCATTGCACTGTAACGGTAGGATGTTCTGAAACGAATGTATATCAACTGACCAGTACAGCAGTATGTGAAAGTGGTAAATTTATTACCAGTCGCACAGTACAAATGGCTGCATCTCAATAAAAATTAATTTTTTCAATACGTTAAGTGATATTTTAAGT
>JARXRR010000191.1:0-298 GCA_033792355.1 Chromatiaceae bacterium AAb-1
CATCCACTATATCCGTTAATTTTTTAGGGTCATTGAATACTTCAAAAATATGTCTTTGGAAAACTCTTGAGTACTGTTCAGAATTCAGAATTGCTGCGAATACGCCGCTGGTAAGTACAGCAGTAAACGAATAAAGAATAATATCTCCAATTAACTGAGGCCAATAATCGGGGGATAACTTCATAAGAAATCCGACTGCAATCCCAATAATTCCACACGTTATTGCAACAATTACCACGATTGAAGTTCTGAAGGAATATGTACGGTCTACCATTATCATTACCTTGGCATTTCATAT
>JARXRR010000072.1:0-15779 GCA_033792355.1 Chromatiaceae bacterium AAb-1
CAACTGCTTTTTATCACTACCTGACTGGCCTGAACCTCAACTCACCGGGACAGCTCGCCGCCCCGTGGCATGGCGCGCATTATAGGCATTCAGCACAAGCGCGCAACCCCTCCGTCCCCTTATTTTTGCTTTTTTATGCCGTTTGCTTATTTAATCATCCTTTTGTTTGTTTTTAATACGTAATAAATGAAATAGTCGCTGTTTAATAGTTGGCTGCTCAAGTTGTAACCGCTAAGATAGTATGGCTTTATTTAAAATAAAGTATTCCCAATAATCATTAGTTACGTATTTAGGATATTGAATTATGTTACCCACTTTACGCGCATCCCTGCCCTATACGCTGGCACTGGCTGTTCTGGCGTATCTTGTTTTTTATTGGTTTCCGGATTTTTCATTACAGCAGGAAATTTTTGTAGTTATCGGTGTTTTACTTTGTGGCATTCTTGTTCCGATTTTAGTTGATGTTAAAGGTTCTGTTTCTGCTTCAACAACATCACATTCGGCTACAAAAAGCTTTTCCGGAGAAACAACCACATTATATGTTGGAAACTTACCTTATCGTGCAAATGAAGATGCAGTGAAAGGTTTGTTTCAGCGTTATGGTGTTGTGGTGAATGTTCGCCTGATGAAAGATCGTCAGACCGGTCGTCGTCGTGGTTTCGGATTTGTTGAAGTCGCAGCACGCGATGCAACAAAAATGATTAATAAGCTGAATGATTTTGATTTTCAGGATCGGACACTGAAAGTTCGTGAAGCAAAAGAGCGCCAGGATGGTGATGATAACGACGAGTAAAAGCTATAGCTAACTAAAGGAGGCCCGGCAACGGGCCTTCTTCTTTTATAGAGTAGTATATGGGTTGGCTATCCGGTCAAAAATCCTTAAAATGCCCGTTTTATCAGAATACCGGATTATTCATGCGTATAGGTCAGGTTTTTCCTGCTGAGTATGAACAGCAGTTAGCCCAGAAAGTCAGTTCAGTCAGCACATTGCTTACACCTTTTATGGCTCCGTTACCTGAAGTCTTTCCTTCCGAGCCTGCTCATTATCGTATGCGGGCCGAGTTTCGGATCTGGCATGATGGTGATGAGCTATACCATGTCATGTTTGATCCACAAACCCGTCAGAAATGCCGGATTGATTATTTTCCGGTGGCGTGCAAAACGATTGCTGATTTTATGCCGGTACTGACAGAGCATTTGAAAATGTTGCCGGAACTCAGCAAGAACCTTTATCAGGTTGACTACCTGTCAGCATTATCCGGAGAAATGGTCGTTTCGCTTATTTATAAGCGTCAGTTAACTGACCGCTGGTTAGAGGCAGCCCGGCAGCTCACCGCAACATTATTACCAGACTGGCCGGTTAAGTTTATCGGACGGGCCAGAAAACAAAAATTACTGGTTGCTGATGATTTTCTGATTGAAAAACTGGAAGCCGCCGGCAAAGTACTCCGCTATCAGCAGGTCGAAGGCAGTTTTACGCAACCCAATGCTAAAGTGAATCAGCATATGCTGACATGGGCAGCAACAGTAGCATCAGCACTTAACGGCGACTTACTTGAGCTTTATTGTGGTAACGGTAACTTTTCGCTGGCACTTGCCCCTTACTTTGGGCGGGTCGTAGCCACCGAGATATCCCGGACCTCAATAAAATCTGCAGCATTTAATATAGCGTTAAACCATATTCAGAATGTTGACGTATTACAAATGTCCGCTGAAGATGTTTCCGCAGCCTTACGGCAGGGCAATGCCTTAAAACAGCTGGATTTATCAACTTTACAGCTAAACACTGTGCTGGTTGACCCGCCCAGAGCCGGACTGGATCCGGCGACCACAGAGCTGGTCAGCCGCTTTAATGACATTATCTATATTTCCTGCAACCCTTTAACGCTGGCAGATAATTTACAGGTGCTGTCCAAAACCCATCAGATTGTCCGGACCGCAGTGTTTGATCAGTTTCCTTATACTGACCATATTGAAACCGGAGTATGGCTGCGCTGCCGTTAAGCTTTATGCTTACGGCTATAGCTTGCCACGCCATACGCCATCCAGCGTAACTGAATAATGGTACGGCTGGTCAGATAAGGATACTGCTCTGGTGGGGCATCAAGGGCATCTGCTCCGGCATGAAATACCAGAGTAACCATTGCTTCAGCCTGAAGCTTGGCCATCTCTGCCGGGCAGGCGGTTTCCTTACGCAGATACTCTGCCAGCTCGGCACTGAAATGCTCGATTTCCCGGGCAACAGCGCTACGAAATGCAGCAGAAGTACCGGAGCGCTCCCGCAACAGCAACCGGAAAATATTACTGTTGCCGGTAACAAACTCCATAAAGGTTTCTATAGAAGTACGAATCACGCTGCCATTTTTCTCAATTCGCTGGCGGGCCTGGCGCATCAGTTGTCTTAGCATTAATCCTGCCTCATCAACCAATGTCATTCCCAGTTCGTCCATATCGGCAAAATGCCGGTAAAAAGAAGTCGGGGCGATACCGGCTTCTCTGGCAACTTCTCTCAGGCTCAGGCTGGCAAAACTTTTCTCGGCACTTAACTGTGAAAAAGCCGCATCGATAATGGCTCTCCGGGTTTTTTCTTTTTGTTGCGCTCTGCTCAAAATCTTTTCCACCTTTGCAAATACCGGTATTGCTTGACGGCCAGGCAATACCCCGCTAAATTAGCGAACACTTGTAAGCTGAAAGTACTTTTAATGAAAAAAGCACCTATCATCTGGACGAACGTTATCCTGTTCAGTACAACTTTTCTTGTCGCGGCAATAGGCGTACCTTATTACGCGGTTACTGTTGGCTTCGGCTGGTTTGAAATTATTGCAACAATTTTGTGCCTTGGCTATTGCGGTATTTCAATTACCGCAGGTTACCACCGGTTATGGGCACATAAAACCTATGATGCGCACCCGGTATTACAATGGCTTTTTGCCATAGGTGGTGCTTTTGCACTGCAGAACAGTGCACTGCACTGGTCATCTGATCATCGTGCCCATCACCGTCATGTCGACGATAATCATCATGATCCGTATTCTGCCAAACGCGGTTTCTGGTACAGCCACATTGGCTGGATGCTGCGTGATCATCAGGGCCCGGATTTCTATAACTATAATAACGTGCGTGATTTGCAGAAAAACCCGATTGTTGCATGGCAGCATAAGCATTATTTATGGCTGACTATTCTGACTAACGCGGGTATTCCTCTTTTACTGGGCCTGCTCAGTGGTAATGTTATTGGTATGTTGTTGTCTGTCGGTGTGCTTCGTCTGGTACTCAGCCATCACTTTACTTTTTTTATTAATTCCCTGGCGCATATCTGGGGTAAACAACCCTATACCGATCAGAACTCAGCCAGAGACAACGGATTGCTGGCATTCTTTACCTATGGCGAGGGTTATCATAACTTTCACCATATTTTTGAATACGATTACCGTAACGGCATTAAATGGTATCAGTTTGATCCGACAAAATGGCTGATAAAAACCTGTTCTTTTATGAAACTGACACATAATCTGCGCACTTGCCCGGAAGAACGGATTGAACAGGCTAAAGCAAAAATGCAATTAAAGCGGGCGCAGGATAATGTGCGGCATTTGCCTGATGCCGAAAAATTATTACAGCGTCTGGAGCATGAATATAATTTATTGCTGGCGCGTATGCAGGATTATTACCAGGCGAAAAAACTATTATTAATGCGGAAAAAGCAGGAGCTGCTGCAACACTACGAACATTCAGACTTTAAGCAAAAATATCTGGAGTTTAAACAGCATTTACTATTACAGAAGAAACAATGGCAAAAGCTGACCGCTGAACTGGCATAACAGAAAAAGAGGCATCGCCTCTTTTTTTGTAACTGTTTACTGCTATTATCAATTTTGTAAATTACGCAGTAAAGGTATGCGAAGGTGACGACAAAGAAAAATACCAAGAAAAATATTCACTTTGATTTTGACGCACTGATTATTGGCACCGGACCAGGCGGAGAAGGTGCCGCTATGCAGCTGGCTAAAAGCGGGTTGCGGGTTGCTGTTGTTGAACGCTATAAGGCCGTCGGCGGCGGTTGTACCCATTGGGGCACCATTCCGTCAAAAGCATTGCGTCACTCCGTCAGCCGGCTGATTGAATATAAAGAAAACCCGCTGTTTCAGCTGGATGAACAAAGCAGCCGTATGACCTTTTCCCAGATACTGAAACATGCCGCAGGTGTTATCCGCAAGCAGGTAAGGCTTCGCAGCAGTTTTTATGATCGCAACGATGTTACGATTTTCAATGGCTCAGCAGCATTTATCGATGCCAACCATTTACAGGTTACGCCAGCGGAAGGCGCACCTTACACACTGAGCGCCAAACATATCGTTATCGCCACCGGTTCCCGGCCATACCGCCCGGCACAGGTTGATTTTAACCATCCCCGCATTTATGACAGCGATACCATTTTGTCACTACAGCATGAACCACGCCATGTCATTATTTACGGTGCCGGGGTGATCGGCTGTGAATATGCTTCTATTTTCCGGGGGCTGGGTGTCAGGGTAGATTTGGTTAATACCCGGGACCGCCTGCTGTCGTTTATGGATACAGAAATTTCTGATGCGCTGAGTTACCATTTCTGGAATTCAGGCGTCACCATCCGCCACGGCGAAGAATTTTCGCATATTGAAGGGCTTGATGATGGTGTAATACTGCATCTGAAATCAGGTAAAAAAATGAAGGCCGATTGCATTCTGTTTGCCAACGGACGTACCGGTAATACCGATGGCCTGAACCTCAGTGCCGTCGGGCTGGAAGTGGACAGCCGTGGCTTGCTGAAAGTGAATAAATGCTATCAGACCAGCGTGGAAAATATCTATGCGGTCGGTGACGTAATCGGCTACCCCAGCCTGGCCAGCGCAGCTTACGATCAGGGCAGAATTACCGGCAATGCCATTATCCAGAACGGTAACAGCGATAAATACCTGATTGAAGATATTCCGGTTGGTATTTATACCATTCCGGAAATCAGCTCGGTCGGTAAAACCGAGCAGGAATTAACCGCAGCCAAAGTACCTTATGAAGTAGGCCGGGCACAATTTAAACATCTGGCCCGGGCGCAAATTGCCAATACCAGCGCCGGCAGCCTGAAACTGCTGTTTCATCGTGAGACAAAAGAAATTCTGGGTATCCACTGCTTTGGTGAGCGGGCGGCTGAGATTATCCACATCGGGCAGGCAATTATGATGCAGAAAAACGGCGGTAATACACTGGAGTACTTTATCCATACCACCTTTAACTATCCGACAATGGCCGAAGCCTACCGGGTAGCAGCTTTAAACGGGTTGAACCGCCTGTTCTGAATGTAGCAAGGGTTAGCTGATGCTAACCCTTTTCTGATCGTTACATTTCGTCAGTATTCATATGATAAGTGCGGCTGAAAGACTGCACTGCATCAATAAAAATACCGGCTTTTTCCGGATCAACATCCGGCGTAATACCATGCCCCAGATTGAATACATGACCACTGCCCTGCCCGTATCCATCAAGAATGGTCTGCACTTCCTGACGAATGCGTTCAGGTGTGCCCAGCAGTAAGGCCGGATCCATATTCCCCTGCAAGGCCACTTTATGCCCTACTCTGGCTCTGGCCTCGGCAATATCGATGGTCCAGTCTAAACCAACAGCATCACAGCCTGTTGCAGCGATAGTCTCCAGCCACAAACCACCATTTTTGGTAAATAACGTAACGGGCACCACACGTCCATCAGCCTCTCTGGTCAGGT
Source organism: Chromatiaceae bacterium AAb-1 (assembly GCA_033792355.1). GTDB lineage: Bacteria > Pseudomonadota > Gammaproteobacteria > Enterobacterales > Alteromonadaceae > Alishewanella. Next base: position 5,757 of record JARXRR010000072.1, read on the forward strand.
GTTCGATCACTTGTTGCATATAGCTGAGTGAAAACTCTTTATAATCCCGTGGTGTCAGAACACCGCCCCAGGTATCAAAAATCATGATCGACTGTGCACCGGCAGCAATTTGTGCATTAAGATATAACGCCACGCTCTGGGCCAGTTTATCCAGCAGCATATGTAATACTTCCGGCTCTGCATACATCAGCTTTTTGATCTTGCTGAAACTTTTGCTGCTGCCGCCTTCTACCATATAGGTAGCTAACGTCCAGGGACTGCCGGAAAAACCAATCAGCGGAACTGAACCATTCAGCTCGCGACGAATAGTACGGACGGCATCCATTACATAACGTAATTCCTGTTCCGGATCAGGTATCGGCAGATTAACCACATCCATAAAATCGCGGATCGGGTTGGTAAATTTCGGACCTTCACCCTCACCAAAATATAAACCTAACCCCATAGCATCAGGAATCGTCAGAATATCGCTGAACAGAATAGCCGCATCCAGCGGATAACGTCTCAAAGGCTGCAATGTTACTTCACAGGCCAGTTCAGGGTTTTTACACAGTGACATAAAGTCGCCAGCCTGAGCCCGTGTTGCACGGTACTCTGGTAAATAACGCCCCGCCTGTCGCATCATCCAGATAGGAGTGCGGTCAACCGGTTGTTTAAGTAGTGCCCTGAGGTATCGATCATTCTGTAATTGCATACTCTGCCCGTCCTGTAACATTCCGGACGGCATTCTAACATCTGTACCGGGCCGGTACTATGTTTTCACTCAAATCCGCATTCAGTTTTTGTTCAGTTTTTTAAACTCAGGGCTTGTTTATATAAAAGCTATCTGTTATAAAAAAGACGCGCTAGTGAAGAATAACAAGTAAGAAGCTCGCCTTTGAACGAGACCTCATAAACCTATTAAGCCACATTTTGTGGCTTTTTTATTTTTGGTTATCCACCAAGGTGCGTTGTAACTGGCGGATAATCTGGCCCGACAGGGTTTCCACCGGTGGGATTTCAGGTAACTTATCCAGCTCAAACCAGTAAGCTTCTTCTATTTCATGGGGCTGACACACAATATCTCCGGCGTTATAGTCAGCGATAAAACCCGCCATCAGCGAATGCGGAAAAGGCCACGGCTGGCTACCCGCATAACGCAGATTACCAATATCGACTCCCACTTCTTCTTTTACTTCCCGTATCGCAGCCTGTTCCAGCGTTTCAGCCGATTCAACAAAACCGGCCAGAATAGAAAAGAATCCTTTACGATGGCGGGAAGAGCGGGCCAGCAAAATCTGCTTATCTCTGACGATCGCCACCAGCACACAAGGGGCAATACGCGGATAACAGCGATGGCCACATTTATGGCACAGCATCGCCAGCTCCCAGTTCACCAGATGCATGGCGCAACCACACTGCCCGCAAAAGCGATGCGTCTGCAAAAATAAAGCGACCTGTATAGCCCTTGCTGCCAGCTGAAATATATTCTCACCCATTACCAGCAGTTCCCGCGGGCTTACCCACTGCTGCTCATCCTGTATCTGGTTGTGATCAATCACCAGATAGCAGTTTTGTTGCTGATGCTCTCCAATCCAGCAATATTGCTCCGGTGCTTTCGCCACCGGAAATAGCTGTAATGTTCCCTGTGGCAGTTGCTGCTGCGGTGTCAGCCATATCCGGCCACGGTTAACGATAAACCAAAGCCCTTCTGTTTGTTCTGTCAATTCAAGACTGTGTTTTATCATTACTGTATCTCAGTATCAGATATTGCGGACATGATGTTATGATAATGCCAAATACTGGGCCGACCAATAAAAAAAACGGTTGATCTTTAGCGTAAAATTCTTTTAATTAGAAGCTAACGCAGCATAACAGCAGCACTTAAGGAGAAGGCAATGTACACCCGCGTAAAAAAAGCGCAACAGCAATGGGGTGGTTCTCTGGCAGCCATTGATAACTGGCTGGAAGAACGACAACAGCTAATTGTAAATTATTGCACGCTGGCGGGATTACCACCGTTTGAAGAGAACCGGCAGACCATGCCCTCTCAGGAACTGGTTAAGCAATTTTGCCAGCTCTTAATGGATTACCTGTCTGCCGGGCATTTTGAGGTGTATGATCGTATCATTGCCGAAAATGCTGAAAACGGCTCTGACAGCCGGCAGCTGGCGCAAAAGCTGTACCCGAAAATTGCAGAATCCACAGATTTGGCGCTGACATTTAACGATAATTATGCCGAGCATCTCAGTACCCGGCATAGCGGTGCTTTTGATCGTGAATTATCTGAACTGGGTCAGGCACTGGAAGCCCGTTTCGAACTGGAAGATCAGCTAATCAATACTCTGTACGAAAAACATACCGATGGTTCAGTCCCTGTCTGAGTCTGGTGTAGCAGGCAATAAAAAAGCGGCCACAGCCGCTTTTTTATGATTTATCTGTATTACTGTTGCTCAGGCTTAACAATGTCCAGTAATTCCACATCAAATACCAGTACGCTATGAGGCTTGATAACACCCATATCACGCTCACCGTAAGCCAGTTCTGATGGAATAACAAAACGGAATTTTGAGCCCACATTCATTAATTGTACGCCTTCAGTCCAGCCGGGAATAACACGGTTCAGCGGGAATTGAGCAGGTTCATCACGATCATAAGAACTGTCAAATTTCGTGCCGTCAGTCAGCGTACCGGTATAGTGTACTTTCACCACATCGGTTGCTGCCGGTTTAGCGCCATTCGCAGCCTGTACCACTTCATATTGCAGGCCAGACTCAGTTACCGTAACACCCTCTTTGGCAGCATTCTGCTCTAAATAGGCGGCACCTGCCGTAATGGCTTCTGCTGCTTCTGCTTCCGCAAGCTCAGCCTGTTTTTCACGGAACTGTTGATCTACCGCGGTCAGCAATACCTGAATTTCTTCATCGGTTACTTCCGACTTACCTGCCAGAGCATCCTGCACCCCACGCAATACCAGCTCGCCATCCAGCGACACACCCATTTTGTTATATTCTTCAATGGTGCTTTCCAGATAACGTCCGGCAGATACACCCAGACTATAAGATTGTTTTGCCTGATCATTATCCAGTGGTTTGACTTCCGCTTCTTTCTGGCAGGCTGTCAGTGTAAGAACAGCCACAGCAACCAGTGACATTTTCGTCATTAAACGCATTCGATTCTCCAAATTTTACGCAGGCAAGCTGCAAAAGTGTGTTTTAATATCAACCTGAGTTCTGACCTATACTAACGGTTTGTGTGGATGAGGTTAACACCCGAGATGAAATATCCTGTTTTTTTCCTGATTTTTCTGTTAATCGGCTGCAGTAAACCAGAATCTCGCCCGGCAGCACAGTACCAGCATGCAGCTAACAGCAGTTATGCGGCAGCTTTATCAGACGATGGCCGTTTTGCGGTGGTGTCCTCAACGGAACATCAGGTCGCTTTCTGGGATGTCGATAACAATGCCCTGCAATTTCAGTGGCGACATCAGCCAGATGCCGACAATCTGGTGTTTGCACTGGCGATCAGCCATAACAATAGCCACGTACTGACAGCAGATCAACAGACTTTTGCATTATGGCGCACCAGTGACGGCCAGAACAACGGATTCTGGCAGGTAGATGACTCCACGATCCGCGATATCGCCTTGTCTGATAACGGCGCCCATCTGCTGGTCGGCAAAAGCAGCGGAGCAGTACAGCATATTACGCTGTCTACCGGCCGGCGCCTTGAGTTTCTCGCTCATACCGAACGAATTAACAGTGTTGCGATGTCACCCAATGGTCATTATGCCCTGACCGGCGCCAACGATTATATGGCCTATTTATGGGATACCCGGACTGCCCGGATTATTTACAGTTTCAGCCATCCCAGCCGGGTAACAAAGGTCGCACTGGATCCGACAGGACGCTATGCCTTTACCGCTGACAGCCAGGATCTGGCCCAAATCTGGGATATTCAGACCGGGCAACTGGTCAGTAAATTACATATTATTGCCCATCAGCAAATATTCAGTGCGGTGCGTTTCAGCCCGGATGGGAATCAGCTGGCAACCGGCTCTCCCAGCCGTAAACTGGAATTATGGGATGTACAGAGCGGCAAGCGGCTGCAACAGTGGTGGGTAAGCCCGCGTTTTCGCAGCCGGCCGCCCAGTGCGGTAATACACGATGTGGCATTTCTTGATGGCCACCGCTTAATCAGTGAAAGTTCCAGTGGCAAAGCCGAAGTATGGGAGATAAAAAATGACTGAGCAGGACAATGCGCTGCAACTGCATATCATAGAGCTTGAGAATAAACTGGCTTTTCAGGAAGACACCATCCTCAGCCTGGGTAATGAACTGCTGGAACACCAGAAGAAAATAGAACGCCTGCAACAACAACTGGTGCTGATAGCAGAAAAACTACGCCAGTTACCTGACAGCCAGATCTTGCACCCGGAAGAAGAACCCCCGCCGCCTCATTACTGACAAGGCAGGTTATTCCGGCTTAAAGACACCGATAACCTGCTCACTGGCCCGGCTGGCTTTGGCGATCTGCTGCTCCGGCTGTGTCATCTGATAATGGCACTGCACACACTCTACCTTTTCCACATTATTTTCCAGAAACAGCATCATGGTGTCCTGGGCTTTACATTGCGGGCAGCTGGCACCGGCAATAAAGCGTTTTTTCTTTCTTTGCGTCATATCCTTTTCTCTTACCTAAAATGTGCAAATTTTACTGCAACCCTTGGTTTGTCGGCCCGATAACGTTAAATTAGCAGCCCGTTTCTGTTTGTCAGGTAAAAATATGATCCAGTTGCAACAGCTTGAATTACGCCGTGGTATTCAATGCTTATTTCAGGGTGCCGATCTTACCGTATTTCCGGGGCAAAAGGTGGGAATTGTTGGAGCCAATGGTTGTGGCAAGTCCAGTTTATTTGCACTGCTGCAGGGCAAACTGCACGCCGACGCCGGAAATGTCAGCATTCCTGAACGCTGGGTTATCGCTGCAGTAGCCCAGGAAACCCCGGCGCTGGACTGCACCGCAATGGATTATGTATTACAGGGTGACGAACAGCTTTATCCGTTACTGATGCAGATAAGACAAGGGCATGACACGACAGATCTGGCACTGGTTCACCAGCAAATGGAAGTACTGGACGGCTACCGGGCCGAAGCTAAAGCCGGTACCTTACTGGCGGGTCTGGGTTTCAGCGGAGACATGCAGCAGCAACAGGTAAAATCATTTTCCGGCGGCTGGCGTATGCGGCTGAATCTGGCCAAAGCACTAATGAAACGGGCTGATTTACTGCTGCTGGATGAACCAACCAACCACCTTGATCTGGACGCGGTACTCTGGCTGGAAAAATATCTGGCAGTTTATCAGGGAACCCTGTTACTGATTAGCCACGATCGGGATTTTCTGGATGCCATTACCGGCGCTATTGTGCATATCGAACAGCAAACCCTGACGCTGTACAAAGGAAACTACAGCCAGTTTGAACGCCAGCGGGCCGAACAGCTGGCACAGCAACAGGCCAACTACGATAAACAGCAACGGCAGGTAGCGCATTTACAGCAATTTATTGACCGTTTTAAGGCCCAGGCAACCAAAGCCCGCCAGGCCCAGAGCCGGATCAAGGCTCTGGAACGCATGACCTTACTGGCACCAGCCCATGTCGATTCACCATTCAGTTTTTCATTTCGTGAGCCTAAATCACTGCCCAATCCATTACTGAAAATGGAGAACGTACAGGCAGGGTACGGCGATACCAGTATTCTGCAAAAGATTAACTTTCAATTACTGCCCGGCAGCCGTATCGGCCTGCTTGGCCGTAATGGTGCCGGTAAGTCGACATTGATTAAATTGCTTTCCGGGGCATTAACGCCACAGGCAGGCGAAGTCTGGTACGCCAATGGCGTCAGCCTGGGGTATTTTGCCCAGCATCAGCTGGAAACATTAAGACCACAGGATTCGCCATTACAGCATTTAATCCGGCTGGATCCGCAGGTGCCGGAACAGAAACTGCGTGATTTCCTGGGCGGGTTCGGCTTTCATGGCGACAAGGCACTTGAAGCCTGCGCACCCTTCTCCGGTGGAGAAAAAGCCCGGCTGGTGCTGGCATTAATTGTATATCAGCGACCCAATCTGCTGTTACTGGACGAACCGACCAACCATCTTGATTTAGATATGCGTGAAGCCATTGTGATGGCCTTGCAGGATTTTGAAGGTGCGATAGTGGTGGTTTCTCACGACAGGCATTTACTGAACAGCACCACTGACGAGTTTTATCTGGTTGCCCATGGCAAAGTGGTTCCCTTCGATGGCAACCTTGAAGACTATTATCAGTGGCTGCAACAGGACAGCAGACAAAACACTAATACTGCCGAAACATCCGCCACAACTGTCCAGCGTAAAGATCAGAAACGGCTTGAAGCTGAATTGCGGAATTTACTGCGGCCGCTGAAACAGAAAATAGAAAAACTGGAACAGCAGCAGGAGAAACTGACAACGGCATTAAGCCTGCTGGAACAAAAGCTGAGCGACCCGCAAATCTATGAAGCAGATAAAAAAACAGAGCTGACCAAACTGCTGGCGGATCAGGCTGCATTTTCAGCACAGCTCGCTGCTACTGAAGAAGACTGGTTTAATACTCAGGATGAACTGGAACAGCAAACCCAACATTACTGGCAGCAAAATGCCGGCTGAGTTTTCAGAACAAGCCTTCTGGCAATTCAGCCTGAAGGTTTATGCCGATACCAAAGCGACTTGCCTGCAGTGGCAAAACCATTATGACGCCAACGTAAACCTGTTGCTGTTGCTGTGCTATGTCGAGGCAACAGGTTATACGCTTGCTGCACACCAAATCAGCCGGTTGCATGCTGCCATTACGAAATTCAGCAATCTGTATACCAAACCGTTAAGGGCCATCAGGCAGCAACTTCCCGGCAGTAATCTGACATCTGCCCAGCAGCAACAGCTAAAACAAAGCCTGCTGAGCACCGAGCTGACAGCAGAAAAAACAGAACAGCAGTTATTGTTGCAACAACTGCCTGCGCTGCAGATTCAGAAAGCGAACTGCCTGCCTGAACAGTATCTTGCCGTATTAAATATCAGCCTGACTGAAGAACTCTCGCAGCAGATCATTGATCTGCGTCAAGCCAGCCAACGCTATATCACATCGCTGCCGTAAAACTTGATCTGTATCAGATCGCACAACATTACCGCTGCTTAAACTGACCCCAGAACATTTATCTCGGGGAGTGGCAAAATGAACCTATGGCAAGAATTCCTGAACGATCCGGTTATTTTTATTTCCTTTACCGGTCTGGCAATCGTAATTGGTTTATGCATTTTCTACGCGATTTATTTTATGTATAAAATCTCTAAATCAGAAAATCCCGATTCATAAGTTATAGCGGGCTGTTATACAAATAAGCTGTTTAGTGCCGGTAAAGCAGGGTAACATACGCTATGACATATTTATGCGTTTACTCTGCGATACAGGTTAACAGGTGCCAGAAAATCTCTATACTGCCAGCAATTTTACCCCGGCCCGGGATCTGAAAAGGGAGCACCTTTTCGCATGATTATTCCGTGGCAGCAAATACCAGACGATACTCTGCATAATCTGATCGAATATTATGTACTGCGCGAAGGTACAGATTACGGCGAGCAGGAAATTCCGCTACAGCAGAAAGTGGAACAGGTAAAACAACAGCTGATCGCCGGTGATATTGTTGTGGCCTACTCCGAGTTGCATGAAACCATTAACCTGTTACCCGCAAACTCACCACAATTAAGCGGTGGTGAATAGCCACCAAAGTTAAATCCTGTACCACTGCCAGCCTGTCCATGCTAAAACATCACATCGAACACGCAGGGATATGCCCGGTGTCTTAATGTGACGGAATCCTTCCCGGCTTATGGTTTAACAGCCTGGTTATTAACGGATAGTCGTCATAATACCGTCATTTATCAGCCATAATACTGTCATGCTGAACGGGTAGTTTGCTGAATAATTATTCATCTCTGATTGGGCAGACAAAATGACATACCCACGCCTTAAAGCGACATTATTAAGTGCCATCACGCTGGCAATGCTGACAGCCTGTAATTCTGATAACAACGACCCGGTAACCGTAGAGCCACCACCACCGGTTATACCAACGCCTTCCGGACTGACACTGAGCTTTGTTGGCCGTTACAGTGCCGGTGAATTTGCCGTTAGTGCCGCTGAAATTACCGCCTACGATGCCGACAGCAAACGGGCTTTTGTTGTTAATGCCCAATCCGGCAAACTGGATGTACTGTATCTGACTGACCCAGCTAACCCTGTATACCTGGACAGCCTTGATGTTAACAATATTGTTGCCAATGCTACCGTTAACAGTGTCGCGACAAAGAATGGTCTGGTAGCCGTTGCCATTGAAGCCAGTCCGAAAACGGATCATGGTTATGTTGCCATATATAATGCAGCAGATCTCACTTTGCGCGATACTGTCGAAGTTGGTGCTTTACCGGATATGCTGACCTTTACGCCGGATGGCAACTATATTCTGGTGGCAAATGAAGGTGAACCAAGTGACGACTATCAGATCGATCCTGAAGGTTCAGTTAGTGTTATTAATGTCAGCAACCCGGACAACCTGTCTGTTACTACCGCAGATTTTACAGCCTTTAACAGCAAACGCGACGAGTTATTGGCCGCCGGAGTGAGGATTTTTGGCCCCAATGCCAGCGTGGCACAGGATTTAGAGCCAGAGTATATTGCGGTATCCGCCGACAGTAAAACCGCCTGGGTGGCGCTACAGGAAAATAATGCCCTGGCACTGCTGGATATCGATAGCGCAACCATAACCGATATTCTGCCTTTAGGTTATAAAGATCATGGTATCGAAGGTAACGGCTTTGATGCCAGTGATACTCTGGGTGAAATTAATATCCAATTATGGCCCGGTATCAAAGGCATGTACCATCCTGATGCTATCAGCAGTTTCCAGATTGCGGACCAGGATTATATTATTACCGCCAACGAAGGTGATGCCCGCGCCTGGGGTGAAAATAACCAGGCATATTGGGATGGCGACGCCAGCCAGGGTTTTGTCGAGGAAATCCGCTTTAAGCATCTGTTCCATAAAAATGGGTTTGCCCGCCGGCTTGGTGAAGATATGCCACCACAGTTAATGGCGTTAGCTTCCGGTGCTTTATTAAACCCGGAGGTTTTTGTTTACTGCGGCGCTGCTGCCGGTGAGCCAGGCGATTGCCGTGAAGATGATCTGTTAGGCCGTTTAACCGTTACCTGGACTGAAGGCTACCGCAAAGATGCTGCTGGCAACCCGGTATTATTTACTGCCGATGGTGTAGAGGATGACAGCGGTGACCGGCTGATGTATGACGCCGTTTATGCCTTTGGTGGCCGCTCAGTCTCCATCTGGTCGGCTGGCGGAGAACTGGTATGGGACTCCGGCGATCTGCTGGAGCAATTCCTGGCCAGCGATGATTGCAAACTGGGCAGTGCCCGTGATATTCCGTGCGCAACTTACTTTAACTCAAACCATGAAGCCGGTAATGGCTTTGCTAACCGCAGCGATAATAAAGGACCAGAGCCTGAAGCGGTAACCATCGGCAGTTTTGGTAATAAAACCTTTGCCTTTGTTGGCTTTGAACGGATGGGCGGAGTGATGGTGCTGGATATTTCCACTCCCACGGCTCCGGTCTTCATCGACTACTTAAATACCCGTGAAGACTGGACTACAGCAGATCCCAGTACAATACTGAGCACAGTCGGCGATTTAGGCCCGGAAGGTATTACTTTTATCAGTGAGCAGGATTCTCCCAACGGTAAACCCTTACTGTTAATCGGTAATGAAGTCAGCGGTACTACCGCTATCTATCAGATTGATTTAACTTATTAAAACGCTCATAAATACGGGCTTTAGCATCAGCCATAAAAAAACCAGAACAAAATGAAGTGACCCCCAATAGTTGGACATTCCAATTACTGGGGGTCTTTTTATGTCCAGACATCAAAGAGCATTTAAGCTTCAATTAGCAATACTTGCT
>JARXRR010000029.1:0-44242 GCA_033792355.1 Chromatiaceae bacterium AAb-1
AACCAGAAAAGCTAAGATAACTGCGGAATAAATAACTGAAAATTGAGAACTCACTCAATGAAATTAATACCTTTATCTGTATATCCCCAGATCCGGAAATAGTGGCCTTCTCTGGTAAAAGGTACTTTTACCTGTCGGATTACCGCTTCAATAACAGCAGAATAGTCAGTGATTAGCGGTGCAACCAGCCTGCCACGGTATTCGGTTTTAACCGGATTAAGATCCAGCCATTCGATAGCCGGTGCCATCTGTAGCAGTTCATCCCACCACACCTGGCTAAAGCCATATATCTGCTGGCTGTCGATATTTTTATAGCGAACTTCAGGATCAACGTCTGCCAGTGCAGAAAACCTGCTCATCAGCTGCTGCCAACGGGTTTGGTTCATAACCGAAGCCAGCTGACGCTGATTAATAATCTGTAATAATCTTTTATCCATGTTACTGCTCAAAAAGAAAAACCCTGATATTTCAGGGTTTCAATATCAATAGCGTTATTGTAACGCCTTATTTGCCGAATTTCTCTGCCAGATACAGCCAGGTTTCCAGTACGGTATCCGGATTAAGCGATACGCTTTCAATCCCCTGTTGCATCAGCCAGCCGGCAAAGTCTTCATGATCCGATGGTCCCTGACCACAGATACCGATATATTTGCCTTTGGCTTTACAGGTTTTAATCGCCATTTCCAGTAATTTATAAATGGCCGGGTTACGTTCATCAAACAGATGGGCAATTAAACCGCTGTCACGATCCAGCCCCAGAGTCAGCTGGGTCAGGTCATTTGAACCGATAGAAAAGCCATCAAAATATTCAAGGAACTCGTCAGCCAGTAATGCATTTGATGGCAGTTCGCACATCATAATAATGCGTAGTCCATTTTCGCCGCGTTTCAGGCCATGCTCTGCCAGTAAATCTATAACCGCGGCAGCTTCTTCCAGTGTGCGGACAAATGGGATCATCACTTCGACATTCGTAAAGCCCATTTCGTTACGCACCCGTTTCAGCGCTTCAACTTCCAGGGCAAAACAGTCACGGAAATCTTCTGAAATATAACGGGATGCACCACGGAAGCCGATCATCGGATTTTCTTCATGCGGTTCGTATTGCTGACCGCCTACCAGATTGGCATATTCGTTAGATTTAAAATCTGACATCCGTACTATGACTTTTTTCGGTGAAAAAGCACAGGCCAGCGTAGCAATGCCTTCTGTCAGCCTGGCAATATAAAACTCTACCGGGCTGCTGTATCCGGCAATCATTTCACTGATAGTCGCCTTCAGCTCTGCTGACTGTTCATCAAAATTTAACAATGCCTTGGGATGAACACCTATCATTCTGTTGATCACAAACTCCAGGCGGGCCAGCCCCACTCCGGCATTTGGTAACGCCGCAAAAGAGAAAGCCCGCTCAGGATTGCCGACATTCATCATAATTTTCAGATCCAGCTCAGGCATCTGATCAACCCGGCTGCTGATAACATTAAATGCCAGTTTGCCGTCGTATACAAAACCGGTATCGCCTTCAGCACAGGATACCGTAACCTGCTGCCCATTCTGAATCAGGCTGGTGGCATCGCCGCAACCGACCACTGCCGGAATCCCCAGTTCACGCGCAATAATTGCCGCATGACAGGTACGGCCTCCACGGTTGGTTACGATGGCTGAAGCGCGCTTCATTATCGGTTCCCAGTCAGGATCGGTCATATCGGTTACCAGTACATCACCCGGCTGGATTTGATCCATCTGTTCGATGCTTTTCAGTACCCTGGCTGTACCGCTGCCGATCTTCTGGCCGATAGCCCGGCCTTCAGTAATTACCGGTGCTTTGCCCTGTAACTGATAGCGTTCCATCGCATTGCTGTCTTCACGGCTTTTCACCGTTTCAGGCCGGGCCTGTACAATATACAATTGCCCGTCATTACCATCTTTTGCCCATTCAATATCCATCGGGCGGCCATAGTGTTGCTCAATAATTACGGCTTGTCTGGCAAGGTTCTGAACTTCTTCGTCAGTTAAGGAAAAACGGCGGCTGCGCTCCGGCGGTACTTCAATCACTTTGACCTGTTTGCCGTGAACCTGCTCGTCGGAATAAACCATTTCCACCTTCTTACTGCCAAGCCCACGTTTTACCACCGCAGGACGGCCAGCCAGCAATGTTGGTTTATGGACATAGAATTCGTCAGGGTTTACCGCTCCCTGCACTACCATTTCACCCAGACCATAAGATGACGTTATAAAAACCACATTCTCAAAACCGGATTCAGTATCGATACTGAACATAACCCCGGATGCCGATTTATCAGAACGTACCATGCGCTGTACACCGGCAGACAAGGCTACGCCCCGGTGATCATAACCCTGATGCACCCGGTAGGAAATTGCGCGGTCATTAAATAAAGAGGCAAAAACATGCTTAATTGCTACGATAACGGCATCATAACCACGCACATTCAGAAAGGTTTCCTGTTGCCCGGCAAAAGAGGCATCCGGCATATCTTCAGCTGTGGCTGACGAACGCACGGCAAAAGAGACATCCTGTTGAGCATCAGGATGCAGGCGCTGATAAGCTTCATGGATAGCCTGTTCCAGTTCCGGCTGAAAAGGAGTGTCAATAATCCATTGGCGGATTTGGGCGCCAGCGGCAGCCAGTGCAGTAACATCATCGACATTCAGGCTGTCCAGCAGTTTATAAATCCGCTCGTTAACACCGCTTTGCTCCAGAAACTGATTAAAAGCATAAGCAGTGGTTGCAAAACCACCCGGCACCTGAACACCGGCAGAAGCCAGATTACTGATCATTTCGCCCAGTGAGGCATTTTTGCCTCCAACCCGGTTTACATCATGCATACCAAGGTTTTCGTACCAAATCACAAATTCTTGCACAATCAGTCTCCAGTTTCTGTATAAAGGTGTGTAAGCTTACATGTATGGTTACAATGCAATATCATTCTACACTTGGGGCGGAATGAAATAAAACCCTAATTTTGACCATACCCTGGAGAACCCGGTGCGCGCAGCTTTTTATATCTCAGACGGAACAGCCATTACCGCAGAGGTTTTCGGCCATGCTTTACTTACACTTTTCCCGGCACAATTTGAACATATTACTATCCCGTTCGTAGAAAATGCCGAACTTGCAGAACAGGCCAGACAACGGATTAACGAACGTTATAAAACAACCGGCATTAAACCACTGGTATTTCAGACCTTTGTTGACGATTCACTTCGCCAGATCATCAACAGCAGCAATGGTATCTGTTATGATTTTCTGAACGCCTTTGTTGAACCGGTACAGCGGGAACTGGGGATGGCACCCATGCCGAAAACCCACCGGACTCACAGCCTGCATGAAAAAACCTATGATTTCAGAATTGATGCCGTTAATTTTGCACTGGCCAACGATGACGGCGCCAGCCTGAAAAGCTTTAATCAGGCGGATATTATTCTGGTGGGAGTCAGCCGTTCGGGAAAAACCCCTACCAGCCTTTATCTGGCATTGCAGTATGGCATAAAAGCCGCAAATTATCCTTTTGTGGAAGAAGATATGGCGGCACTGAAATTACCGGATGCCCTGCGGCGGAATAAATCCAAACTCTTTGGATTAACTATTGCCCCACAGCGGTTAAGCCAGATCAGGGAACAACGGCGGCCGGGAAGCAGATATGCATCTCTTCGTCAGTGCCAGCTTGAACTGGCGGAAGTGGAAGCGCTGTATCAGCGGGAAAATATCCCCTATCTCAACTCTACTCAGTTGTCGATAGAGGAAATTTCCGCCAAGATTATTTCAATTACCGGCCTGAAACGGCAGAAATTCTGATTGCTCTTACTTACGCACGGAACGTAATGTATCGGCAATCAGGAATGCCAGTTCCAGTACCTGATCCGCGTTCAGGCGCGGATCGCACTGTGTAAAGTAACGCTTGCTTAAATCGCTCTCGCTCAGGCCATAAGCACCGCCGGTACATTCGGTGACATGCTCGCCGGTCATTTCCAGATGGATACCGCCGGCATGGCTGCCTTCAGCCTGATGTACAGCAAAGAAATTACGGATTTCACGCAGAATAGCTTCAAAATCACGGGTTTTATAATCATTGCTGGCTTTAACGGTATTACCGTGCATCGGATCTGAACTCCAGACCACCTTACGCCCTTCCTGTTGTACCCGGCGAACCAGCGCCGGCAGTTTATCTGCCAGTTTATCCGCGCCCATACGGGTAATCAGGGTTAAACGTCCGGGGGTGTTATCCGGGTTCAGTGCATCAATCAGCCTGATCAGTTCTTCTTCCTGCATACCCGGGCCAATTTTCACCCCAACCGGATTATGAATACCCCGGAAGAATTCGATATGGGCATGATCCAGCTGACGGGTACGTTCGCCAATCCAGATCATATGTGCAGAGCAGTCGTACCAGTCGCCGGTCAGCGAGTCACGACGGGTCAGCGCTTCTTCATAATTAAGCAGCAGTGCTTCATGTGAAGTGAATAGCTGAGTTTCACGGATTGAAGGTGAATTCTGGGCCGTGATGCCACAAATCTCCATAAAGCGCAGTGCTTCCTGAATACGGTGTGCCACATCCTGATAACGCTCTTTCAGCGGGTTGGATTCCACAAACCCCATATTCCAGCGGCTGACCTGATGTAAATCAGCCAGACCACCCTGGGCAAACGCCCGCATCAGGTTCAGGGTTGCAGCAGAATGATGATACGCGGTTACCAGCCGGTTCGGGTCCGGTTGACGGGCCTGCGGCGTAAATTCAAAACTATTAACAATATCGCCGCGGTAACTCGGCAGGCTTACGCCATTCAGTGTTTCGTTATCGCTGGAGCGGGGCTTGGCGTATTGTCCGGCCATCCGGGCAACTTTTACCACCGGCAGGCTACCGGCAAATGTCAGCACTACCGCCATTTGCATCAGTACTTTAAACGTATCCCGGATTTTCGGTGCATTAAAATCATTAAAACTTTCTGCACAATCACCGCCTTGCAACAAAAAACCTTTACCTTCAGCAACCTGCCCTAACTGACTGAATAAGTCACGGGTTTCCTGAGCAAACACTAAAGGAGGATATTTGTGCAACTGCTGCTCAACGGTGGTTAATAATTGCTGATCCTGATACTGCGGTTGTTGTTGGATCGGAAATGCTCGCCAGCTTTCGGGCGTCCAGGTTTTCACGTTCTGATTCCTATTGTTGTGTTGATAGCTGCAAGTTATAGACTTCCGGACGTAAATTCAATCCTGAAATGCAGGTTATTTCTGTAAAGTCAGTAAAAGCCGATCACAGCCCTGCTCAATCAGCTGTAATACCTGCTCAAAACCCCGTACCCCGCCATAATAAGGATCGGGAACTTCCTGTATTTCCGGGTAAGCAGGATGATACTCCATAAACAGACGAAGTTTATGTTGTAAATCCGCTGGGCAGCGGCGCTGTAATTCGTTCAGATTCGATTTGTCCATTGCCAGAATCAAATCATAATAAGCAAAATCATTGTCATGTACCGGTCTGGAAACAATACCATCAAACTTATAGCCTCTGGTATTGCCCTGACGCACGCTGCGGCTGTCCGGCGCTTCACCTTTATGGGATGCGCTGGTGCCCGCAGATTCAATTTCTATCTGCAACACTGCCTTTTCAGCTTTGGTTCTGAATACCGCATGGGCGGTGGGTGAACGACAGATATTGCCAAGACAGACAAATAAAACTTTTGTCGCCACACTTACTCCTTTATCGTTTTATTAACAAACCCGGGGTCGGCATGAACCAGTTTGCCCACGCCAACACGCCGTAAATACATCCCTGTAGGCCCGCCTCCGTGTTTATTTAATATCACTGGCAAAAGGCGCGGTTAATGGTTCAGCCTGCATTGCAGGAGCCGGCTGTTGCTGCAGCTTCTGTTTCAGATAACCTAACGCCCGCTGTAACTGGGCATCCTGACCACTAAAGGTTGCATATGGCAGGTTTTCCACTTCAATATCGGGTGTAACGCCATAGCCTTCAATTACCCAGCGGCCATCCATAGCAAATTGGGCATTTTCAGCCACCCGTGCCACTCCTTTATCCGCAAGCTGGTTACGGCCTGATAACCACACACCGGCCCCGGCAGTACGCTTGCCAATCAGCGGCCCTAACCCCAGGGCTTTTACACCGGCAGAAAAGGTTTCGCCATCAGAGTATGTCAGTTGGTCGGTCAGCACCACTAAATGCCCCCGGAACGCCTGTTGCATATTCGTGTAAGGTGCACCATGTGTCGGCTGCCAGAATACCCAGGCCCGGCGCAGTAATTTTTCGATAATCCAGCTGTCGATATTACCACCGCGGTTACGGCGCACATCAATAATCAGGCCGTCTTTCTGATAATTAGCGTAAAACTCACGGGCAAAACTGGCGATATCATTTGGTCCCATGGCATACAAATGCAGATAACCAATCTGGCCTTCGCTGTTTTTACTGACCTGCTGCTGATTATGCCAGACCCAGTCCTGATAGCGTAACTGGTGATCACGGCTGGACGTCGCCGGTTCAACAACGGCCTGCACAGTATCGTTGTTACGCAGTAATGACAGCAGCACCTGCCTGCCGGCCTGATTACGCAACTGGGATGTCAGTTCAGCCAGAGAGCGTACCGGCAAACCATTTACCGCCTGAATAATATCGCCATTACGGACATTCACCCCCGGTTTAGCCAGCGGAGAAGCCTGGGCCGGTAATTCAGGATCGCCCTGATAAATACGGCTGACTCTGACGCCTCTGGAGGTAGCTTCAAGTTCTGCCCCTAGGCTGGCAGCCTTAGGTACGTTATCAGCCTGGCGGTATTCACCACCACGCACCTGTGAATGCAGAGCATTCAGCTCGCCCATCATCTGGGCAAAAATATCATCCAGTTCATAGCGATCTGTTACCCGCTCCAGCAATGGCTGATATTTAGCTTTGGCAGCTTGCCAGTCCAGTCCGCGCATGCCTTTATCAAACAGAAAATCACGGTGCATCAGCCAGGCATCGCGGAACATCTGTTGCCATTCCTGAACCGGAGAAACCGCCAGTTGCCAGCTACGGGCATTAATGCGGGCATCCGACAAATCAGCAGGGGCTTTTTCGCCGGCGTTGACAATCAGCATATCGCCGGCACCCTCTGCCGCCAGTTTACGGAAAAACAGCGTTTTACCATCTGCTGATAACTGATACTCGGCCACATCGGCGGCAAAGGTTTCCATTTTGGGTGACGTACGGGTAAATTTAATTTGCTTTAATGCCGGTCTGCCAACAGCATCCAGCAGATACAAACGCTGCTCAGATGCCGACAGATTATAGTAATTGCCCGCCGCAACCGGCACCTGCCATAAACGGCCGGTCAGCCCTTCCCAGTCAACTAATGAACCTTTGCGCCCGGTACGATCATCTGCTGCCGTTTTATCATTACAGTGCTGCACTTCCTGCTGCGCACTAAACGGGAAACATGCCTGTTGCTTCAGACTGACTGCATAAATTTCTGCCCGGCGGTTAAACATCGGGCCAAGGTTACGATCCCCCCACGGGTTTCCCGGAGTGGCAACAAAATTACGGTCAGATACAAAATACAGCCATAAACCATCGCGGCTGAATGCCGGAGCAAACGACTGATATTTATCAGATGTCAGCACTTCACTGCGATTTTCTGGCAAACTGTACAATACTACCTGCGAGCGCGGCCGCTGCTGATGATTGAGCGTAAATGCCACTAACCGGCTGTCGGCTGACCACACTACATCAGCATAAGCAGCATGCCCCCAACCCTGCTGATAGATACGGGTGTTGCGTCCGCTTTCCAGCTCCAGCAGCCATAAATCGCCGTTTTTATCATCATGAGCCAGCCATTTGCCATCTGGTGACAAATGCAGCCCCCAGCGAAATACGCTGCCATCGCGGGTCAGTTGCTTTGCATCGTTGCTGCCATCTGCGGCAAAACGCCATATTTCGTTTTCGCCGCTGCTGTCATTAATGGCATATACCCATTTACCGTCATGGCTTAATACAGCCTTGCGGGAACGGCTGCCTTCAGGTGTTGCTATCTGCACCAGACGCTGCGGAGCCTTTGTTGCCAGAGCGATCTGGCTGCGGGCCGTCAGGGCAACTTTTTCAGTTTTACCGTTAAAAGAGGTGCTGGTGAGATAATTCAGCGGTTTTTCCAGCCAGCGCTCACGTTTCTGTACAAAATCGGATGACAGTGAAATTGGCAGTAACTGGCTTTCTGATGTCTGTAAGTCAAGTAACTGTAAATCCGCACCTGACTGATACGCTATCCGGCCCTGATGCAAACTGGCCCGCCCGATACGCCATTCCTGATGCCGGGTGTGTACCTTGCTGTCGCTGCCATCTGTCTTTACTGACCAGATATTGCTGTTACCGTCTTTATCGCTGACAAAATAAATACGATCCTGCCAGAACATGGGCTGGCTGATACTGCCACTGTCCTCATTGCTTAACTTTTGTGCTTCTTGCTGGCTACCCAGTTTCCAGCGCCACAATTCTCCCATAGCACCGCCACGATACACTTTGGTATTATCGCCGGTAACCTGTAGTCCAAAACGAACGAAATACACATATTCGTTTTTATCATCCACTGCCCCGGCGATTGCATCAGCCAGTGGCAATGTTGTGCTTTGCAGGGTTTTGGGATCAACTGTCTTCAGCACCCAGTAATTGGCCGGACCTACTGCGCTGTCGGTACTGTATAGTAAACGCCCGTCTGCCAGCCATTGCTGCAAGCGCACCCGGCTGTTTTCAAAACTGATGCGCTGTGCGGTGCCGCCATTTAGCGGCATAACGTAAACTTCCGGGTTACCGTCATAATCTGCGACAAAAGCCAGCTGGCTGCCATCAGGAGAAATAACAGCCTGTGTTTCTTCTGCCGGATGGGAAGTAATACGCTGAGCCTGTGGCTGATTAAGCCCTGCCCGCCATAAATCACCTTCAGCAGTAAAAACAACCTGATCCTGAAAAATAACCGGTGAACGATAATAGCCTTCTGCGGCTGTAAGATGGCCTGCCATACTGGCTGCCAGCAAGCTGAAAAGCAGAGTGTAACGCCGTTTCATCTGAACCTCTTTTTTTGTTTTTATATAACACACTGAACATACCAAAGCATATTGCCACAGGCTAATCAAAAGCGACCAGCTAACTATTCAGAATGGCAACTACCGGCATAATTTCCCTGAAACAGCACTAATATTGTATAATTGCCCTTTTACAACTGCAGCAATGGTCAGCCATTTCTGCAATGCAAGGATATCAATATGAGTAGTTTACCCGCCTGCCCTCAATGCCATTCTGAATATACCTACGAAGATGGCAGTTTACTGATTTGCCCGGAATGCGCTTATGAGTGGTCAGCCACTGCCAGCAGTGACAGTAATGATGACAGCAAAGTGATTCGTGATTCTGCCGGTAATATTCTACAGGATGGCGATACCGTAACCGTGATCAAGGATCTGAAAGTAAAAGGCTCATCGTCTGTAGTAAAAATAGGCACTAAGGTGAAGAACATTCGTCTGGTCGATGGCGATCACGACATCGACTGCAAAATTGATGGTTTTGGCGCTATGAGCCTGAAATCAGAGTTTGTAAAGAAAGTCTGATGTGCTGAAAAACCGGTTTGCTCCGGGCAAACCGGTTTACATACTTGCGGTTAC
Source organism: Chromatiaceae bacterium AAb-1 (assembly GCA_033792355.1). Classification (GTDB taxonomy): domain Bacteria; phylum Pseudomonadota; class Gammaproteobacteria; order Enterobacterales; family Alteromonadaceae; genus Alishewanella. The sequence continues at coordinate 9,662 of JARXRR010000029.1, forward strand.
CCGGTTGCTCAGTTATTCAGCTGTTCTTAATCTGCTTCACCAGTTCAAAACTACGTAAACGATCAGCAAAATTATACAGATCACAGGTAAAAATCAGCTCATCAGCCTGAGTCTGCGCAATAATCCGTTCAAGACCTGCTTTTACCGTATCCGGCCCGCCAATGACTGCCATCCCCAGGAAGTCTTTTACCGCCTGCTGTTCATGTGGCAACCAGGCTCCATCCATTGTTGCTACCGGCGGGCGTAACAATAAATTCTGACCACGGATTAACGCCAGAATACGCTGATAAGCGGTGGTAGCCAGATACTGTGCCTGCTCATCGGTATCGGCAGCAATAAGCGGTACACCCAGCATCACATAAGGTTTATCCAGCACTGCTGACGGTTTAAAATTATCACGGTAAATCTGGATCGCCTGCATCATAAAACGCGGCGCAAAATGCGAAGCAAAAGAATAAGGCAAACCTTTTTCTGCCGCCAGATGAGCACTGAACAGGCTGGAGCCCAACAGCCATACCGGCACCTTAGTATTCATCCCCGGCATGGCGATCACCCGCTGCCCCGGCTGACGTTCACCCAGATACTGCTGTAATTCGGCCACATCCTGCGGAAAATCTTCCGCACTGCCATCGCGTGAGCGTCTCAGTGCATAAGCCGTATGCTGATCAGCTCCCGGCGCTCTACCCAGCCCCAGTTCAATTCTGCCCGGATACAGGGTAGCCAGTGTACCAAATTGTTCTGCTACAACTAACGGCGCATGATTAGGCAGCATAATACCACCAGAGCCCAGCATAATTTCTGACGTGCCGTTAGCCAGATACCCCAGCAGTACAGCGGTAGCAGAACTGGCAATACCTTCCATATTATGGTGTTCGGCTACCCAGAAACGGGAAAACCCCAGCTTCTCGGCATGCTGTGCCAAAGCCAGTGCATTATGCAGCGCTTCAGCCACATCACCATTGTCGCGCACAGGTGCCAGTTCAAGAATGGAAAAGCGGGTATTTTTCAGGGTGGACATTACAGCACTCTCAGCTAAACAGATGACTATCCCTTATATGGGTATATCCGGGAAAATATCAATGAAGCGGTCAGATATGACGGTAAATTACTATCACCTCACACCCCAGTAACTGCCGTAATCGGGTAAGCTGCTGTTCACTAAGCGGGCCTGAGTCCGGATTTGTTGCTGTCAGGGCAAAACGTGAAAAACCCTGCATAAAGGAATATGTCAGCTGGTTAACCGCAGCCTGATGCCCACAGCAAGGTAAGGTGTAAGACCGTAACTGAAAGCCCTGCTGTAAATCATAATCCTGATCCATCAGCTGATGCCATTCCGTTATTTCCAGCTTCCGTTTACAGGCCGGGCAAGCCACATACTCGAAATTTTCACCGCAATCACGAAATTCAACATTGGCCGAGGTTTCGGTTGAGATAGTTTCAGCCTCCGGCATCCACTGCGTTAATAAAGCCGCCAGTGCTGAAGATTGTTCCACAGACGGAACCAGCCGGGGATCGGCAGGAATAATCACCATTTGATGATCGCTCATAATAAAGCTCCGAAAAATCCCCTTTGCTGGCCGTAATACCGATCAGTTAAGCTTTGGCAGGAACAAGATTGTTCACACGAACACGCCGTAAATACATCCTTGTAGGCTCGGTTCCTCCCATCCGGCTCCAACGGTTCGCTTAGAACAATCTTGTTCCTGCTTAAATAAAAGGTATTACAGCCAGCCCGGGGGTTTTCATCAACTAACAATTTATCAGAATTGTCTGCTGCTGCGTAGCGCTTCAATACGTTTTTCCAGTGGCGGATGGCTCAGGAATAACTCAGATTTCGCTGATTTACTGGCGATACCAAACGCCATCATGCTGCCTTCCAGTCTGCTTTCATGGTTATGCTTCAGTCTTTCCAGCGCCGCAATCATTTTATTTGGCCCTGCCAGTCTGGCGGCACCGGCATCAGCCCGGTATTCACGCTGGCGCGAGAACCACATTACGATAATGCTGGCCAGGATACCAAATACCATTTCCAGCACGATCACAATCGCAAAATAGGCAATGCTGCCCAGTTGCTGGTTATTGTTACGGATAACACCGGCAATTAAACGTGCCAGGAAGATAACAAAGGTGTTGACCACTCCCTGAATCAACGTCAGTGTTACCATATCGCCGTTAGCAATGTGGGAAACCTCGTGTGCCAGTACTGCTTCAATTTCATCTTCGCGCATATTGCGCAGCAAACCGGTACTGACAGCAACCAGGGCGTCGTTACGTTTCATACCGGTAGCAAAAGCATTCATTTCCGGTGAATCGTAAACAGCAACTTCCGGCATACCGATGCCTGCGGCCTTAGCCTGGCGGGCAACAGTATCAACCAGCCATTGTTCGGTGGCATTACGCGGACGCTCAATCACTACCGCACCGGTAGAACGTTTTGCCATCCACTTTGACATTGCCAGAGAAATAAAAGAGCCTCCGAAACCAAAGATCGCGGCAAACACCAACAGCCCGCCAATACTGCTGTGGTCGATACCTAAAAAGCTGAACACGATATTCAGTACGATACTCAATACCAGAATAACGGCCAGGTTGGTTGCTAAAAATAACAGGACTCTCTTCATTACAGTCTTACCTCAATTTCATTCACTGCTTTGTACTATATGGGCTGTCGTAATATTTTCAATTTAAGCGCCCGCTAAAATTGTAAGAAAAAGTATCTGTCACGGCTGCAATCGTCCGCCTGATTCCTTACAATGTAAATAAAACTCATGGAGCCCACTATGGAATTATTACTACTTAGTAGTTCAAGAGCAAACAACAGTGAGTATCTTGCTCCGAGTATGGCATGGATCACAGAGCACCTGAAAGAAAAGCGTTCTTTATTATTTGTGCCTTATGCCGGAGTAACAATTCGCTATGATGACTATCTGAATATGGTCAGAAAAGCCTTGCAGCCGCTGGAAATTGAAATTACCGGTATTCACCAGTATAACGATCCGCGACAGGCGGTGCATGATGCAGAAGCGATTGCTATTGGTGGCGGTAACACCTTTCATTTGCTGCATGAGTTATACCGCTACAAGGTGCTGGATGTGATACGCCAGCGGGTAACCGCCGGTTTGCCTTATATTGGCTGGAGTGCAGGTTCAAATATCGCCGGACAAAGTATTAAAACCACCAACGATATGCCCATTATTGAGCCACCGTCCTTTACCGCTCTGAAGTTGCTGCCTTTTCAGCTTAACCCGCATTACAGTGACTACAAGCCGGAAGGTTTTCATGGTGAAACACGGGATATGCGACTGGCGGAATTTATGCAACTAAACCAGCATGTGCCGGTGGTGGCCTTACCTGAAGGTAGCGCCTTAAAACTCAGCGCTGACCAGCTTAGTGTGCTGGGTGATGCCGGAGCTTACCTGTTTAAAGGTGGTGTCAAAGAAGCCATCGCCGCAGGAGCGGATCTTTCAGCATTATTAATTCAGCAATAATAGCCGCGCTACAGCGGCTATATCATGATTAATCTAAATGGGCAGCCAGCTGTGCTGCCAGTTGCTGATACTGTAATGCGTCAGGAGCATAAGGGATAACCCCCCAGCATGGAGCCGGAATACGCAGCTGCAAATCAGCAATGTTTTCATCCAGCAATGCCATATCAGGATCAATACAATTTGCGACCCAGCCTGCCAGCGGCAAGCCGCTGCGTGCAATTTCCCGCACCGTCAGCATGGCATGATTAAGACATCCCAGTTTCATGCCAACAACCAGCAGTACCGGCAGCTGTTGTTCTGTTACCCAGTCTGACAGATAGCGTTTTTCATTCAGCGGTAATAACCAGCCACCGGCGCCTTCAATAATCAGTTGCGAAACCGGCAGTTGCTGCTGTTTTTTCAGCCAGGCGGTCAGCTGTGTTTCATCAATCGGCTGCTGACTGCGTTGCGCTGCCAGATGAGGTGCTACCGCCTCGGTAAAACATTGTGGGTTAACCTCTTTATATGGTAACGCGATACCAGAGGCACCCAACAAAAGTAACGCGTCACTATTTTCATTCTGCGCTACAGCCCCCGCGGCTATTGGCTTTAGCCCGACAGAGACGATATTTTTCTGTTTTAACCCCTGCAACAGCATAGTGCTGACAAATGTCTTGCCGGCGTCAGTATCGGTTGCGGTAACAAATAACGATTTTACCGGCATTTTGCTAGTTTTCCTTCTTGCTGCCATACAGAAACATCACCTGATACTGTGCAGGAACACCCGAAGCGCAGCGAAACTGTTCATATTCTGCCGCCAGCTTCTGCCAGTAACTTTTACCTGTCAATCCCTGCCGCCGGCCCGATAACTGGTTTGCTCCCAGAGCTTTTAATTCCTGCAGCAATCCAAATACATCCGGGTAATACAAGGTGTAGGGTTTTATATAAAACTGCCACTGCATATCAGGTTGCTCTGCTGCTGCCATCAGTTGCTCTGCTGCTAAAAAGTGATGAATATGCGGTTTATCGTCCAGTGCGGCAAAAGCCGACTCCAGCTCTGCCAGTGTTCCTTTAAGCAATGTGGTAATAACTGCGGTGCCGCCGGGTTTCAGCACCCGGCTGACTTCGTGCAGCACCTGAGCCGGTTCGGCACACCATTGCAGCATCAGGCTGGAAAACAGGCTGTCGGCATAATGTGCTGTAAACGGCAGGCTGGCAGCATCGGCTTTAATATATTGCACTGCATATTGCTGCAAAGCAGCCTGTTGCAACATGCCGTCGCTTAAATCTACCGCAACTAACTGCTGGCAGCGACCGGCCAGCTCCGGATGCAGCCAGCCGGGACCACAACCCAGATCGATCAGCTTATGCTGCGACAACGGCAGATACTGCAACGCGTCACGGGCTACCTGCTGCTGTAAACGGGCAGCCGGTAAATAGCTGCTACTGGCACGGTCAAAACTTCTGGTGACCCGCTTGGAAAATACATTATTCATAAACACTGCTGTAACTGACTTACCAGATAACGGATATCTTCCGGCTGATGCTGACTGCTCAGTGTGATTCTGAGCCGTGATGTATTGGGTGCAACAGTTGGCGGACGTATTGCGGTTAACCAGAGATGCTGCTGCCGCAAACGCTGGCTGGTATCAACCGCTTTATCGGCAGCACCAAGAACAACTGCCTGAATAGCAGATGTGGAATTTAGTACCGGTAACTCTGCTGCGGCAGCAAGCCGGCGAAACAAGGCAATGTTTTCTGCCAGTTTTTCACGCCGCCACGGCTGGTTACGACATAACTCAATGCTTTTGCTGATGGCAGCACATAACGCCGGAGATAACCCGGTACTGAATACATAATGACGGGCAAACTGCTCCAGATAGTCAATAACGGTTTTGCTGCCTGCCAGAAAAGCCCCGCCACAGCCCAATGCCTTACCAAAGTTAGCCATATAGCAGAAAATATCTGTAGCCGGTAAGCCCTGCTGCTGCCAGCTGCCACGGCCCTGCTCGCCCTGCACCCCCAGACCATGCGCATCGTCCAGCAATAACGGACTCTGGTACTGCTGGCATAACTGGTTTATAGCCGCCAGATCAGGGCTGTCACCGTCCATACTGAACACGCCTTCAGTGACCACCATAGCCTGCTGTTCAACAACCAGCTGGCGTTGCAAGGCATCGCTGTCATTATGTGCAAAGCGTTTCATCCGGGCCGGGCTGTGTAATGCGGCATCAATCAGTGACGCATGGCACAGCCTGTCCAGCAACAGTACGTCCTGCTTATCCGTTAATGTCAGTAACATCGCCTGATTTGCGGCAAAGCCGGATGAAAACAGCAGCACCCGCTCAAATCCCAGCCAGTCTGCCAGTTGTGCGGTCAGTTGCCGGTGCACCTGATGCTGTCCGGTTACCAGCGGCGAACCACTGCTGCCAGCGCCATAACGTGCAGCTCCATCAGCATACGCCTGTAATACTTCAGGTTCGGTGGCCAACCCCAGATAATCATTGGCCGAAAAGTTCAGATAACGCTGTTGCTGCCATTGCAGATAGCGCCCCTGATAGGTATCCAGTGTCAGTGGCTGGCGCAGCAGCTGTTGTTCAGCCCGCTGTGCCAGCGCCTGTTGTAGCTGTGCAAGCTGCATAGTTATCCTGTTTGATGAAAAAATGCTTTACTCACACCAACACGCCATAAATACATCCCTGTAGGCTCGATTCCGCCCGTCCAGGGCTCCAACGGTTGGTTTAGAGTAAAGCATTTCTTCATTGGCGATTATTGTGTAACTTCAATGATGATCGTTTTTAGTTTACCGCATGGTACAGCGGCGGATTCTGCTGCTCTTTAATTGCATTTGCCAGCGCCAGCGTATGGGCTTCATCAGATACATCGTGCCGTTGCTCCGGCACAATTCCCAGCTTTTTAAACAGCTGCATATCAGAGTCGGCTTCCGGGTTATCAGTCGTCAGCAACTTATCACCATAGAAAATAGAGTTGGCTCCGGCCATAAAGCACAGTGCCTGCATTTGTTCATTCATACGGGACCGGCCGGCAGATAACCGGACATGGCTTTTCGGCAACATAATACGGGCAACCGCAATAGTGCGGATAAACTCGAAAGCATCTAAATCATCAACATTTTCCAGTGGCGTACCTTTTACCTTGACCAGCATATTAATCGGGACACTTTCCGGATGTTCCGGCAGATTGGCGATCTGTCGTAATAATGCTGACCGATCGTTGGCTGATTCCCCCATACCGACAATACCGCCACAGCATACTTTCATCCCGGCATCACGCACATGGGATAAGGTATCCAGCCGATCCTGATAAGTCCGGGTAGTAATAATTTCGCCGTAAAACTCCGGTGAGGTATCCAGATTATGGTTGTAGTAATCCAGCCCGGCAGCAGCCAGTGTCTGAGCCTGTTCGCCGTCCAGCATGCCCAGTGTCATACAGGTTTCCAGCCCCATCGCTTTTACCCCGCGTACCATTTCAATGATGTACGGCATGTCACGCTGTTTAGGGTTAGTCCAGGCCGCTCCCATACAAAAACGGGTAGCCCCTTTATCTTTGGCAGCTTTAGCCTGGGTAAGCACTTTTTCAACTTCCATCAGGCGTTCCCGCTCCAGTCCGGTGTTGTAATGGGCACTTTGCGGGCAGTATTTACAATCCTCGGCACAGGCACCGGTTTTAATCGACAACAAGGTGCTTACCTGAACTTCGTTGGGTTTGAAATGCTGACGATGTACTGTCTGCGCCTGAAACAGCAAATCATTAAACGGTAAAGCAAAAAGTGCATTTACTTCCTGTAGTGTCCAGTTATGGCGAACAGCTGCGTGCATAAGGATCCCTGTAAACATTGTGGTTATCAGTAATTTCGGCTAGTCTAGCGGCCTGCTGCACGTTGTCAACGCTGACCACATTAAAAACGTTACTAAAGGTTAAAAAATGAGCATTGATTTAGCTTTTGACCGGGAGCATATCTGGCATCCCTACACTTCTATGCTTAATCCGTTACCGGTTTATCCGGTGGTTGCCGCCGAAGGCTGTGAGCTGATTCTGGAAAACGGCCAGCGCCTTATTGATGGCACCGCATCATGGTGGTCAGCAGTGCATGGGTATAATCATCCGGTACTGAATCAGGCTGTCAGCCAGCAGCTGAATAATATGGCGCATGTGATGTTTGGTGGTATTACCCATGCTCCGGCAGTAGAGCTATGCCGGCAGCTGATTGATATGACACCGGCTGCCCTGACTAAAGTATTTCTGGCTGACAGCGGCTCTGTTGCTGTCGAAGTAGCCATAAAAATGGCTTTACAGTACATGCTGGCCAGCGACACGCCGCAAAAGAAAAAGCTGATCAGCCTGCGTAAAGGCTATCATGGTGATACTTTTGCCGCGATGGCAGTATGTGACCCGACGGATGGCATGCATGATATGTTTCATGGCCTGCTGCCTCAACACTACTTTCTGCCTGCTCCGCAAAGCCGGTTTGATGGTGATTTTGATCCGGCAGATATTGCCCCGCTTGCGCAGTTGCTGGCAGCCGAACACCAGCAAATAGCCGCACTGATTCTGGAACCGATAGTTCAGGGATATGGTGGTATGCGGTTTTACCATCCGGAATATCTGCGCCAGTGCCGCCGTTTATGCGATGAATACAACGTACTGCTGATCGCCGATGAAATTGCTACCGGTTTTGGTCGTACCGGCAAATTGTTCGCCTGCGAACATGCCGGCATCACACCGGACATTATGTGCGTAGGTAAAGCGCTGAGTGGTGGCTATATCACGCTGGCAGCGGCCCTGTGTACAGATGACGTTGCCAGAGGCATCAGTTTAAGTAAAGCTGGCGGTTTAATGCATGGCCCCACTTTTATGGCCAACCCTCTGGCTTGCGCAGTAGCCGGAGCCAGTCTGCAACTGATACGCCAGGGACACTGGCAACAACAGGTCGCTGCCATTGAAACCCAGTTAAAACAGGAGCTGGCAATCTGTCAGGCTTCACCAGCCGTAAAAGATGTGCGGGTACTGGGAGCTATCGGCGTGCTGGAAATGCACGAAAAAGTGAATGTATCTGCGCTGCAACAGCAATTTGTGGAACTGGGGGTGTGGATCCGGCCATTCAATAACCTGATTTATGTAATGCCGCCGTTTATTATCAGGCCGGAGCAGCTCTCTGTCCTGACGACAGCCATGCACAAGGTGACAAGCTAAACCCACCACAGATAAAGCAGCAAACTGCCGCAGGTCAGTAATAGCAGAATAATATTAAAATGCAGGTGATCAGTGCGGCGCCTTAGCCGTAGGCGGTTAATGCCTAAGCTGAGCAGGCTTAACCCCAGACACAGCCAGAGCAGGTAAATAAGCAACCGGGTCAGTTGCGGATGCCACTCGGCCCGGATCTCCAGATCCCAGTACCGGACCAGGCCGGTATCCATCTCCGGCCGGGCATAATGTGTCAGAATCATACAGACAATAAATACCAGCCACGCCACAATTGTCAGCCAGCGTAATGATTTACTGAGCTTGTCCGGCCCCTTTCGCCGCTCCCTGAAAGGTGTCTGAGTATTGCTTTGCGACAATTTAACAATCCTTAGAAGTTTTGCTTGTGTTCAGCGTTTGGCAAAGTATGATTACAGCTTTCTAATTATAGATAATTTAAGGGCTGCTGACGTTTGCTGCAAAATTACCCGGCAAAGGTCAATTTACAGCCAGGTTTTGCATGTTCTGGAGTTTGTTGCATGACGCACGCCGTTATTAAAGATGTTCTGGCTGGTCACTATGCTGTTGGTGATCAGGTTACCGTAAAAGGCTGGATCCGCACCCGTCGCGATTCTAAAGCCGGTATTTCTTTCCTTGCCGTACATGATGGCAGTTGCTTTGATGCAGTACAAGCCGTAGCCCCGGCAAATCTGGCTAATTATGAAAATGAAATTAAACGGCTGACGACTGCCTGTTCGGTGATTGTGACCGGTACAGTAGCACGTTCTGAAGGTCAGGGTCAGGCATTTGAAATTCAGGCTACCTCTGTTGAAGTGGTTGGCTGGGTAGAAAATCCGGACACTTACCCGATGGCGCCGAAACGCCATACCATGGAATACCTGCGCGAACAGGCACACCTGCGCCCGCGTACCAATGTAATGGGAGCTGTAACCCGTGTCAGGCATTGTCTGGCTCAGGCGATTCACCGTTTTTTCCATGAGCAGGGATTTTACTGGATCAGTACCCCGTTGATTACCGGTGCCGACGCAGAAGGTGCCGGTGAAATGTTCCGCGTCAGCACACTGGATCTGGAAAACCTGCCACGCACCGACAGCGGAAAAATTGATTTCTCGCAGGATTTTTTCGGTAAAGAAACCTTCCTTACCGTATCAGGCCAGTTAAACGGCGAAACCTACGCCTGTGCCATGTCTAAGATTTACACCTTCGGTCCAACCTTCCGGGCCGAGAACTCACATACCAGCCGCCACCTGGCGGAATTCTGGATGATTGAACCGGAAGTGGCCTTTGCTGAATTAAAAGACATCGCGCAACTGGCCGAAGATATGCTCAAATACGTATTTAAAGCGGTACTGACCGAGCGGGCCGACGATATGGCATTCTTTGCGGAGCGGATTGATACTAATGCTATCAGCCGGCTGGAGCAGGTAATCAATGCTCCTTTCGTGCGGATGGACTACACCGACGCTATCGAAATTCTGAAGAACTGCGGTAAAACGTTTGAATTCCCGGTGGAATGGGGTGTCGATTTACAGTCTGAGCATGAGCGTTATCTGGCAGAAGAGCACGTTGGTGCGCCGATTATCATGCAAAACTATCCGAAAGATATTAAAGCTTTCTATATGCGCCTGAATGAAGACGGTAAAACCGTGGCGGCCATGGACGTACTGGCACCGGGAATCGGCGAAATTATCGGTGGCAGCCAGCGTGAAGAACGACTGGATCAGTTTGATAAACGCTTAGCCGAAATGGGGCTGAATAAAGAAGACTATAGCTGGTATCGTGATCTGCGCCGTTACGGCACCGTACCACATGCTGGTTTTGGTCTGGGCTTTGAGCGTTTAGTCTCTTATGTCACCGGTATCGGTAACGTACGTGATGTTATCGCCTTCCCAAGAACACCGGGCAATGCGGAGTTCTGATTCCATTCATAAGGAATAACAGTTGCAACCTGTTTAGTGCAGCCACAGAGTGTTTGAGCCTTCGCTCTGCGAAGGTGAGTTGCTGTGGCGAGCATAAGCGGTGTTGCAACCGCAGAGTCGCTGCATATCTCTGTACTACAAATAACTGAAATAATCCTCTGTTTTCAGCTCTGGCCGGTTATAGGTTTCCCCTGCTTTCGTGCCTAAATAAAGGTAACCGACAATTTCATCATCTTCGCCCAGTTCCAGCGCCTGCTTTACAAAATCCAGCTGGGCATAAATACCGGTACGCCAGATCCCGCCAAAGCCCTGGGCAAAAGCTGCCTGCTGCATAGCCATTACCGCACAGGCTGCAGATTGCTGCTGCTCGTGTAACGGCACTTTATGATTAGCAGTACATTTTGCAATACAGATAATTACCATCGGTGCCCGCAAAGGTAACTGGCGTGCCCGCTCCTGCATTTCACCCGAAATAGCCGGATCATCCTCAATAGCCGCTTCCGCAAAAATATCACCCAGTCTGTTTAACGCCTGCCGTCCTTCAGCGATAACAAAACGCCACGGACGCAACCAGGCATGGTCCGGAACCTGTAGTGCAGCACGTTTAATATTTTCCAGTACTTCACCTGACGGCGCAGGCTCGGTTAATCGGGGAGAAGAATGACGGGTCGTAAGTAACGTAAGCGCATCCATAAAAATAACCTTCACTTGAATTGTCTGGTGCAGGCTAGCAAATAAAACCGGCTCTGCACATCAGAATCTGGTCAGTCATAATTTACTTGCACAGCTTCTGTGCAAAGCGGATATTTTTCAGCTGATATACCGCTGAAATTAAGGTCTGTTCCCTTTAACCTCCTGCCTGCCGGTATAATTGCAGATACTGCTCAGCGGCCTGCTGCCAGCTGAAGTTTTGCTGCATTCCCCGGTATTGTAACTGCCGGTACAGTTCCGGCTGCTGATATAAATCCAGCGCCTGCTGTAATGCCTGCTGCATGGCAATTACCGAAGGCTCAGAAAAACCGATACCTGTTGCCAGGTTATCCGGCCAGGGTATAACCGTATCCCGTAATCCCCCGGTAAGCCGTACCACAGGCACGGTTCCATAACGCAGGCTGTACAGCTGGTTAAGGCCACAGGGTTCAAATAATGATGGCATCAGGAAAAAATCTCCTGCGGCTTCAACCTGATGCGCCAGTGGCTCATTAAAGCCTTCAACAAAGCGCACTTGCCGTGGAAAAGCGGTTGCCAGCTCAGACAGTGCATGCACGTATTTAGCTTCACCACTTCCGACAATCAGCACCTGGGCATCAACCCCGGGCAACCATTGCCACAGAGCAGGGATCAGGTAGTCATACCCTTTTTGCCCGGTCAGGCGGCTAACAGCGACAAATAAAGGCTGGGCAGTATCTGCCAGCTGATATTGTTCCCGTAAGATTTTTTTGCACTGCGCTTTTCCGGCTAAATCGTCTTTGTCGTAGCGGGCAGGCAATAATGGATCAATTGACGGAGCCCACTGCTGATAATCACAGCCGTTCAGGATCCCGCTGAAATCGCTCTTTCGCTGCTGATACAACACTGCCAGCCCGTTTGCTGCCGGCTCAGACAGTAATTCATCACGGTAGCCATTGCTTACCGTATTCACTTTAGTGGCATATTGCACTCCCAGCGCCAGAAAATTCAGCTCTGGCGTACCGGGTAATACCGAAATATCCAGCTGGGCAGCCCAGGAAATATCACATTGCTGCTGATAAGCACCGTTATGGACAGAAAAAATAAACGGCACTGCTGCCAGTGCGGCATGATAACGATATTGCTGTAAATAATACGCCGCTGCGGCTGTCTGCCAGTCATGGCCGTGAATAATATCGAACTGCTGGCCGGTTTGTACGCACCACTCCAGTGCGGCCTTGCAGAAAAAAGCAAACCGCAGCGGGTTGTCGTCGTAACCATAATGACCATCATCATACGGCCGCTGGCGGTGAAAAAAATCATGATGCTCAACCAGCGCAATATCCACACCGTCCAGCTGCATATACCGTACAGCACAGCCTAATGAACGCCCCCCGAGTGGAAAATAAACAGACTGCTGCCCTGTAGTAGCCAGTTCATATAAAGGTGCATAACGCGGCAACATCACAGTAACCTGATGGCCTGCTGCCACCAGAGCCGTTGCCAACCCACGGCAGGCATCTGCCAGACCACCTGTTTTTATCAGGCCCTCATACTCACTGCATAAAAATAGTATTCGCACTCACCTGACCTTTTTAATTATCAAACCCGACTCTGGCACCTTTAGGGATCACCACGACTCCACCAGCTGAAATATAAAAACGGGCTTTATCCTGTTCCGGATCTTCACCGACAATCGTACCCGGAGCAATTCTTACATCTTTATCTATGATAGCACGATGAATCCGGCAACCCCGGCCAATATCGTTATTTCCCATCAGCACACTTTTCTCAATATAGCTGTGGCTGTGTATATGACTGTTATACCCCAGAATGGACTGGTATACGATACCACCGCTGACAATACAGCCTGAAGCCACCATTGAACTAATGGCCTGCCCGGTACGGTTAGCTTCATCATGTACAAACTTAGCAGGAGGCATCGGTGGTGTATAGCTGCGTAAAGGCCAGTAGCGGTTATATAAATCAAAAGGCGGCTCTATGGCGATCAGATCCATATTCGCTTCGTAGTAAGAATCCAGCGTACCGACATCACGCCAGTAACCGGAGCTGATTTCGTTCTCCCCCCGGATAATATTGGCTGAAAAGTCATAAACATAAACATCACCCGACGGATATAACGACGGAATAATGTTATGCCCGAAATCATGTTTTGAATCCAGTTGCTTAGCATCTTCTTCCAGCATCTCGACCAGACACCTGGCTTCAAAAATATAATTTCCCATTGATGCCAGCACATAGTCTGGCCTGCCCGGAATCGTTTTCGGGTTATGCCGGGGTTTTTCTTCAAACCCCACCATTTTCCCATGTTCATCTACTTCTATCACCCCAAACTCATGGGCCTGGCTGATATGCACCGGAATGGCCGCTACCGTCAGTTTGGCATTCTGCTGCCGGTGAAAGTCCAGCATCTGCCGTACATCCATCTTATAAATATGATCACCGCCAAACACGCAGACATGCTCAGGGTCCATACCATGAATTAAATGCAGGTTCTGGTAAATAGCGTCGGCAGTGCCAAGATACCAGTGCTTACCCGTTTGCATCTGCGCCGGAATAGGATCAATAAAACGGTTGGTTAAACCGGTTACCCGCCAGGCACGGCTAAGATGTTTCATTAATGAATGGGATTTAAACTGGGTAATCACAAAAATTTGCAGCAAATCGGAATTAACGAAATTATTCATAACAAAATCAATAATGCGGTAATTCCCTCCGAAAGGTACTGCTGGTTTTGCTCTGATTCCGGTCAGAGGGGCCAGCCGGGTTCCTTCTCCTCCGGCCAGAATCATCGTTAATACTCCGGACATAATAACTCCCTGTTGCTGATGCTGTTATTGTTTTACCTGCCATGATAAACCGCTCAAAATATCATCTGCTACAATACATGAACTGTTTACAGGAAAGAAATAGCAAAAGCACAGAAAGTCTGTCAGAGATCAAAAAGCCTGCTGAACACCATCGCCGCTTCAGACAGCAGCGGCAAGTTCGGCGCCCTGGCGAATAGCCCGTTTGGCATCCAGTTCTGCCGCAACATCTGCACCGCCGATAAGATGAACCGACAATCCTTTATCCAGCAGCCCCTGCTGTAAATTGCGCAAAGGCTCCTGCCCGGCACAGATAATGACATTATCCACTGCCAGACAGCGCTCCTGCCCGGCCACTTCAATCCACAGGCCATTATCGTCAACCTTCAGATAATTGACGCCGGCGAACATTTCCACTCCTTTCTTTTTCAGGGAAGAACGGTGGATCCAGCCAGTGGTTTTGCCTAACCCGGCACCAACCTTGGAGGTTTTACGTTGTAACAGATAAACCTTACGCTGGGCAGGCTGTGACACATAGTCCGGCAGCAAAGCGCCTCTGGCACCATAATTCTTGTCAATACCCCAGTCCTGTAACCAGGCATCCGGCTGTAATGTCAGTGAATGCGGTTCAGTTAAATACTCAGCGACATCAAAACCGATACCACCGGCACCAATAACAGCAACATTTTTTCCTACAGCCTTATGGTCGCGCAAAATATCCAGATAACTGAGCACTTTCGGATGATCACTGCCGGCCAGCGGTACTTTACGCGGAACAATACCGGTAGCCAGTACAATTTCATCAAAGTTACCGGCAGCTAATGTTTCAACCGTCTGTTCGGAATTCAGAGACAGCTTAACTTTATATAATTCCAGCATACGTCCGAAATAACGCAGCGTTTCATGAAACTCTTCTTTACCCGGGATCTGCTTGGCATAATTAAACTGCCCGCCAATCTGGTGGGATTTATCAAACAGATGAACATCATGCCCACGCTGGGCAGCATAGACACTAAAAGCCAGTCCGGCAGGGCCGGCACCAATAACCGCAATTTTTTTGGTCACCTGAGCCAGCGGAAAATTAAGCTCTGTTTCATAACAGGCTCTGGGGTTTACCAGACAGCTGGCTCTTTTGTTCTTGAAAATATGATCCAGACAAGCCTGATTACAGGCAATACAGGTATTAATCTGATCGGCCTGATCGGCCGCCGCTTTATTGACAAATTCCGGATCGGCCAGAAACGGCCGCGCCATACACACCATATCGGCCTGCTCATTTGCCAGAATATCTTCTGCCACCTGCGGATCATTAATACGGTTGGTCGCAATTACCGGTATGCCGGCTTCCTTACGTACCCGCTCTGTAATCCAGCTGAACGCTGCCCGCGGCACCATAGTGCCAATTGTCGGCACCCTGGCTTCATGCCAGCCGATACCGGTATTAATCAGGCTGGCTCCGGCTTGTTCCACACCTTTGGCCAGCGCGACAACCTCATCAAAACTGCTGCCATCTTCAACCAGATCGAGCATTGATAAACGGTAGATAATAATAAAGTCGTTACCACATGCCTTACGGACAGCCCTGATCGTTTCCAGCGGAAAACGGCTCCGGTTTTCAAAACTACCGCCCCATTCGTCTTTACGCTGATTGGTACGCTGACAAATAAACTGATTAATCAGATACCCTTCTGACCCCATAATCTCCACACCGTCGTAACCGGCTTTTTTAGCCAGTTGGGCGGAATGGGCAAAGTCTTTTATGGTACTGCGGATTTGCCGGGCTGACATAGCAGACGGTTTAAAAGGGGTGATAGGTGATTTAAGTTTACTCGGAGCCACACTGAACGGATGATAACCATAACGTCCGGCATGCAGCAGTTGCAGACATATTTTAGCATCATGCTGATGCACCGCTTCTGTAACCTGCCGGTGTTTACCAAGCTGCCACCAGAAACTCAACTGACTGCCAAAAGGCAGCAGGTTTCCGCGGAAATTGGGGCTGATACCGCCAGTAATAATTAAGCCAACACCACCTTTAGCCCGTTCGGCATAAAAAGCAGCCAGTTTGCTGAAACCGTTTTTTTCTTCTTCCAGCCCCGTATGCATCGAGCCCATAATGACCCGGTTTTTCAGCTGGGTATAGCCCAAGTCCAGGGGCTTTAATAAATGTTGGTATGCCACCGCAACCTCTTCTGGTCGTACCTGTTGATGCGCTAGAATGTAGCCGCTTTGCTTAATGATAGCAAGCACCAGCAGAATTTTTACTGATAGCGCAACACATTTACTTACAAATTCGGTTTACCCTTCAGATATAAATTCGTTAGCATAAGAACATGTACATAGTCTGTATTTAATCAGGATCGTAAATAATGACAGAAAAAAAAGCAGGCATTTTCCGGCGTGTCTTCCGGGGAATATGGCGAATTTATAAAGCCTTTCGCTCAGTCATACTGAATTTATTGTTTATTTCTGTGGTGGTGCTGATAGCTGTATCGCTGTTCAGTGATGACAGTAAAGTGAAAGTACCGGAAACTGCCGCACTGGTTCTGAACCTGAACGGCGATTTAGTTGAAGAAAAACGCTGGGTAGATCCTTTCTCTACCCTGATCAATCAGGGACTGGGCGGTCAGGATGAAACACCTGAAGTACTGGTTTCAGATGTCGTTACCGTGATTAATAACGCCACTAAAGATAAGCGGATCCAGGCTATTGTGCTGGACTTATCCTCCTTAGGGCGCGCTTCTCTGGACAAAATGCAGACCGTAGGCAACGCATTAGGGCAATTTAAGGCTTCCGGTAAAAAAGTACTGGCTTACGGCGGTTACTACGGGCAGAACCAGTACTATCTGGCCAGTTATGCTGATGAAATCAGCCTGCCGCCGATGGGCAGCGTAATTCTGGAAGGCTATGGTACTTACCCGATGTACTATAAGTCGGCACTGGAAAAGCTGAAACTGAGTGCTCATGTGTTCCGGGTCGGTACTTACAAATCTGCTGTTGAACCATTTTTACGTGATGATATGTCAGAAGAAGCCAAAGAAGCTAACATCGCCTGGCTGAATGAATTATGGTCTGACTATAAACAACAGGTTGCAGAGCGTCGTAACTTAGATGCTGACGGCTTTGATGAAACTTACGACAGCCTGCTGAAAAACCTGCTGGATGCCGAAGGCGATCTGGCTCAGTATGCCGTTAACGTGAAACTGGTTGACAGCATTAAAACCCGCGAACAGTTCCGCCAGCAGTTGATCGCTATTGTCGGTAAAAATAACAACAATACCTATAACCACGTTACGTTTGACGATTATGCCCGTCTGGTTATTCCGGCTACCCAGTTTGAAAACCCACTGACAGACAAAGTGGCAATCGTGGTGGCCAGAGGTACTATAATCGACGGTTCGGCCAAAGCCGGTACTATTGGCGGCGATTCCACAGCAGCCTTACTGCGTAAAGCCCGCCATAATGACAAAGTCAAAGCAGTGGTATTGCGTATCGACAGCGGCGGCGGCAGTGCTTACGCATCTGAAGTTATCGGTCAGGAAATTCAGCTGTTACGCGAAGCCGGCAAACCGGTTATTGCATCAATGGGAGCCGTTGCCGCTTCCGGCGGATACTGGATTGCAGCACCTGCCAATGAAATCTGGGCTGCCCCTACCACTATCACCGGTTCAATCGGTATCTTCGGCCTGATGTTGTCAGCTGAAAATACCATCAAGCACCTGGGCCTGAATGTTGATGGCGTAGGTACTACCGAGCTGGCCGGTTTATCCTCAGGCCTGCCGTTCTATAAAGGACTGGAGCCTAAAGCACAGGATCTGTTCCAGTTGCTGATCGAGCGTGGTTACCGTGAATTTTTAACCATGGTAGGACATAACCGGAATATGACCACTCAGGAAGTTGATGCCGTAGCACAAGGCAGAGTATGGACCGGGACTAAAGCGCTGGAACTGGGACTGGTGGACAAACTGGGCTCACTGGATGACGCTGTTGCGGCGGCAGCCAGCAAAGCCGGACTGGAGCATTACGACGTTACTGTTATTCAACAGGAACTGAGTGCTACCGAAAAAATGATTAAAGACCTGTTCGGGGAAGCCCAGGCGGCGGGCTGGTTACCTGCAGCGCAGACCAGCACAGAGCAGAAAGCGTTTAATAATCTGACCAGACAACTGCGGCAGAATGTTAAGCTGATCGGCCAGTTCAATGACCCTAACAGTATTTATTCTTACTGTATAGCCTGTACTATTAACTGACACATCCTGTTTTCTGAATTACAATGCCCGGCACTTTACCGGGCATTTTTATTTCGGCAGGAATATGACTAAGAAACGTATTTATGTTGCCTACACCGGCGGAACCATTGGTATGCAGAAATCCCGGCAGGGGTTTATTCCGGTTCCCGGCTTTTTAACCGCCACCGTGCGCAGTATGCCGGAGTTCTACCGCCCGGAAATGCCGAAGTTTGATATCCATGAATACAACCCGGTTATTGACTCATCCGATATGACCCCACAGCACTGGTTGCATATTGCCAGAGATATTCAGCAACAATACGACAATTACGACGGTTTTGTGGTGTTACATGGTACTGATACCATGGCCTATACCGCGTCAGCCCTCTCTTTTATGCTGGAAAACCTGAACAAGCCGGTCATTATTACCGGTTCACAGATCCCGTTAGCCCAGCTGCGTTCTGATGGCCAGGTTAACCTGCTGAATTCGCTGTATCTGGCGGCAAATTACCCTATCGCAGAAGTCGCCCTGTTTTTTAATAATCAGCTATTCCGGGGTAACCGGGCAACCAAAGCCGATGCTGATGGCTTTAATGCCTTCGCCTCCCCTAATTACCCGCCGCTGCTTGAAGCCGGTATTAATATCGACTTAATTGCCGGTAAACTGGTAACAGATAAAACGGCTGCTCCCCTGTTAGTTTCTGAAATTACGCCTCAGCCAATCAGCGTGGTTACGCTGTATCCGGGGATCAGTACTGATGTGATAAAAAACATGATGTCAGCCCCGGTAAGAGCCCTGATTATTAAATCATTCGGTGTCGGCAATGCCCCACAACGCCCTGAATTACTGGATGCCTTACAGCAAGCCACAGATAACGGGCTGATTGTCGTAAACTGTACCCAGTGTTTTAAAGGCAAAGTAGATATGGATGGCTATGCTACCGGTAACGCCCTGAAAACCAGCGGTGTGATCAGCGGCTACGATATGACTCTGGAAGCGACCCTGACCAAACTGCACTACCTGCTAAGCCTGCCATTAAGCGCAGCACAAATCCGGCAGAAAATGCAGCAGGATTTACGCGGTGAATTAACCAGAAACCCTAATAGATAGCTCACAGAGACAGCAATCTGCCCCTGTGATTAGAGATATAATCAGGTATTAAGCAATACTTCCGTCACCCGTTGCAGCAATGGTTTCTCATTTTCTGCCACCGGGCCAAACTGCAGCCAGCGTTTGAATAACGCTGCTGTTGTCAGCTCTTCACCCTGGTTATGTTTGTCGGATAACAGTAATAACTGCACTTGCTGGCGTGCGCTGCTATCCTGCTGTGGCGAATTTTTACCGCTGATAATTTCCAGCGCCAGTGTCAGTTGCAGACGGTTAAGATTCTGGCCCTGTGGCTGATTAAAGGTATCCCGGTATCTGGCAGGTAACTGTTCAGCAGTAACATTGCGGTCACTGTCCAGTATATCCAGTAATAGTCTGATATCGGCATTGTCTTTTTGTTGCAGCAGTTGCTGTTGCTTTAATTTCAGCTTTTCTGACAATACCCGGACAGCCTGTTGCTGGCTTCTGGACTTATCCACTGCAAACTGGCGGATACGCGTTTCCAGTTCTGTCAGGGCAGTCAGCTCTTTCACCTGCTCCAGTTCAGCCGTAAATTGTGTTAATGCCTGCTCGGTCTGATGTTGCTCTTCCTGCTCGGCCTGTTGCTGTTGTTTAAACTGCTCAGTACGGGCATTAAAGAACGTATCACATAACTGACGGAACTGCTGCCACAGTGCCTGATCCCGCCCTTTTCCGGCAAAACCCAGTGTTTTCCATTGCTGCTGGCATTCTTTCAGAACTTTAGCCGCCATCGCAGCATCTTCCAGCACTGCGGCTGCCGCCGCCTGCTCTATTAATGCCTGTTTAGCATTAAAAGCATCCTGTTGCTGCAACTTAATACGCTGTTTTAAAGGTTTTAAAGCCTGCTGATACCGGGCAAATAACTCAGTAAAGCGGGCTTTATCTACCGGCCCGGTTTTTTGCCATGCCTGTGTCAAACGGGCTATTTCTGCGTCCAGTGTTTTAGCTTCCGGTACTTCGGCTAATTGCTGCAACTGCTGAATAATCTCCAGACGTGCCTGGGCATTGGTCTCCCGCTCGGCGTCCATTCTGGCAAAATGCTCGCGGCATGGTTCAAAAGCCGCTTCACAAGCCTGATCAAAAGCGCTGTTCAGTTCAGCATCAAGTGCGGCTTCTGCCCGGCCCAGACTTTTCCAGAGCTCCCGCGCCTGTTTTACCTCACGGGCTCTGGTGCTGGCGTCCGTCAGTACTGTTGCAGCCAGTTGCTGCACTTGCGCTAATAATGCCTGCTTACGCGGTGTGGCAATATATTCCTGCCAGTCTGACAGCTCTGCCAGTTTTGAAGTGGCAAATTCGTAATCTTTTGCCAGCTGTTGCTGCTGTGATACTGAAAGCTGGCTATAGTCAGCCTCTATCCCTTTAAACAGGCCAAACAGTACCTTGTATTTTCCGGCGTCATATAACCGGCGAAACTCTGACAGCTTATTACGGCACAGTTTGTATTGTTTTTCATGCTCAGCTTTAAAACCGTTACAAACCTGCTGCCATGTATCTGCCAGTTCGGTATAACTTTGTTTCAGGCTTTCCGGCAGTTCAATACCCAGTCCTTTGTTCAACTGCTGCCACTGGCGCAACCATTTCTGATACAGCGGCAGAGACTGCTGGTAGCTGTCAGCGCTATCAGGCAAGGGTTGTGTAGCCCAGTCGGTCAGCAGCCGGGTTGCGCTAATCAGTTTTTCAGCTATCAGCGGCAGTTCGTTCAGCTGTTTTGCCAGTTGTGCGGCACTGCGACGCAGTTGCTGTTGTCGGGTATCGTTCTGATCTGCATCAGCGATATGCTGCTGAATTTGCTCTACCTGCTGCGATAACGCTTCAGCAGCGGTCAGATCGGTATTGAGCAGTGCCGTCGCCAGCTGATTACGCACCGTTGTCAGTTGCTGTGAAATTTGCTGATAAAAAGTGTCTTTCTCAACAGCGGCCTGCTGCTCTGCCTGCTGTTGTTCAAGCAATTGCAAACGTGGCGCCAGCCATTCTGCAAGTTGTTGCTCAAGTTTCTGATATTTTGCACTAAATTCAGCAGCGTCAGTGCCAAGGCAACCAAGCTGAGGAACCAGCGTTTGCCATTCATTGCGTAAGCTCTGTAATAAATCAGGTACTTCTGCAATGTTATGGCGTTCACGTAAGGCATTTAACCTGGCCAGCAGCAGTGTTAGCTGCTTGCGTAATTTCAGCGGTAACTGTTTTTGTTCTTCAAGAGCCTGTAATTTCTGCTGCACATGCTGTTGCAATTCACCATCTGACTGACGGCTGAGTTTTTCCAGCTGTTTCTCATCCTGCACGCTCTCAAGTAACTGCAACTTCTGGCTGACAGACAATACCGGATCAAGCAGGCTTTTCAGGGTCAGCTCCGGTTTATCCAGCCGCTGGAGCAGCATAAACTTTACGGCAGCGTCATTCTCGGTCAGCGCCAGTTGCTCAAGAATACTGCTGCGGTTGCACTGGGCAATAAACTGCTGTTTAAGAGCGGCAGATACTTTATTCTCCAGCAACATCCCAATCAGCTGCTGCTCGGCATATTGCTTCAGACGCTCTGCCGGATCCTGCTTACTGGCCTGCCACCACAATGAAAATTCATCCAGTTGCTGTAACGCGGCACGTCTTACCTGTTCTGCACCATCATTAAACGCCAGCTCATGCAGTACTTTTTTATATTCAGGCTCGGCAGTCTGTAATTCGCTAATGGCCTGCAAGCGAATTGCGGCATCCTGATGCTGCCATTTGGGTTTAAACCAGCGTTTAAAGATCATCGTGCGAGAACCTTGCAATAGAGGATTCAGCGGTAAACTGTTTTTTCAGCTCAGCTTTGGATTTATGCACTATCTGCCCGTCGGCACCAACGGTAAAGATCTCATCAGATTTAAGAACGTGAGCCTGATAAGCCATAACCAGTTGCATACTTTGAGATTTTTGCTCTTCGCTCAGCAAAGAACCATCGGCCCAGCGGCCGGTCTGTACCGCATCGGCCAGTTTCTGATAGGTGTCCGGTGCCATAGCAGCAACCAGTGAATTGAAGTCCATACTACTTTTTTCTGCGCTTAAATAACATAATTCTGATACGGGTCACAATATACCAGACAAACCCGGTTACAACGGCTATGGCAGCAATATACTGATTATAGCTGCCTGATTCCGGCTGCCACCAGTACCAGATACCGAAGCCACCAAGAAACAGCACCAACGCCATCATAGAGTGATTCACCAGTCGCTGGCTCTGATTAAAACGCTTTTCACGGTTTAATGATTCTATTTTTTCCGGTGTCAGATCACTGAGGTCGTTCTGACACTTACTGCAGTTAGTCGCTTTATCTGAAATTTTTTGCCCGCAAAACGGGCAGGAAATAATCGCCATAACTATCGCCCTGTGTTAGATGTTCCGCACTATAAAGCAAATATTTCACTTTGCAAGTTTACATAAAAGAGCCTGCAATTGCAGGCTCTGCTGGCAAATCAGGTCTCTTTTTTAAAACATTGCTTCATATATTTTTGTTATAACGCTACCGTACATACCGGTTTCAAAGCGATCACCGGCAAAGTAATAACTTTCGTCACCATCTGCAATCACCGGACTATGTTTTTTATTGGTCAGTAACACTATCGTCAGCCCGTAGTAAGGATCTATCACCGTTACTGTACCTGTCCAGCCGGTATGCCCGAACGCATAAGGGCTGGCATAGGCGCCAAAATGCCAGTTTAAGTTTCCCTGTACTGCAGTACGCCAGCCCAGACCAAAGGTATGATCATAGGTTGATGGCCGGGTAAACTGCTGTATCACTGCCGGAGTAAAAACGGTCTGAGTACCATAACCACCATGCAGCGCCAATGCCGCCAGCTGGGCAACTTCCCTGGCCGTAGAGAATAAACCTGCATGTCCGGCAACGCCTTCCAACGCATGGAAGGCTTTTTCATCATGGACTTCTCCGCGTACCACATCAGGCCGGTTAGCCGGAAAGCTGACGCGTCCGCCACGGCTGTTACCAGACAGTTCGGTCGCCGCAATCCGGTTAATATTCACTCCTTTTAGCAGCGGATTAAACATGGTTTGTTGCAGTCCCATTGGCCGGTACAGCTGCTGTTCCAGATACTGATCCTGTGGTAATCCGCTAATCCGTTCAATCAGAATTCCCAGCAGCATATAATCAATATCACTGTAAACTGATGCTTCACCTCTGGCCCGGCTCAGCGGTACTTTTCGTAATAATAAGCCGATGGTATGTTCACGGTTCAGAGAATAGAATTCAGGGCCCAGCGTGTTATCAGGCCGGTGAAAATGCACTTCAGGTGCGTATCCGGCCATGTGATACAGTAAATCACTGACCAGAATCAGCTCCCGGCCATCTCCCTGATATTCAGGAATATAATGCTGAAGCGGTTTATTGATATCCAGCCGGCCTTCGCTGACCAGTTTCATCAGCGCATAATTGGTGGCATACATTTTACTGTTGGATGCCAGATCGAAAATAGTATCGGTCTGCATTGGCTGCGGGGTTGTCAGCTCAGTTCCGTCCTGCGCATAACGTAATGCAAAGCCATAGGCCGTTTCTTTGATAATCCGGCCATCTTTTACAATAACCAGCACTGCCCCCGGAAAGCCCTGCTCCACCTCACGATTAATCAGGTCATCAATTTTATTCAGCCTGGCCGCAGAAAACCCGACCGCTTCCGGCGTACTTTCTGTCAGTGCAGGATAAGGAATGGCCAGCCTGACTCTGGCCCCCAACGGCTGCACACCGGTGACTTCCAGCTGATTAAAGCCGTTACGGGTATAAGCTGAAATATCAACGCTGAGATGTTGCCCCAGCTCCGCACGCGGTGTCAGTACCAGAGGGTGGCCATTTATCTGTAAACTGACAGCGGTTGCGGTTTGCAGATCCAGTAACAGTTCGCCCTGCCCCTGATATGCCATAAAACCACGCCGGTTGTTAACCTGCGCCCGGCGGCTGTCCAGCTCCGGAAAGAAAGTATCCAGTTGTCCGGTTTTATCATGCGGTAAAGGCGCTGAAAGCGCCTTTACCTGAAGTGTATGACTATAATGAGCAACCGTAGCACAGCTACTGGCAGCCAGAACAGCTGACAGTAACAGTACGGCTTTGATACCCGGAAATTTGCTGTTTAATACCACCGGCATACTTAACGCAACTTATCAGCAACTGCCAGTATCGCGCCCAGCACATCGTAACCGAGCTTGGCTGAGCGAACATCTGACCAGCCATAGGCTTCATCCGGCAAATCGCTGTTATCTTTGAAAGGCATTTCCAGCGTGTAGGATAAACAGTCAAACTGTTCAGCCACCCAGTTAGATGCCACAGTCAGGTTGGCTTTGCCCGGTTCATCTTTGGTATAACCACGGGCATCCTGAAATTCGGGGGTAATGGTCAGAAACGCCTGTTTAAAACTGTTTTCCAGCGCCTTCAGCCGTTCGCTGTAAGAAGGTATGCCCTCTGCTCCGGCCACAAAATTATAAGGCAGGTTTTCGTCACCATGCACATCCAGCAGCATATCGACGCCGGTTTCCAGCATCTTTTCTCTGACCAGAAAAACTTCCGGGCTTTTTTCCATTGACGGATTCTGCCATTCCCGGTTCAGGTTAATACCCGCAGCGTTAGTGCGTAAATGCCCCCGGACACTGCCATCAGGGTTCATATTGGGAACAATGTAAAATATGGCTTTATCCAGCACAGCGCGGGCGGTGCCGTCATCTTCGTCCAGCAGACGATCCAGTAACCCTTCGATAAACCATTCAGCCATCGTTTCACCGGGATGCTGACGGGCAATAATCCAGACTTTTTTCTTATGCTCTGAAGGTTCACCAATCACCAGCAGATTCATATCACGTCCGTCAAGGGTATCGCCCAGTTCAACCAGCTGGCAGCGATAATCAGACTGGGCCTGATGAATTAAATCCTGATGCCGCTCGTAGCTGTAAGGTGCAAAATAGGCAAAATAAACTGACTCGGCTTCAGGGTAATGCTTAATGGTTAATGTCTGGCCGTCATATTCTGTATCAACCCGAAACCAGTTCTGCCGATCGTAAGATGCGACCGCATAATAATCTTTCCAGCCATCCGGATAAGCTGACTGACCGGCATTGGTAATTTTTATGGTGTGGGGTTCAACATCTGTGGAATTCAACCGGAAGTGAAACCATTGATAAAAGTCTGACTGATTATCTTTACGTATCGCCAGCTGAATATCTGAAGGCTGTTCTGCTTTAATAATTTCAATATTGCCACTGTCAAAATTGCAGGTAATTTTCATACAAAATATATCCGTTCTGAGCTGTTTAACCGCTGCCAGCAATAAAATACCAAAAAATTCGCTCTGGATAATAGCACTATTCCGGATAAGAATTCAGCCAAAGAATTCAACCGCTAAACTCAGCTGTTCAGCTTTACAACAGCTGAGTTGCTTCCTATGCTCCAAAGGCAATGTTCAGCTTATCCTTATATTCGGGAAAATATAATGAAAAAAAACAAAAAGCTTACTTTTTCTGTTGCCCTCGCAATCAGTACCGCCCTGACCATCACAGCAGCAGATGCCTGCACCAGAGTGGTTTATCATGGTGATCAGGGACAAAATATTACCGCCCGCTCTATGGACTGGAAAAACGATATTATGACCAATCTGTGGGTATTTCCCAGAGGAATGCAGCGTCATGGTGAAGCAGGAGTTAATTCGCTAACATGGACATCAAAATACGGTAGTGTTATCGCCTCAGGTTATGATATTTCCACCACTGACGGGGTAAATGAAAAAGGCCTGTCAGCTAATTTACTGTGGCTGGTAGAGTCTGAATATCCGGCAATGCGTAGCGACAAACCCGGTCTGACCATTGCCGCCTGGGCCCAGTACGTACTGGATAACTTTGCTTCTGTTCAGGAAGCGGTTACAGCATTACAGCAGGAACCTTTTACCATAGTGACGGATAATGTTCCGGGAGAAAGCCGCCTTGCAACACTGCACCTGTCAATTTCAGATACTGCCGGCGATAGTGCAATTATTGAATACATAAACGGCAAACAGGTTATTCATCATGACAAAGCATTTCAGGTCATGACAAACTCACCAACCTTCTCAGAACAACTGGCACTTAACGAATACTGGAAGCAAATTGGCGGTACGGTAATGCTTCCCGGCACCAATCGCGCTGCCGATCGTTTTGCCCGCGCGTCTTTTTATATCAATGCCATACCCAAGCATTCCCAGCCAGACAAAGCGGTTGCCAGCGTTTTCAGTGTTATCCGTAATGTTTCAGTACCATATGGTTTAACAACGCCGGAAGCACCGAATATTTCATCAACACGCTGGCGTACTGTGGTCGATCACAGCAGAAGTCTGTATTTTTTTGAATCAGCTTTAACCCCGAATGTGTTTTGGGTTGATCTGAAAGAAATTGATTTTTCACCAGAAAAAGGGAAAACACTGAAGCTTGATCTTGGACCAGAGCAAACGAATACGTTTTCCGGCAAGGCCAACAGCGCTTTTAAACCTGCCCGGCCATTTCAGTTTCTGGGAAAATCCTGAATAGTATTTATACAGCCGCCAGATGGCGGCTGTATAAAAAGGCCGGTACTAATGCCAGTCAGTTAAGCAGGAATCAGCTTACTCTAAGCTAACCGACATTAGTATAAACGTATCTAACAGCTCAGCGGTAAAGTAGGATACTTGATACCTGCCATTTCGTTCATCACCCGGATAACCTGAGTGCTGTAACCAAATTCGTTATCATACCAAACGTATAACACGCAACGATCACCATCTACGATAGTGGCCTGTGAATCCACTACCCCGGCAGCACGGGAACCGACCAAATCAGATGATACAATTTCGGTTGAAGCGGTAAAATCAATCTGATCCTGTAATTCGGAGAATAGCGACACTTTCTGTAAATACGCATTCAGTTCGTCGCGGCTGGTTTCGTTATTCAGGTTTAATGACAGAATTGCCATAGAAACATTAGGAGTAGGCACCCGGATGGCGTTACCGGTTAATTTGCCTTTCAGCTCCGGTAATGCTTTTGCTACTGCACTGGCCGCCCCGGTAGACGTCAGTACCATATTCAGTGGCGCAGCCCGGCCACGGCGTTCTGCTTTATGAAAATTATCAATCAGGTTCTGGTCATTAGTATAGGAATGCACTGTTTCCACGTGGCCATTGCGGATCCCAAACTCGTCATGCAGAGCTTTTAATACCGGGGTAATGGCATTAGTGGTACAGCTTGCAGCAGATACGATAAGATTTTCAGGCTGAATCATGCCCTGATTTACACCATAAACGATATTAGGCACATCACCTTTAGCCGGTGCGGTCAGTAATACTTTAGCTGCCCCCCTGGCTTTAAAATGGATACTGAGTTCTTTATCGTCTTTCCAGATCCCGGTATTATCAACAATCAGCGCATTGTTGATATCATACTGGGTGTAATCAACTTCTTCCGGCGAACCGGCATAAATAACCTTGATAAAAGTACCATTGGCTTTAATGCCCTGGTTTTCTTCATCAACCGTGATGCTGCCGTTAAAAGGCCCGTGAATAGAGTCACGACGCAACAGGCTGGCACGTTTTTCCAGATCACCTTTTTTACCACCGCGAACCACAATCGCCCGTAACCGCAGCTTGCTGCTCGGCCCTGAACGCTCAAGCATTAAACGCGCCAGTAAACGCCCAATCCGGCCAAAACCGTACAGCACCACATCTGTTGGCTGTACCTGATCTTTCTGGTTGATCAGCAGCGACAGTTCCTGTTCCAGATAAGCTTCCAGTGATAACCCGGCTGCGGAATTCTTATACAAAAAGCTATAAGCCAGCTTACCGATATCAATTCGTCCGGGAGACAGCTCCATTTTGCTCAGTTGTTCCAGTACCGGAAAACTTTCTCTTAAACGCAGCTTTTGTCCTTCAAAACGTTCCACGGTTTTATGCGCTTTAATAATATCGATAGTGGTTGCATTAACCAGTGGCCGGCCATACACCACCACTTCGATACCTTTGTTACGGTATAAGCGTCCGATGATTGGCTGCATGTTTTCGGCATATTCCTGGCGCTCCTGCCAGCTCTTCTGGTACTGTTCTGCATGTGATAGGGTCATGAGTGGGCCTTTTACTTCAATAAGATGAATTAACAGGTATATTGCTATACCGTAAGCCCTTCCTCCGGCTTACGGCGCCATATTGTAATAGATATTGAAAGCCAACAACAACACTTACATAAAGTTTTATAGCAGTTAAAAGAGCTAACTGCCGGCAGGCGTAAAAGTAAGAGAGACAGAATTAACGCAATAGCGGTTACCGGTTGGTGCCGGGCCGTCGTTAAAGACATGGCCCAGGTGAGCATCGCAGCTGGCACACATAATTTCTGTTCTGAGCATGCCATGCGAATGATCAGGCTCATATTTTACTTTACCTTCCAGTGCAGCCCAGAAACTGGGCCAGCCACAACCGGCATCAAATTTGGTGTCTGACTTAAATAATTCTGCCCCGCAACAAACACAATGGTAAGTTCCCTGCCCGGTGTTATGCAGTAACTCACCGGTAAACGGATATTCAGTTCCCTTTAACCGGGTTATCCGGTACTGCTCTGTTGTCAGCCTTTGCTGCCACTCTTTATCAGAAATTTTCATCATTCCTCCGCTTATTCTTTACCACCCTAACCATACCAGCTTTTTGTTCAGGATTTAAAATAGCCTTCAGTTTTTCGTAACAGCCATTTTTCCAGCTCTAAGATTACAAATACACTAACCCCCACCGCAGCACAGTACATACCATGCACAAAAGAAATGGCTTCGGTTTTAAATAACGATTGTAGTACCGGTACATAGGTAAAGCAGAGTTGTAAACCAAATACCAGGGTAACGGCGATCAGCACCGGGCCGGTGCCTTTTATTCCCTGCCACGTAAGCGAAATACCGTGCAGATAGCGGACACTGAATAAGTACCAGATCTCCATCGCGATCAGCGTATTTACCGCCATTGTTCTGGCATATTCCTCAGATAACTGCTGTGATAATGCCCACTGAAAGACAATAAAAATACCGGCGGTGAAGAGCACTGAAACCAGAAATACCCGCCACAACAAAAAGTTGGATAATAAGGGCTCCCGGGCAGCTCTTGGTTTTCTCTGCATTACATCTTCTTCGCTGGCTTCGAATGCCAGTGTCATCGCCAGGCCAATGGAACCGACCATATTGACCCATAAAATCTGTAACGGCAGAATCGGTAATGTCAGTGAAAACAATACCGCCAGCACCACCGCCATTGATTCACCGCCATTTATCGGCAGCATAAATACAATGGCTTTTTTCAGGTTGTCATAAACCGTACGCCCTTCTTTAACCGCATTGGCAATAGAGGCAAAATTATCATCGGTCAGTACCATTTCGCTGGCTTCCCTTGCAGCTTCGGTTCCTCCCTTACCCATAGCGATACCCACATCAGCCCGTTTCAGGGCCGGTGCATCATTTACTCCGTCACCGGTCATCGCCACCACATCACCATGAGCCTGTAACGCCTGCACCAGCCGGAGTTTATGCTCTGGTGTGGTTCTGGCAAACACATCTGCCTCAACTGCGGTAACCGCCAGTTGCTCATCGCTCAGGGTATCCAGCTCGGCACCGGTAACCACCACCCGGGTATTGTTCAGATTAAGCTGTCTGGCAATCGCCAGTGCGGTTGCACCATGATCCCCGGTAATCATCTTTACCCTGATCCCCGCGCTGTGGCAGCTTGCTATTGCATCAATCACCTCAGGTCGCGGCGGATCGATCAACCCGGTCAGCCCCAGTAATAACAGCCCGGATGAGATATCACTTTCATCCAGTTTCTGTGGCTGATACTGTGGCTGATAGTCCAGCCATTTTATGGCCACCGCCAATACCCTTTGCCCCTCTGCGGCAATATCGTCAATCTGCTGCAACCAGAATGTTTTATCCATCGGCTGAATACCCGCCTGTTGCCAGACGCTATCACACAACGTCAGCAAGGCTTCCGGTGCACCTTTAACCACAATAAAAGCACGATTTTCATCATGATGCAGCGTTGCCATGTATTTATGGCGGGAATCAAACGGAATGGTATCAAGCCTTGGATTATCTGCTGCAAGTCGCTCCGGCAATAACCCGGCTTTATAACCGAGTACCAGTAATGCGGCCTCCATCGGGTCGCCTTCCGGTATCCATTGCCCGTTATGCTTTCTCAGTACCGCATTATTACAAAGCGCAACCGCCCGGCATAACCACAGTAATTCGGGTTCCTGTTGCGGATTGACAGCATCCGCCGCAGATAAAAACCGGCCCTCAGGAATATAACCATTGCCTTCTGCCGTCAGCGTTTTTCCGGCCAGCACCACTTTAGCAACCATCATCTCATTACGGGTCAGCGTGCCGGTCTTATCAGAGCAAATAACAGATACCACACCAAGGGTTTCTGTTGCCGGCAGTTTACGGATAATGGCATGACGTTGTGCCATCCGGGTAACACCAATTGCCAGTGCCACCGTCAGAATGGTCGGCAGCCCTTCCGGAATGGCAGAAACCACCAGACTCACCACCACCATAAACAAATAACCGGGAGCATTTCCCTGCCACAGCCCTCCCAGAAAAACCAGTGCCGCCAGTCCGATAATAATAAATGCCATATAGCGGGCAAATTTGTCCATCTGGCGTAATAGCGGCGTCTGGATTTGTTCAACATCAGACAATAAGCGGTTAATACGTCCGATTTCCGTATCCGCTCCGGTACTGACCGCCACACCAGCCCCTTCCCCCTGAGTGACCAGTGTGCCGGAATAGGCACAGTTACAGCGTTCGGCCAGCGGAACAGTCTGCGCCAGCGTTTCAGGTTGCTTTTCAACCGGTACAGATTCCCCGGTCAGCGTTGCCTCCTGGATCTGCAGATTACGGCATTGCAATAAACGTAAATCGGCAGGAACTTTGTCTCCGGCTTCCAGCCACACGATATCCCCGGGCACCAGCTCTGCCGCCGGGATTTCGCGTTTTTGTCCGTCTCTGACCACGACAGCTTTTGACGACAGCATATTCTGAATGGCTCTTAATGCTTTTTCTGCCCGCCCTTCCTGTATAAAACCAATGCTGGCATTTGCCAGAATAACAGCCAGAATCACCGTCATATCCAGCCATTCGCCAATTACGGCAGTAATAATCGCAGCAGCCAGTAACACCATAATCAGCAGATTATTAAATTGGCGCAGAAACCGTAACCAGCCGGGAGTGGCTGCCGCAGCCGGTAAACTGTTTTTACCGTGTAATGTTTGCCTGGCAGTAATCTGTAATGCCGCCAACCCTTGTTGCGGGTGGCTTTCCAGTTGTTTACAACACTCGTCTGCTGCCAGTTTGTACCATTGAACTGAGGTGTTACCGGTATCGCTCATGCGCTGCGCCTCCTGTGCTGCATATTTTTTACTCAGCTTACAGACTAACAGGCTTCGCTTTCTGAAAAAATGTCAGAGATCAAAACCACGGTAATTCAGGGTTGTGACAGCACCGAAATCACCCGCTGCCGTAATGCAGGCAGCAGTTGCTGCTCAAACCACGGATTGCGCTGTAACCAGAAGTTATTACGCGGACTGGGATGTGGCAATGGCACAATATCCGGCCAGTATTGCTGCCATTGTGTCACCCGTTCAGTCAGTGATAAACCATCTTTGCCAAAATGGTAAAGGTGTGCATATTGCCCGATAACCAGGGTCAGCCGGATATTGGGTAAATGTTCAAGCAACGGTTTGCGCCATAAGGCTGCACATTCCGGGCGTGGTGGTAAATCGCCGTTTTTTCCGGTTCCCGGAAAACAGAAGCCCATCGGCAATATGGCGGTTACTCCGGCGTTATAGAAAGTACTTTTATCCATTCCCAGCCAGTTACGCAGCCGGTCACCGCTGGCATCATCAAACGGAATACCTGAGCGGTGAGCTGCCCGCCCCGGTGCCTGACCGGCAATCAGAATTCTGGCAGCAGGATCAGCCTGCAATACCGGCTTGCATTGCGGTAGCAGATCTTGGCAGGCAGTACATGAACGAACATCCTGCAGCAATGAGAAAAATGACTCTGCTGACATAACAGCCTTATTTTATCTGTTTCATATATGGAAAAGCAGCCAGGCTCCGCGCCCGGCAACTTTGGCAGGTTCGCATTAATAATAACAACACGTTATGCTCGGGCAAACCGATTATTCAGGAAAACCCGATGAAAAAATTACTGCTGCTGTTGTGCTGCCTGCCCATATCAGTAATGGCAAAACCTGAACTTACCCTGCTATGGACAACTGATGGCTTGAGAGTACCGGAATCTGTACTGGTGTATCAGGCTCAGGATGATAAGTACCTGTTTGTTTCTGAAATTGATGGTCAGGGTAATGTTGCTGATGGTAAAGGTGGTATCGCCAGACTGGCAACCGACGGCAGTATTATTGAGCAGGACTGGGTTCGCGGTTTACATGCCCCCAAGGGGCTTGGTATTTATCAGGGAAAACTCTACGTAGCTGATTTAACCGAAGTGGTTGTTATTGATATTGATGCTGCAAAAGTGATCCGGAAAATCCCGGCCCCGGACGCGATATTTCTGAACGATATCACTGTTGATGCACAGGGTATAGTATATATTTCCGATACCCGGAAAAACCGGGTTTACCGCTTAGAAAACGACAGTATATCTATCTGGCTTGAAAATATTGATGCCGCTAACGGCCTGAAAATCATCGGTAATAATCTTTATATTGCCGCGAATGAGCGCTTATTAAAAGCTGATCCAAAGCGCAATATTACAGCAATAGCACAAGGCTTTGAGCAACCGGCTGATGGTCTGGAACCCGTCGGCAATGGTGATTTTATTGTCACCTGCTGGGCGGGTATTATTTATTATGTTTATGCCGATGGCCGCATAACAAAACTGCTTGATACACAACAGCAAAAACTGAATACCGCAGATATCGGCTGGGATGATGCCACCCAGACCCTTTACGTACCAACCTTTTTTGGTAATTCAGTAACAGCATTCCGCCTTACACGTTAACCGGCGGCAACAGTCATTACCTGCTGCCAGATAACCCGGCCGCTGTTTTCTTCTTCAATCCGGGCATTCAGCTGCATACCGGCAACTGCATGCTCTGTAGTAAAATGAAAATAGTAATTGCCTGCAGAGAGCGGTAAACCGGCCACCTCAAACACTGCCAGATCGCGACCGGAATAAAACAACAACACTTTAAAGCTACGCGTTCCACTTTGTAACCTTACCGATTGCTGCCCTCTTATCCCCTGCATTTGCTCTGGTGGCGGCGGTGTGTTTTCTTTCAAGGCCAGCCGGTTAAAGGTCAGCGCCTGAACAGCCTGTTTACAGGCGGTGGTCTGCGAAGCATCCATGGTACAAAACGTTTCAATATAGTGCTCTGTTGCGGTATGCATCATTGGTGACAGAATCATAGGTTCAGGCCAGATGGCCTGACCTTCCAGTTCAATCATTGTTGCCAGCACGGGCCTGATATCAGCGGTATCTGTAGCGGCTGAGCGGGCCTGAAAGTAAATATTAACCGTATTATCAGGCCGGACCGGCTCAGCCAGATAAATCAGCGAATTTTTATCAAACAGTTCCTGCTTGTGGTAAAACGATTCTGCTGACTGCCGCATACTGCAACCGCTTAGCAACAGCACCGCAATCAGAGCGATAACGTTACCGATATTACCCGTACCTTCTGCCACATCTACTCCGTTCTGAATGTTATGGGAATTTTCTAGATTCTTAACCGCCAAAAAATCCAGCAATTTTTACAATCCTCACTGAGTCAAAAAATTTTAGGTATATCCATCTAAAATAAAATGATAATCGATTAAATAAGGTTGCTTTAAAAAATGAAAAACCATCCACCAACAAATCTTTTTCCTCTCCGGAATAAATCCCTTCAATAATAACATAATTAAATGATTTTTTTTCATAGTTATAAACAGAGTGTCGTAACATTCTATTCTCAAGTTCTAAAGGCAGTTTTAATTTCACATCAAATATATTATCTGCTAATATTCCAAAAGTGGTGTAAAAACCCAGGACACTATCTTTCAATAGTGTATCCTGTCTGAAACCAACCCCTTGAACAACAACTTTAAAAATTATTTCATCC
>JARXRR010000116.1:0-3692 GCA_033792355.1 Chromatiaceae bacterium AAb-1
CCCTTGAACTATGCTGAAAAGATCGTGAATTGAACAAACGTGTTGGATTACTATCATAACCACCCCCTTATTTACTGTACATAAAAACAGTATATATAAAAGGAGTAAACGTCAATTTTTATTATGATTTTTTCTAATGTGAATCTGGCCCACTAATTAACTATCAAAAAATTCATAAATTGTTGTTTTTAATTGATTTTTCACTTTCTGTATCGGCAAATAGCAGCTATCAAATACTGGGCAGCCATGCTGTTGGCCATCAGCACCGTTGATGCTCTGCCCATTTTAGAAGGGATAAAATCAATATATCCTCTATAGCGGTTAAAATAAAAATATCCTTTATAAGGGATAATCTTAACGTCCCCCTAAAAGAGAATTAAGGCTACTGACAAAACAGTTGCTATCCCTCAGTATAATTTTCAGTCTGGAAATCAAAAACCGTGGGGAAAACACAATAGACAACATGATTATCAGGATACTGATAACCAGCTTATGTTATCTGGCAACAGAAAGAATCCATTGCAGAAACTGCGATTGCGGGCTGTCGTTTTCAAAGGGTTCCGGAGCAAGTAAATAATAACCACTGCCATCAGCAATAAACCCAAAGGGTGCTGTCAGTATTCCGTTATCCAGTTCATCACGAACCAGATGCCAGGGACCAATAGCAATCCCAATTCCTGCAGCCGCTGCCTGTAAACTGAAATAAAAATGTTCAAATACCTGTGACGGAGCCTTGTCGTCACTCTGTTCCCCGGAACAGCAGTACCATGCAGACCAGGCATCCGGTCTTGTCCGGGTATGAAGGCGGCTTCCATCAGCCCGTAGCCGCGGTTTGTTGTCATCATCTTTATATACAAAGCGTTCAACAAGATCTGACCGGCATACAGGCCCGATGCTTTCATCGAACAACCTGACAGCATAATAATGATCAGGCCAGTCAAAATCATTACGGCGTATGGCTAAATCAATATTACCGCCAAGCTGCACAGCTCCACCACCAGAGACCAGCTGTACCGACAGTTCAGGATATAACTTCTGAAACTGAGGCAGACGGGGGATAAGCCAGCGCATCAGTAACGTGGGTTCACAGGATATGGTCAGTGTTCTCTGGTATCCGAGATTACGCAGTTCCCTGGTGGTATTTTCTATCATGGCAAATGCCTGCTGAACGGTAGCGGCCAGCTTAGTTCCTGCCTCAGTTAAGAAAACCCGCCTTCCCCGGCGTTCAAATAATTGTACCCCTAATTCATCCTCCAGATTCCGGACTGCGCGGCTTACAGCACCATGAGTCAGATTCATCTTTTCAGCTGCACGACTGAAACTTTCAGTTCTGGCAGCAACATCGAAGCAACGCAGTGCAGTAAGAGAAAGCGCTCTCTGAGATTTTTTATGTGAATTTAATTCACAATAACTATCAGTAATCATCGTTTAGATCATCACAAATTATCTGATAGGTTTAGAATAATAATTTAAAACCGCAGAGAAAAGAATGACCGAATTAATAGCTGTAATCACAATAACAATTTTAGCTGTAATCAGCCCCGGACCGGATTTCGCGATGACTTCACGCAACAGCCTGCTGCTGTCACGAAGAGCCGGCATTATGACGGCTGTTGGCATCGGCATGGGAGTATTGGTTCATGTAGCATACACTATGCTGGGCGTCGGTTTGCTGATAGCACAATCGATCTGGCTTTTTAATCTTCTGAAACTTGCTGGTGCCGCTTATTTAATCTGGTTGGGTATCAGCATGTTAAAAAGCAAATCGCAAAGTAACCAGGCTGATGCCCCAGAGCTGTCACTATCAGATTTAGCAGCCCTGCGAACCGGATTTATCACCAATGCTCTCAACCCTAAAGCCACGGTCTTTATTGTCAGCCTGTTTATGCAGGTGGTCCAGCCTACAACTTCACTTCTCGTTCAAGCAGGCTATGGTATTTTTATTTCTGCAACACACATCATCTGGTTTGTTGTTGTGGCAATATTTTTTTCTGCCGATACAGTACGAGCCAGAATAATGAAAATACGCCACTGGATAGACAGGATATTTGGTGCTCTGCTGATAAGCTTTGGAGCTTTACTTACCATGACAAATCTGTCCCGGTAAACTACAGCAGCCATTCTATCGGTAACACTGACAAAAGATAAATAACGGCTCTTTGAGAGCCTGATGTGCCCGGTTCTGTAGTGTGAATGATAACCTCACCGCGGTTATTTTCCTGCCAGTATAAACGGCCTTTGTTATCCAGTTTAACTTCATAGGCCCTGGCAGGTACTTCTGTGGCAAAAATATCTGCAATCGCTTGTGCCAGTTCAGGGCTGTCGATAATAAACCCCAGTTCAGTATTTAATCTGGCAGAGCGGGGATCAAAATTAAATGAGCCAATAAAAACCCTTTTATTATCTATCGCAAACGTTTTTGCATGCAGACTGGAACCGGAACTGCCGAACAGGGAGTTATCGGTATCCTGCTGCATGGTTCTGCGCATTTCAAATAAAGAAACACCCATTTCCAGTAAAGCTTTCCGGCGTTTGGCATAGCCCGCATGCACAGCAGCGACATCTGTCGCTTCAAGCGCATTGGTCAGTACCGTAATACTTATACCTTTTTCAATCATCGATTTAAAAGCTTTAACTCCCGCTTTGGTAGGAACAAAATAAGGCGATACCAGAATAATATTCTGCTCCGGGGTTCCTAAAATATCGTTAAGACTGAAAATCAGCAGCTCATTATCTTTCGCCTGGCCCAACCCTTTTTTAGGATCATCACTGACCATTCGTACATCCGTCCACCTGAAATTCAGGGAGCCTGCTGTTAACTCTTCAATAAAATGTGACTGCTGCAATGCCTGTATATATTTTGCAGCTTTAGGGTCCTGCTGATGCTTTGCAGCAGCAGCCAATAATTGTTTTAACTGTTGTTCAGAAGTTGCAGGCAGCAGCTTTTCTGCCGGATAAGACGACTGACTGTGCCAGTAGCGATCAAAATCGGCAGATACCCCGGTTACGACACTGCCGGCAGCCAATACGTCCAGATCAGCAAACAGTACATCGTCGGTTGCTCCAAAATATTCATCACCTATATTGCGGCCACCAATAATGGTCAGCTGATTATCTGCCGTGAATGATTTATTGTGCATACGCCGGTTTGCCCGGGAGAAATGTGTAATAAACCCCAGCGCTTTAGGTTGCCGTACAGAAAAAGGATTAAACAGACGCACCTCGATTAACGGATGCTCGTTTAATGCTGCCAGAATGCTGTCCATACCGGATACGCCATTATCATCCAGCAGCAGGCGCACCCTTACGCCTCTTTCCGCCGCATCAAACAGCGCCTTCAGTAACAGGGTGCCGGTGATATCAGATCGCCAGATATAGTACTGAATATCCAACGTACGATCTGCCGCAGCCGCCAGTACCATTCTTGCAGCAAAAGCAGAAACCGCATCATCCAGCGGCAATATGCCCGACTGTTCAGGATACTCCTGCAAATAAGATGCTAGACCTTGCCCCAGGCGGGTTTGTCTGGCTTGTTCTGAAGACAAAAACTGTGACGGGGTTCTTCCTTCCTGCGAAGGTAAAGCACAGCCGCTTAAAAATATTAACGGCAACAAAAAGATAAAGTATGTGGTTAATCTATAGAAAAATAACTTAATCATCGGATTAGGATACCTTTTTGTACTGCATAACCT
>JARXRR010000063.1:0-19903 GCA_033792355.1 Chromatiaceae bacterium AAb-1
TCAGCAAGTATTGCTAATTGAAGCTTAAATGCTCTTTGATGTCTGGACATAAAAAGACCCCCAGTAATTGGAATGTCCAACTATTGGGGGTCACTTCAAACTGTTGTGGTTTTTTTGTTTAAGTCTGGCTGTCAGCCTAATAATGATGACAATTCGCTGCTGACATCCTCTACCGCTTTTGTTCCATCAATATGATGGTACTGCGTATTGCCAGCTGCTGCTTCTTTACGGTAATAGCCTACCAGTAAAGCCGTTTGCTCATGATAGATAGCCAACCGCTTACGAACAGTTTCTTCAATATCATCAGGGCGGATCACCAGCTCCTCACCGGTCAGGTCATCTTTACCTTCGGCCTTCGGCGGATTATAACGAATATGATAAACCCGGCCTGAAGCAGGATGCACTCTGCGGCCGCTCATGCGTTCAACAATAACATCATCAGGAACATCAAACTCAATAACGTGATCAACCAGTACGCCATTTTCTTTCATGGCATCGGCTTGTGGAATGGTACGCGGGAAACCATCAAGCAAAAAGCCTTTACTGCAATCGTCTTTACCGATACGTTCTTTTACCAGCCCGATAATAATATCATCAGAAACCAGTTGCCCGGCATCCATCACTTCTTTTGCCGCCAGCCCTAAAGGAGTACCCTCTTTAATTGCAGCCCGCAGCATATCGCCGGTAGAAATTTGTGGGATCCCATATTGTTTCATCAGAAATTGTGCCTGAGTTCCTTTTCCTGCACCTGGGGCGCCCAACAAAATAATGCGCATACCAACACCCTCGTGTTTTCGGATTAATCCATTCGTTATAAAGCATGAATATTTACATAATGCGCTTCATGAAACAAGAAATTTGTCTGGGCGGCGGCATTTAACCAGTGATTTATCTAGCCTTTAGTCGAATATCAGTATCAGACAGGCTATTAAGCTGTATTTCCCGTTAAAAGAGCAGAAAACCAGCGTTTTACCTGCCTGATTACCGACTAAAGTCGTGCTCAGACTTTAAATATCCTGACTAGGCTTTTCAGCTGCTCAGCCAGTTTGGCCAGAGAATCACTTGCCAGTGCAGACTGCACCATATTCTCCCCCGTTTGATAAGCAACATCGCTAATCTGATGTAAATTACGGTTAATATCACGCGATACAACGGTTTGTTGTTCTGTAGCACTGGCAATCTGATGCGCAGTGTCATTAATTAATGACACTGCGCTACGAATACTGTGCAAAGCTGTTCCGGCCTGGGCCGCACGTTCGGCAGTATTTCTGGTTGTCTGCTCACTTTTGAGTGTTGCTTTTACGGCATTATCTGTACCGGTTTGCAGTTTTTCTATCATTTGCTGAATTTCGGTTGTGGAGTCTTTGGTTCTGCTGGCCAGAGTTCTGACTTCATCGGCAACAACCGCAAATCCACGACCCGACTCCCCGGCTCTGGCAGCTTCTATTGCAGCATTTAATGCCAGCAGGTTTGTCTGCTCTGCAATACTTTCAATAACCTGCAATATATTGCCTATGCGATCACTATCCTGTTTAAGGTTATGAATTATTTCAGCCGCCCGACTAACTTCCTGCCCCAGCGTTTCCAGATCCTGCACTGTACCGCTGACGATTGTCTGCCCGTGCATGGTTTGTTTGTCGGCGG
This sequence comes from Chromatiaceae bacterium AAb-1, assembly GCA_033792355.1. Classification (GTDB taxonomy): domain Bacteria; phylum Pseudomonadota; class Gammaproteobacteria; order Enterobacterales; family Alteromonadaceae; genus Alishewanella. The sequence goes on from JARXRR010000063.1 coordinate 1,645, forward strand.
CACTGGCAGCCTCGGCAGCCTGTTGCGTATTTTGTGACACTTCTTCCAGGGATGTGGTCATTTCGTTCATGGCCACTGCTGAACTATTTATTTCACTATTCTGACTTTCAATACCGGCACGGGTTTGTTCATTAATCTGAGACAACTCGGTTGCAGCCGCTGCGACCTGTTCAGCATAACTGCTGACCTGGCCAATTATTTGCCGCAAACTGGTCTGCATACCACTGACAGAAGCCAGCAAACTTGCACTATCACCCTCTTTCAGATTGATAAATGTTGTCAGATCACCTTCTGCTACTTTATGTACAATATCGGCGGTGTAGTCTGGCTCTCCCCCCAGCATACGGGTCACTGAGCTTACCAGCCGCATACAGACCAGCACAGCAATAACCAGTACCACGGCAGAAGTGATTACCAGCATCCAGAGCATTTCTCTGACATCACTGAGCACCACCTCGGCATCACTTTCCAGCACCAGCCCCCAGCCCAGCATTGGCATATAGCTGTAACTACCAACCACTGCCACACCGGCAGCATTCAGATACTGCCCCGTCGCACTGCGCTTTGCTCTGATCCCATCAGCTGCTTTGGTTTGTAACGGCCGTTCTTTATCATGTACCGAGTGTGCCGGAGTAATCGCCTTGCCACTGCTATCCAGCAGATAAACTTCGGTGTAATCATTGCGGCTTAATTCACTGACTTTTTTAAAAATGGTGCTCAGTTGTACCGCACCGCGCATAACTGCCACCACCTGATTATTATGGATTACCGGAATAGCAACAGTGCTGACCTGGCTACCCGTTGCCCTGGAGATAACAGGCTGGGAAAACACCGGTTTGCCTGATATTGCCTGTTGAAACCAGTCCCGGTCAGCGACATCAAAGGCTGCGGCTTCTGATTCAGAAAGCAACTGCGCCTGCTCATTCTGGTAACTTACCCCAACCAGCCCCCGGCCATACGGGCTGACCAGAAAGATAGTATCGTAGTTGCCCTGGGAACGGGCTATTCCCAGCAATAACCCCGCCAGCTGGGATAAATCACCGGTTATCGCTGCATCGGTCTGAGCCAGATAACGCATTTCATCCTGACGGACCAGCAACCACTCGGTGAATGCCTCGGCGCTAAGCTGGCCTGTCGTTTCCAGAGTGTTAATTACGGCATTGGTATGAGACTGTTTATACTCAACAAAAAGTAAACTACTGAGGATAAGAATAGAAGCAAGTAACAATGAAACCATGACAACGGTCAAACGGCCACCAAAGCCGATTGTACGCCATATAGCAGATAGTGTTTCCACAAACGACTCCTACACAAACAAAAAGTGACATATGAAGTATAGAGCCCGCCAGACATTGTGGAAGACATAAAAAGGGAACACCGGGAACATTTCAGACAAAATAAAGGAGCCGGTTCTTTACAGAACGGCTCCTTTTAAAGAAACATCAATAATCAGTGAGTAAGAGATAACAGAAGCACATTCAGTTTGTTAACGAAACTGGCCGGATTTTTCAGGCTACCGCGTTCTGCCAGTAAAGCCTGTTCAAGCAATACTTCAGCCCACTGCTTAAAGCGGGTTTCATCCTGCTCGTCAGCAATGCGTTTTACCAGTTGATGCTCAGGATTCAGTTCAAATACCGGTTTTACTTCCGGTACTTGCTGACCAACCGATTCCATCAGTTTCATCATCTGAGTACTCATATCAAACTCATCCGTTACCACACAGGCCGGGCTGTCTGTCAGACGATGGCTGACCTTAACATCTTTTACCTGATCGCCCAGTGCAGCTTTGAAACGTTCAATAACGGCGGCAAAAGCCTGTTCAGCTTCTTCCTGTGCCTTTTTGGTTTCATCGTCATCCAGTTTGGATAAATCCAGTCCTGCTTTTGCCACTGAACGCAGTTTCTTCTGTTCAAACTCTGGTAAATGCTGCAGCAGCCATTCGTCAATGCGATCTGACAACAGTAATACTTCAATGCCTTTCTTTTTAAATACTTCAAGGTGGGGGCTATGCTTTGCAGCTTCGTAGTTGTCAGCTGTCACATAGTAAATTTCATCCTGCCCCTCTTTCATCCGGCTGATATAATCGGCCAGTGAAACGTTCTGTACCGCAGTATCATTATGAGTAGACGCAAAACGGAGTAAAGCTGCAATCTGTGCCTTGTTGGTAAAATCTTCTGCCGGGCCTTCTTTTAGTACCTGACCAAACTCATTCCAGAATGTCTGATATTTCTCGGCATCTTTGCTCAGTTTTTCCAGCATTTTCAGCGCCCGGCCTGAGCAGCCTTTACGCAGGCTCTGAGTGACTTTGGTATCCTGCAGAATCTCCCGCGATACGTTCAGCGGTAAATCGCCCGAGTCCAGTACACCTTTGATAAAACGCAGATAGCTTGGCATAAACTGCTCAGCATCATCCATAATAAACACACGTTGCACATAAAGTTTAAGGCCGTGTCGTGCTTCGCGGTTCCATAAATCAAATGGCGCTTTCTGAGGAATATAAAGCAGGCTGGTATAATTGCTGTTACCTTCTACTTTGTTATGGCTCCAGCTAAGTGGCTCGGTCCAGTCATGCGAAATATGTTTGTAAAACTCCTGATATTCTTCGTCAGTAATCTCTGACTTATCGCGGGTCCATAATGCTGTTGCCTTATTTACCGCCTGCCAGTGACCTGGCACAGCGGCAATTTTCTCACCATCCGGCCCATCACGCTCTGGTTGTTCTTCCTGCCATAATTCGACCGGAATACTGATATGGTCAGAATATTTTGTAACAATGCTTTCAACTTTCCAGCGACCGAGGAATTCGTCTTCACCTTCACGCAGATGCAGAATAATATCAGTACCTCTGCCCTGCTTGCTGCTCTGGCTAATGGTGTATTCACCTTCTCCGGCAGATTCCCATTCCACAGCAGCGCTGGCCGGCTCACCCGCTTTCAGTGTTCTGACGGTCACCTTGTCTGCCACAATAAACGCAGAATAAAAACCAACACCAAACTGGCCAATTAACTTAGAGTCTTTACTTTGATCGCCAGACAGCTGCGAGAAAAACTCTTTAGTACCCGACCTGGCAATAGTACCAAGGTGACTAATCACCTCTTGCTCTGTCATACCGATACCGTTATCACTGATAGTCAGCGTACGGTTTTTATCATCAATACTGATTCTGACCCGCAGTTCACCGTCGTTACCATATAAGGCACTGTCAGATAACGCCAGAAAACGCAGCTTATCTGCCGCGTCAGACGCATTGGAAACTAATTCACGCAGAAAAATTTCTTTATTTGAATACAGTGAATGTATCATCAGCTGCAATAGCTGTTTTACTTCAGTCTGAAAGCCGTGAGTCTGTTTCTGGCCCGCAGTTGTTGCAGTGGTGTCACTCATTGTGTCGTTCCTCAAAACTTTTATAACAAACGAATAAACCAGAGGCTGTTAACCTTTATCTGTTAACTAACCTTAAATAATACGGACTATTGCCGTATAAGCTGGCTTTTATATGGGGTAAGCAAAAACAGAATTCAAGCAGTAAAAGCAGATTAGGAGCTTCAGAAGGTTTTACGTCCGCTGAAAGCATGTGACAGTGTAGTGCCATCAACAAATTCCAGTTCACCACCAACAGGCACACCCTGTGCCAGCCGGGATACAGTAACCTGATACCTGCGACATAATTCTGCAATATAAAATGCGGTGGCATCACCTTCAACTGTCGGGTTTGTTGCCAGAATCACTTCACTGATATCCTGCTGTGCCAATTGCTCTGCCAGCGCATCCAGCCCCAGATCCTGCGGGCCAATGCCATCAAGCGGAGACAGATACCCCATCAGCACAAAGTAACGCCCTTTGAACTGGCCGGTTTGCTCAATAGCCAGTTGATCTGCCGCTGAACCGACAATACAGAGTAACCCGCTTTGCTGGCGCAGAGGATCGGCACAAATGCCACATAGCTCATGCTCACAAAAAGTACGGCACTGCCGGCAGTGTTTAACCTGCGTCATGGCTGCGGTAAGTGCAGTACCTAATTTCCGGCCACCATCACGGTTACGTTCCAGTAACTGAAACGCCATGCGCTGTGCTGATTTTGGGCCAACACCTGGCAGAATACGCAGGGCATCTACCAGTTGCTGCACCAACGGGGTAAGTTTATTCATTATCAGAAAGGCATTTTCATACCAGGAGGTAATTGCAAACCACCGGTAACTTTTGCCATTTGCTCTTTGCTGGTTTCTTCTACGCGGCGTACGGCATCATTAATCGCAGCGGCTATCAGATCTTCCAGCATTTCTTTATCATCCTGCATCAGGCTTTCATCAATACTGACCCGGCGCACATTATGATTACCTGTCATGGTAATTTTTACCAACCCGGCGCCGGCTTCTCCGGTGACTTCCATATTGGCAATTTCGGCCTGCATTTTCTGCATTTTTTCCTGCATGGCCTGCGCCTGCTTCATGATATTGCCCATACCGCCTTTAAACATAGCTGTGTCTCTCTTAGTTAATGCTGGCGACAAGATAATAATTTAAGACCTAAATTACAAGCTCAGTCTGGCCAGAGTAATGGATGTTTGCAGGTTAATTTACCTGTATGGTTTCCGGTAACAACTCAGCAGAGAATAACTGTTGTAACTGTATTATGTTAGGATCCTGCTGCAGTAACTGCGTAACATAATTACGGCGTTCCAGTTCTATGCGTTGCTGGATAGCTAACGGGCTGTCCGGAACTTCTGCCTGGTAGATCAGGTTCAGCTGCAGTTCCTGCCCGAATGTCTGGTTTAAAAGCTGCTGCAATTTACTACGGAATGCTGCAGTATCAAGGTGCTGCTGAGTTTGAGCTACCGTTAAAGTCAGTTCACTGCCCTGTAGCTGCAATGAAGAATGCAACAGAAATAACCTGCTCAGCCCCCCGGTATCCAGTTGATCAACTCTGGCCGCCCAGCTATCAACCTGGGCAGCAAAGCGCACAGAGAAATTCTCTTCGGTAATTTCGCCACTGAACTGGCTGGTTAACTGCGGCTCATCACGCTCAGGCAACTGCCAGAATTGTGCGCTTTCCTGCTGCTGAGCCAGCCAGAATGCAGAATCTTCTTCTGACTCTTCATAGAATACCGGAGCTTCTTCTGTCACAGCGCCCGTAGCAGGCAAAGCCGGCTCAGCAGGTTGAACATCCAGCGGTTTTATTGGCGGGATACGCTCAGGCAGTGGCGCCGGTACCGGTATTTGTGGTGCTGCTGTTGCAGACTCAGCGATTGGTGGTGCCGTTTTTGCAGCTGCAATAATAAAGGGCGCCGTCTGGCGCTCAGGCTTTTTTGGCGTCTCGGGTCTTGCTTTCTCAGGTTGCAGGTCAGTATCAGCGACTACACCACGCCTTGCCATGATTCGGGCAGTAACCGGATCAATCACAGATTCGGCAGTTGCCTCCGGGGCAACAGGTTGTGGGTTGGCTTTTACCGGTGCACTCTCTGTACTCTCTGCACTCTCTGTACTCTTTGCACTTCCGGCTTCCTCAGCCTCTGGCTGAAGATGGGTTTTGCTTTCAATCGGAATGTCTGGCTGAACATGTTTTGGTATTGCCGCTGGCACTACCGGTTTATTTACAGCAACAGACGGCGATTCTCCTGTAGCGGGTATAAACGCCAGTGCCCTTAACAGCGCCATTTCGACACCGGTTAATAAATCAGGTGCGTAAGGCAATTCTTTCTTACCGGAAATAAGCAACTGATAATATAACTGGATAGTTTCAGGGGGTATCGTTGCAGCCAGTTCCTGCACAAACCCGGCCTGTTCGGATAAAGATGCCGCAGCCGGCTGTAGCTGGGTTAATGCCGCAAGGTGCAGCAATGACAACATATCATCCAGCACTATACTGAAATCACTGTGCTGGCTTACCAACGCTGCAAGCTGCTGTTGCAAAGCCTCAATATCTCTTTGTATTACCGCCTGTAACAACAGCTGTGCCCAGCTCTGTTCAAGGTAACCCAGCATATTGCGCACCTGCTCCAGCGTCAGGTGGCTATTACTCTGGGCAATTGCCTGATCAGTTAAACTCAGTGAGTCCCGTAAACTGCCTCTTGCTGCTTTGGCCAGTAGCGACAGTGCAGATTCATCAAACGGAATAGCTTCCTGTTGCAGAATATAAACCAGATGCTGTTTTATCTGTGTTTGACTCAGTGCTTTAAGATTAAATTGCAGACAACGGGATAACACTGTGACAGGCAGCTTCTGGGGATCAGTCGTTGCCAGCAGGAATTTTACATGCGGCGGCGGCTCTTCCAGCGTTTTAAGCAAAGCATTAAAGCTGTGCTTCGACAGCATGTGGACTTCATCAATCAGGTAGACTTTAAAGCGGCCACGGCTTGGCGCATACTGTACATTATCAAGCAGATCCCGGGTATCTTCTACCTTAGTACGGGAAGCAGCATCGATTTCCAGCAAATCAACAAAATGACCGGCATCAATTTCCTGACAAGCCTGGCACACGCCACATGGCTCGGCCGTAATACCGGTTTCACAGTTCAGGCTTTTGGCAAAAATACGGGCAATAGTTGTTTTACCTACTCCGCGGGTGCCGGTAAACAGATAAGCATGATGTAAGCGGCTACTATTCAGCGCATTGCTCAGCGCTGTCTTAACATGCTCTTGTCCAACTAACTGGCCAAAATGCTGCGGACGCCATTTTCTGGCTAAAACCTGATAACTCATATAATGATATTTAGCCGTTATGCCGGGTGAATATGACTACAGCCTAAACTTATTCGCCGTGATACTCAACCAGACTAAGCACATTTAACGCCAAACGTTCTAAACGCGTAACGCCACCTAAATCCGGTAAGGCAATAACAAAAGCAGCATCTTCCACTATCCCCCCTAAGCGACGTACCAGCTTAGTGGTTGCTTCAATCGTACCACCGGTTGCCAGCAGATCATCGACCAGCAACACCTTATCGCCAGAGTAGATAGCATCAGCATGCAGCTCCAGAGTATCTTCACCATATTCCAGCTGATAGCTTTCTTTAATACGCTCCCGTGGCAACTTACCAGGTTTGCGCACCGGAACGAAAGAAATACCCAGTGCATAAGCCAGAGGCGCACCAAAAATAAAACCACGGGACTCAGTCCCGACAATTTTAGTAATGCCTTTATCAGAGTATTGAGCTTTAAAAGCATCAATCACCTTGCGAAACCCTGGTCCATCCTGCATTAAACTGGTCACATCCCGAAACATAATGCCTGGTTTAGGGTAGTTCTCGACCGTTTTAATAACCTGCTTTAATTCCAGCGCTAACGTCTGCTTATCCATCTGTAAGACCTTTACTTTCGTAACAAAAAAGCCGCCTGCGGCGGCCTTCAAAATATTTTCAGTATTATCCCAGAAAAATCTGAAGCCATTTCAAAATCGGCACCAGACACATCAGCGCCACAAAGGTCCCGAGAAAAGCAAAAAACTGCAACCAGCCAAAGGACTCTTTAAAATTTTCATCTGCCATCACTGTAACTCTTGTAGTTGATAAATGCGATTACCTGAAGGGCTTATGGTAATAAATTTTGGAAGGATTGGGAAGGGAAATACCAATTTGTACCACACTCAGGCATATCGCCATTATGCAATTTGCATTGTAAATATACTGCCGTTTAAACAGAAGCAAGCCTTTCAATCATGTCTGGATACTTTTCGACCAGTTTAATCAAAATAGCAGCTTGCCCATTAGGTTTAGATTTACTTTGCTCCCAGTTTTTAAGTGTCTCCGGGTTCAAGCGCAATCTCTGAGCAAAAACTGCCTGAGATAAATGCAGTTTTTGTCTCAAATTCACGATTTCCTGCGCTGTGACATGTGGCACAGGTTTGCTTTCTGCAGAAACCTTGCGTAGCGTGACTTTGCCCTGGCGTTGCTCCGTCATGTCATTGACACCCTGCATAAGCTCTGCGAATAAATCACGCTTTGCCATCTTTAATACCTCCCGCTTTTAACTCTGTTTCAATAGCCTGCTTCAACTGTTTTTCCTGAGCAGGTGTAAGGTTCTCCATTTCATCTTTGTCATAAATGGCAAACATCCAAAATTGTTTGTCACGATCAAGCCAGTAATAGATGACTCTGAGACCACCCCGCTTACCTTTTCCCCGCCCTTCATCGGTCCATCTGAGTTTTCTGAAGCCGCCGGTCCTCGGCATGACGTCACCATACTCAGGATTGCACAGCATAAAGTGCTGTAATTCCTTGTACTGCTCGTCATTTAAGTAATGACTGACCGTTTTTGTAAAAACGGATGTTTCAAAGAAAGTTGCTTTCATTGCCAAATTGTAGGCAAGTTACCTATGATAATCAACACAAATTTGTTTTATCGTGAAGCGCTCCGTGCTATTTGCCGGGCAGTTCTTTAAAAAGTGTGCGGAGGATGCTGCCTTAAAAAATTAGATACCCGGTTTCAGAAAAAGCGTTCTCAAACCGCGAAAAAGCGCTAATTTGTTCTGGAGCTGAGGGCAGAATTTAAACTGGAGCACCTACTGCGAGCGGTAGGGCTTGCAAGTAGTATCTCTATTACCAGTGCCGGGTACTCCGGCGCCACAAAGGTCCAGAGAAAAGCAAAAAACGGCAGCCAACCAAAAGACTCTTTAAAACTTTCATCTACCATCACTGTAAGTTTTATAGTTGATAAATACGATTACATGAGGGGTTATATGGTAATAAATTGAGGGATTGGGAAGGGAAATACCAATTTGTACCACACTCAGGCATATCGCCATTATGAAAGTCTGAACCTTGGTTGGTCGTTATCAGTATAAACTTTTTTACTTTCATATACTGTTTATATCAAAGAACCGACCTTCAGAGAAAACCAGTTATCTAAGAATCATTACCCCGATAACCTAGTATCGGGGTAATGATGGTTATAAACTTAGAAATTAGAATTTTACTCGTATACCAGCATATATGCGACGCCCAATCGGATCATAGACACCTGCATCAGTTTCTGTTCCTGTGCTATTCCCCGGTAAGCCGCTAATAATAGGCGCAGGTTCTTTATCAAATGCATTTTGCAATCCAAGATATAGCTCATAGTTATCTGATGGACGATATGCAAAATTAATATCATGATAAATTACAGCTCCAACTCCTACAGACTCAGGTGCTAAATCATATCCAGATAAAAATTGATCATCTAAATATGAGTGACCGATAAACGTTGTATTCCAAGCGATGCTATAATTACCATAGTCATATCCCATAGTCAGATAAAACTTATCTCTTGCTGCTCCCACTTCTCCTTTGAAAGGATCTTTAGCCGAGCCTGGTAGCGGTATTGAATAGCCATCCAACAGACGAGTATAAGCCAGACGAGCCTTAAAATGACCAGCTAAGTTAAACTCTTCAAGAGCTTTACTATAGGTAATAACAAAATCAATACCTTCTGTAGCATATCCCCCACTATTTGTTACTGCAGAATCAATATACTCTAAAGAACCAGCACTATTTGCACCAGCGGCTGAAGGACGACGAATAATAAAGTCACAGAAAGATGTATCTCCACCGTAACACTGATCCAGAATAAACTGTCTCGGGGTACTTACAATAGCGTTTTCAATTTCAATATCAAAATAGTCAATATTAAAATCAAAATCACTCAGGAATGGTATACCATCAGGAGATATCGTCACACCTATAGTCCATGACTTTCCTTTCTCTTCTCCTAAATCAGAATTACCACGGTTATAACCACTGACCCCTTGTAAATCTGATTGATTCAAGGTAAATGAACCATTTGCCTGAATATTTGCCAAGACACCAGGTACAGCTCTACATGCTTCAGCAACTGCACCTGAAGAGGTAGCTGTAACACCTAGACACGGATCAGTCAACCCTGTAGGGAAAGTCTGACTTGGTGGAGAGTATAATTCATCAACATTCGGTGCTCTGGTAGAAATAGCTCTGATCAAGCGGAAACGCATTTCAGGTATAGGGGCCCAATCTAAAGCGACATTCCAGCTCGTTGTATTACCAACTGTAGAATAATCAGAAAAACGTATTGCACCACGTAAGTTCAACTGATCAGCCATAAATACATTAGATAATATAGGTACATTGAGCTCTGTATAATATTCAGTTACATCAAACTCACCTTCTGTACGAGGAATAGCATTACCTGCATTTAACCCAGCTTGCTGCAATGCATCAAACTCGCTACGAGAAAACTCTTCCCTATACTCCATACCAACCGCTATACCCAGAGGCCCAGCAGGTAAGTTGAACAACTCTCCAGAGACATTGAATCCTACATATTCTTGGGATGCGAATGTAGCCAGTAAACCCGGAGCATTAATATACGTCACAGCTTCTTCTGATAATGTATTCGCTCCAAATACATCTGCTGGTACACACCCCTGAGCTCGAGCTGTGGCATCACGACACATTACTCCCCCATTACCATCAGGAATAACTTCTAATGCACTCTTAAAATTTAAAACATTTACTTGACCACTAGAAACCTGGGACTCTTTAGTCTGCCCATAGCCATAATATGCATCAAAATACCAACCATCAGTAATTTCACCTTCAATTCCAGCAACAATCCGGAAAGTATCCCGATCAGCTACGTTCCCTCTATTCGCAACATCAGATAACCGTCGGGAAAAGAAAATATCCCTAAGCCCATCCCCATTGGTATCCGTGGCTGCATCATAAATAGCATCTGGAACTAATGGGTTTCTGACAATCACACCATTTTCTAAAAACTCTATCGGCATCTGCCCATCAATAGCATAAATAGAGTCTGTATCAAATGGAAATGGTTCTAACAGACTTTTCGTTTGACTAGAGGCATAGTTTCCTTCAAGAAATGCACTCCAACCTTTTTTAAATTCATAATTTCCACGACCAGCGAATAACCAGCGCTCTGTAGGAATAGCAATAGTACGAGCCCCATTCCGGTTATAACCATCTTCTTCAGCAACATATCCTTCTTTCAAATTACCATTCGCATCATAGGTAAAGTTTTGATCTCCAGCAAAGAAACGCCCTTGAGGAATATATGAAGAAGGAAACGGATTTACCGGAGTAAACATATCTTCAGGCAGCCCAGTAAATCCAGCACCTAAAGAATATATGTCCATAGCTGAGCGGGCACGATCCTTGGAATAAACTGCTCCCTGATCAGTATAAGACGCATGTAACATTACATTACCACGCCCATCAGATGTTGTTGTTCCTAAAGTAAATTGGTATTGTCTTTCTTGGTTATCTCCCTTGCTGCTTTCACCATATTGGGCATCAAATTCAATACCTTCAAAACCATTTTTTAGAATTATATTTACTACACCAGCGACAGCATCTGACCCATAAACAGCCGATGCACCACCAGTCATAATCTCAATACGATCAATGAATTGTGTAGGTATAGTGTTTAAATCTACTGCCATAGAACCCGGAACACCAGTTACAAAACGTCGCCCATTAACAAGAACTAACGTTCTGGCAGTTCCTAAATTACGCAAGTCTACAGTAGCCACACCTGCACTTGCAGTACTGAAATTTGAATTAGTACGACTAATGGCTGGAGAACCAAATGCCGGGTTTTTTAATAGTAGATCCTGTATGTTAGTAATACTTGAAGAATCAATATCACTTCCATCAATCACCTGAACAGGCGAAAATCCTTGTAAATCAGTTGATCTTAAGCGAGAGCCTGTAACCTCTATCCTCTCCACTTTTGTCACTTCGGTATCTTCTTGAGCTAAAACAGAAAAAGCAGAAGTAGTTGTTACCGTAGCACCAAAAGTAATCGCCAAACGAACTGCCTTGTTAAGTTTATTATTTATGTACATGTGTACCTCCCTGGAGCACTGTATTTAGTAATTCTATCCTTTAGATGCACCAACCTTTAACTGTTGAAATCATGACATTCATAAAGATATAGAACCAACTTGCCACTGAAATAATAGACTTAAGCTTTTAGCGGGGTCAATAGCTTTGGGGAACTATTTTAGAATAGTCTAAATTTTAAAAATCTGTAATGCCGAAATCTTGAAATGCGAATTATTTCTTAAGTTTAAGCAACCATGGAAAAACTTTTCTCTCAACAAAAAATGCCTCGAGATAAACATCGCCCAAAATTAGTTTTTAACATTCCAAAATATTTCGCTTTATCTTCTTCATTCCATCGCTGTAACTCTTGTAGTTGATAAATACGATTACATGAGGGGTTATATGGTAATAAATTGGGGGATTAGGAAGAGAGATTATTGGGGCAGAATACACAGACACCGAAACGATTGGCCGGATAACCCCGAAATACACATTAGCAAGCAATTGCGCTGGTGTTACCGCCCACGCTAAGCGGAGGTTTCCGTAAACCTGTATCCGGAAATAAAAAAGCCTGATATCACAGCCCCTGATGGCGCAGTAGAAAATTTAGTTATATTAGTTAGATGGCATTAACTTAGCACCTAGTATTTATTATTAAAGCCACCCACTTTGACAACAAAATCGGTAATCGCCCGGCATTCAACATCGGTCAAGAAGGGGTTCCAGATATCGGCCAGAAGAACATAACGGCTTTCATCACTTCGGTTCCACGCTTCATGCAAATAGTTATCATCAAACGCAAAGACTTTACCCGGCTGCCAGTGAAGCTCTTCAATGCCAACAACATTCAGAGCACAATCAGCAGGGATCTGAAGCCCCATGTGCAACACTGAGCGACTGTTAGTAATTCCCCGATGAGGTAACAAATGGGCGCCCGGTCTTAAAACAGAGAAACATACTTCAGGGCTATGATCCCGGATGTGCACTAAAGGAAGATGGGTTAATATCTCAGAGGTCTGGGGACATAGCGCATGAGTATCATCATAACGCTTACCATGCCGGAAAAAGAATTTTGCATCCCAGTCGCCACCTTTGGTCAAGCCATGTTTATCAATATCACGATAGTTCTCGATATGAACATTCTGCAGAATAAGATTATCAAGTTCAGCTTTAATCTTATCAAATTGAGCTTCATAATAATCAATAAAATCAAGATCTTCTCTTTCAAATACTGGCTTTACAGGTAAACCCGGAATATACAGGAAGCCGGGCTTCTGTCGTGGGTCATCATACACAGCTGGGATTTCTCCGCTATACATACGAATTCCCTTAATCACACGCTCTATTTCATCCACACCATAGGTTTGCTGTAATTCACTGATCCAGCTTCCTATAACATCACACCGATGTTTTTCACAGAAATTCAATGCCTGAACAACATACTGATGAACCCAAGGCGCAGTAGATTCCCGATTCAACCAAAAACCGCCATTGTTCGCAGTACGCAACGCAGTCACATAATGCTTAAACGTTTTCTCAATGTCTTGTTTGCTGTGATAATAGCGCCCCAGCATTAAATGCGTATTGTAAGCACCAGGAACAGCCTCTATCACTTTCTCATAGATACTCTTAAAATCTGTAGTCTGCTCAATAAGCTCGTACAGACGACCCAACATCAGCAGATAACGTTCATCTGAAGGCGTCACAGTCAGTAAGCGCTCAGTCACCATCAAAGATTCTGGGTAATTTTTTATTGCGAGCAGCTCTTTTAACCAAGCTTCACTCACAACAGATTCTTCTTTTTTTACCATCAATGATACCTTTATAAATCATGTGTTTTATTTTGATTTAGGGACAATATCCAGAGCAATACTTAATCGGGGTTTATCCCCTTTAAAAACACTTGTGCCATGCCACATATAAGAAGGGAATAAAACCAAATGACCAACTTCAGGCTTCACCCACTGCTCAATACCCAGTTCCGGTTGAGTTGGGAACATCGGTTGCCCTAGCTTCAACCATCCAGCTTTTTCATCCTCATCTGCGGTAACATCTGGTAATTCTATATAGCAAGCAGATGACAGCCATCCCTTAGGATGAATATGATTTTCATGGTACCCACCTGGTGGTAACCATACAGACCAGATACCAGAGCATTCCCAAGCACCATTATTATGTTTTGCTAACGGATCGTCACCATTACCCAGAGCCTGTAAATATCTGTTGATCGGCCCTTCAATAGCGTCCTTAAAAGTATTAACCAAAGGATTATTCAAGCTAAGAAGATTTGGCAACTGACTCCCCGCCCGCACAGATTGTCCAAAAGGGTGAGTTTTGAACGGATGCAAACTTTTTAATTCTTGGGCCAAATCAGCAAAAAATGCTTCCCTTGTATCCCACCCAACCGGAATATCAACCGGAACTTTAGCCACAAAGCGCTTGTAGTCATATAGTTGCTGATACCTTTCAAGGTATGCGTTATCACCTGTCGTTTTATAAAGCAAATACAAGGATGTCGCCTTACAAGCTAACGCTTCTTGGTTTCTGGGTTCGATACGTTCTGCTTCACAGGCATGTTGTAAAGCCATTTCACCATTCCCGGCCGATGCGTACACATAACTGGCCATAACTCTTACTGAGAAAGTTGCAGGAGCGATTTCAAGGGCCTGTTTAATACTTTGTACCGCAATGTCCGTTTTTCCAACACGCATCGAAACATAACTCAGTGCCTGCAAAAATGGTAAAATTGGCCATTTTTCTGCGGCATCCTGCAACAGCTGCTGGCTTCTGTGTAATTCACCAGCATACTCAAATATCTGTGCTTTTAACAAAATCAAAGCAGCTACTTCCCTCTGGCGTAGCACTGCATTAATCAATTCCAGAGACTTTTCTAAGTCATTTGTTTTCATCCAAAGTAACTGGGCATACTCTCGATGTGCATCATACGATGCCGGATCACGATGAACGGCTTTTTGATACGCCTGAGTTGCTTCATCATATGACTGCAATCCCATTAAAGCTCTGGCATATACCAACCAAGTTGCAGAGGAATTCCCTCCCTTACGCAAAGCATTCCCAGCATGCTTATGAGACTCTGAGAATCGATGCAAATCACCCAGGATTGCAGCTAAGTTATGTTCGGCACTAATGCTGTTTGGGAATTTATAATATGCTTGCTGATATAAATTCAAAGCCAATCCATAGTTCCCAGCCAATTGGGCTTCTTTAGCTTCAAGGGTGAGTGTTTTTAATAGGTTCATATAAAATCGATAATTGTTCTGCTTAAAAATTAACTACTTTATAAAAGTATGCAGCAAACTTATGCTGTCGCAAACTAAAGCTCTAAAGTAAAAAGCCAGTTAAGTCATCCTTAACTGGCTTTATCTACCTCACAGTGTTCTAAATATTAGAAACGATATGCCAACCGGGCATACAGATACTGACCAGCAGTATCATACGAGGTGTTTAGAGTATTCATATCATTGTTGTTTGTGACATAAGGTGGTTGCTTATCAAACAGATTACGCACACCCGCTGTCAGTGACAGATTATTCTGGAAGGTATAGCTACCTTGCAGATCGTGGTAAATATACGAACCAACACTGCTTGATAAAAGAGTTGGAGTGTAGTTAATGTCATCAACACTTGATTGATAACGAGCAACCCACAATACATTCCAGTTATCTGCACTATACGACAAACTTAAGTTAGAACGTATTTTAGAGAATGCAGCTGGGTTACCATTAAGGTTTGGATCTGCACCAAACTTGCCTGCCATTTCCAGTACAGGCGTGCCAGCTAAAGACTGATATTCATAGCTTCTCAGGTAGGTACCATCCAGACGGACATTGAACCGGCCACCTAATATGTCGGTATGCCAGTTTACGTCAAAGTCAATACCCGACGTTTCGAACGTAGCAATATTCTGAGGTGTAGCTATAATACCTGCAACGATAGGATTGGCAGCCAAGGCCCGGTAATCAGAACCTGGATAAGCAGGACGATTAACAACCGGATGAGTTGGCCCCTGAAGATAATCACATGCTGCAGCAGAGAAATTCTCACTTCCATAACATTGCGCAACAAGCGCTGTTATGCTCGGAGCACCAATACCATTGGTAATCTCAATATTATAGTAATCTACCGCTATGCTCAGATTCTGAACAAAGTTTGGTGAGTAAACAAAACCAACTGTGTAACTTTCAGACTCTTCAGGCCCCAAGTCCGGGTTACCACCTACAATAGATGAAGATTGTAAGTTAGTTAATTCAATAGTAGGCGACAAGCCTTCAGCTGCACAGTTATTCTTAGTGGTTTGGCTTACATTACTGGAGCCATACTGATGGCACGGGTCTACATAACTGAGATTAGATTCTGACAGCGGTGCATACAGGTTGCTAATGCTTGGCGCACGGAAACCATCAGAGAAGGTGGCACGAAGCAATAATCCCTGAACCGGAACATACTCCACACCAAACTTAGTAGTTGTATGTGAGCTTAGGAAGTCATAATCAGACAAACGCACTGCTGCAGATACATCCAAACGTTCAGCACCTGTTACACCAGCTAACAGAGGTAAGTTTATCTCAGCAAACATTTCATCAACGGAGTAGCTGCCTTCAGTAGGAGCGGCTGTTACACCATAAATTTCACCGACAACAGCACCACCGTCAGGGGTGTTAACCAGGCTTTCATCACGTCTCTCATAACCTACTGCCCAACCAATAGAACCTGCATCAAAACCAAAATCACCAGTATCACCAGTCAGGTTTGCCATAAATTGTTTAGTTACACCAACAGACAAAGGTGAATTTGGAACAGAGCCGTACGCCACTTGCTCAGGTGTTAGAGAATTAGCTTCTAATGGGTTCCAGATTCCAACTGCAGCACAAGCAGGATCTGTGTAAGCACCGCTACTATTAGTAGCAAGACATACTGAAGGATTTAACATTTTATTGTAACGGGCTGGGTTGGCCCGACCGATGTCTAAGCTGGCATTTGTAAAACGCGCATAGTTGTATGACACATCCCACGACCAGCCATTATCAAAACTTCCTTCCAGACCGGCAACCATACGGTAGGCATAGTAGTCCTGACGGAAACTACGGCCACCCGTTTCTTCAAGGCGGCGGTTAACTGAGATATCTTCACCAATTGGATTATCCGGGTGATCCGCAGTCATACGAGCGCCCCAGAATGTTCCATCGGCAGCCATTAACTGATCTGATTGACGGTTAGTAAACCCCGCTTCCAAAAATGCAGAAATGTCTTTAGTCAGTTCATAGTTAGCCGTAGCATTGGCTGAGAACACTTTTTGCGGTGTGACTAAGTAACTGGCCGGTGCAAAGTTATAAGAATCAGTTGCCTGATTATACCGGCGAAGATCACCAGTTTGCGGATCAACGACCCAGGCACCACGGCCAAAGTACGGTGAGTTCGGATCTGTATTTTCACCAAAGTACGGCGAGTTCTGATCATATGGCGACCAGGTACCGAAAGAGTTGGCACCAGAACCAGCCATAATTCGCTGTCCACCACTTTCCCCCCAAGGGATAGCAGAGAATTCCCGATCTCCTTGCCAAATTGCCTTACGATCACTGTACTCAAGTGACAACACCGCATTACCACGGTTACTTGAAGTACCTAACGTCACAGACAGGCTGCGGGCTTCACCATCGCTTTCGCCGGTAACATCATACTGAGCAATAACCTCACCACCTTCAAAGTCACGCTTGGTGATAAAGTTAACAACACCTGCGATTGCATCAGAACCGTAAATTGTAGAAGCACCATCACGCAGAACTTCAACCCGCTCAATAAAACCCATAGGGATAGTGTTCAAGTCACCAGTTGCAGTACGACGACCATTAATTAAGATCAAGGTACGCGCAGAACCTAAACCACGCATTGAAGCAGAAGCTGCACCACCAGATCCATTGTTTGTTTGACGGCCATTCATACCACCATTCATTGAAGGAATGCTCTGAATAAAGCCTTCAATAGTAACATGACCAGACGCAGCCAAATCTTCAGCGCTAAATACTGTGATAGGATTCGCGGACTCAATATCAGCTCGCTGAATACGCGAACCTGTCACCTGAATTTTCTCTACCTTAGCGGCTGCTTCCTCAGTTTCCTGAGCAGCAACTGAAGCAGTAAAAGCCGTTGCTGATGTAGCCCCAAAAGCAATAGCTAAACGAACAGCCTTGCTAAGTTTATTATTTGTATACATGTATATCTCCCTGGACCACTGTTTTAGTGATTCTATTTTTTTACGTTCACCAACCTTTAACGGCGGAAGGCATCCCGTTCATCTCGGATAAAACCCGATTTGTCGCCAAAGATAATAAACATAACCATTCAATAGGGTCAACCGCTTTTACGGAACAATTTTCTGTTTTTGTGGTCACCAGAGTTTTTTGATGGTTTTATAGACAATTCATATACTTATTTTGTCTGTAAAAT
>JARXRR010000161.1:0-663 GCA_033792355.1 Chromatiaceae bacterium AAb-1
AATATCCCGTCGGGTCCGTACCCGCCAGCGGATTGTTCATTATGTAGCTATACGGGTTAAAGCTTTGCGAATCGCCCGGATTTTGTATGATTGGGTCTACACTCAGAAAACGGCCCAGCCGGTAATCATACACCCGCCCTATCATATGAATCAGCTTATGCTCATTCAGATGCTCATGCTCGGTAAATCCACGCAAGTATCCCTTCGTCTGCTGCAAGTCCGATAACGCTTCTCCTTCCATACCCCCAAACGGGTCATAACTACGCCGGCTTACTACCACTCCCTGCTCATCCACCAGAGTCGTCGCACTGCCCAGCCTGTCCCTCAGCGTATACATCATGCTATAACCTTCTGACTGGCTATAACCTATTACCCCTACATCCCCCGCATAAACCCGCCAACCGCCTTTATCATCATATTCATATCCCCTATCCACATAGTGCGTCCAGCCACCATTACGCTCCTGCCGCGCTAACTGACCGTCACTGCTGTAAATAAACCGGCTGCTTACGCCTGAGCTCACTATCTCCCACGGTTTATCATCCTCCGTGTACTTCAGGCTGCGGCCATCACCCGTTAGCTGATTACCACGCCGGTCATAACCAAAATTCACCTGCCGTCCGTCTTTAAGCAACACCTGGCACACCGCATTCGGGCCAGCAT
>JARXRR010000123.1:0-2791 GCA_033792355.1 Chromatiaceae bacterium AAb-1
TAAAACACCTTGGGCGTTGTATGGTTAAGCCTCTCGGGCAATTAGTATGGGTTAGCTTAACACGTCACCGCGCTTCCACACCCCACCTATCAACGTTGTGGTCTCCAACAACCCTTATGTACCCTCTAGGAGTAAGGGATGACTCATCTTGTGGCCGGCTTCCCGCTTAGATGCTTTCAGCGGTTATCCGTTCCGAACATAGCTACCGGGCAGTGCCATTGGCATGACAACCCGAACACCAGCGGTTCGTTCACTCCGGTCCTCTCGTACTAGGAGCAACTCCACTCAATCATCCAACGCCCACGGCAGATAGGGACCGAACTGTCTCACGACGTTCTAAACCCAGCTCGCGTACCACTTTAAATGGCGAACAGCCATACCCTTGGGACCGACTTCAGCCCCAGGATGTGATGAGCCGACATCGAGGTGCCAAACACCGCCGTCGATATGAACTCTTGGGCGGTATCAGCCTGTTATCCCCGGAGTACCTTTTATCCGTTGAGCGATGGCCCTTCCATACAGAACCACCGGATCACTATGACCTACTTTCGTACCTGCTCGACGTGTCTGTCTCGCAGTTAAGCTGGCTTCTACCATTACACTAACCGTACGATGTCCGACCGTACTTAGCCAACCTTCGTGCTCCTCCGTTACGCTTTAGGAGGAGACCGCCCCAGTCAAACTACCCACCAGACACTGTCCGCAATCCCGATTCAGGGACCTACGTTAGAACATCAAACATGCAAGGGTGGTATTTCAAGGTCGGCTCCAGCAGGACTGGCGTCCCACTTTCATAGCCTCCCACCTATCCTACACATACAGGGTCAATGTTCAGTGCCAAGCTATAGTAAAGGTTCACGGGGTCTTTCCGTCTAGCCGCGGGTATACGGCATCTTCACCGCAATTTCAATTTCACTGAGTCTCGGCTGGAGACAGCCTGGCCATCATTACACCATTCGTGCAGGTCGGAACTTACCCGACAAGGAATTTCGCTACCTTAGGACCGTTATAGTTACGGCCGCCGTTTACCGGGGCTTCGATCAAGAGCGTCGCTTGCGCTAACCCCATCAATTAACCTTCCGGCACCGGGCAGGTGTCACACCCTATACGTCCTCTTACGAGTTTGCAGAGTGCTGTGTTTTTAATAAACAGTTGCAGCCAGCTGGTCACTGCGACTCTCCATTGCTTACAGCGTAAAGCCTTCACAACAAAGAGCGTACCTTCTCCCGAAGTTACGGTACTATTTTGCCTAGTTCCTTCAGCCGAGTTCTCTCAAGCGCCTTGGTATGCTCTACCTGACCACCTGTGTCGGTTTAGGGTACGGTCACCAATACCTGAAGCTTAGAGGCTTTTCCTGGAAGCAGGGCGTCAACAGCTTCACCACCTTAGTGGCTCGTCTCGTGTCTCAGCCTTAGCAAAGCGGATTTTCCTACTCTGCCAGCCTACGCACTTTCACGCGGACATCCAACACCGCGCCTGCCTAGCCTTCTCCGTCCCCCCATCGCAGTATTGCCGGTACGGGAATATTAACCCGTTTCCCATCGACTACGCCTTTCAGCCTCGCCTTAGGGGCCGACTCACCCTACCCTGATTAGCATGGGATAGGAACCCTTGGTCTTTCGGCGGGGAAGTTTTTCACTCCCCTTATCGTTACTCATGTCAGCATTCGCACTTCTGATACCTCCAGCTACCCTCCCGGATAACCTTCACAGGCTTACAGAACGCTCCTCTACCACTTGCACTTACGCACAAGTCCGCAGCTTCGGTGCATGATTTAGCCCCGTTACATCTTCCGCGCAGGCCGACTCGACTAGTGAGCTATTACGCTTTCTTTAAAGGATGGCTGCTTCTAAGCCAACCTCCTAGCTGTCTATGCCTTCCCACATCGTTTTCCACTTAATCATGACTTTGGGACCTTAGCTGGCGGTCTGGGTTGTTTCCCTTTTCACGACGGACGTTAGCACCCGCCGTGTGTCTCCCGAGTAGTACTCATTGGTATTCGGAGTTTGCAAAGGGTTGGTAAGTCGGGATGACCCCCTAGCCTTAACAGTGCTCTACCCCCAATGGTATTCGCTCGAGGCGCTACCTAAATAGCTTTCGAGGAGAACCAGATATCTCCGAGCTTGATTAGCCTTTCACTCCAATCCACAAGTCATCCCCTACTTTTTCAACAGTAGTGGGTTCGGTCCTCCAGTTAGTGTTACCCAACCTTCAACCTGCTCATGGATAGATCGCCCGGTTTCGGGTCTACACCCCGCAACTATTCGCCCAGTTAAGACTCGGTTTCCCTACGGCTCCCCTATTCGGTTAACCTCGCTACAGAATGTAAGTCGCTGACCCATTATACAAAAGGTACGCAGTCACACCATAAAGGTGCTCCCACTGCTTGTACGTACACGGTTTCAGGTTCTATTTCACTCCCCTTACAGGGGTTCTTTTCGCCTTTCCCTCACGGTACTGGTTCACTATCGGTCAGTCAGGAGTATTTAGCCTTGGAGGATGGTCCCCCCATCTTCAAACAGGATACCACGTGTCCCGTCCTACTCGTTTTCACTTCTAAAGCATTGCCGTGTACGGGGCTATCACCCTGTATCGCTGTCCTTTCCAGAACATTCCACTAACACCTTAAAAGCTTAAGGGCTGACCCGCGTTCGCTCGCCGCTACTAACGGGATCTCGGTTGATTTCTTTTCCTCGGGGTACTTAGATGTTTCAGTTCTCCCGGTTTGCCTCCCTACACTATGTATTCATGCAGGGATAACGCATTAATGCGCTGGGTTTCCCCATTCGGA
>JARXRR010000052.1:0-25711 GCA_033792355.1 Chromatiaceae bacterium AAb-1
CACCTAATCTGATGCTTTTTATCAGAGATATTGCATTTATCAGTGAAGCAGTTTAAGTTGTATAGCATCAGATAACGTAATACCGGATGGATAAGATGTCTGCCAGTTATATGCTTCACCACCATCATCATACACCCTAGCCGTCCAGCATCGCTGGAGGGCTGTTGTATGGCCTTTCCGGTGGAAGCAGCAAAAAACCCCGGTCTGGCCGGGGTTTTTTGTTTACAGAATTTAGCACACAAGGTAAGAAATATGAGTCCGGCAACCGAAAGTAAAAGATTACGCATCGCTATTCAGAAATCAGGCCGTTTATCCGTTGATTCTCAGGCACTGCTGACTAACTGCGGCCTGAAGATTAATCTGCGCGAGCAACGGCTGATCGCCCATGTCGAAAATATGGATATCGATCTGCTACGGGTACGTGATGACGATATTCCCGGTCTGGTGATGGATGGTGTATGTGATCTGGGTATTGTCGGTGAAAATGTACTGGAAGAAATGTCACTGCAACGCCAGATCGACGGTGAAAGCTATGACTACACCGTACTGGCCCGGCTGGATTTTGGCAGCTGCCGTTTGTCAATTGCCATACCTCAGGAAGAAAATTACCGGGGTATTACTGATCTGGAAGGTAAAACCATCGCTACCACCTATCCACGCTTATTAAACCGTCATCTGAAACAACAGCAAGTTAATGCCCGCATTGTTAACCTCAAAGGTTCAGTCGAGGTAGCCCCCCGTGCCGGGCTGGCAGATGCGATCTGTGATCTGGTGTCTACCGGCGCTACCCTGGAAGCCAATGGCTTAAAAGAAGTGGATGTGATCTACCGCAGCAAAGCCGTGCTGATCCAGCGCAGTGATCTGACTGACGACAAACAATTAAAGCTGATTAAAAAGCTGATGCCACGTATTCAGGGGGTAATGCAGGCCAATGAAAGCAAATACATTATGCTGCACGCACCACGCGCTAAATTAAATGACGTTATTGCGCTGTTACCCGGCGCCGAAAACCCTACGCTGCTGCCGCTGGCCGGTAACGATGAACTGGTAGCGCTGCACGTAGTCAGCAGTGAAACCCTGTTCTGGGAAACGATGGAACGGCTGAAAGCGCTGGGTGCCAGTTCTATACTGGTGTTACCCATCGAAAAAATGATGGAGTAACCACCATGAGTATTATCGACTGGAACAGCCTGTCGGCTAACGAACAGCAAGTGGCACTGGCACGCCCGGCAATGGCTGACAGTAACTCAATAAAAAGCACTGTCAGCGATATTATCAGCACTGTGCGCCGTGACGGCGATGCGGCGTTAAGACGCTACAGCCAGCAATTCGACGGCCTTGCCGACAACCCGCTACGGCTTGACGACAATACTCAGCAACGGCTGATTCAGTCTCTGCTGCCACAGCGTAAAGCAGCAATTGAACTGGCTTACCGTAATATCCGCCTGTTTCATGCTGCACAGCAACCACAGGATCTGACCGTTGAAACCAGCAGCGGCGTCAGCTGTCAGCTGAAAAACCGCCCGCTGGCCGCCGTCGGCCTGTATATTCCCGGCGGCAGTGCGCCGCTGCCCTCTACCGTACTGATGCTGGGCGTACCGGCTCAGCTGGCTGGTTGCCAGCGCATTATGCTGGTTACCCCACCCGGCAAACCAGCCGCCACAGATATCGCACCGGAAATTGTGTATGCCGCTCAGCTTTGTGGCATCCGTGATATTTTTACCATTGGCGGAGCACAGGCGATTGCCGCTCTCGCTTATGGCACCGAAACTATTGGTAAGGCAGATAAAATCTTTGGCCCCGGCAACCGTTATGTCACCGAAGCCAAGCAGCAGGTCAGCCAGGATGCCGCCGGAGCGATGATCGATATGCCGGCCGGCCCGTCAGAAGTACTGGTGGTTGCCGACAACAGCGCAAATCCGGTGTTTATTGCCGCTGATTTGCTGTCTCAGGCGGAACATGGCCCGGATTCTCAGGTATTGCTGGTTTCAGACAGCCGCACACTGCTGGAA
Organism: Chromatiaceae bacterium AAb-1; assembly: GCA_033792355.1. GTDB lineage: Bacteria > Pseudomonadota > Gammaproteobacteria > Enterobacterales > Alteromonadaceae > Alishewanella. Next base: position 2,013 of record JARXRR010000052.1, read on the forward strand.
AAAGTACAGCAAGAGGTTGAACAACAGCTTAGCACATTGCCAAGGCAGGATATTGCCCGTCAGGCCCTGCAACACAGCCGTTATATTCTGACCCGGGATCTGTCACAGGCAGTAGCCGTAACCAATGCCTATGCACCGGAACATTTAATTGTACAAACAGCGGTCAACGAACAACTGACCGAACAGTTTACCTCTGCCGCCAGTATTTTTGTCGGCCAGTGGACGCCGGAATCTGCCGGTGACTATGCCAGCGGCACCAACCATGTACTGCCAACTTACGGCTACAGCCGCACGGTATCAAGCCTGTCGCTGCTGGATTTTTACCGCCGTTACACGGTACAGACTTTAACCACTGCCGGCCTGCGCAACATTGGCCCGGCCATCATGACACTGGCAGACGCCGAAGGTTTAACCGCCCATGCCAGAGCCGTCAGTTTACGCTTACATGCACTGGAACAATCCGGGTCAGAAATTACTGCGGAGAATAGCAATGAGCAATAACCAGATTAACCCGCTGGCCCGCGATGCGGTAAAAGCCATTGTGCCTTATGCTTCTGCCAGACGCAGTATGAGTGGCGGTGCTATCTGGCTGAATGCCAATGAAAATGCTCTGGCGCCGGAATACCAGTTAAGCGGCAGCTTTAACCGTTATCCGTCCTGCCAGCCGCCGGCAGTCATTAACGCTTATGCTGCCTATGCCGGTGTCAGCACAGAACAGGTACTGGTCAGCCGCGGTGCTGATGAAGGTATCGAACTGTTAATCCGCAGCTTTTGTGAGCCAGGGCAGGATAGCATCAGTATCTGCCCGCCAACCTATGGTATGTATGCTATCAGCGCCGAAAGCAATCAGGTGACGGTTAATATTGTGCCATTGCAGCCAGACTGCACTCTGAACTTAGCAGCGCTGTTTGCCACCAACCCGAAGCTGGTATTTATCTGCAGCCCGAATAACCCGACCGGCGATCTGATCCCCCGCCGGCAGATTATTGAAGTGTTAAAGCACTTTAACGGCAAGGCGCTGGTGGTTGCTGACGAAGCCTATATTGAATTTGCCCCGCAACACAGCCTGGTTAGTTTGCTACCTGAATATCCGAATCTGGTGATCCTGCGTACCCTGTCCAAAGCCTTTGCGCTGGCCGGATTACGCTGCGGCTTTACACTGGCGGCACCGGATATTATCAATGCCCTGAAACAGATGATTGCCCCCTACCCGCTGGCAGAGCCGGTAACACAGATAGCCGCACAGGCACTAAGCCCGGCGGGTATCAGCCAGATGCGTCAAAGCGCACAGCAAATTAACCGGTTGCGTGATGATTTTATCCGCTTTGTCTCCGCACAACCGGCGGTAACCAGAGTCTGGCCCAGTAATGCCAACTATGTACTGTTACAGGTAGCCGATGCCGCTGACTGCGTCAGCGCCTTACAACAGGATGGCATTTTAATCCGTAACCAGTCAGCTCAGTTGGGGCTTAACAATGTAGTACGGGTATCGATTGGCAGCCCGCAGGAAATGCAGGCGTTACAATATAGTTTAAGCAGTTGGTTTCAACGCAGCAGTAAAGGAGTAACCGCATGAGTGCGCAACCGATTTTATTTATTGACCGCGACGGCACCATGGTGGAAGAGCCACCGGTAGATAAGCAGCTCGACAGTCTGGAAAAACTGGCTTACGAGCCGGATCTGGTGCCTGCACTGCTGAAACTGCAGGCGGCCGGTTTTCAGCTGGTGATGGTAACCAACCAGGACGGGCTTGGCACCAGCAGTTTCCCGCAACCCACTTTTGATGCACCACACAACAAAATGATGCAGTTGCTGAATTCCCAGGGTATCCACTTTAGCGATATTCTGATCTGCCCGCATTTTGAACACGATAACTGCAGCTGCCGTAAACCTAAACTGGGGCTGGTCAAAGACTATCTGCAACAGGGCTGCATCGATTTCACCCGCTCTTATGTGATTGGCGACCGCCAGACCGACATCCAGCTGGCAGATAATATGGGACTGAAAAGTTTCCGCTATCAGCGTGATACGCTGGGCTGGGCAGAAATTACCCGCCGTATTCTGAGCCGCGGCAGACAGGCCACCGTGCAGCGCAAAACCCGCGAAACCGATATTCAGATCAGTGTCGATCTGGATCGCAGTGGCAATAATGCTTTTGATACCGGCATCGGCTTTTTTGATCATATGCTGGATCAAATCGCCACCCACGGTGGTTTTTCGCTACAGGTTTCCGTTACAGGCGATCTACATATTGATGATCATCACAGCGTGGAAGATACCGCTCTGGCACTGGGGCAGGCACTAAAGCAGGCGCTGGGTGATAAACGGGGCATTAACCGCTTTGGTTTTGTGCTGCCAATGGACGAATGCCGCGCCGAATGTGTGCTGGATTTATCCGGCAGACCACTGCTGAAATTTGATGCCGATTTGGGTCAGGGCAGCGTTGGCGGGCTGAATCTGGAAATGGTACCGCATTTCTTCCGCTCGTTAAGCGATGCCATGCTGATGACCCTGCATTTAAGTATCAGCGACGGCAATGCTCACCATCGGGTTGAAGGTTTATTCAAAGCCTTTGGCCGGGCATTACGGCAGGCAATTACCGTATCCGGTGAAGCCCTTCCCAGCTCCAAAGGAGTGCTGTAAATGGCAGCACTGGTCATTGTCGATACCGGCTGCGCCAATATCAGCTCAGTGTATTTTGCGCTGAAACGACTCGGTGCCGAACCGGTAGTCAGCCGTAACAGCCAGCAGATTAAAACTGCCAGCCGGGTTATTCTGCCCGGTGTCGGCACCGCGCATAATGCTATGCGTAATTTGCAGCAGGCCGAACTTACCGGCATATTACAGGATTTACAGCAACCGCTGCTGGGGATTTGCCTCGGCATGCAACTGCTGACTGAATACAGCCGTGAAGGCAGCGTTAACTGCCTTAATCTGATCCCCGGCGATGTTAACGCCATGCAGGCCACCGAAGTACGGCTGCCACACATGGGCTGGAACACCCTGCACCATATCAGCAGCCATCCGCTGCTGGCCGGTATTACCGAACAGGATTACTTCTATTTCGTACACAGTTTTGCTGCCGCCCCCGGCCCGTACACCCTGGCTCAGTGCCATTATGGTGACGACTTTGCCGCAGTGATCGGTAAAGATAATATTGCCGGTGCCCAGTTTCACCCGGAACGTTCCGGCAAAAGCGGTGCCCGCCTGTTACATAATTTTCTGGAGTGGCAATTATGATTATACCGGCCATAGATTTAATAGACGGCCAAGTCGTGCGGCTATATCAGGGCGCCTACGACAAAACCACCGGCTACAGCTTCAGTCCGGAGCAACTACGCAACGACTATGCTGCCGCCGGAGCCTCCTTACTGCATGTGGTCGATTTATCCGGTGCCAGAGATACCAGCGCCCGGCAACTTGAATTACTGACCCGTCTGATGCAGCAGGCTCCGCTTAATATTCAGGTCGGCGGCGGAGTGCGCACAGAGCAGGACTTACAACAGCTTTTGCATGCCGGTGCCAGCAGAGTGGTGATCGGCAGTGTCGCCATCCGGCAACCGGAACTTGTCCGGCAATGGCTTAAGCGTTATGGCGGTGAAAAAATTGTACTGGCACTGGATGTGGCTATTAACGAAAACGGCGAAAAAACCCTGCCCAGTCACGGCTGGATTGAACAGTCAGATATTACCCTGGAGCAGGTGCTGGATGGTTATATCAATGCCGGCGCCCGACATGTTCTGTGTACTGACATCAGCAAAGACGGCACTCTCAGCGGTTCCAACGTCGCTTTATACCGCGAACTGACCGCTGCCTATCCACGGTTACAATGGCAGGCATCCGGTGGTATCGGTTCGCTTAATGATATTCAGGCACTGCGCGGCAGCGGTGTCTCCGGTGTGATTCTGGGACGCTCCCTGCTGGAAGGTAAATTCACATTGCAGGAGGCGATCCAATGCTGGCAAAACGGATAATTCCCTGCCTGGATGTACGCGACGGCAAAGTGGTAAAAGGTGTACAGTTCCGTAATCACGAAATCGTCGGTGACATCGTACCGCTGGCTCAGCGCTATGCCGAAGCAGGCGCTGATGAACTGGTATTTTACGATATTACCGCCAGCAGCGATGGCCGGGTGGTCGATAAAAGCTGGGTACGCCGGATTGCCGAAGTTATTGATATTCCATTCTGCGTGGCAGGTGGTATAAAAACAATCGAAGACGCTGCCAGAATACTGGAAATGGGGGCAGACAAAATTTCAGTTAACAGCCCGGCTTTAGCCCGCCCGGAACTGATTGCCGACCTCAATCATGCGTTTGGTCAGCAGTGTGTGGTTGTGGGTATCGACAGCTTTTTTGATGTCATCAGCGGGCAGTATCAGGTGTATCAGTACACCGGGGACGAGAACCGCTCCCAGAAAACCCGCTGGCTGACCAGCGACTGGGTACGTTATGTACAGGAGCTGGGAGCCGGAGAAATTGTCCTGAACTGTATGAATCAGGACGGTGTACGCCAGGGTTACGACTTACCACAGCTGAAAGCTATCCGTAAGCTGTGCCGGGTGCCACTGATTGCCAGTGGCGGTGCCGGTGCTATCGGGCATTTCAGTACAGTATTTAAAGAAGCAGATGTCGATGGCGCACTGGCGGCCAGTGTCTTTCATAAAGGGATTATTGAGATTGCAGTACTGAAAGCTGAGCTGATAGCGGATGGCATTAGTATCAGGCCATAGCGCTGCTGAGTTTTCAGCCAGACGATAAAACGATGTTTCAAGCGATGGAAACAAACTGCTAAACAAAGTGGAGCAGATCCGGCAGTATCCAGTAGCCGGCTCTGAAATCTGACTACACGCAGAGCCGCCGTAAACCCATCCCTGGGGGCTTGGGTCCCGCTCCCTGCGGGACACACTCTGCTTAGTAGTCAGGTTTCGTCGCTTGAGATATCAGACTAAAAGCTACACAGTACAAAGCAAACGCGGATGTACTTTTTTCAGTGACCGTTGCAGGCCATGGATGGCCGGAACCAAGCCCCATGGATGGTTTATGGCGTGTCACAGAAAAAACGTACGCAGCGATTGCGATGTTCGGAGAAAAACTAAAATGAACAAAGAAAATATCAGCCAGCTAAACTGGCCCGAAAACCAGCTACTGCCGGCCATAGTACAACACGCCCTGTCCGGCAAAGTGCTGATGCAGGGCTATATGAACCCGCAGGCACTGGAACACACCCTGCAAAGCGGCCATGTTACGTTTTTCAGCCGCAGCAAACAGCGGTTGTGGACCAAAGGTGAAAGCTCCGGTAACACCCTGCAACTGGTTTCTGCCGCAGCAGACTGCGACAGCGACAGCCTGCTGCTGCTGGCACTGCCCAAAGGCCCGACCTGCCATACCGGCACCGAAACCTGCTGGCATAACAATGCAGCAAACAGCCCGCAATTCAGCTTTTTATACGATCTGGAACAGGTGATTAAAAGCCGAGAAGGTGCAGACCCGGCCAGCAGCTATACCGCCTCACTGTTTGCCAAAGGGGTAAAACGTATTGCCCAGAAGGTCGGTGAAGAAGGTGTAGAAGCGGCACTGGCTGCAACAGTGGGAGATCGGGAAGAGCTGAAAAACGAAGCTGCTGATCTGATATTCCACCTGCTGGTACTTTTACGCAGCCAGCAACTGGAATTAAATGATGTTATTCAGGTATTAAAACAGCGGCATAAATAATGCCGCTAACAAAGTAACCGATTGATAACCTGCTTTGTATGCTGTTTATCTTCATCACCAGTATTACCCAGCACTTTGTTATCGTCAAACACTACAGTGTCTTAAAAAAGCGCTCTTTACGCGGTAAGAAATAATTATCGTAATCCAGCGAAGCCACGACCATGCGGGAACGGCCAACTATTTCATCGCGTGGTACAAAACCTATTACCCTGGAGTCTGCACTGTTATCCCGGTTATCGCCCAGTACCAGATAGTGATTTTCAGGCACCGTTACTTCTGCAAAATCACCATAATATGATCGTTGTTTATTACGCCGTACTATATGCGATATGTGATGCGCCGGCACTGTCAGATGCTCCACTGCCTCAGTGGTCAGAGCCTGCTCCGTTGTTAACTGATATGACAGCGTTTTGCCATTTACCTGCAACTGGTTATGTTGCATAGCAATACGATCGCCGGGAAGACCTATCACCCGTTTTACCAGGCGGATATCTGATACTGCCGAGTCAAAAATAACAATATCTCCCCGTTCAGGATCTGCCCGCTTTAACAGTGAAATATGGGTAAAAGGCAGCCGCAAATCATACGCCATCTTATTAATCAGAATACGGTCTCCTTCCACAATGGTCGGATTCATTGAGCCTGTAGGTACATCGCTCCAGTCTGCCACTGCGCTGCGAAATACAAACATCAGGCTAATCAGCAACAAAAAATGGTAGTTACTTTTTATGATCTGGCTTATACGTTTTAACATTATGCCGCTCTCTGTAATGGTGGTTAATTAACCTGTTAGTACAGACCAAACTGTTTTTGTTCAGCCTTTGCTGCAAGCTACCAGCACTTTTATTTGTAAGAAAATATAACCATCCAGCCGTTTTCTGCCATCAGCCAGACAAAACTGTGCTTTTATCGCATACCGCTAAGCAACTGCCGTTATAACCATATTGACAAGCCAGCTACCGATACCGACTATACTCAGGCACATTTATGCTACTTACCAAGAAGAAACCTTATCATGAAAAAGTCTTTGTTAGTGCTGGCACTGACCAGCAGTTTTGCTATGGCAGATGAAGGCATGTGGATGCCACAGCAGTTACCGCAAATTGCCAGTCAATTAAAAGCCGCCGGCTTAGAGCTGGACCCGGCAAACCTGACCAGATTAACCGAATTTCCAATGGCAGCTATTGTCAGCCTTGGTGGCTGTTCGGCATCTTTTGTGTCAGAGCAGGGACTGGTCGTTACTAACCACCATTGTGTTTATGGCAGCATTGCCCATAACTCGACACCGGACAATAACCTGCTGGCCAATGGGTTTCTGGCAGCCAGCCTGAGTGAAGAATTACCCGCCGCTCCCGGCAGCCGTATTTTTGTCACCAAAGCAGTAGACAACGTTACCGGCCAGATTATCGACGGCAATACCGCTAAACTCAGTGGTAAAAAACGGCTGGATGCAATTGAACAAAACCAGAAGCGTATTATTGCCGGATGTGAACAGGATGAAGGCCATCGCTGCACCGTAGCAGCTTACTATGGCGGGCTGGAATATTACCTGATTAAGCAGCTGGAAATAAAAGATGTACGCCTGGTACATGCTCCGGCAGAAGGTGTCGGTAAATTCGGTGGTGATACCGATAACTGGATGTGGCCACGTCATACCGGCGACTACAGCTTCTATCGCGCTTATGTCAGCCCGCAAGGTAAGTCTGCCGATTACAGTACCGATAACGTCCCCTATAAGCCGGATTTTCATCTCAAACTGGCAACAGATGAACTGAAAGCAGGCGATTACGTAATGGCACTGGGTTATCCCGGCCGGACTAACCGCCACCGTTTACCCTCTGAGGTAACGGAAACCTTTGAATGGAGCTATCCGAACACTGTTACCAGCTTTGCTGAAAGCTTAGAGATTATCGCTGCAGTCACCCGTGATAATAAAGATGCTGAACTGAAATATGCCAGCCGGGTTGCCGGGCTTAACAATTACATGAAAAACCGCCAGGGTATGCTCGACAGCTTTGCTCAAAGCGATTTGCTGGAGCGTAAAACCGCCGAACACGCCGAGCTGAGCAAGTGGGTATTCAGCAGCCGAGATAACAAAAAAGCCTATGCTCATGATTTAGGCGCTATTGAAAAACTGCTGCAACAACGCCACAGCAATGAGCGGACAAATTACCTGCTGAGTAATGCCACCCCACGTTTATTAAGCACTGCCCGGTCACTGTATCGTCTGGCCCAGGAAAGCACCAAACCGGATGCAGAGCGTAAAGCAGGCTTCCAGCAACGTGATTTACCACGCTTCAAAGCCTTTATTACCGGTATGGAACGTAACTTTGATGTCAGCGTGGAAAAAGCGCTGGATCTGCACAATCTGAAAAAATATGCCGCCCAGCCAAAGAAACAGCGTAATGCTGACTTCGATAAAGCTATGGGCATTAAAGACAATATGACAGAGCAACAACTTACAACCCTGATTGACAGCTGGTATGCAGCTACCAATCTGACAGTTGTAGCTGAGCGCCTGGCATTACTGGAAAGCTCTCCGGCTCAGTTTACGCAAAGCAACGACAGTTTTGTCAAAGCCGCTGTCGCACTGTATCAGTCTGATCTGAAAAAAGAAGCCGCAGAAGAAGAACTGGCCGGTAAAATTCAGCAGGCCTATGCCAGTTATATGCGGGCTAAAATCGCCTTTATGCAAAGCAAAGGACAAGCCGTTTACCCTGATGCCAACAGCACACTGCGCGTAACTTACGGTAACGTAACAGGCCGGGCTCATGGTAATGAAGATGGTAATGCCTGGGCGCCGTTTACCACCTTACGTGGTATCAGCGCCAAAGCTACCGGTGAAGGTGAATTTAATGCACCACAGGCCCAGTTGGATGCGATTAAAGCTAAAAACTACGGCCCGTATAAAGTCGACAGCCTGAACTCGGTGCCGGTAAACTTTCTGGCAACACTGGATATTACCGGCGGTAACTCAGGTTCAGCGGTATTAAACGGAAAAGGCGAACTGGTCGGGCTGGCGTTTGACGGTACACTGGATTCAATAATCTCTGACTGGGATTTTAATCTGGATAACACCCGCTCTATTCAGGTCGATTCGCGCTTTATGCTGTGGCAGATGCAGGTAGTAGATAAAGCCGGTAATCTGTTAAAAGAGCTGGGCGTTAACCTTTAAATAAAAGGACCACCTCCTTAGGAGGTGGTCTGAGACTGAGTATTAAAAAGCATTATTTCATACCATAATACCGGTCACTTGGTTAGATAAGAATCGGCTTGTTCACGCCAACAAGCCGATTCTTACAAAACCCTGAATAATGCTACTACGCTTCCAGCAAATCAGCAGCCAACCGGACAAAATCTGACGACGTTAAAATACCAACCAGTTTGTTATCGCTGTTTACCACCGGCATACAGCCATGACGGTTTTTCACAAAAAAACGGGCCACTTCCTTTAATGGCTGTTGTGGCTCGACAGCAGCAAAATCGGTGGCCATTACCTCAGACACCAGTTGCTGTTTCTCTTTACGCTCCAGTGCGGTAGCACCATACTGCGCCATCAGCCCCATCACTTTGGTAATCATAATTTTCTGGGTCAGCATACCGGCCAGCTCTCCCTTACTGTCAATCACCGGAATATGACGCACGTTCTTTTCACGCATTAAGTCATGTGCATCTTTTAAGCTGGCATCGCGGGTGACACAAAATGGATCTGCCGTCATCAGCTCTGCCACTGTCGTTACTGCCATACTATTGCTCCTGTTAATTCAGCATCATAATTTTGTCTGTTATAGCGCAAAATGCTTACACCTGTCTGGTGCCTGATCAAATATTAGTTATTCTGTTTACCGTCAGCCTGCTTATTTTCAGCTTCCCTGCCATTAGATAAAGTACTGCCTAATGATGCCGTAATAACCAGCCCGATTGCCAGCCATTGCCACAACGTCAGCAGTTCACTGAGGATCAGAAAACCGGCTAAAGCGGCAATCGCCGGTTCCAGGCTCATCAGCACACTGAAATTCTGGGCGGGTAAATTCCGCAGTGCGATCATTTCCAGTGAATACGGCAGCGCGCTGGACATCATCGCTACCAGAAAGCCCAGTGGTAACACTTCCCAGCTGAAAATAGCCATGCCCTGGCTAATCATACCCGCAGGCACCAGAAACAGTGCCGCAACCGTCATACCCAATGCCACCGTAACACCACCGGACGACTGATTACCGGTGCGTTTACCAAATAAAATATAACCCGCCCAGCAGGCACCGGCTCCCAGGGCAAATAGTACCCCGACAGCATCTAATGCCCCTGCCCCGCGCATCTCAGGCAATAACAGCAAAATACCGGCAATGGCACAGGCCACCCAGAATAAATCACGCTTACGACGAGACGACAACAACGCTACCGCCAGCGGACCGGTAAACTCCAGTGCAACGGCAATACCCAGCGGAATGCGTTCGATTGACAGATAAAACAGAATATTCATCCCACCCAGGCAGCAGCCATAAGTGATAATCGCAATTAAATTGCGGGGGCTTTGCGGAAAAACCCGCCATGGCCGGAACACCAGCCATAATACCAGAGCCGAAAATCCTAACCTTAATGCGGTAGTGCCCTCAGGTCCGATAACCGGGAACAGCTGCTTGGCGACAGAAGCACCAGACTGAATAATAATCATGGCAAGCAGTACACTGGCAACAGACAGCAGCAGCACTTTACCCGATGCAGAAGACATAACACACCTGAAATAAAAATAACGGAAACTCAGCAGCGCATTTTACCCCAGTCATCCAGTAACTGATATGCTGTTTACCGGCGCTATTCCTGGGTAACGCGAATCAAGGCTGCCCGCATGATGTCTTTCCACGACACCAGCCCAAGAAGATGCTGGTGGCTATTTACTACCGGCAGACAGCCAATATCATGTTTTACCAGTAAAGAGGCTGCCGCTTTTAAACTGATATCGCCGGTAATAGTAATTACCGGTGTGGTCATAATATGGCGTACCTTACGGCTTTGTATAAAAAGCCCTGCCGTCATATCTGAAGCAGAATCTTCCAACGGCCCCAGTGCTTTAAAATAATCTTTCACCGATACAATACCGATAAGGCGATTGCTGCTGTCAGTGACCGGTATATGCTGATGGCCGGATTCAATAAATAAATGACGCAATTTTGACAGATTTTCATCTGCCGTCGTTGTCAGCACCTTATGCGCCATAATTGCGGTAATTGTCATGTTATCCACTCCTGTGAGCAAACAAGTTACGATCCTGCGCCCGGCTGGCAGCTTCCTGAGCAGAAATAAGCCCATGCTGCACCAGACTATGCAATGACTGATCCATCGTTTGCATACCCTGTGCCGACCCTGTCTGAATAACCGAATACATCTGGGCGACTTTATCTTCCCGGATCAGGTTGCGTATAGCCGGTGTTCCCAGCATGGTTTCATGGGCAGCAACCCGCCCGCCGCCAGCGCGTTTCAGTAAAATCTGGGAAATCACCGCCCGCAGGGATTCTGATAACATTGACCGCACCATGCTTTTTTCATCGCCGGGAAAAACGTCAATAATCCGATCAATCGTTTTTGGTGCTGAAGTGGTATGTAAAGTACCAAATACCAGATGCCCGGTTTCGGCTGCCGTTAATGCCAGCCGGATAGTTTCCGGATCACGCAGTTCCCCGACCAGAATTACATCCGGATCTTCCCGTAAGGCAGCCCGCAATGCCTGGCTGTAGCTGTGGGTATCACGATATAACTGACGCTGGCTGATCAGGCTTTGCTTATTAACATGAACAAACTCTATAGGATCTTCAATGGTCAGAATATGCAGTTGCCGGTGGCTGTTTATATAATCAATCATCGCAGCCAGCGTAGTACTTTTACCGGAACCGGTCGGCCCGGTCACCAGCACCAGTCCGCGAGGGCTGTCAGCAATATGCCTGAATACCGCTGGCGCCCCCAGATCTTCCAGTGTCAGTACCCGCGGCGGAATAGTTCTGAATACGGCAGCCAGTCCACGATTCTGCATAAACACATTAACCCTGAAACGGGCCACGTTTGGAATTTCAAATGCAAAATCTGCTTCAAGCTGCTGTTCAAAATCCTGATATTGCCCGGTGCTCATCACCTGCCGTACCAGTTGTTCAACCTCTTCATTGGTCAGTGGCGGTGCATTCAGCTTACGCACATCACCTTCAACCCTGATTAACGGCGGGCTTCCGGCTGAAATATGCAAATCAGAGGCTTTATGTTGCACACTGAATGTCAATAATTCGGTAATTTTCATTTCAACAGCTCTCAGGCATAACGTAAATTTATGAATAACATAGCAGAATGGCTTTGAATCGCCCATGCCTGTATCGCAGAAAATTGTTACCATGCGATATCACACAATTATGATAAGATCCGTGCTGTGATTTTTAGTCAGACCCAACAGGAACCATGCAGAATATGAATGACAACACGGTTGCCTTTATCGGTGCAGGCAATATGGCGCGTTGCGTTATCGCCGCAATGGTTAAAGCAGGTTATCCGCCCCGGAATATTATTGCCGCTAACCGCAGTGAGCCAAAACTTACTGCGCTGGCTGAAGATTATGGCATTGAGACTACGCTTGATAATACCGAAGCCGCCCAAAAAGCCGATGTTATTGTACTGGCGGTAAAACCGCAGATGATGCAGGAAGTCTGTGAGAAATTACTGGCTGACACACCGGATATTACCGAAAAACTCTTTGTGACCCTGGCAGCCGGTATTACCGTACAACGTTACGAGCAATGGCTTGGTTCAGTCAGGCTAATAAGAGCAATGCCAAATACCCCATCACTGGTTGGCTTAGGGGTTACCGGTTTATTCCCCAGTCGCTGCTCTAATTATGAAAAAGCCTTTGTTGATAATCTGTTTCAAGGCACCGGCATGGCAGTCTGGCTGGAAACAGAACAGCAGATTGATCATATTATTGCAGTAACAGGCAGCGCGCCGGCTTACTTCTTTTATTTTATGCAGGCCATGCAACAGGTAGCAGAACAACTTGGTTTTAATGCTGAACAGGCAGAGAAAATGATCGCCCAGACCGCTCTGGGAGCTGCCACAATGGCGGTAAACAGCAATACCGGTTTTGCCGGGCTGCGGGCCCAGGTAACATCTAAAGGCGGCACGACTCATGAAGCCATCAGCACTTTTCAGCAACAGGGGCTTGAAAAAATGGTTTCTGATGCCATGTATGCTGCCATTAAACGTGCGCAGGAAATGGCGCAAAGTCTTTAAGTATCTATTATTTCCGGAGACAACTTATGCAACAGGCGCTGCATTTTCTGATCGACACAGCGTTTAATCTGTACCTGATGGTGGTCATTCTGCGCCTCTGGCTGCAACTGACCAGAGCCGATTTTTATAATCCATTCAGTCAGTTTGTAGTAAAAGCGACCAACCCGTTAGTATTACCACTACGCCGGGTTATTCCTTCTATCGGTAATCTGGACACCGCCACACTACTTATTGCCTATGCCGTAGGATTAGCCAAACTGGTCGTGCTGCAACTGGTATTTATCGGCCAGTTAACCTTTCCGGCGACCTTTATCTGGGCATTTATTGTGCTGGTAAAACAGATCCTCAGTCTGCTGTTCTGGATCCTGATCGTCCGGGCGCTTTTAAGCTGGTTCAGTCAGGGCAGAAGCCCGGTAGAGCATGTTATGCAACAGCTTACAGAACCGTTACTGCGGCCAATACGCCGGATTATCCCCCCCATTGGCGGGCTGGATTTATCCGTGCTGGTGGTGCTGGTCGCGCTGCAATTTATTACCATTCTGTTTGATAATGTTTTCAGGGGCTTCTGATGCCGGTAAGCTGGCAGGCTGATGCCTTGCTGTTACACTTATATATTCAGCCAAAGGCCAGCCGGGATGACTGGGTTGGCCTGCACGGCGAAGAAATAAAAGTCGCCATCACCGCCCCGCCCGTAGATGGTAAAGCCAACAGCCATCTGCAAAAATTTCTGGCCAAAAGTTTTAATGTTGCCAAAGGTCAGGTTTCAATTGAAAAAGGTGAGCTGGGCCGGCACAAAACGGTACTGATTAACTCTCCCCGGCAATTGCCACCTTTAATCCAAAGCCTGTTACCCTCGGCCTGAGAGCCGGCAGAACATTAGGAGCCTACCATGAAATCGGTTTTTATTATTTTTTTAAGCCTGTTATTAATTGCCGCCAGTCCGTTACAGGCCGAACAGAAAAAGCAGCTGGGTAACTGGGACGTACACTACATTGCATTTAATGCCACCTTTGTTACTCCCGATATCGCCCGTAATTACGGGCTAGTTCGCAGCAAATATAATGCAATTATTAATATTTCAGTACTGGACAGCAACAGCCAGCAGGCGCAAAAAGCCAGTATTACCGGAACAGCACGCAACCTGCTGGGGCAGCAACGTGTACTGGAGTTTAAAGAGGTCAGCGAAGGCAATGCCATCTACTATCTGGCAACGCTGCCGTTCAGAGATCAGGAAACCTATACATTTGCTATCGACATACGTCAGGGAAATACCATACAAACCCTGAACTTTAAACAGACATTCTATGCTGAATAATCATACAGAGGCAGTCATGCAAAAACTTGTCCTGGCAACCGGTAACAAAGGTAAAGTTGCTGAATTATCACAAATGCTGACCCCTTTTCAGTTTGAGGTAATCCCGCAAAGTGCTTTTAGTGTGGCAGACGCTGACGAAACCGGCCTGACCTTTATTGAAAACGCTATTTTAAAAGCCCGCCATGCGGCACTGATTACCGGTTTACCGGCTATTGCTGATGATTCCGGGCTGGCAGTCGATGCACTGGACGGGGCACCGGGCATTTATTCAGCCCGCTATGCCGGTGAAGGTGCAACCGATGCCGACAATGTTGCCAAACTGCTTGATGCCATCAAAAATGTACCACAGCAGCAACGACAGGCGCAATTTCACTGCGTACTGGCTTATCTGCGACATGCCGAAGACCCTACCCCGATTATCTGTCATGGCAGTTGGCAGGGTAGCATCACTTTTACCCCTGATGGCGCCAATGGCTTTGGTTACGATCCGGTATTCTGGGTAGCGGAAGAAAACTGTACTGCTGCCATGCTGACCACTGAGCGTAAACAGCAGATCAGCCACCGGGCTAAAGCGCTGAGCTCCCTGTTACAGCAATTACAGCACAGGAACTAACTATTGGCCATGCAACTGCCGCCACTGGCGCTGTATATTCATATTCCGTGGTGTATTCAGAAATGCCCTTACTGCGACTTTAATTCGCATGCGGTCAAACAAGGCATTCCGGAGCAGGAATATATCAGCCACCTGCTGGCCGATTTAACAGAAGACCTGCCACTGGTCAGCGGCAGAACCCTGCACAGCATCTTTATTGGTGGCGGCACGCCAAGCGTATTCAGTGCCGAAGGCATCGCCGCTATTTTACAGGGCGTTAAACAACAACTGCCGTTTGCCGGTGATATTGAAATTACCATGGAAGCCAACCCCGGCACGGTCGAAGCAGAGCGTTTTGCCGGTTATGTGCAAGCGGGTGTCACCCGTTTTTCTATTGGTGTGCAAAGCTTTCAGACCGAACAGCTTAAAGCACTGGGCCGTATTCATAACAGTGATGAAGCTATCCGGGCGGCTCAGCTGGCTGCCGCTTTACCGCTAAAAAGCTTTAACCTCGACTTAATGCACGGCCTGCCACAGCAGGATATTAACGGTGCACTGGCCGATCTACAGCAGGCAATAGATCTGGCGCCGCCACATTTATCCTGGTATCAGTTAACGATAGAGCCCAACACCGCTTTCGCCTCAAAACCACCGGTGTTACCGGAAGACGATACCCTGTGGGACATTCAGGAGCAAGGGCAGGCATTGCTGGCACAGCATGGCTACCAGCAATATGAAATTTCTGCTTACAGCAAAGCCGGGCATCAGTGTCAGCATAACCTGAACTACTGGCGCTACGGCGATTATTTAGGTATTGGTTGCGGCGCACACGGCAAAATTACCCTGCCATCACGCAATAGCATTTTACGTACCGTAAAAGTGAAGCACCCGAAAGGTTATATGGATTTAACCCGCCGCTATACCGACAGCCGCGAACAGGTTGCAGCCGAAGACCGGCCTTTTGAATTCTTTATGAACCGCTTTCGCCTGCTGGAGCCCTGCCCAGTCAGCGACTTTACTGCCTATACCGGCCTGCCACTCAGTACCATAGAACCCGCAATAACAGAAGCCGTCACTAAAGGCTTACTCAGCCAGACCAGCAGCCACTGGCAGGTAACAGCCAAAGGTGCCCGTTACCTGAATGATTTGCTGACATTGTTTATGTAAGTTAGCACTTTCCCTCAGCGCGTATCTGCGTACAATAAAGTTGTACGATAACAAGAAAATGGGAAATGTGATGAGAAAATCTACTGTACGCACTTTTGCACTGTTACCGCTGGCAATCAGTTTTGCCCTGCTCAGTGGCTGCGGCCCTCAAAATACCACGGTTCAGCCGGAACCTTCGGTACAGAGTACCGCGCCGGTACAGGATGAATCTGCCAGAGCCAATGCTTTGTTCGAGCAGATTTTTATGGAAAATGTCCGTCGTAACCCTACCCTGCAAACCCGCCTTGGTATTAAAGATGATTACGACAAATGGCAGGATTTATCTGACGAGCATTTTGAAACCGGACTGGTAGCAACACGTCAGCATCTGGAGCTGTTGCAACAGCTTGATCCGGAAAAAATGGATGCCCAGACCCGTATCAGCCATCAGCTGATGCAGCAAAGCCTGCAACATACGCTGGATGATGCCAAATGGCGGCTGTACAACTATCCGGTTAACCAGATGTTTGGGACTCACTCGCAGGTGCCATCACTATTAATTAACCAGCATACTATTACTAATGAACAGGACGCCAAAGCCTACATTGCCCGTTTAAATAATGTGCCGTCTTTATTCCGGCAATTACAGAAACAACTGGAGAAACGGGCTGAAGCCGGTATTATCCCGCCGAAATTCGTCTTTCCGCATGTGATTTCTGCCAGCGAAAATGTGATAAAAGGTGCACCTTTCGATACCGGCGAAAACAGTACCCTGCTGGCCGACTTTAAAAAGAAAGTCAGCAAACTGGAGATCAGCGACCATGCCAAAAAATTGCTGATTGATGAAACCACAGTAGCATTACTGGGCAGTATTCGCCCGGCGTATAACCAGTTAATCAGTTATCTGCACACCTTAGAGCAAAAAGCGGGTACTGATGATGGTGTCTGGCGTTTTAAAGATGGTGAGGCTTTTTATAACAATGCGCTGCAGCGCACCACTACTACCAATCTGACGGCAGCTGAAATTCACCAGATTGGCCTGAATGAAGTCGCACGTATTCATCAGGAAATGCATGACATTATGCAAAAAACCGGCTTTGATGGAGACTTGAAAGCCTTTTTCGATTTTATGCAAAATGATCCGCAGTTTTATTATCCGGATACCGAAGAAGGCAAAGCTGCTTACCTCAAAGACGCCACGGCCGTTATTGATCATATGCGTACCCGGCTGGATGAACTGTTTCTGACCAAACCCAAAGCCGATATGATTGTTAAAGCCGTAGAACCTTTCCGTGAGCAAAGTGCCGGTAAAGCCTTCTACCAGCAGCCGTCAATGGATGGCAGCCGTCCGGGTATTTATTACGCCAACCTGTACCGGATGAGTGATATGCCCAAATATGAAATGGAAGCTCTGGCATACCACGAAGGGATACCCGGTCACCATATGCAACTGGCTATTGCCCAGGAGCTGGAAGATATGCCGAAATTCCGCCGTTTTGGCATTTATACCGCTTATGTTGAAGGCTGGGGTTTATATACCGAGCTGCTGCCAAAAGAAATCGGATTGTATCAGGACCCATACTCCGACTTTGGCCGCCTGGCAATGGAGTTATGGCGGGCTTGCCGCCTGGTGGTCGATACCGGTATTCATGCACAAAAATGGACCCGCGAACAGGCTATCGACTATCTGTTGCAAAATACGCCGAATACCCCAACGGCAATAGAAAAAGCGATAGAACGCTATATTGTGATGCCATCCCAGGCTACAGCTTACAAAATCGGTATGATCAAAATTATCGAATTACGTGAAAAAGCCCGTAATACGCTGGGCGATAAATTTGATATCCGTGAGTTTCATGATGTCGTCCTGAAAAACGGCGCACTGCCACTGGATATACTGGAACAACTGGTAGATGATTACATCACTGATAAGTCCTGAGTAATACTATGCACACCCTGTGGCTGTTAGCAGTAATAAGCGGTGTATTGTTTCTGTCTTCGCTGCTGGCCGTATATCTGTACGGCCAGTTTGCCAGAAGATCACTGGGACAACACAGCTATGCCCTGCCTGTTGCCGATGAACAGGGAGAATTAGATCACTTTATCCGGCCCTTAACCGCAGCTCATCCGGATAAAAGCGGCCTGCTGATGCTGGATGATAATATTGACGCTTTTGCGGTACGTGCTTTATCGGCCCGTACAGCTGTCAGAAGCCTTGATCTGCAATATTACTACTGGAAAAACGACACAACCGGCAGTCTGCTGGCTTACGAAATATTACATGCCGCAGAACGTGGTGTCAGAGTGCGTCTGTTACTTGATGATATAAACATCCGTCGTCAGCAACCATCAATATTGTCACTTGATGCCCACCCGAATATTGAAATCAGGCTATTTAACCCCAGTAAAAACCGGCCGGGCTCATGGCGCCGGGGTATTGAAATGCTGTTACGGGCTTTTAGTGTCACCCGTCGCATGCACAATAAAGCCTGGATTGCCGATGGTCGTCTGGCCATTGTTGGCGGCCGTAATATTGGTGACGCTTATTTCAGCGCTTCTGCTGCCGCTAACTTCCGCGACCTTGATTTACTGGCTATAGGTTCGCTGGTGCCTCAGGCAGAAACCGTTTTTGATCGTTACTGGAACAGCAGTGTGGTAATTCCGGCTGCCAGATTACGCCGCCGCCGAAAACCCCGTTTACAAAAACTGATAAAATTTCTTGAACAAAAAGCAGATGCCGCACAAGATTCACCCTATCTGGAACGGGCTATTCAGCAAACAATAGAAAATCTGTTACAACTGAACCAGAACCTGCGCTGGACAGCACAGGCAAAAATTATTGCCGACCCACCAGAAAAAGCGTATGGCGACGGTGAAGAACAATGGCTGCTCAGTACCTTGCAGCAAGCAATGTCGCAGGCCCGCCGGCAGCTACATATTATTTCACCTTATTTTATTCCGGGAGATAAAGGCACCGCACAGCTCTGTGCGCTGGCAGCCAGCGGAACAGATGTCGCAGTACTGACAAACTCGCTCGCCGCTACCGATGTTACCGCTGTGCACGGTGCCTATATGAATTACCGCCAAACCCTGCTGCGCGGTAATATCCGGTTATACGAGCTAAAAGGTAAACTGGATAAAAAAGCCATTTCACTGTTTGGCGCCGCATTAAGCTCTGATGGCGCCAGCCTGCATACCAAAGCATTTTATACTGATCACCAGGGGTTTATCGGTTCTTTTAATTTTGATCCGCGCTCGGTATCCCTTAATACAGAAATGGGAGTGATATTCAGTGAACCGGAACTGATTGCCACCTTACAGCGTATTTTTACTGAAGATACCACTTCTGACAGCAGCTACCGGCTGGGGTTGCAGCAAGGCCGCCTTTACTGGCGCTATAAAGATAATGGTAAACCCAAACGCTGTTACCATGAACCCAAAGCCAGCATCAGACGCAAACTGGCAGCCCGTATTATCAGTTGGCTGCCGGTAGAGTCGCAGTTATAGCCGCTCAGTTGTTTCTTAGAAGAAACATCATAAATCTATTTTATTCGCCTGCAGGGCCTGTTCAAATTTTATAGCTTTTTCAACATCGTCCAGCGCGACATAAGACCAGTTGCTGTTCATATTAATTTCTACTGTAAAATTAACCGGATTAACATGAAGAGAGAGGTTAAACCCCAGACAAGTATTCCGGTTATTCAACTCCAGATACTTCACCCCATCAACCATCGCACTACGTTTTCCTGATTTACAACCAAAACTAAGTGCTCACGATAATATGCACCATCAAAACCTGGCAGTGATAACGCCTTTACCTGTTTACTTTTCAGGTTCCGGTAAAACCGGGGGCGAATCATCCATATAGGTTAAGAAACTCTCCCATACCTCATAGGTTCTTTGTTTTGTTAACTTTATCTGACATGAAAGTGCCATAACGCCCCTGATCGTGCCTTCCCGCCATTGTGTATAAACAGACTGGCAATGAGAGGCGGCATAAGTCTGCCAATTCTCTTGCGCTGTTTTTATTGCATCGATTAATTCCGGATCATCACTATAGCGTTGATAGCCTGCATCCAGGTAACGGGTTAACTCAGTTTTAGCTGTGTTGAGCTCCATTAAAGCACACTGATTAATTTCAAGAGTAGACATCGCGTTTTCACAGTCAATCGATTCTTCTGATGCCAGCGCCGAAAAAGACAGTATGGCTAACATTACAGCGATATATTTATTCATTGTTTTCCTCAGAATTAAGCAAGCCAGAGCATCTTTAAACCCAAACCACCATGTGTTGCTGCAGCCAGCGCTGTTTGCTGGTGATAAAATTTGTTTGTCAGCAACATTTACGCACCGTCATTCCGGTGGCGTAAGCCCATTGAAAAAGCCTGTTCTTCTGTAATGATTTCTTTCTTTTTTAGCAACCCTATAATCGAGCCTGGTTTTCTTGCAATCTGGTTAGCAATAACATCGATTGGAACATTTAATGCAAACTGCTTGATAACCAAATCAATGTTTTCATCTGTCCATGGCAAACCGTAATTCATCGGTAAACCTTTCGCCAGGTTTTCCTGCTGTTTTTCTTCAAGTGACTTTTTCGGTTTTTTAACGGTCTGCTGCTCTCTCAGAACAGAAAATAAAGCTCGTATGATATCCGGATGATTATAAGGTGAATCCTCAGGAAAGCATTCACCTGTAACCGGATTGATGCCATTGGCAAGGGCATCAACAATTGAAAAGGCCTTATCTTTTTCCATTATCAATCCTCAATGTTACAAATCCAGCCGCAACACTACTAATGTTTTACTCACCGGATTTAATAGTGATAACGACACGAAATTATCGTAATCACATTATCATCAACTGCATAGACTAATCGATTTGTATCGTCGATACGGCGAGACCAAAAGCCCGCTAAGTTTTCTTTTAACGGTTCAGGTTTACCGATGCCTTCAAAAGGTGAACGCTTAACATCGTTGATGAGTTTGTTTATACGTTTAAATGGAACATGTCAACTCTGGCAGCAGCTACACCCGCCTGAGCGGCAAACAACCTGTCGCAGGTCCGGCGTCCAACAGGCGCGGTGTTTTAAAGCGTTTGTTATGTATTACTGCCAAAATACTTTGCCTTTTTGTATAGTGTGCCGATAAAGCCAGTACCCACAACCATAAAGAGGCTTAAAACAACCACAAGTAGAGACCCATAGGCGATATCGCTGGTGGAAACATATCTATTTACTAATATACCGGTATGCTGAACCAGCAAATACGCACCAATCAAGAACGTTCCGGCACGCACCAAATCAGCGTCATTGATGTTGACACCAGATTCAGCCCCACCATGAATCCTGTTTGCTAATGCACCAGCAGAGAACCAGAGTACTGCGCCCCCCACTATGGGAACCAATACTGTAACAATGAGTATGGGAAGCCACTCACTCGACCAAACTTCATGGAAGTTTGAGTTAAACAGAACTGGAATTACTGAAAATAATGTTCCAAGGCCGAGGTACAGACCCAGGACTTTAATCAGAAGAATTGAAAAAGGCTTCATACTTATCCTTACACATAACACCCGCTTTGGAGCGGATTTGTAGCCGCAAAGCGGCGGAAAGGCCATCCCAGCCTCAAAGGGGTGATAACAGCCGTTTGTTAGAGGGCAAACAGAAATTTGCGCTGGGCCTCAATCCACTTTTCAGGGTACGGCTGGTAGTCCTCCGGGTGGTTGGCCGTGTATTCTTCATTATGCACCAATCGGTAGTAAAAACTCATTGCATCAAAGTGTGACTCAGCAAAGAAAACGAGTACGCACACACAGCCTGGTTCATTCAAGGATCGTGCGGCATCTCCCTCTGGCCCGAGCGGAAAGCATGCCGGAAGATACTCACCCGGATTATTCTCATCTGGGCACATCCATACTTCAAGCAGCAACCTTGGAGAATTCCACATATCGTTCTCTGACCTCACGCTTGAATGAATTGTTAGAAAGCAGCCTGTTGCAAAGCATGCAGTGCGTCCATAGCTGGTTGTGCTTGCTCAATTGGAACAAACACATGGTCGTGATGAACGCCCGCAACAACATTGCAACTGATATCAGCTTGCCCAAGAGCCTTGGAAAAAGCCGCGGTCAGTCCAACAGCCGCGAGATCCGAGTGTACTGTCAGAGTAATCCAAGCTGCTGTGAATGCAATGGTCAACCCAAGTTCTAAGGCATCTGCTTCAGTCAGTACGACGGAAATCCCTTCCGGCTCCCGGACAGAAGCAATCATGCGGGATGGGTCAAGTACCAGGCCAGGCGGCAAGGTGACAAATGCATAACGACCGGGATTGAGTACCGGTTGCATATGGGCAATAAGAGTATTGAGATCGCTGATTGAGTTCATTTCACTGCCTAACGCCTAAATTTAGCGCGACGATCACGCATACGGTTGGCGCCGCAGTTAGTGTCATTCGCTGGCGATAAAATTTGTTTGTTATGTTTTAGCTGAGCCATTTATCTATTTTCTTAAAGAAACAATACTGTACAAGCACTATTATGGCGGTAGAGGGTAAAGCCATAGAAAGGAGCTTTGTATAAAAATCAGCTTCTGTTGAGTATTCAAACCAGCTCATCACCAGCCCGACTCCAAAGCCAAACAGCATTTCAACGAAAGGAAGTAAACCAATTAAAATTTTAAGCATTAACTTAGCATCATTTCTTTCTGATGCCTTAAGACCTGTTGTCATTGTTACCTCTTAAGAATTTAACGCATAGCACAGGGATAACGAGTCACAACTAACACTCTTTATCAGCGGCAGTAAATACTGTCATTTTTCTGTAATGACGCACTTATTTTACAGTTCCCCTACTAGCCTTAGCCATAGCAAGATAGAATATTGCTCTTTCTACATCGACTGCACGCCACGGAAATTCTCTACCATCCCAATCTTTCCATTTCGATATAGATGAAGTATTCAAATATTCAGCTTATTCGATAAGATAATTGCAGAACCGATCATATATATTTTCTGCATTAACTGTCATCGCACCCAGTTGAGTTCATTTCTAACTCTGGTTTATTAACATATCTGGAAATATGAATATCATATACACTAACTCGATTTGGATTTAGGAATGCAAGCACTTTGGAACCGAGCAACTCTGGAAGCTCGTATCCACTGGCTAAAAGAGCAACTGACGTTCAAAGAGGCTTATCAACGACTAGGTGTTACCAAAAAACAGATGCCAGTTGTAAGGGCTAATGAGTTTAAAACGGCGGTAGCCCCAATCCTTGGTTAATATTCGCATTGGAGAATTTCTGCTTATGAAGTAGAAGAGTATCTGCAGGAGATTTATTCACATTGCACGGTCGTAGACAGTGATCCAAATGATTACTTGCCCATTGGGAAGGCTCTCCAGTACTTTGGACACAGGAATCCTGACATGTTGACGATACTTCTAAAGGGTATTCGGAGACGAAACTTAATCCCTTCCGAGCACCCAAACTCAATTAAACTACCTTCCATCTTAATACCTAAGTCTGTAATCACCCGTGTAACAGACACAGTGTCATTCATAAGTGATAATTAGGGGCTTAAGGATTCATGATTTGAAAAAATTCAATGTATGAAAATACAAAGTCCCTTTCTCGGGATTTTTTGTTATATTAACTTTCTGTAACGTCTTTCTTTCAATG